>NZ_JBIBHM010000020.1:0-114881 GCF_042957025.1 Streptomyces sp. NPDC008139
GACGGACCTCTTCAACCGCCTCAACCGAGACAGTCACGTCGCTCATCAGGTGCTACTTCCATGATCGGGAGTTGCACCGAAGACCGTACAGACCCGCCGGAACCGGCGTCGTACGCTGCCTCCGTTTGCATCACTTGGTCTGTCCGTTTGGGGGTGCCCGCGTGAGTGGTGAGCCGGGGAAGCCGTTCTTGTATGTCGTGGTGTGTGCAGCCGGGGTGGCTTCCGGTGTCGGGACGCTGATTTCGGCTGCGCAGAGCCGGGGTTGGGACGTGGGGGTGGTGGCCACACCGCTGGGCCTTGGCTTTATCGACCAGGCTGCGGTCGAGGCGCAGACCGGTTATCCGGTCCGGTCGGCGTGGCGGAAGCCCGGTGACATACGACCCTTGCCCCCGGCGGACGCCGTCGCGGTGGCACCGGCCACGTTCAATACGGTCAATAAGTGGGCGGCCGGGATCGCGGACACGCTGGCGCTGGGCATCTTGTGCGAGGCGTACGGTCTGGGCATTCCGACGGCGGTGCTGCCGTATGTGAACAGCGCGATGGCCGCGCATCCGGCATACGAGGAGAGCCTGGCTCGGCTGCGCGGCATGGGTGTCCAGGTCAGCGGCCAGGAGCCGCATCCGCCGAAGTCGGGCGGTGGGGCCACTGCTTTCCGCTGGGAGGAGGCGCTGGAATTGCTCGCGCCGGGAATCGGAGCCCGTAATTGAAGGCCGAGAATGAGATAAGCCCCAGGTATTCAACCTGAGGCTAATCAATGGAGCGGATGACGGGAATCGAACCCGCGCTTTGAGCTTGGGAAACACAGCAGCCGCCGTGAAGCAGGTGCTGGTCAGCGCGGTTTCGGGCTGACCAGCGGGTGTGCCGCAGCCTCCAGCACCGGCCGAGGTTGACCGCCATGTACCGCTGCGAGTGGTGCGGTTGTGGTGCAAACCGTGTAGGGCGGATCCGTCAGACGGCAACGACGGTCAGGGAGCCGTCCAGCCCCTTGAAATCGTCGGCGTTGCGGGTGAAGAGGGGAAGGCCCTGGACGGAGGCGATGGCGGCGATCATGAGATCCCTCCGGGGACGTGGATCGCGGCCTGAGGCAATGGCAAGCGCTACGAGCGTGCCGTAGCGGGCGGCTGCGTCCCCGTTGAACGGGAGGGGTTCGAAATCGGCGACTGCCGCGCCCAGTTTTTCCATGCGGGCGGCTCGGATGGCAGCGTCCTTGGCCATGGCGACACCTTGCTGCAACTCGGCCATCGTGATGGCGGTGAGTTCGGGGACCGCTGGAAGGTCCGCCGGGTCGAGCATGTCCAGATCGATGTACGTGCAGGTGTCGAGCACGCCAGCCGGGTGACGCTCAGCCATTGCTGCGCTGCCAGGGGTCGTCGTCGCCGGCACGGTCTTCGGTTCCGAAGAACTCGTCCGCTTCGTGTCGCATGGCGGCGGCGTCGACGCGCGGCAGTCTGCGGTGCCGTTCCACCAGTTCTTCCGCACTCAGACGACGCCTGCGGTGAAGGGGGCGCAGCTCTGCGACCTCGGTGCCGTTACGGGTGATGTGGTAGGTCTCGCCGGCTTCGACGGCGTCCATGACGGCTGCGGATTTGTTGCGGAACTCGCGCTGGGTGATGGTTTTCATGAGCTGAGTGTAGCGCGTCGTGTCTCATGGTGCTACAAACGGGTAGGGGCGGGGGCGGTGGGCGACGAACGCTGTGATCATCGGGTGGCTGCCCTCATCGAGGTCCGGGGGCTGGGCCCACGACCAGGAGGACGCCGCCCGCTCAACTCCGCAAACGCGCCAAGATCCGCAGCGAACGCCAGCAATGCTGGGGCCCTCACGACCCAAAGCCACTGACCAATTCCGGCGCGCCTGCGCGGCCTGGACGTCCCAGTCGGCGGCGTGGAGACATCTGTGTGGCGAGGCCGCGGCTTTCCGGTGGGAAGAGGCGCTGGAATCGCTCGCACCGGAAATGAGAGCGGGAATTGGGGTTGGGAATAGGTAGAGCCCCAAGTCCATGACTTGGGGCTCATATATGGAGCGGATGACGGGAATCGAACCCGCGCTCTGAGCTTGGGAATCAGAGGGGCTCTTACCGCGTCTGTGCTGGTCAGTGGTGCGTGTGGTGGATGAGCGTCAACCGGGACCGCGCCGCGGGTGACCGTGGCTGTCCTTGCCGTACCGCTCGATCCGGCGCGGATGTGGTGCGGTGGCCCGCTCGGTCGGGGGCGGGCCACCGTGGGTGGGCGTTGGGCCCGGCGAGGGGTCAGCCGATGGCGATCACCGGGTGGTCGGTGGGGTTGATCCACTTCATGACCTGGGTCAGGAAGGCGGCGGGTACGGCGACGCAGCCGCCGGTGGGGCCGGCTTGGGGGCCGAGGTCGTGGAGGAAGATGCCGGCACCGCGGCCCTTGACGGCGGGGCTGGTGTTGAAGTTGACGACCAGGGCGTTGTGGTACTGGGTCGGGTAGTTGATGAGGTGCTCGCTGCCGTCGTCGCCGGCCTCGGTGAGGTGGAAGCCGCCCTTGGTGTCGGTGCGCATCTGGTTGTAGTACGCGGAGGTGGGGTCCTCGACCCACCAGTCGTGGGCGGTGACCTGGTGGTAGGGCATCTTCGTACCGGGGTTGGCACCGATGCCGAAGCCGCGCGTGATGGTGTAGGTGCCGGTGGGTGTGGTGTCGGTGCCCTGCTTGCGAGTCGCGCCATTGGTGATTCCGTGCGAGCCGATCCGGGCGCCTGTGGTGGACGTCTGCTTCTGCCAGCCTTTGCTGGTCTTCTGCCAGAGCGTGACCGTGGCGTGGGAGCCGGATGCCTTGACGGTGATCACCTGCGTGGCGTTGCCGACAGTGACAGGAACGGGGAAGGGGCTGGGCGTGGTGACGTAGGACCCGGCGGGCAGGGTGAGGTGTTGGCCCGGGCGGATGGTGTAGGGAGACGCGATGTGGTTGGCGGACGCGAGTTTGGTCCAGCCGCCGGGCACGTGCTCCTTGAGGGCGATGCCTGACAGGGTGTCACCCGACACGACGGTGTAGGTGGAGACCGGGGTCGTACCCGACGGAGTGGTCGCGGCTTGCGCGCTACTGGAGGCGGCGACCGCCGAGACCGCGGCGGCGGCGCTGAGTGCGGCGGTGACGGTGGCGCGGCGCGCGACGGGAGTCCGCGGCTTGGCGTGCCGTCCCGAGGGGGCGTTCATCGGAGTGGCTTTCCTTTGTCGGTCGGATGGCGGAGGAATGGGGAGACAGGACGAGGCGACGCCGTCACCAGCTCAGCCCGAGCTCGACGCGGGCTCCGTACGCTGTCCGGGTGCCTTTCCCCGGGTAGTCCCACAGGATGCTGCCGGGACCGCGGGTGATGATGTCGGGATTGCCGTCGCCGTTGAAGTCGGCGAGGCCCGCGACGGGGAAGCTGGTCCAGCCGGTGCCGAGCTGGACACGGGCGGTCGCGGTGTCGTGGGCGGCGTCGCCGGGGTATAGCCAGAGGATTCCGGTCGAGTCCATGGCGAGCATGTCCATGTGCCCGTCCTTGTCCCAGTCGGCAAGTCCCTCCAGGGTGTACGTGCTTATGCCGGTGCCGATCTGGACGCGGGTGCCCAGCGTGCTGGTGCCGTTGACGGCGCCGCTGCCGGGGTAGTTCCAGAGGTTTCCGCTGCCGTCCTCGGCGATGACGTCCGGGTGCCCGTCACCGTTCCAGTCCCGGACTCCGGCGAAGACGTAATTGGTCCAGCCGGTACCGAGTTCGACACGGGCGGTCGAGGTGTCGTGGTCCGCGTCACCGGGATACAGCCAGAGAAGGCCCGTGGCGTCCTTCGCCACGATGTCGGCGTAGCCGTCGCCGTTGAAGTCCGCGATGCCGGCCACGGTGTAGCCGGAGAATCCCCAGCCGACAAGGGTGCCGCTGGCGGTGTCGGGGCCGTGCGTGCCGTCGCCGGGGTACATCCACAGGTCGCCCGACGGCGTCTCGGCCACCAGGTCCGAGGTGCCGTCGCCGTTGAAGTCCACGGTGTCGGCGAAGGTGTACGGTCCACCACCCGCGACGCCCTGCTGGTACAGGGCTCCGGCCTGGTTGCCGGTGACGGCGTAGTCGTAGGCCTGGACGCCGCTGACGGAACCGGACAGGAAGTCGCCGGGGCTGCCGTTGTACAGGCCCCGGCCGACGGTGAAGGCATCGGGGGCGTTCCACGCCGTCACACCACTGGCCGAACCGGCGAGAGCGCCGTTGACGTAGAGCTGGGTCGTCTTCGTTGCCGCGTTGTACACGCCGACGAGGTGTGTCCACAGATTCGCCGACGGGCCGGTGGCGTACGCGTAGCTGAAGGCGGGACCGCTCACGTCTGCGCTGGTGGTCGCGAAGGCCCAGGTGGGGGCGCTGGTGTGGGAGTAGTTGTACTGAAGGTAGAAGGCGCTGTTCTGACTTCCCTCCTGGGCGGCGATGGTCATGTTGTGCGTGGGCAGAGAGCTGGGTTTGACCCAGGCCGAGACGCTGAAGCTGCCGCTGGTGTCCAGCACGGGTGAGGCGCTCGAAGCGGTGCCGTCGGTTCCGTCGAGGTTCAGGACGGTGCCGCGCATCGCGTCGTCACCCCAGGCGGCGCCGGTGCCTGACAAGGTGAGCGTGGCGTTGCCGGTATTGGGGTTCAGGACGGTGCCCGGAGTCTGCGCTGTGTCGGTGGCCGCGGTGTCCGTCACCACCGGCATGCCGTTGCCGTCGTCCATCGCCCACGTGTCCTGCGGTGTCAGCAGGGCATTGGCGATGGAGCCGTAGGCCCGCAGGCTCAGGTTGACGTGATCACCGCTGTCCGCGAAGGGCGCCAGCCGCTCCTCGCCGTGGTAAGCACCGGATACCGCGACCGCGGAGTCGAGATCCGCGAAATACGTCGCAGGCGTCGACCACGGGTTGCCCAGGTTCATTCCGCCGAGGAAGGCGTTGACGTCGGTGCGGTTGTCGTCGACCGTCGAGGTGCAGGGGTCGTTGGCGGTGGCTCCGTCCCCGTTGTAGCCCTGGCAGGGCGTCAGGGAGGTCAGGACGACGTTGATCCCCCAGGCCTGCAACTGCTGGATCAGGGCGGTGTACCCATTGGTCTCCAGGTCGGTGCTGGACGACGTGCCTCCCAGGAGGTCTTCCAGACCCTCGTCGACGACGACTGTGTTGATGCCCGGCTGGTCCAGGACGTCGCGGTCGATCCTCGACAGCGCCGACGGTCCGCCGATCGGACTGCCCTGGTACGTCTCGGGGTTGTCGGTCATGAGCTGGTTCGACTCGATGCCTTCGGCCAGCACGCCGAAGGGCGCGGCGGTCGTGGGCTCGGCCGAGGCCAGCGCGTCCGACACCCGGTAGCCGTTGGAGTTCGGCGGCGTGGTGTTGGGCTGGAACGGGTCCACCAGATGGTCACCCAGTACGGCCTCGGTCGGCACACCCGCCGTCTGCACGTCCAGCCCGGTCACCAGTTGGGTGAAGTTGCCGTAGGCCGCCGCGGTCGTGGTGAAGGGAGTGGCGATGGTGCTCGCGGTGAGGTCCCCCGACCCCACGGCGGTGACGTAGGAGTACGAGCCGTTGGCGTACGAATGCGTCACCACGTACGGCACGGAGTTGGTGAGTTGGAAGGAGAGCAGGAGGTTGTGTCCGGCGGTGACGGCGAAGTTGATCGGGTCGCTGTACACCATGCCGCCGACCGGTACGGTCACCGACTGGGCGCCGCCGAAGGTGAGGGACGTCGGAGTGCCCGAGGGCACTGGCGTGAAGGCCGTGGCGCTGGAGCTGAGCGCGAACGTGGCATGGCCGATGCTCAGCTTGCTCGTGCCCTCGCCGTTGTCGAGCTTGACGCGGACGGTGCCACCGGAGATCGAGGGTTGCAGGACCGCGTCCGGCACGCGCTACTACGAGCTCGGCGGCGACACCGTCGCCGAGCGGTCCAGCACCGGCGACGTGCAGTATCTGATCCCGGACCGGCAGGGCACCGACACCCTCGCTGTCGACTACCAGACGCTCGCCCCGACGCGCCGTTCCTATCTGCCCTTCGGCCAGGAGCGCACCGCGCCGTCGGTGTGGCCGGGCGGCGACGACGGATACGTGGGCGGCACACCGGACCCGGCGACGGGACTGGAGAACCTGGGAGCGCGCCAGTACGACCCGTCCAGCGGCCGGTTCATGTCACCGGACCCGGTCTTCGAGGCCAACGATCCGACGCAGCTCGGCGGCTACGACTACGCGGGCAACGACCCGGTCACCGGTTCCGATCCGACCGGCACGATGCTCTACGACGACGTGACCGGGCTCGGCTTCGGAAACGTCCATGTGATGCACGACTGGTACCACGACCAGGGCTACACCGACAGCCACGGCCACGCGACCCAGAAGTACGCCAACCTCGTCTACCGCCAGGCCATCTCCTACCTCATCGGCCAGTACGAGCTGACCCATCCGCAGCCGAAGCCGAAGGCCAAACCGAAGAAGCCGTGGTGGAAGAAGGCCACGGGGATCGCGGAGAACGCCGGAAAGTTCGTCTACCACGCCTCAGGCGCGGCCGATGTCGTCGGATGTGTCTCCGATCCGTCCGTCGGCGGTTGTATCAAGGCCGGTGCCCTGGTCGCGGGCTTCCTCGCCACGGGCGGTGAGGACGAGTTGGAGATCGCCGCCCTGGAGGCCGGGGAGGACCTGGCGGACAAGGAGGCCGGTGACCTGGCCGAGGACGCCGCGTCCTGCCTCGTCCCGCACAGCTTCACCGGCAACACCCCCGTCCTCGAAGCGGGCGGTGCCACGGTCCGGATCGCCAAGGTCCGAGTCGGCGACGTGGTGATGTCCACCGACCCCCAGACCGGCGAGACCTCCGCGCACGTCGTCCAGCGCGTGATCCGCACGACCACGGACCACGACTTCACGGCACTGACGATCGCGCCGTCGAAGCCGGCGTCCGCGGCCGCGGCGAAGTCCGCAGCGGGGGCGCCCCGGAAGATCACGGCGGCCGTCCTCACCACCACCTGGCACCACCCCTTCTGGAACGTCACCACCTCCCAGTGGACCGACGCCTCCCACCTCACCCCGGGGACTCGTCTCCGCGAAGCCGACGGCACCACCGCCGTCGTCACCGCGGTCCGCAACTACCACACGACGGCAGTGACGTACGACCTCACGGTCGCGAACCTGCACTCGTACTATGTGCTGGCGGGGGCCACACCAGTCCTGGTCCACAACTGCGACGGGTCCGTCTTTTACCATGGAACGGACGGCGCTTCGGCCCGAGACATCTGGGAGAACGGACTGAAGGCGAGTGCGGCGGCCTCCAAGCACATGGACGGCGTCGGAGGATTCTTCCTGGCCACGGAGCGTGATGACGCTGTCTACTACGCACTCCGCCGACAGCCCGGCGCCCTGATCAAAGCCACAATCTCCTCCGACGCCATGGCGACGCTCCGGAACGCGGGAGCGGAGTTGCGAGACATTCCCTACGGTGGCCCGGGTACTGTTTCCCACGTCGGTCAAGAATTTCACATTCCCGAGTCGGCGTTCGATGTCTACAATTCACTGAGGGATTCGGGAGGTATTCAGTATGGCCCAGGGTGATGAGTTCAGAAATCCACAGGATTTCATTCGACGGCAGCAGGGCAGGTTTTTCCGCAAGGGGTTGTACGCTCCGCGAGACATGGCGAGCCAGATCGCCGCCGAGGCGGTTCTGGGCGGCGCCGACAGTGTAAGCATCACAATCGATGACGAATGGATCGTCGTCGAGGCCGACGTCGACTGGCTGGCGGGAGTCGAGGGTGATCCATTTACCCACCTGACTGTTTTCCCTGCGGGAGGGCCCACGGATACGACTCGAGAGATTCTTGCGGTAACTTTTTCTTCCGGGGTAGTAACCGCTACCGAAGCAGGAGCCCTCATCATCAAGGGAGACACTGCCGGCCCTGTGCGGGCTGGTTCTGTGCGGGGGCGCCTTGTCGCTTTCAAGGTGGAAGTCGACGCGGACTGATCGCCATTGTTTTCGGCAGCGTCAATATAGATATTCTCAGCTGCGGACAAGTCTCTTTCACGGGCCAGGAGCCGCACGGATCGAAGACCCTGCTTTCGACCACATGGGAATCGCTCCCATGGGCCTCAACGACTGGTTCAAGCTCTTCAACGACGAACGCTTCGTCCACGTCTACGCGGCGGACGACGGCAGCGACCCTAGTGGCGAGTCACAGGCCCAGGGGTGACGGCTATGGCACGCCCCTCCGGGCTCGTTGTCAGAGGGCGTGAAGCCGTCGCCATACGGGATTTCAGCGTTGCAATGTGGGAATATTGCGGAACCAACTGGGGCACTCTTCGTAAAATCACGTGACCCACCTCGCCGAAAAGGCGTCTCGCGATTCGAGAAAGCCTCGGTGTTCACCGGTTAGTCACGGTTAACCCGGGCATTCACGTGCGGAATTCTCAGCCCAGTGGCACGCGTATGGCACGCGACCTTCGAATTGGTCTGGACAACGATAAAGCCCCAAGTTCATGACCTGGGGCTTCACTTTGGAGCGGATGACGGGAATCGAACCCGCGCTCTGAGCTTGGGAATCACAGGGGCCTTGCTGGGGTCCGTGCTGGTCAGGGGGCCGGTGGGTCGGAGAGGGTCCATTGAGTTGCTGTCGGTACTGACCGTGGCAGCCCGTGGCGTACCGCTGGATCTGGTGCGGAAGTGGTGCGGCGGGGGCAAGGGAGCCCTTCAGTGGCGCTGGTAGCTTCGTGCGGGGTTCTGGTAACCGCGAGAGGCTCGGGGGTGGTTGGGGTGGGGCGGCCGACGGATTGGGATGTGCTGGATCTGGACCGGGATCCGGTGCCGGGTGATCCGTTTGAGGTGAAGGAGCTCGCCCGGAAGTTGGGGGACTTCGCCGATGACGTCGCCTCCGCGCTGAGGTCGGTCAAAGGTCTGAACGGCGACTCCGCGGTGCAGGAGTGGGCGGGGTTGTCGGGTGATGCGTACCGCCAGCAGTTCGGGGATCTGCCGGGTGAGCTGGACAAGCTGGAGCGGTCGTATCGGCTGGCGTCCGGGGCTCTGGATGACTACTGGCCGAAGCTGGAGACCGCCCAGGGCGACGCCGACCGCGCCCTGGCCCAAGGCCGCACCGCCCGGCAGGAGTTGGACTCCGCCAAGAACCAGCTCACCAACGCTGATGCGTGGGTGAAGCGGGCGCAGGACAAGTCCAAGTCCTACCAGGACGACCCCAAACCGAATGTGCCGCCGCCGTCAGCCGAAGAGGTCCGGGCGGCGTCCCGTAACGCCACGGACGCCAACTCCGCCCACAGCACCGCCTCCACGGCCGTCCACAACGCCCAGGCGAAGCTCGACGCGGCCAAGCAACTGGCCGACGACGCCGCCCAACTCCGCGACGACGCCGCCTCGACCGCGCAGCACGCCCTCCACGAGGCGAGCGACGCTGGCATCAAGAACAAGCACTGGTGGGAGAAGGCGGTCGACTGGGTCGCCGACCACTGGGACGACATCATCGCGGTCTGCAAGGTCATCGTCGCCGTCCTGGGCATCGTCGTCCTGATCATCGGCGGCCCCCTGGCCTGGCTCGTCCTGGCCGCCGCCGTCCTCGTCCTCGCCGACACCGTCATGAAATACCTCAAAGGCCAAGCCAGCCTCTGGGACGTCCTCTTCGCAGCCCTCGACTGCATCCCCATGTTCAAAGGCCTCACCACCGCCGGCGGCCTCCTCAAAATGGCCCGCGAACTCCCCACCCTCCTCAAATCCGGCAAAGCCCTGGAGAACATCGCCAACAGCGTCCGTAAAGGGGCGAGCGGCATACGGCAGCTCGGCCGTGAGATGAAGAGCCTGTTCACCTGCGGTGACCCGATCGACATGGCCACAGGCGAGATGGTGATGTCCGCGACGGACGTGGATCTCCCTGGTGTACTGCCGCTGCTCGTGGAGCGGCACCACCGCTCGATGAGTCGAACGGGCCGCCTGCTGGGCAAGGAGTGGACATCCACGTTCGACCAGCGGATACGGATCGACGACCAGGGCGTCGGCTACACCGCGGAAGACGGCATGGTGCTGTACTACCCCGTGCCACAACACGGCGTGCCGATCATGCCCGTGGTTGGGCCGCGGTGGCCGCTTTTCTGGGACGGTACTCCCGGAGGCGCTCTGTGTGTGGAGCGTCCGGAGAGCGGTCTGACCTACCGGTTCGCTTCGATGGCGGCTGCCCCGTCCACCACACTCGTGCTGTCCGAGATCACCGACCGTAACGGCAACACCCTGACGTTCGAGTATGAAGACGGCCTTGTGCGGCAAGTCGTCCACAGCGGCGGATACCGTGTTGGCGTCGAGTACGCCGCGGGGCGGATTTCGGCGCTGCGGCTGCTGAGCGACCCGGATCTTCCCGAACTGGTCCGGTACGGCTACGACGAAGCGGGGCGGCTCGCGGAAATCTTCAATTCCTCGGGCAGGCCGCTGCACCTCGACTACGACGAGGCCGGCCGGATTGTCTCCTGGCAGGACAGGCTCGGTTCCCGCTACGCGTACACGTACGACGACGCAGGTCGCTGTGTGCACAGCACCGGTACCGACGGAATCCTTGAATACGGGTACGCCTACGACGCCGACGCCCGTTCCGTCGTGGCGACGAACGCCTTCGGCCACAGCCGGACGTACGAGTTCGACGAGGACCTGAACCTGGTCCGTGAAACGGACTTCCTTGGCCGGCTCACCTTGCGTGCGTGGGACGGCCACAGCCGTCTCCTCTCCCTGACCGACCCCTTGGGTCGCACCACCAGGCACGACTACGACCACGCCGGTCGTCTGACGCGGACGACGGGCCCCGACGGTACGACCGCCGTGTACACCTACGACGAGCACATGGGTCTGCCGGTCAGTGCGCGGGGGCCGGACGGTGCGGAGTGGCGGTACGACTACGACGAGCGCGGAAACGTGCTGGCCGCAACCGATCCGCTCGGCGCGGTAACCGCATATACATATGACGAACGTGGGGCTGTCGCTTCGGTGACCGATCCGCTGGGAACCAGCACATCAATAGCCGCCAACCCGGCCGGGATCCCCGTGGAGGTGGCGACTTCCGCCAGTGTCACCCGCTTCACAGTGGACGCCTTCGGCCGGACAACGGAGGTCAGGGAACCGGGAGCGGGCACCACACGCCTGCGCTGGACCCGTGAGGGGCTGCCGCTTTCTCGCACCGCGCCGGACGGCTCCGTGGAGCGCTGGTCGTATGACGCGGAGGGCAACCCGGTGTCGTACACCGACGTCCGAGAAGCCACGACCCGTTACGAGATTACGCATTTCGATCAGATCGCGGCGCAGATTCTGCCGGACGGTACGCGCGTCACGTTCGAGTACGACGCCGAACTGCGTCCGGTACGTGTGGCGTTCCCCGGTGGGCTCAACTGGACCTACGCGTACGACGCCGAGGGCAACCTCGCCGCGGAGACCGACCTCAACGGACGGGAGCTCGCCTATCGCTACGACGAGGCAGGAGAGTTGGCGGAGCGGGTCAACGGAGCCGGGCAGTGGATCCGTTACGTGCGCGACGCGCTCGGTAGAGTAGTGGAGCAGCGGACCGACGACGGTGTCACCACCTTCGCGTACGACCCGGCCGGTGGGCTGACAAAGGCCGTGAACGCTGATGCCGAGCTGGCGTTCGACCTCGATCCGCTTGGCCGGGTGCTTTCCGAGACGTGCAATGGGCGCACTCTGAGCAGTCGGTACGACCTCGCAGGCCGTCGTGTGCGGCGCCGCACACCGAGCGGCCACACCAGCGTCTGGACATACGACGCCACGCACCATCCGGTGGGTCTGCTGGCAGCCGGGCGCACCGTCACCTTCGGCTATGACAGGTCCGGGCGTGAGACCCAGCAGCAGGTCGGCCCCATGGTCACGATCAGGCAGAGCTGGGATGAGCTCCATCGGCTCACCGGACAGTGGCTGGGCTCCGGATCGGGCAACACCGTCGGCCGGAGCCTGCGTCGGTACGACTACCGTACCGATGGACTCGTGGCGGCCGTCGAGGACGCGGCGCTCGGCAGGAGGATGTACGAGCACGACGCTGCCGGGCGGATCACCGCAGTCCACGACGAGCAGCGCGTTGAACGATACGCGTACGACCCGGTGGGCAACCTCGTGTACGCCGAGACCGGGGACCAGCGGAATCGGGACATGCAGGGCCCACGCGGTTTCCAGGGCACCCTGATCGAGTCTGCGGGGCGGTCACGCTACGAGCACGACGCGCAAGGCCGTGTCGTGCGCCACACCCGCAGACTCTTGTCCGGCGGAGCGCGGGTGTGGACGTACACGTGGAACGCGGAAGACCGGCTGTGCGAGATGGTGACGCCGGACGGAAAGCGGTGGCGCTATCGCTACGACCCGCTGGGCCGGAGGATCGCGAAACAGCTGATCGCGTCTGACGGCATGACGGTTCTCGAGCAGACCGACTTCGTCTGGGACGGCACCAGGCTGGCAGAGCAGAGTGTCACTCGGCCGGGAACGTCTGCCGCACACACGACATGGGACTGGGAGCCCGGAGCCGACCGCCCCGTCACACAGGTGCATCGGACCGTCGTCGACGAAGATCCCGAGTCCGTCGACGAGACGTTCTACGCCATCGTCTCCGACCTCGTCGGCACACCCACAGAACTCGTCGACGACGGGGGGAACGTCGTATGGCGATCCCGCGCCTCCCTGTGGGGAGAGCGGTCAGCGGACACCGTCGACACCGCTGACTGCCCGTTGCGGTTCCCGGGCCAATACCACGATGCCGAATCCGGGCTCCACTACAACTACTTCCGCTATTACGATCCCGCCGCGGCCCGCTACATCAGCCCCGATCCGCTGGGCCTGGAACCAGCGCCCAACCACCACGCCTACGTCAGCAATCCGTTGGAATGGATTGATCCGCTCGGACTCGCTCCGGCCTGCAAGGCGATCATCCGCCACTACACCACCAAGAGCGGCTACAACAAGATCATGGGCGGTGGGGGGAAGGACGCCATCACCCTCAAGGCCGGGCAGACGGCGAAGGGCAATCCCACGGCTGTCTACGTGACCCCTATGAGCCCGGTCGATGTGGCGAAGAAACCGGGAGGATTCAAGTCCTACCTCGGTCTGACCCGTGAGAAGTCCGAGTACATGATCGAGTTCGAGGCCGACAAGGCCAAGTTCGCCGGGCGTCTTCCCGGTGGCCGCAGCCACATATGGTTCAGTCCGAAGGACGTGCGGATTCCCCGCGGGTCGATCAAATACCACGGCCCCACGTCCAACTGGAAGCCCTGAGCCGGCGTAGAGAGACGAGGACCAGCGCGATGGACATCAGCGGACACTCCAGTGACTTCGTCACGGACTCGGCCTTCTACGGCGCCCTGACCCGCTTTGCCGACAGCCGGCTTCGCCGCTGGCCAGGCCTTCACATCGACGGCCGGCCGGTCGAACCGGGATCGCTCCCGCGCTGGGACCCGCCGGCGGCGACGGCTGAGGAGCCGCCGGGCGTCGAGACCGGGCCGGAGATCGTGACGTTCTCCAGAGGCCCGGAGATGGAGGAGTTCTGGGAAGAACAGGGCTACGCCTTGGACGCCGCCGGAGAGGGTCCTTTCTCGGTGCTGTACTCCGCCTCGCCTCATCCCTTGCATGCCCGCAGGATCACCGAGGTCGTGCGGGCGGGCGCGGGAGAAGAAGACCTCCAGACCGTCGAGGGCATCGGGCTCCTCCTCAGCCACTATCTGGCGGTCAGTCTGATCACTCCGGACGACCCGGCAACCGACGCGTTCTCGGCTTCCGTCCGCGACGACTTCCTCGCGGCGTTCGGCGTGTGACGCGCGCCGCCGCAGAACACGACACGGGTCTCGGCTGAGTGGATTTCACACAAGGCTGTTGACCCTGAGGTCCGGCAGGGCGAACCGCCGGAAGCCGATGACGGCCGCACCGGACACATCGTCAGTGGCAACCCGCAGAACGCAAGACCGTCAGGCTATGAGCACAACGTGTCTCGGGTGAGCACGCCATTTGACCGCCAGAGGTGGTGCGGAAGGGCTGCGGGTTCCTCAATCGGTCTGGACAACAACAAAGCCCCAGGCTGCTGACCTGGGGCTCTTCTATGGGGCGGATGACGGGAATCGACCCCGCGCTCTGTTGGTGCGAATGTGGTGCGACCGCGCAGATCCGGGAGCCGTTGCCCGCCTCTGCGGGGCAACGGGCACCGCCCGAAATGCAGAGACGAGGCTGCCCGAGGTTCGAGCGTAGCCTCTACCGTCGGCCGCAACCCGCCTCCTTCTTCTACCGCGCCTCGTTCGCCAAGATCGGCTGTCAGAGCCGGGCGCCAAGGTCGGTCGGATGACGAGCTTCCGATCTGGCCTGACGCTCCATCACACGGTTGAGGAGGCACGCGAACTCACTGAAAACGCGCGAGTGCGGTACTGGGCATCATGAATGGGGAATCCCGCAGGATGCATGGCGAGGGCAAGCCACTGGTGAGAGTCGTGGACGAGATGCCGATCCGGTCGAGGCAATCTCCGCCACACCGGCCGCAGCCGGGGGCCGCCTGAGCCTGCCCGGAGGTGGTGCGGCGAACAGCACCACCAGCCAGCCGCCGGGTGTTCAGCGAGGCCATGTGGCGACGCCGAAAGCAATGGCGGCCCTTCTTGGTGCTGTCCTACGATTGCGTTCGCCGTCGGCCGCTCTCCCGCCCGGGACCGGGCGGCCGGTGGGGTTTTCGGGAGGGGATCTTGAAGATGAGAACGTCCTTTGGCGTGCCCGCGCGCGCCGCATTCCTGATTGCCGGGGCCACGGCCCTGGCAATCGCCGGAGGACCGCCCGCCGTCGCGGCGGGCGGATCGCCCATCACGCCCACGCACCTGTTCAATGACTTGCACGCCTGTTCCGCCCAGGCCGACGCCCCCGCCTTCGTTTCGGCCAGGGGCGGACTGGTACTGGAGGGCGTACCGGGCAATGCCGACAGCGGCAGCGGTCTGAAGCTCACCGCCCAGTACCGCTACTGGCCGGTGGCAGATCCCACGCAGACCAGCACGCTCACGGACACCTACGCCGTCGAGAACTCCGAGTCGCCGGTCAAGGTGCCTGAGAGCGACCTCACTGACGGGCAGACGTACGCTTGGCAGGCGCAGACGGTCATCGGCGACAGTGCGTCCGACTGGTCGGCGCCGTGCTACTTCACCGTCGACGACACCGCGCCCTCGGCGCCGTCGGTCACCTCGCCCAACTATCCACAGGGACAGTGGAACGACGGGGGTGATCCGGTCCGGTTCGTCTTCGACGCGACGAGTGCCGCCGACGTGCAGGGCTTTGAGTTCTCCTGGCAGCCGGATCTGCCCGTGATCGGGGTGGACATCGGTGACTACGGGATACCGCAGCCGAAAGATCCCTTCGACGACACCCGCTACTTCGCGCGCGCCGACACGCTCGGCGGTGCGACGACCGTGGACTTGGTGCCGCCGATGTCCGGGCCGGTGACGCTTTACGTCGCGAGCCTGGACCGAAGCCTCAACCGGTCGGCGATCTCGACGTACAGCTTTCTGCTGAACTCGCCCCCGCCCACTGTCACGCCGGTCAAGCAGCCCAAGTTCGGTCGGCCGGTGACCTTCGACCTGGCACCCGACCCCGGGCTCCAGGCCAAGAGCCCGATCACCGGCTACACCGTGACGACTTCCGGCGGAAGGACCGATCAGACCATACAGGTCAAGGCACACAAGGACGGCACTGCGCGGGTCCGGCTCACCCTCGACGGCATCTACGGCGAGAACCTCACCGTGAAAAGCACCAGTGCCAACGGCTGGGTGAGCAGCTATGCCTGGTATGGCATCAGTTTCGACACGAGTCCGACCGTCAGCTCCGACGTGTACGCCGAGAACGCCTCCTCGGGGGGTGTGGGCGTGCCCGGCACCTTCACCTTCGCACCGAAGGTCAAGGGTGTGGCGAAATACACCTACTCGGTCAATGGTGGCGACTCGGTGACGGTGAAGGCCGGCCGTGACCATGAGGCTCACGTCATGTGGACCCCGAGCGACAGCGGCTACACCAATATCGACGTCACCGCGACCACGAAGGACGGCATAGTTCTCGCGTCCTACGACTACGGGTTCACCGTGAACTGACTCGATCCGACCGCGGACAGCCCCAGGTTCTTGACCTGGGGCTGTCCGCGGAGTTGATGACAGGAATCGAATCGCCTGGAAGGCGTCGAGTCGCGCCGCGATCCGGCGCGGGGCTTGGGCCAGGCACTGATCACGGCGGTGCGGACTCTGCCGTAGATGCGGGCGGTTTCGGTGGAGGACGGCGCTGATCGCTACCTGGGCAGGGGGCACCGCGGGGCGAGGCCCCGCCCCTGGTGGGGGCGGGGCCTCTGGTGGCCTGGCGGGTCCGGTGCTCGGGGACGCGGGCGAAGGCGCTACTTCACGCGGACGTCTGGATGACCTGGCTGAGCTGAAGAACCGCGGCGTGCAGGATGTCCTGATCGCTTGCTGCGACGGGCTCAAGGGCCTGCCGGAGTCGATCACCAGCACCTGGCCGCTGGCGGACATGCAGCTGTGCGTGGTCCACATGGTCCGCGCCAGGCTGAAATACGCCTCGACCAAGCACTGGCAGGCCATCGCCAAGGAACTGCGTCAGGTCTACACCGCCGCCACCGCGGGCGCCGCCGAGGCCCGCTTCGCGGAGTTCGAAGCCGAGTGGGGCGCCAAGTATCCGGCCCTGGTGGCCGTTTGGCGGCGCAGTTGGGAGCACTTCGTGGTCTTCCTGCGGTTCCCGCCCGAGATCCGCAAGGTCGTCTACACCACCAACATGATCGAGTCCCTGAACTCCCGGTTCCGGCAGGCTACCCGGCGGCGAGGACACTTCCCCGACGAGAACGCCGCCCTCAAGGTCCTCTACCTGGTGATCCGCGACTGCCAGCCCAACCGGCCCAACGTCACCGGCCGCACCCGCAACTGGAAGGAAACTATCAACACCCTCGCCGGCCACTACGGCGACCGCATCACCGACCAGTAATCACAACACCGGGCATACACAAAGAAAATGACACACCCGGTTATCACACTGAAACTGGCGAGATGGCGGTTGCTTCATCCGGTCCGGACGTCATGGGCTGCGAAGCCACCTATTGTGCGGAAGGGAATGTAGTCCGCGCACTGGGCGGGGACTGGACGAAGGTGCGCCTCGGCATCGCCTATACAACGAAGGCGGTGACAGGGTCGGATCCAAGAGAATATGAGCCGGCTGCAAAGCTTGTCTGTAAAAAGTGTCAGCTTGATTATCCACCCAGCGCCTTCGGTCCGGGCGTCGAGGGCGAGCCGGGCGGAGTATGGTGATGTGGTCTTGAATAAATGGTGAAGCAGACGGGCAAGCAAGTCGATTACTCCAGTACGGCTTGATCTCATCCTAGTTCGAGGAGTTGAATTAATTGAGTCTTGCGCGAAGGGAACTAGGTCGGCAGGACTTGGATGCGGTGGAGTGCGGTTGCGGAGAGTCGGCGAGACATCTGATCGGGTTGCTGGAATCCGCAATCGACGGGAACCCGGGTGTGCTGCGCGCTTTGGATGGGCATGTGTTCATTCAGTCGATCCTGATGCCTCCTGCGCCTGCGGTGTGCACGGTCGTCATGGCGATGTTCGCCGACGGGCTGCCGCCAGCTCAGGTAGAGGGAGCCACCTGGGCTGTTCTCGGGTTTGCTGCCGGAGAGGAGGATGGTGATTCGATCGAGTCGGGCTACTATTGGCGCTGCTTTGAGATTATTCGCGATGGCCTTTTGTTGCTGTATAAGGAGTATTTGAGGGAGCACAGTTACGAAACCGGTGGGTATCTCGATGACATCCTTGAGATTGTAGAGTGGGACGCCTCGCGTCTTGCGCACTATCGAAGGCGTGCTTGAATATCTACGATCGGTCGTCCTTGGCGACACGTGCCCCGAATCGGCCTTGACAAAAAATAGGCCCCAGGCGGCTTGCCTGGGGCCTATCAATGGAGCGGATGACGGGAATCGAACCCGCGCTCTGAGCTTGGGAAGCTCATGTTCTACCATTAAACTACATCCGCGTGAAGGCCCTGGTGGGGGTGGCTTCGTGGGGGAGTCTACCGCATGTGGGGGGTGGGGTGGGGCGTAGGTTGGGGGCGGAGTGGTGAGTGGGTGCGCGGTGGGTTGATCCCCTAATGTGTGGGTTTGTCGTCCACGCCGGTTGGTTGGGGAAGGGACTTGATGGAGCGCACCGTTGTTCGTTGTGCCGAGGGGCATGTGTTCAGCACAGCTTCGTTCCCGATGCAGCATTTGGGGGCCGAGCGGTTGGGGCCCGGGCGGTTGTTGAGGTGTCCCAAGTGCGCGCGGCTGAGGCACGCGGTGCCGGTGGCCGGGGGCGGGGAGAAGCGGTAGTCGGGGGCCGGTGAGGTGGCGGCTCCGGGCCGGAGGATTGGGTCGGGGCCGCTCCGGACGCGTAACCTTCGGGGCGTGCTTCTCTCTGACAAGGACATTCGAGCCGAAATCGACAACGGACGCGTGCGCGTGGATCCGTTCGAGCCGTCGATGGTGCAGCCGTCGAGTATTGATGTGCGGCTGGACCGGTTCTTCCGGGTGTTCGAGAACCACCGGTATCCGCACATCGACCCGGCGGTGGAACAGCCGGATCTGACGCGGCTGGTGGAGCCGGAGGGTGACGAGCCGTTCATCCTGCATCCGGGAGAATTCGTGCTCGGGTCGACGTACGAGGTCATCTCGTTGCCCGACGACATGGCGTCGCGGCTGGAGGGGAAGTCGAGTCTGGGGCGGCTGGGGCTGCTGACGCACTCGACGGCGGGGTTCATCGACCCCGGTTTCTCCGGGCATGTGACGCTGGAGCTGTCGAATGTCGCGACGCTCCCGATCAAGCTCTGGCCCGGAATGAAGATCGGGCAGCTCTGCCTCTTCCGGTTGACCTCGCCCGCCGAATTCCCTTACGGATCGCAGCAGTACGGCTCCCGTTACCAGGGGCAGCGCGGGCCGACGCCTTCACGGTCCTTCATGAACTTCCACCGCACCAAGGTCTGAGACCCCGGGGCGGGTCAGATCAGCGGCAGCTTGAACAGGCAGAGCAGCGCGATCAGTTGGATCGACGCCGCCCCGAGCGCCTTCGGCCACGGCAGGTCGTGCGATTTGCTGACCATCGAGGTGAGCAGCGCCGCGCAGCCCAGCCAGGTGAGCCAGCCCAGGAGTTGGACGAAGCTGTTGGCGCCGCCGAGGAAGAGCGCGAAGAAGAGACGCGGGGCGTCGGTGAGCGTCGTGATCAGGAGCGAGAGCCCGATCGTCGGCGCCCAGGCGCCGTCGCCGCCGAACTGCCGCGCGAGGGTGTTGGTGACCGCGCCGAGCGTGACCGCGCAGATGACGACGGCGACGGCCGTGGTGAGCACCCACGGGATGCTGGTGGTGAGCGTCGCGTCCAGGACGTCGCTGCGGGCGGCGTCGAAGCCGAAGACGGCGAGCAGCCCGTAGAGGAAGGTCACGGTCAGGGCCGGGCCCCAGACCGTGTGGTCGCGCATCTGCCAGAAGGTACGGCCGGGGCGCAACACGACGCCGCTCAGCAACTGCTTCCAGTGCAGCCGCGGACCGACCGGCGGCGTGGCGGACTGACCCGCGCGGTACGTCGCCACGTTGTCGCCCGAGTACGGGGGCTGGGTGTACGGGGCCTGTGCGTGCGAAGGCTGCGTGTGCGGCTGCTGCCCGGCGTACGGATCGACGTACGGCTCCTGGCCCGCGAACCCGGCGCCCAGCGTGAACGCCTTCGTCTGGCCGGGCGACTCGTCGTACCCGCCGGGCTGCCCCGCCGCGGGCGCGTAGTACTCCGGCTCGCCGGGAGGCGTTCCGTACGAGCCCTGCCCGTAACCCGAGCCCTGCCCGTGACCCGAGCCCTGCCCGTAACCGGCACCCTGCCCGTGATCGGCGCCGCCTCCGTAACCCGCGCCGTGTCCCTGAGCCGCGCCCTGCCCGTGACCCGCGCCGTATCCCGGCCCCTGGCCGGGACGGCCGCCCCGGCCACCGCCCTCACCGTGTCGATTCCTGAATCCAGCCACGTCATCGAACGTACCCGGTAAGCCGCCGCACCGCTCCTGTCGTCCGGTCCGCCGCCGCCCATTGCTGCCAACCTGTGACACGCGGCGGCGAACCCGTCGACGGACCCCGGGGCAAACCCCTAGGGGAACCCGTAAGGGCTGGTGAGGCCCCGGATCAGGCCGTCCCGGCCGGCGCTTCCTCGCTCAGCTCGGCCGCGTCCGCCGGCGCCTTCACCGACTGGAGGAGAAGCTGCGAGACGTCCACGACCTGGAGGGCCTCCTTCGCCTGGCCGTCGTTCTTCTTGCCGTTGACGGAGTCGGAGAGCATGACCAGGCAGAACGGGCACGCGGTGGAGATGATGTCCGGGTTGAGGGAAAGCGCCTCGTCGACGCGCTCGTTGTTGACGCGCTTGCCGATCCGCTCCTCCATCCACATCCGGGCGCCGCCCGCGCCGCAGCAGAAGCCGCGCTCCTTGTGGCGGTGCATCTCCTCGTTCCGCAGACCGGGCACGGACGCGATGATCTCGCGCGGCGGTGTGTAGACCTTGTTGTGCCGCCCGAGGTAGCAGGGGTCGTGGTACGTGATCAGGCCCTCGACCGGCGTGACCGGCACCAGCTTGCCCTCGTCCACGAGGTGCTGGAGGAGCTGGGTGTGGTGGACGACCTCGTACTCGCCGCCGAGCTGCGGATACTCGTTGGCGATGGTGTTGAAGCAGTGCGGGCAGGTGGCGACGATCTTCTTCGAGGCGCGCGGCTTGCGGGTCGAGGGGTCCACCACGCCGTCCTCGTCGAGGGACTCGCCGAAGGCCATGTTGAGCATGGCCACGTTCTCCTGGCCGAGCTGCTGGAAGAGGAATTCGTTGCCCAGGCGGCGGGCGGAGTCACCGGTGCAGTTCTCGTCGCCGCCCATGATCGCGAACTTGACGCCCGCGATGTGCAGGAGCTCGGCGAAAGCCTTGGTGGTCTTCTTCGCGCGGTCCTCCAGGGAGCCCGCGCAGCCGACCCAGTACAGGTACTCGACCTCGGTCAGGTCCTCGATGTCCTCGCCGACGACCGGCACCTCGAAGTCGACTTCCTTGACCCAGGCCAGGCGCTGCTTCTTCGGCAGGCCCCACGGGTTGCCCTTCTTTTCCAGGTTCTTGAGCATCGTGCCCGCCTCGCTCGGGAACGACGACTCGATCATCACCTGGTAGCGGCGCATGTCCACGATGTGGTCGATGTGCTCGATGTCGACCGGGCACTGCTCGACGCAGGCGCCGCAGGTGGTGCAGGACCACAGCACGTCGGGGTCGATGACCCCGTTCTCCTCAGCCGTGCCGATCAGCGGGCGCTCGGCCTCGGCGAGCGCGGCGGCGGGGACGCCCGCGAGCTGCTCGGGCGTACCGGTCTCCTCGCCCTCGGCGTTCTTGCCGCCGCCGGCCAGCAGATACGGCGCCTTGGCGTGCGCGTGGTCGCGCAGCGACATGATCAGCAGCTTGGGGGAGAGCGGCTTGCCGGTGTTCCAGGCGGGGCACTGCGACTGGCAGCGCCCGCACTCGGTGCAGGTGGAGAAGTCGAGGATGCCCTTCCAGGAGAAGTGCTCGATCTGGGAGACGCCGAACTGGTCGTCCTCGCCCGGGTCCTCGAAGTCGATGGGCTTGCCCGCGGAGACCATCGGCTGGAGCGCGCCGAGCGCGACCGGACCGTCCGCGTTCCGCTTGAACCAGATGTTGGGGAAGGCCAGGAAACGGTGCCAGGCCACGCTCATGTTGGTGTGCAGGCCGAGCACGATCGCCCAGATCATCGTGACGCCCAGCTTGACCATGGCGACGGCGTAGACCGTGTTCTGGAGGCTGCCGGTGCTCATCTTCCGGAAGGCGGCGACCAGCGGGTACGAGACGAAGTACGCGGCCTCGTAGTGGTCGACGCCGTGCAGGGCGCCCTCCAGGCCGCGCAGCGTCAGGATCGCCAGGCCGATGATCAGGACGACGTACTCCACGAAGTACGCCTGCCAGGCCGTCGAACCGGTGAAGCGGGACTTGCGGCCGGCGCGCGAGGGCAGATTCAGCAGCCGGATCACGATCAGGGTGAGGATGCCGAGGGTGGTGAGCGCCGCGATGAACTCGGTGTACACCTCGTACGGCAGCCAGGTGCCGATCCACGGCAGGATCCAGTCGGCCTTGAAGAGCTGGCCGTACGCGTTGACGATCGTCAGGCCGAGGGTGAGGAAGCCGACCGCCACGAACCAGTGCGCGACGCCGACGACGCCCCACTTGTTCATCCGGGTGTGGCCGACGAATTCCCTGGCCAGGGTCGTGGACCTGGCCACCCAGTCGTTCGTGCGGGAGCCCGCGGGCACGGGCTGGCCGAGCGTGACGAACCGGAAGATCTGCGCGACGGCGAGGCTGATCAGGGCGACGCCGACCGCGGTGAGGACCAGCGACACGATGATCGCGGCGAGTTGCATGTGGGCTCCTCGGGCCTGCGCGGCGGTTCAGTAGGAGGGGGCCGTGGGTTCAGGGTCGGGCTGGAAAGCTTCGTGCTGGCAAGGTCTCGTGCTGGCAAGGTCTCGTGCTGGCAAGGTCGTACGGCAACGCTTGTGCGGGGTCGTACGGGTCGTACGGGTCGGACGGGTCGTACGAGCAAGGTCGTACTAAGCGGTAACTTAATCCGGTCTCCGCTGAGATTACCCGCGATCCGCGGGCGCATACAGCCGTGCAACTCGTGATCTGTGTCGCGGTACGCCCTGTCGCGCCCTGCCGCGACCGGCTCAGAGCCGCTCCACGCTCTCACCCCGGCACCGGTTCCGCGTGTCGAAGACGTACGTCGCCGCCCGCGCGACCATCGTGTAGTCGAAGACGTCGTGGTCGGTCGCGACGACCACCACGTCCGCCGCCGCGGCCTCCTCCTCGGTCAGTTCCACGCACAGCAGATCGGCGGGCAGCCGGGCCGGGTCCGCGTACGGCTCGACCGCGCGCACCTGGGCGCCGAGCGCCGTCAGCCCGGCCGCGATGGCGAGCGCGGGCGATTCGCGAAGGTCGCCGCTGTCGCGTTTGTAAGCGAGACCCAGCAGAAGGACGCGGCTTCCGTCGACCGGCCGCTGCCTGGCGTCGAGGCCCGCCGCGATCCTGTCCACCACCTGGGTGGGCATCAGCCCGTTGATCTCCTCGGCGAGCGCCGCGAAACGCAGCAGACCGCGGGGGACCGGCAGCCGGTGACCGCCGACGCCGGGGCCGGGGTGGAAGGGCAGGAAGCCGTACGGCTTGGTGGCCGCCGCGTCGATCGCCTCGCGGATGTCGGTGCCCATCGGCCCGGTGACGGTGGCCAGTTCATTGACCAGCGCGATGTTCACCTGGCGGAAGGCGTCCTCGATGAGCTTGGTCAGCTCGGCGGTGCGCGGCGACGAAACCGGCACCGTATTGCGCACGATTCGGGAGTAGAAGCCGTCGACGGCGAGGAGCGATCGTACGTTCACACCGGAGACGACCTTGGGGGTGTTCTCCAGCCCCCACCGGGGGTTGCCGGGGTCGGTGCGCCCGGGGCTGTAGCCCAGGTGGAAGGCGCTGCCCGCGGTCAGGCCGCTGATCTCCTCCAAGACCGGCCGCAGCAGCTCCTCGGTGGTGCCGGGGGCGGTCGTGGACTCCAGGACGACGGTGGCGCGCGGGCGCAGGTGCGGGGCCACGGCCCGGCCCGCGTCCACGATCGCGCCGCGGTCGGGGACGCCGTCGTGGACCGGTACGGGGACGGTGATCACGCAGACGTCGAAGTCGTGTGCGTCGGCGTAGTCCGTACTGGCCCGGTAGCGGCCGGAGGCGAGGGCCTCGGCCAACCGCTCCGCGGGGACGTCGCCGACGCAGGAGTCCCCGGCCGTCAGCCGTTTGACCCGCTGTTCGTCGATGTCGATCCCGGTGACCGTGAAACCGGCCTCCGCCGCCCGCAGTGCCAGCGGCAGCCCGACATGGCCCTGGCCTACGACGACGACGTGCCGGCTCTCTTCGGTGGGTTCCATGACGCTTAAATTAGCCCTAATCGTGACAAGTATGGCAAAGGCGACATTAAGTTCATCGGATGTCGGGCCACCGCGCGAGCGGGCCATGACGAACGAGGCGCCACGATCACGCGGGAGGAGGCGGACATGCGGGCCGTGCTGCGCTGGGTCGCGATCGGCGCCGGGCTCCTCCTTGTGGTGACGGCGGGTCTGGGCTGGGCGTCCTACCGGAAGTTCAGCGGCAATATCCACACCGACCGGGCCGCGGAGAAGGTGCTCGCCCGGTACGCGAAGGAGCGGCCCCGCGCGCTGGTGCCGCAAGCGCGCAACATCCTGATGCTGGGCTCCGAAAGCGGCCAGAGCGGCCGGGGCGGCCGGGGCGTGCAGGGCGTGCAGGGCGTGCATGGCGGCCAGGGCGCCGCGGGCGGCCCGGGCTCCGGCGTGTCCCCGGGTGAGGATACCTCCGACGCCGCCGTCCTGCTGCACCTGTCCGCCGACCGCCGCCACGCCGCCGCCGTCGGCGTACCGCGCGCCCTGAAGGTCGGCGTGCCGAGCTGTCCCCGCCCGGACGGCGGTACGAGCCCCGCCGCGTACGAACCCTTCGGCCGCGCCTTCAGCGGCGGCGGGGCGGCCTGCTCGATCCGCGCCTTCGAACGGCTCAGCGGCATCCGCGTCGACCACCACATGGTGGTGGACCTCGCCGGGTTCGACCGGATCGAGGCCGCGGTCGGCGCCCACACCGGTGAGCGCCGCCGCGAGCTGCTGCGTACGCTGACCCGTGAGGCGCGCGGCGCGGACACGCTGCACCATCCGGCCCGGTTCTTCGGCCTGGTCGACACGGCCACGTCGTCCATCACGGCCGATCCCGGACTCAGTACGCTGCCCGCGCTGTACGAGCTGGCGGGAAGCCTGCGCAAGGTGCCGGACGGCGCCCTCGCCTTCCGTACGCTGTCGGCCCGGCCGGCCGAGTCCGGTCCGCTGCTGGCGGCGCTGCGCGCGGACCGCCCGGTGCCGCCATCTCCAAGCCACTGACGCAGCACCTCGCCGCACCCCGTCCGACCTGCGAGAACACCCGCCCTGCGCACATAAAGCAGAGGTAAGTTGAGCGTGGTCGACTCATGTCTGTTGACAGAAGATCCTGGATCGTGCAGTCTTGAGTCAGTTCCACTCAAGTCAGCAGGAGGATTTCACCATGGCACGTGCGGTCGGCATCGACCTGGGCACGACTAATTCCGTCGTCAGCGTTCTCGAAGGCGGCGAGCCCACCGTCATCACCAACGCAGAGGGCGCCAGGACCACGCCGTCCGTCGTCGCCTTCGCCAAGAACGGCGAGGTGCTCGTCGGCGAGGTCGCCAAGCGCCAGGCTGTCACCAACGTCGACAGGACCGTCCGGTCGGTCAAGCGCCACATGGGCACCGACTGGAAGATCAACCTGGACGGCAAGGACTTCAACCCGCAGCAGATGAGCGCCTTCATCCTGCAGAAGCTCAAGCGGGACGCGGAGTCGTACCTGGGCGAGAAGGTCACCGACGCGGTGATCACCGTCCCCGCGTACTTCAACGACTCCGAGCGCCAGGCCACCAAGGAGGCCGGTGAGATCGCGGGCCTCAACGTGCTGCGCATCGTCAACGAGCCGACCGCCGCCGCCCTGGCCTACGGCCTCGACAAGGACGACCAGACCATCCTGGTCTTCGACCTCGGTGGCGGCACCTTCGACGTCTCGCTGCTGGAGATCGGCGACGGCGTCGTCGAGGTGAAGGCCACCAACGGCGACAACCACCTCGGTGGTGACGACTGGGACCAGCGCGTCGTCGACTACCTGGTGAAGCAGTTCCAGTCCGGCCACGGCGTGGACCTGGGCAAGGACAAGATGGCCCTCCAGCGCCTGCGCGAGGCGGCGGAGAAGGCGAAGATCGAGCTGTCCTCGTCCACCGAGACCTCGATCAACCTGCCGTACATCACGGCGTCCGCCGAGGGCCCGCTGCACCTGGACGAGAAGCTCACCCGCGCCCAGTTCCAGCAGCTCACCACCGACCTGCTGGAGCGCTGCAAGACGCCGTTCCACAACGTCATCAAGGACGCCGGGATCCAGCTCTCGGAGATCGACCACGTCGTCCTGGTCGGCGGCTCGACGCGTATGCCCGCCGTCGCGGAGCTGGTGCGCGAGCTGACCGGCGGCAAGGACGCCAACAAGGGCGTCAACCCGGACGAGGTCGTCGCCATCGGCGCGTCCCTCCAGGCCGGTGTGCTCAAGGGCGAGGTCAAGGACGTCCTGCTGCTCGACGTCACCCCGCTGTCCCTCGGTATCGAGACCAAGGGCGGCATCATGACCAAGCTGATCGAGCGCAACACGACCATCCCGACCAAGCGCTCCGAGATCTTCACCACGGCCGAGGACAACCAGCCGTCGGTCCAGATCCAGGTCTACCAGGGCGAGCGCGAGATCGCGGCGTACAACAAGAAGCTCGGCATGTTCGAGCTGACCGGCCTGCCGCCCGCCCCCCGCGGGATGCCGCAGATCGAGGTCACCTTCGACATCGACGCCAACGGCATCATGCACGTCGGCGCGAAGGACCTCGGCACCGGCAAGGAGCAGCGGATGACCGTCACCGGCGGCTCCTCGCTGCCCAAGGACGAGGTCGACCGCATGCGCCAGGAGGCCGAGCAGTACGCGGACGAGGACCACAAGCGCCGCGAGTCCGCCGAGACCCGCAACCAGGGTGAGCAGCTCGTCTACCAGACCGAGAAGTTCATCGCGGACAACAAGGACAAGCTCCCCGAGGACGTCAGGTCCGAGGTCGAGACCGCGGTCGCGGACCTCAAGGAGAAGCTGAAGAACGAGTCGACGGACGACGGCAACACCGCCGCGATCCGCGAGGCCACCGAGAAGGTCGCGGCCACCAGCCAGAAGCTGGGCCAGGCGCTGTACGCGCAGACCGACGGCGCCTCCGGCAGCGCGACCGCCGACGCCCCCTCCGACGGTCAGGCCGACGCCGCCGCGGACGACGACGTGGTCGACGCCGAGATCGTCGACGACGAGAACGCCAACAAGAGGGACGGTGCCGCGTGACGGAGGAGCCGAAGGGCTTCGAGTCGGAGCCCGACGTCCCTTCAGAGGCCGGCGAGGAGCAGCCGGACGCCGCCGCGAAGGCCGCCGGGTCCGCCGATGAGGCGGGCCCGGCGGCCCCGGCCCCGGACGGGGACGCGAAGGAGCTGACGGCCCTGCGGGCGCAGCTGGACCAGGTGCGCACCGCGCTCAACGAGCGCACCGCGGACCTCCAGCGGCTCCAGGCCGAGTATCAGAACTACCGCCGCAGGGTGGAGCGGGACCGGGTCGCCGTCAAGGAGGTCGCGGTCGCCAATCTGCTCACCGAACTGCTCCCGGTGCTCGACGACATCGGCCGGGCGCGGGAACACGGCGAGCTGGTCGGCGGCTTCAAGTCGGTCGCCGAGTCGCTGGAGACGGTGGCGGCGAAGCTGGGGCTGCAACAGTTCGGCAAGGAGGGCGAGCCCTTCGACCCGCTGGTGCACGAGGCCCTGATGCACAGCTATTCGCCGGATGTCACGCAGACCACATGCGTGCAGATCCTCCAGCCCGGGTACCGCATCGGGGAGCGCAATCTGCGGCCCGCCAGGGTCGCGGTCGCCGAACCGCAGCCGGGCAGCCACGGCAAGGACGAGTCGGCGGCGGAGCAGAAGGCCGACGAAGAGGAGACCGGTGGCCCGGACGAGGGCTGACGGCGTAGAAGGAAGTGGGCGTAGGAGTGTGCCGGTCACCGGCGGCGCGCCTGGAAGTGGTGGAGAGGAGGGACGTCGGGGATGAGCGTCAGTAGGGACCTGTTGGAGAAGGACCTGTACAAGGTCCTCGGCGTGCCCAAGGACGCCACGGACGCCGAGATCAAGAAGGCGTACCGGAAGCTCGCCCGCGAGTTCCACCCGGACGCCAACAAGGGCGACGCGAAGGCCGAGGAGCGCTTCAAGGAGATCTCCGAGGCCAACGACGTGCTGTCGGACGCCAAGCGTCGCAAGGAGTACGACGAGGGCCGCGCGCTGTTCGGGAACGGCGGCTTCCGCCCCGGTCCCGGCGCGGGCGGCACCGGCGGCTTCAACTTCGACCTCGGCGACCTGTTCGGCGGCACGGGCGGCCAGCCCGGCGGGCAGACCACCGGCGGGCAGGGCGGCGGCTTCGGCGGCGGCCTGGGCGACGTCTTCGGCGGTCTGTTCAACCGGGGCGGCGCGGGCACGCGGGTGCAGCCGCGCCGCGGCCAGGACATCGAGTCCGAGGTGACGCTCAGCTTCACCGAGGCGGTCGACGGGGCCACGGTCCCGCTGCGGATGTCCTCGCAGGCGCCCTGCAAGGCGTGCTCCGGCACCGGCGACAAGAACGGCACGCCCCGGGTGTGCCCGACCTGCGTCGGCACCGGGCAGGTCTCGCGCGGCGGCGGTGGCGGCTTCTCGCTCACCGACCCGTGCGTGGACTGCAAGGGCCGCGGCCTGATCGCCGAGACCCCTTGCGACGTCTGCAAGGGCAGTGGGCGGGCCCGTTCCTCGCGCACCATGCAGGTCCGTATCCCGGCCGGTGTCACCGACGGGCAGCGGATCCGGCTGCGCGGCAAGGGCGCGCCCGGCGAGCGCGGCGGCCCCGGCGGCGACCTGTACGTGGTCGTGCACGTCGGAGCGCACCCGGTCTTCGGGCGCCGCGAGTCCAATCTCACGGTCACCGTGCCGGTGACCTTCGCCGAGGCGGCGCTCGGCGGCGAGATCAAGGTGCCCACCCTGGGCGGCCCGCCGGTCACCCTCAAGCTTCCGGCCGGTACGCCGAACGGCCGTACGCTGCGCGCCCGCGGCAAGGGCGCCATGCGCAAGGACGGTTCACGGGGCGATCTGCTCGTCACCATCGAGGTGGCGGTGCCGGAGAAGACCGAGGGCAAGGCGCTGGACGCGCTGGAGTCCTACCGGGAAGCGACCGCGGGGCACGACCCGCGGGCGGAGCTGTTCAAGGCCGCAAAGGGAGCGTGACCTGAATGAGCGTCGACGGAAGCGGTATGAGAGGCCCGCGCGGCCGTAATCCTTACCAACTGACCGAGGAGTCCCCGGTCTACGTCATCTCGGTGGCGGCCGAGCTGTCCGGGCTGCACCCGCAGACCCTGCGTCAGTACGACCGCCTCGGGCTGGTCTCGCCCGACCGTACCGCCGGGCGCGGCCGTCGCTACTCCACCCGTGACATCGAGCAGCTCCGCGAGGTGCAGCGGCTCTCGCAGGACGAGGGCATCAACCTCGCGGGCATCAAGCGGATCATCGAGCTGGAGAACCAGGTCGCCGCCCTCCAGGCGCGCGTGGCCGAGCTCTCCGCCGCCGTCGAGGGCGCCGCCGCCGTCATTCAGCAGCGCGAGGCCGCCGTGCACGCCTCGTACCGCCGCGACCTGGTTCCCTACCAGGACGTCCAGCACACCAGCGCGCTGGTGGTCTGGCGGCCCAAGCGCGACGGCTGACGCCCGCTCACCCGTACGGCCCATAGCTCCCTACGACGGACGGTCCGTCTCCCTCACGCGAGGGGGCGGACCGTCCGTCGTCGTGCGTCCGGTCGGCGGCGCCGGTCAGTGGAGCGCGGCCGGGACGACCTGGACCGAGTCGCCCACGGCGCGCTCGCCCGTCGCGTCCGAGGGGTTGTTGGCGAGGGTGCCGTCGACGGCGAAGGTGGTGGAGCCGCCGCCGTCGAGGTTGAGGGCCTGGACGGCGCCCAGGGAGCGCATGAAGGCGGCGGCCTCCATGAGCGTGAAGCCCTCGCTGCCGCCGCCGGTTCGGCGGCCGTCGACGGTGACCAGCAGCAGGCGCCCCCGGTCGTCGATCCCGGCCAGGGTGCGGGGCTGGCGGCCGTTGGCCCAGACGTAGCCGAAGGACAGGTCGAGCGGGTCGACGACGCCCTCGGCGGCGGCGTCCACGGCGATCCGGCCGTCCTGGACGAGGGTGGGGGCGGCGCTGACGACGCTGTCCTCGGGGCCGAGGGTGAGGACCTGGCCCGCGGTGTCCCGGATGGTCGTCCCGACCGATACGCGCTCACCCGTACGGGCGTACGTGGTCAGCCAGTCGGCGGCCGAGCCGATGCCCTGGAGCACCGAGCCGTCGGCGGGCACCCGGCCGCCGCGCGCGCCGACGGACACCACGTCGCCCTGGGCGTCGAGCACGGCCTGGACGCCGGTGCCGGTGGGCAGGGCGGCGCCGAAGGCGGGGGTGAACGCCACCAGGTCGTCCTTCTCGTAGCAGGTGACGTCCTGCCAGGGCAGCTCGCTCGGGGTGCCGCCGGGGCGCCCGCAGTCGCGGACCGTGCCGGGCAGCCGGTTGACGCCCTGCACGGCGAAGGACGAGCCGCCCGCGCGGGCGGTGGCCGTGCTGTTCAGGTCGGCGATACGGACGTGCCGCCCGCCGTCGGCGAGCACCAGGGCGGCGCGCGCGCCGGCCGACATCGACTCCAGCCGCCCGTCGTAGGCGCCGAGTCCCGACTGGGTGCCCTGGACGCCGCCGGCGTCGGTGATGACGAAGAAGCCGCCGTTGACGGCGACCAGGGAGCCCAGCTTCCTGGCGACCGACGACGGGGTCTCGCGGCGCGCGACGTCGCCGTCGTGGGTGCCCGCGACCGTGCCGCGGAACACGCGCGGGTCGACGGTCGCGATGTGGATGTTCTGCACGTCGGCGGGCTGGTCGGCGTCGTAGCCGGTCCACTCGACGGCGGTGAGGAAGCCCGCCGCGGTGACGGGCTGCGCGGCGGCCGTGGCGGCGGCCTGCGTGGCGTACCCGCCGATCCGTACCCGCAGTCCCATCGTGCCGTGCGGGGTGTCGCTGTAGGCGGGCCACTGGACGGTCTCGACGCGCGGCGCGAAGCCCGCCGCGCGCAGCCGCGCCGCCGTGTCGTCCGCCCACGCCCCGTCGCTCACTTCGAGCCCGGTCGGCGCGCCGGTCAGCCTGCTGGTGGCCGGCCGCTGGACGGTGACGGTCCAGGACGGCGCCGCGTCCGCGCGCCGGATCGTCCCGGTGCGGACCTGGAGGCCGGGCGCGAGGTCCCGCGTCGTCCACCGCGACGAGACGGGGTTGCGGTGGCCGGTGGCAGCCGAGGGGTCCGGCCCCTGACCGGGCACCGCGGCCTGGGCCGTCGAGTCGAGAGCGAGCGGTACGACGGCGGCGAGTACGGCGACGGCGGCCACGACGGTGCGGACGCGTACCCGCGCGGCACCCTTGGTGTGCTCCATGAAGACCCCTTCACGTACGACGGCTGACGGCTGCGGGCGGGCGGCTTCCGCGCCCGATGAGAGCCGTCCTACGCGAAGACCCCGCCTTGTGGGGGTGAGTTCCGGGCGAACAGCCGACGAATGCCGTCATCCGCCGTACGCCGTACGGGCGTTGTGGGTGTTACGCGTGATGTGGGCGTTACGCCGACGGCGTGCCGTGATACCCCCTCACGCGTTGCCCATCGCCCGGGTCAGGGCGATCTCGATCACGACGCGGTCCGGGTTGGGGGAGGGGGTGCGGCCGTAGCGCTCGGTGTAGCGGCGTACGGCCTCGGCGACGCGGTCCGGGTCGGCGGAGACGGTGGCCACGCCTTCGAGGGTGGCCCAGATCCGCCGCTCGACCTGGCAGACCGCGACCCGCGCGCCGCCGGGGCCCGCCGCCAGGACGTTCAGGGCCTTGGTGCTCCTGCCGTTGGCGATGACGCGGGCGAGCCCCGCCTCGGGGTCGTACGTGACGCCGACCGGGACGACGTGCGGGGAGCCGTCGGGGCGCGGGGTGGTGAGGGTGCACAGGTGCCGCTCGCGCCAGAAGGCGAGGTAACCGGGTGCGGGGGAGCGGGGATCGGATGCCATGGACGGGACGGTACGCGGAGGCGCGCGGGCGGGTGCGCAGGGGTCGGCCGCGGGCTCGTACGGGCCGGGCGCGGGCTCGTACGGGTCAGGTCAGGCGCACCGGGAGCGCGGCGGTGCTGTTGCCCACGAAGCCCGGCAGCGGCGGGAGTTCGGCGTCGGGGACGGCGAGGGTGAGGCCGGGGTGCGCGGCGTACAGGCTGCGCAGGGCGATCACCGCTTCGAGGCGGGCCAGCGGCGCGCCCAGGCAGTAGTGGCTGCCGTGGCCGAAGGCGAGGTGCCGGTTGGCGGGGCGGGTGATGTCGAAGCGGTCGGCGTCGGGGCCGTACTCGCGCGGGTCGCGTCCGGCGGCGGCGTATCCGGCGAGGACGGCTGTACCACGCGGCACAGAGGTGCCGTCAACCACCAGATCGGTGATCGGGTAGCGGAACGGGAAATTCGCCACCGGCCCGTCCCAGCGCAGCGTCTCCTCGACCACCGCGTCCCAGGACACCTCGCCCGCCAGCACGAGCGCGAGCTGGGCGGGGTGGCCGCACAGGGCGCGTACCGCGTTGACGATCAGATTGAGGGTCGTCTCGTGCCCGGCGACGATCATCAGCAGCAGGGTGCCGGTCAGCTCGGCGTCACTGAGGCGCCCGCCGGAGGCAGCGCGGGAGCCGTCGCGGGAGCCGCCCGAGCCGTCGCCGGAACCGTCACCGCTCTCCTCGCCGCGCGCCGCGATCAGCGCGCTCGTCAGGTCGTCGCCGGGCGCCGCGCGCCGCTCCGCGACGACCTGGCCGAGGATCGCGTACGTCTCGCGCTGTGCGGCCATCGCGTCGGCCGCGGAGCTGCTGGTGCTGACGATCAGGCGGCTGAGGGTGTGCAGCCGGTCCCGGTGGGCGGGGGCGATGCCCAGCAGCTCGCAGATCACGCCCATCGGCAGCGGATAGGCGTAGCCCTCGCGCAGGTCGACCACGCCGTCGGCGTCCGCGCGGCCGGGGAGCGCGGCCAGCAGGCCGGCGGCCTGCGCCTCGATCCGCGGCCGCATCGCGGCCACCCGGCGCGGGGTGAACGCCTTCGTGGCCAGGCCGCGCAGCCGCCTGTGGTCGTCGCCGTCCGCCGTCGTCATGCCGTTGACCAGCGCGAAGGCGTTGAGCTGCCACTGCTCGGGGACCTCGCCCCGCTGGAGGGCGGCGAAGTGCGCGGCGTTCTTGGCCACCTTGGGGTCGGCCAAGAAATCGCGCAGCTCCTGGTAACGAGAGACGATCATCCCGGGGACGCCGTCCGGCAGTGTCACGGGGCAGACGGCCCCCGCCTCGCGCAGTGCGGCGGCGTCCGCGTGCAGCGCGGCGCCGGTCGGATCCATGGAGTGCGCGTCGCTCATGGGAGTCCTCACGGACGGCGGGTATGGAGGAGTCAAGCGGGCATGCGGCCGTACGGACAAGCGGAGATGCGGCCAAAACGGCTGGAGCGGGCCCCAACTCCGCTGCCTCCCAGCGGAGTTGAAGCAGGCATTGTCGCACCGCCGCCGGGATTTATTCAACGTTCATACAAAAACACATCTGCTCGCCGCGGGGTCCGGCGCACGGACTCTCCGCCCCGTTCCCGACGTCTCCGTGTGACCGTTCCCGAAGTCGCCCCAAAGTCACCTTGAGTGGAATAGACTCAACTTGCCTTATGTTGCTCAAGGCAGGTTTACGCCGATCGCATCGGACACGTCGATCAAGAGGAGGAGCCGACGCCAGTGGACGCCGAGCTGACCAACAAGAGCCGGGAAGCGCTGAACGCCGCCAACACCCGGGCCGTCTCCGAGGGCAACCCGGACCTGACGCCCGCGCATCTGCTGCTCGCCCTGTTGAGCGGCACGGACAACGAGAACATCCTCGACCTGCTGGCCGCCACCGGCGCCGACCCCGATACGCTGCGGGCGGGCGCGGAGCGGCTGGTCGCGGCTCTGCCGAAGGTGCAGGGCTCCACCGTCGCGCCCCCGCAGGCCAACCGCGACCTGCTGGCCGTCATCGCGGACGCCTCGCAACGCGCCAAGGAGCTGGGCGACGCTTATTTGTCCACCGAGCACCTGCTGATCGGGACCGCCGTCAAGGGCGGACCTGCCGGTGAGCTGCTCGCCGCCCAGGGCGCCAAGGCCAAGAGCCTGCTCGACGCCTTCGAGACCGCCCGCGGAGGGCAGCGCGTGACCACCCAGGACCCCGAGGGCACGTACAAGGCCCTGGAGAAGTACGGCACCGACTTCACCGCCGCCGCCCGCGAGGGCAAGCTCGACCCGGTGATCGGCCGCGATCAGGAGATCCGCCGCGTCGTCCAGGTGCTGTCCCGCCGTACGAAGAACAATCCGGTGCTGATCGGCGAGCCCGGCGTCGGCAAGACCGCCGTCGTCGAGGGTCTGGCCCAGCGGATCGTCAAGGGCGACGTGCCCGAGTCGCTGCGCGACAAGCGGCTGGTCTCGCTCGACCTCGGCGCGATGGTCGCGGGCGCGAAGTACCGCGGCGAGTTCGAGGAACGGCTGAAGTCCGTCCTGGCCGAGATCAAGGACAGCGACGGCCAGGTCATCACCTTCATCGACGAGCTGCACACCGTCGTCGGCGCGGGCGCGGGCGGCGACTCCGCCATGGACGCGGGCAACATGCTCAAGCCGATGCTGGCCCGCGGTGAGCTGCGGATGGTCGGCGCGACGACGCTGGACGAGTACCGCGAGCGGATCGAGAAGGACCCGGCGCTGGAGCGCCGCTTCCAGCAGGTGCTGGTCGCCGAGCCGTCCGTCGAGGACACCGTCGCGATCCTGCGCGGCCTCAAGGGCCGCTACGAGGCGCACCACAAGGTGCAGATCGCCGACTCCGCGCTGGTCGCCGCCGCCACCCTCTCCGACCGCTACATCACCTCCCGCTTCCTGCCCGACAAGGCCATCGACCTGGTGGACGAGGCCGCGTCCCGGCTGCGCATGGAGATCGACTCCTCGCCCGTCGAGATCGACGAGCTCCAGCGGGCCGTGGACCGGCTGCGCATGGAGGAGATGGCGCTCAAGAACGAGACCGACCCCGGCTCCGTACAGCGGCTGGAGAAGCTCCGCAAGGACCTCGCCGACCGCGAGGAGGAGCTGCGCGGGCTCAATGCGCGCTGGGAGAAGGAGAAGCAGGGTCTCAACCGGGTCGGTGAGCTGAAGGAGCGGCTGGACGACATCGGTACGCGGATCGAACGCGCCCAGCGCGACGGCGACTTCGAGACCGCGTCCAAGCTGCTCTACGCCGAGAAGCCCAAGCTGGAGGCCGAGCTGGAGGAGGCCACCAGGGAGGAGGAAGAGGCCGCGGCCCAGGGTCCCTCGACGAACATGGTCAAGGAGGAGGTCGGCCCCGACGACATCGCCGATGTCGTCGCCGCCTGGACCGGCATCCCCGCGGGCCGCCTGCTGGAGGGCGAGACGCAGAAGCTGCTGCGCATGGAGGAGGAGCTGGGCAAGCGGCTGATCGGCCAGACCGAGGCCGTACGCGCCGTCTCCGACGCCGTACGCCGCTCGCGCTCCGGCATCGCCGACCCCGACCGCCCCACCGGCTCCTTCCTCTTCCTCGGCCCCACCGGCGTGGGCAAGACCGAGCTGGCCAAGGCGCTCGCGGACTTCCTCTTCGACGACGAGCGGGCCATGGTCCGGATCGACATGAGCGAGTACGGCGAGAAGCACTCCGTCGCCCGGCTGGTCGGCGCGCCTCCCGGCTACGTCGGGTACGAGGAGGGCGGCCAGCTCACCGAGGCGGTACGGCGCCGCCCGTACAGCGTCGTGCTGCTGGACGAGGTGGAGAAGGCGCACCCCGAGGTCTTCGACATCCTGCTCCAGGTGCTGGACGACGGGCGGCTGACCGACGGGCAGGGCCGTACGGTCGACTTCCGCAACGTCATCCTGATCCTCACCTCCAACCTGGGCAGCCACTACCTGGTCGACCCGGCGCTGGACCCGGCGCAGAAGAAGGAGCGGGTGCTGGAGACGGTCCGCGCGTCCTTCAAGCCGGAGTTCCTGAACCGGCTGGACGACACCGTGGTCTTCTCCGCGCTCGACCAGACCGAGCTGCGGCAGATCGCCCGGCTCCAGACCGACCGGCTCGCGGACCGGCTGCGCGACCGCCGCCTCACCCTCGAAGTCACCGACGGCGCCCTCGACTGGCTCGCCGAGGAGGGCAACGACCCGGCGTACGGCGCCCGGCCGCTGCGCCGCCTCGTGCAGACCGCGATCGGCGACCCGCTGGCCCGCGCGATCCTGTCGGGCGAGGTGATCGACGGGCAGAACGTACGGGTGGACCGGGCGGCCGACGGCCTGATCGTGGGGCCGACGACGGGGCCCGACCTCAGCAAATGAGGTGCCTGACGGGCAGGTGGTGACCCCCTCGACCGGCAGGCGGTGACGCCCTTCACCGGCGGGCCCCCGGCGGTACGCCCAACGCGTATCGCCGGGGGTTGCCACCGCCCGGCGGGAATGGGGGAGGATGGAGGAGAAACGTCTCGAAGGGAACCTTCACCGTGAGCATCGACCCGTCCTCGATCCCCAATTTCGGGGGCCAGGACCCCGAGCCGAACGGACCCGCCGGCAGCGTGGTCATCCCTGACCAGGAACTGGTCAAGCAGTTGCTCGAACAGATGGAGCTGAAGTACCTCGTCGACGAGGAGGGCGACCTCGCCGCGCCGTGGGAGGAATTCCGCACGTACTTCATGTTCCGCGGCGAGGGTGAGCAGGCGGTCTTCGCCGTCCGGACCTTCTACGACCACGCGTACTCGGTCGACGACAAGCCTCAGCTCCACGAGGTCATCGACGACTGGAACCGCCGCACCCTGTGGCCCAAGGTCTACACGCACACGCACGACGACGGCTCCGTCCGTCTGATCGGCGAGGCCCAGCTCCTGATCGGCCTCGGCGTCGGCCTGGAGCACTTCGTGTCCAGCACGGTGAGCTGGGTGCGCGCGTCCATCGAATTCGACAAGTGGGTCGGCGAGACGCTCGGCCTGGAGAAGGACGTCGAGGGCGGTACGGACGGCGGCGCCGAGGGCGACGGCGGCAGCGACGACTGACGCGGTCCCCTCGCTTCGGAGGGGCACGGGTCCGTCAGAGGGGCACGGGGACGACCGTCAGCAGGTACGTCCCGTAGCCGAGTGAGATCCCGGCCAGCGCCGCCACCGTCACGGCGGCGGTGCGCGGCCGGGCTTTCGCGAGCGCCGCGGCGCACGGCACCAGCAGCGGGAAGGCGGGCAGCAGGAAGCGCGGCTTGCAGGAGAAGAAGCCCGCGCCGCCCAGCGCGATCACCACCAGCACCGCCGCGTACACCAGCAGCGGCAGCGGCATCCGGTCCAGCAGCGCCAGGACGAACAGGACGGCCGCCGCCGCGCACACCGCCGTCGCCAGGTAGGCGGAGAGCGTCTCGGGTTCGAGCACCATGTGCTTGACGTAGTGCAGCGCGTAGCGGCCGAAGTCGAACCGCGAGCCCCAGCGGGTCTGCACGTCGAAGTAGCCGCGGACGGCTCCGGTCCGCAAGCCCACCCAGCCGAGGTAGCCGCACCAGCCGAGCGGCGCGGCGACGGCAGCGGCCCAGGCCCGCCAGTCGCGCGGGTCCCTGCGGCAGTGGGCGAGGGCCGCGATCGAGACGGCGGCGGCCACGGCGACGGCGTTCGGCCGGGTCAGCCCGGCGAGTACGGCCAGCAGCCCGGCGGTCAGCCAGCGGCGCGTGACGGCCGCGTACAGCGCCCAGGCGGCGAAGGCTGTCATCAGGGACTCGGTGTACGCCATCGACAGCACCACCGAGTGCGGCAGCAGCCCCCATACGAGGACCAGCGCGGTCGCCGTCCTGCGGCCGTAACAGCGCTCGGTCACCGCGTAGATCCCCCACGCGGCGGCCACCGCGCCCGCCCACGCCACGAGCAGCGCGCACGCCACCGAGCCGACCGGGAGCACCGCGTCGGCGGCGCGCACCGTCATCGGGTAGAGCGGGAAGAAGGCCAGATCGTCGTACCGCAGGCCCGGTGCCTCCCAGGCCGGGATGAAGGTGCCGTAGCCCCACTCCGCGATCCGGTGGTACCAGAGGCCGTCCCAGCTCAGGCCGAGCAGATCGCGCGGGTGGCGGTGGGTGCGGTGCGCCCACAACGTCAGCACCACCAGGCCCGCCATCCGGGCCACGACGAAGCCCGCCACGGCAGGGCCGGCCCCCGTCGCCGCCCGCACGGCCAGTGCTTTCGGCGACGACGTCACCGGTTCGATGACGACCAATGGACCCGGCTCCTCGGGGGTTCGCGAACTTCTCTTAATCAGACAAACCGACTATCGCGCCCCGCTCGCCGTGGTCCGGGTCTGACACGCCCGAGGAGGGTGCACGTTCACCCAGGACCGGGGGTGCCGGGGCTCGCTTTTGCGGTCGCCGGGCGGTGGCGGTGACCGGCGTAACGGTCCCGGGGCGGCGGCGGGTGACCGGCGTAACGGTCCCGGGGCGGCGGGTGACCGGCGTGACGGTTGCCGGGGCGGTGGCGGGCGACCGGCGTAACGGTCCCGGGGTGGTGGCGGGCGACCGGCGTAACGGTCCCGGGGTGTCGGCCTGACCGTCGCCGAGCGGTCGTGGGGCGACCGGTTCGGGCCGTTGCCGGGTGATCGTCGGGCCGTCCCGGCCCCCGGCTTAGGGTGCGGACATGACTTCCGCATCCGCCCGCAGCCTCACCCCGCACGAGCTCACCGCAGGTGACCTGCGGCTGCGCCCCTTCGCCGAGTCCGACGAGCCCGCCGTCGCCCGCGCCATGGAGGACCCGGAGATCCTGCGCTGGGCCGGTGGCCTGGCCGTCAACGCGGCGCCGGTCGCGGACCGCGCCGCTATATGGCTGGCGCCGCGGCTGGTCTCCTGGCAGAACGGTTCGGCCGCGCTCGCCGTCACCGACGCCGCCTCGGACGACCTGCTCGGCTACGTCACCATCCGCGACGTCCACCGCGTCCCCGGGCAGGCCGAGGCCGCGTACTGGGTCACCCCGGCCGCCCGTGGCCGCGCCGTCGCCGCCCGCGCCCTGCACGCCGCCGCCGGCTGGGCCTTCGCCGTCCCCGCCGCCGGCGGCCTCGGCGTGTACCGCATCAGCCTCGACCACTCCCTGGCCAACCCCGGCTCCTGCCGGGTCGCCGCCCGCGCGGGCTTCCGTGAGGAGGGCCTGATGCGGGCCTTCTTCCTCGACCCGGCGGGCGCGCGCCACGACTCCCATCTGCACGCGCGCCTCGCGACGGACGCGGTCGTGCCGCCCGCGTGAGGCCGTCGGGCCCTACGCGTCCTGCTCCAGCACGGACAGCACATTCCCGGCCGGGTCGGTGAACCACGCGATCAGCGGGCCGCCGCCGCGGAAGATCCCCTTCTCGTCCGTCGGCATCCCCTCGTACCGCTCGAACCGCACGCCCCGGCGGCCCAGTTCGTCCACGGCCGCGGCGATGTCCGGCACGGGGAAGTTGAGAATCGTGAACGTCGCGGGCCGGTGGTCCGCCCCCTTCGGGTACACCAGCACGTTGCGGTCCCCCGCGAGGTGCAGGGTCAGCAGCCCGTTCGCCTCGGACACCCGGATCCCGAGCGTCTCCCCGTAGAACTTCCTCGCCGCTTCCACGTCGTCCACCGAGAATCCGCTGAACGCCTGCGTCTGTCCGAACATGACCGCTCCCTGTTCCTCGTAGGTACACCTCCCCCTACGACCGCCGGGGCACGGAAAACTCATCGCTCCCGGGGGCTAGAGATCGTCGGGGAGCAGGCGGAAGCACTTGTGGCGGCCGAGCGGCCGTACGGCACGGAAGTCGCGCCGGTCGAGGGTGAGGACGGCGTCGGTGTCGTAGTCGGAGGCGAGGGCGACGTTCACGGCGTCGGCGAGGTCGAGGTCGAGGTCGAGCGCGCCGTACCGGACGCGTACGGACTGGGCCGTCGTCAGGTGGGTCTCGGTGATCTCCGGTACGACGATGCGGCTCATCCGCATCCAGCGGCGGATGTCGTCGACGGCGCTCATCGCCGCTTCGCGGCCCAGTTCGCGGGTGGCGACGTGGTCGATCTCGGCGAGCAGGAGCGGGGACATCACGAGAAGACCGGCGGTCAGCAGGGCTTCGCTGGCTCCCCGGTGTTCCGGGTGGGTGGAGTCGAGTGCGGCCAGCAGGCCGGAGGTGTCGGCGACGACGATGATCACGCGGCGGTTCCGGATCCGTTCTCACGTCGGACGGCGTCGGCCACGGCGTCGCGCACGTCTTCCTTGGTCGGCGTGCGGCCGGAGCCCTCGAAGGTGCGGGAGAACAGAGGCTCGTCCCAGACGCGGTTGGCCATGGCGGCGAGGTGGATGCCCTGGCGGATGATCTCGGCCTCGCTGATGCCGCGCCGGGCGGCGGCTTCCTTGATGATCGCCAGGTCTTCCGGGTCGGCGTAGACGTTGGTGCGCTTCATGGACATGTACCAAGGGTAGTCCATGTACCACTAATGGTGCATGTCGTAGGGCGGCACAGTGAAGCAGCGCTTGGCCGTGAAACGCGTCCCCTAGGCTCCGGGCCATGGATGACTGGGGGGCCGGGATGCCCTGGCACGTGCTGGAAGAGGTTCCACCGGGGCGGGAACTGATACCGGGGCTGCTGGACGGGCTGCTGGTGGCTGCGGAGCGGCGCACCTCGTGGGCACGGTTGGAGGAGCGTCTCGGCTGGTCGACCGGAAGTCCGTACTTCGCGCCGGCGGCCGCGCGTCTGTTCGAGCTCCTCCCGGAACTCGACCGGCATCACCGCCGCAGAGTTCTGGACTTCCTGGCCCGGCGCGCTCACCGGCTGACCACGAAGAGGTGGCGCGTGGATCAGCAGACGCTCGCCGCGTTCGTCGACGGCCGGCCTCGGGTGGTGTCGTTGCTCTCCGATCCGGACCCGGGGATACGGACCTGTGCGGCGTGGTTCTTGGGAGAGATGCCGGGTGACGACACCTCGTCGCCGGACGCACTACGTGGACAGGCCGCTGTGGAGACCGACTCGACGGCGCTGCAGTCCCAACTGCTGGCGCTGGGAACGCTGTCGGCGTCCGGTGCGGTGACCGAGGAGGGCTGGTTCCAGCCGTGGCGGGGGCACCCCGACGCCCTGGTTCGACTTGCCGCGGTGAAGGCCATGCTGCCGGTGGTCACAACGGCTGGCGTCGCAGGGCTGGGCCACGTGGCCGGGAATGTTTTCGCCGAGATCGGTATCACGACGTTGCCAGACGTGCCGTGGTGGCCACACGGCCGCGAACTGATCAATGGGATCGCGGATCCCCTGCAAGCGCACCCGCAGGAGGCGGTGGAGCTGGTCAGAGCGTTGTCCAGGGCTCCGAAAGCGGACCCGCGCCGCGCCGCTGTTGTGGCGGCACGCAGTCAACTGCGGTACTGGCGGCGCCCGGCCGCGGGACTGTGGGAGACGGTCGTCGCCGGGCTGGACGACGAGGACCAGGTGGCCTCCGCTGCGCTCGACGTCCTCGCCGAGGGCGGGTCGGCGGTGGCTCCCTATGCGGACCGGCTGATTCGCTTCGTCGAGGAGCGGGCCACGCCGGCCAACCGGGCGACGGCCGTCGACAAGGCGCTACAGGCGCTGGTCGGCGCGGCCGACGACCGTGCCCTGCCCGGGTGCCAGGAGCGGTCCGGCAGCCACTGGCTGAGAGTCGGAGCGTTGCTGGCGCAGTGGGCACCAGAGTTGCTGCCCGTCCTCCGCGAACGACTCGGTAGCGGCCCCGAGGCCCACGGAATCGCTGAGGTGCTGGACGCCATCGATCAGTGGGACCCGCCCGACGCACCGGGGGTGCCGGAGCTCATCGAACTGCTCGACACGTCGAACGCCCGGTACGCGGCCGAAGCCCTGGGGAGGATCGGCCCGCCGGCCGAAGCCGCGGCCGGGCCGCTGGCTCGACTCGCTCGCGGCGACCTGCGTCCACCACGCGACCTCAGGACGGACCGTGAGCCCCGCAGGTGGCACGGCGCGCAGACCGCCGCCTGGGCGCACTGGCGCGTCACCGGCGATCCGGAACTGGCCCTGGACGTGATCGGCTCGGCCGCGCGGACGGGCCTCGGCCGTCCGGTCCTGAGCCATCTCGCCGATCTCGGCCCTCTCGCCGCCTCTTACGCGGATGCCCTTCGGCCATTGCTCGGCTGCCCCGGCGAATGGAGCCGGGTTGGCGCGGCCGAGGCGTGGTGGCGGGTCACCGGCGACGCGGCCACCGCCGTTGACGTCCTGCTGCCCGAGTTGCAGCCGCTGGGCGAGCATCGGTCCACGCCTCTGGTCCTGCGGACGGTCCAGGCTCTGGGCGGGATCGGCCGACCGGCTGTGGCAGCTGTACCCCTGCTCAAGACAGTGATGGCTTCGGAGCGCCGGTACGGCGGGAACATTCTCATGGACGAGAGGCTGTGCCGGGCGGCTCAGGAGACGTTGGACCGGATCGACTGAGTTCGGGCGGTGCTCAGCCGTTGAAGGCCTTGCGCAGGCGGTCGGCGGCGTCGCGGAGGACTTCGGGGCGTTTGCAGAAGGCGAAGCGGACTTGGGTGCGGCCGGCGGTGGGGTGGTCGTAGAAGACGGAGTTGGGGACGGCGACGACGCCGCATTTCTCCGGTAGTGCGCGGCAGAAGGTCAAGGCGTCGGTGCCGGGGGCGAGTTCGGTGATGTCGGTGGTGATGAAGTACGTGCCCTGGGGCTCGTAGGTCCGGAAGCCGGCGTCGCGCAGGCCCGCAGCCAGCAGGTCGCGCTTGGCTTGGAGGTCGTCGCGGAAGTGGGCGTAGTACGTGTCGGGGAGGGCGAGGGCTTCCGCGATGGCGTATTGGAAGGGGCCCGAGGCGACGTACGTCAGGAATTGCTTCGTCGTGCGGACCGCCGCCACCAGCTCCCGCGACCCCGTGACCCAGCCGACCTTCCAGCCCGTGAAGGAGAAGGTCTTGCCGGCGGAGGAGATGGAGACGGTGCGGTCGCGCATGCCGGGGAGGGAGATCAGGGGGGTGTGGACGCCGTCGAAGACGAGGTGTTCGTAGACCTCGTCGGTGACCACGAGGAGGTCGTGGTCGACGGCGATGGCGGCGATCTCGGTGAGTTCGGCGGGGGTGAGGACCATGCCCGTCGGGTTGTGCGGGGAGTTGAGGAGGAGCAGCCGCGTACGGGGCGTGACGGCGGCGCGCAGGGCGGCGAGGTCGGGGCGGAAGTCGGGGGCGCGCAGGGTCAGGGGGACGTGGACGCCGCCCGCCATGGCGATGCAGGCGGCGTAGGAGTCGTAGAACGGCTCGAACGCGATGACCTCGTCGCCCGGTTCGAGCAGGGCGAGCATCGCGGCGGCGATGGCCTCGGTGGCGCCCGCGGTGACCAGGACCTCGGTGTCGGGGTCGAAGTCGAGCCCGTAGAAACGGCGTTGGTGGTCGGCGACGGCGCGCCGCAGCTCGGGGACGCCGGGTCCCGGCGGGTACTGGTTGCCGCGGCCGTCGCGCAGTGCGCGGACGGCCGCCTCCCGTACGGACTCGGGACCGTCGGTGTCGGGGAAGCCCTGGCCGAGGTTGATCGCGCCGGTCGAGAGGGCCAGCGCCGACATCTCGGCGAAGATCGTCGTACCGAGGCCGTCGAGGCCGCGGTTCAGCGGAGGCCTGTCCTGCATGCGCCCGTCCATTGTCGGCACCCACTCTCCGTCGCATCCGTCCCGGGTTCCGTACCGTATGTCGTCCGCCGCCGGGGGTGTGCGCCGGGCGCGCCCGGGAGCGGTGTGGGAACGACGTAGTGAACACGTGAGCCCTTAAGCGCTCCAAGGGATGGAAAGTACGCACAGATGGGTAAAAACGCTGAGGGCGGCGCGAGTTTCATGATTCCGTAGCTCTCGGATCTACCGGACCCCACGTGGGCACCGAGCCGCCGCGTCTCTCCGTCAGACGCGGGTCGGCCCATCATCCACTGCGTGCTTGCGGAGCCGACCCATGCTCACCACCATCCAGACCGCCTACACCGACACCCGTGCCGGAGACCTCGCGTGGTGTCTCGGGAAGGACCCGCTGCCCGCGCTCGCCGTGCTCGACCTCGAAGTCGGCGACACGCGCGGGCTGCGGGCCAAGGTCCAGATGCGGCTGCTCGGCGCGTCCCACCAGGTACTGGTCGACACCGGTCGTGACGGCGGGTGTTCGGAGACCGTCGCGTGCATGCCGGGCAGCCAGGCGCCGCTGCCGTTCGGCGTGGCGCGCAGGGTGGGCGGCTGGGACTACGAGTTCGCGGCCCGGATCGAGACGCTGTCGCAGGGCTCCTTCGCGGGCCGCGCCCAGGAATTGCTCGCGCTGGTCGCCGACCACCCCAACGGCCTCGCCGGCACCTTCCCCGGCGACCCGCACGCCTTCACCGCGATGCTCGTGCAGTGCGCGGAGGGCAGCGTGCGGTGGCGCACCTGGCACGCGTACCCGCAGGAGGGACGACTGGTGACCACCAGGACCCGGGTGAACGCCCTTCCTTGAAGGGGCGTTGGGGTGTACGGCGTCCGCCCGTGCGGAGCGGCGTACGGCGTCGGCCCGCCCGGAGCCGCGCCTCCCGACCCCTGCGGTACGGGCGTACGTCGGCGGCACCCGCACGCGGGCGGTCCGGCGCGCGAACCGTACGTCCGTACGCACCGATGGACGAACGCCCGTACGGTCGGCGGCACATACGTCCACACCGTGCGCCGCGCCTGTACCCCCGTGCGCCGGTGCGGTCCGCGAAAGCGCCGTCAACCGCCCCTGATTGCACCCCTGTGGGTGACTTGTGCCGCCGCCGGACTGACATAGCGTGCACTCATGATCGACCAGCCAGGCCGCACCGCGGCACCTCTCGACCTGCGGCTTCCCGTGGCCGCGGGCTCCGCACGCGCGCTGGTCCTGGCCGCCGTCTTCGTCTGCGCCGCCTGCGGTCTGGTCTACGAGCTCGAACTCGTCGCGCTCGCCTCCTACTTGGTCGGCGACTCCGTCACCCAGGCGTCGGTCATCCTCTCCGTGATGGTCTTCGCGATGGGCTGCGGCTCGCTGCTCGCCAAGCGGCTGCGGATACGGGCCGCGGCGGGTTTCGCCGCCGTCGAGACGGCGCTCGCGCTGGTCGGCGGGCTTTCGGTGATGGCGCTGTACGCCTGCTTCGCGTGGGCGGGACAGGCCCGACTGGCCATGATCGGCTGCGCGCTCGCGATCGGCGTGCTGATCGGCGCCGAGGTGCCGCTGCTCATGACGCTCGTCCAGCGGATCCGGCGGCAGGACGCGGGCGGCGCCGTCGCCGACCTCTTCGCCGCGGACTACGTGGGCGCGCTCGTCGGCGGCCTCGCCTTCCCCTTCCTTCTCCTGCCGCACTTCGGGCAGTTGACCGGCGCGCTGGCCACCGGCGTGGTCAACGCGGTGGCGGGCGGCGCGACCGTGCTGTGGCTCTTCCGCGGCGACCTGTCCGCCCGCACCCGCTGGTGGCTGCTGGCCGCGAACGTCTCCGTGCTCGTGGTGCTCGGCGCCGCCGCCGCTGCCGCCGGGCCCTTCGAAGCGGCGGCGCGGCACGCGGTGTACGGGGGACAGGTGCGCGTCGCGGAGCAGACCGCCGTGCAGGAGATCGTCCTCACCGGCGGCGGCAGGACAGGCACCCCGCTCCAACTCTTCCTGGACGGACGGCTACGGGTCTGCGGCACGGACGAATTCCGTTACCACCAGGCCCTGGTGCACCCCGCGATGAACGGCCCGCACGGCCGCGTCCTCATCCTCGGCGGCGGCGACGGCCTCGCCCTGCGCGAGACGCTGCGCTACAGCGGGGTCCGCGCCGTCACCGTCGTGGACCTCGACGACGAACTGGTCCGCCTCGGCCGTACCGACCCCGGCCTGTCCGCGCTCAACCGGCACGCGTACAACGACCCGCGCGTCACCGCCGTCACGGCCGACGCCTTCGACTGGCTGCGCGAGGAGCGGCGCGGACCGTTCGACGTGATCATTGCCGACCTGCCGGACCCGGGGATCTCACGCAGCGCGAAGCTGTACTCGGAGGAGTTCTACGGGCTCGCCGCGCGCACGCTGGCCCCCGGCGGGCGGCTCGCCGTCCACGCGGGCACCCCCAGCGCCTCCACGCACACCTTCTGGACCATCGAGGCCACCTTGCGGGCGGTGGGGCTGCGGACAGCGCCGTACTGGATCACCGGCCGCACGTGCGGGGCGCAGGCGGGGCCCGACCGCTGGTCGGGCTCGGTGCCGCCGTCCGCCACGAACTGGGGCTTCGTGCTGTCCGGCCTCACCACCCCCGCCATCGCCCTCCCGCCCCGCCACCCCCCTGACCTCTGGCTGACCCCCGCGCTGCTGCGCAAGGCCGCCGCCGCCCCGCTGGCCAGCCGCCCCGCCGAGTCCCTCCCGGCCTCGACGTTGCTGCGCCCGAGGGTGCGGTGAGACGGCCGGCCGGCGGGGACGCCGGGTGGCGTAAGGGGGCGGGACACCCGCGTACGGGGGCGGGGGCGGGTGTACGGCGGCGCGCGTGTCGACAAGGGGGGCGGGTGTACGGCGGCGATGTACGGCGGCGGGCGCGTCCGTACGGGCCCGGGCCGCGTGCCACGTATGCCCGTAAAAAGTTCCGCCCGCAAAGCCGCGTGGCACCGTCCCGGTGGGTAGGCTCCGCCGCATGGAGCACGAGGTCTTCGTCCCGGTCACCCCCACCCGCATCGGCCACGCCCTGCGCAGCCCCGCGCGCGTGACCGCGAGCCTGCCCGGCTGGCAGCCGGACGCGTCCGGCGCCGCGGACGGCGCCGACGGGGCTGACGGGTCCGCGCCGGAAGGCGGCGCCGCCGGCCGCCTCCGCCTGCGCGTGGGCGGCTCCACGATCACGTACCGCGGCACGGTCCGCGTCACCGGCACCTCGTCGCCTTTCGTGGCGGAGGCGAGCGGTACGGAGGTGCGCGGTACGGGCACGGTCAAGGCCGCGCTGGAGATCGTCGTGGCCGAGGCCACGCACCCGGAGCCGGGCGCCCTGCTGATCTTCCGCGGTGCGGCGCAGGCCGAGGGCCGCCTGGCGTCGTACGAGCCGGACGTCGTGGAAGCGGCGGTACGGCGGCTGCTGGACCGTTTCTCCGCGGACCTGGCGGCGCACGCGCCGGAGGAGGAGACGGCCCCGGACCCGGCGCCCTCGGACGTGACCGTCGAGGAAACGATCGTTCCGGTCGTGGAGGCAGGGGCGGCCTCGGAGCGGCCGGAATCGCTGAAGCAGGCGGAATCGCTGGAGCGGCCGGACGAGTCGGCCGCCGAGGCGGAGGCGGCGGACGTCGTGGCCGAGGAAGCCGCTGACGACGCTGGCGATACGGATGACACCGCTGCCGACACCGCGGAGGACGCCGCCGACACGCCCGCCGAGGACCCCCGGATCACCACGGATTCCGACACCTCCGCCGACACCTCCGCCGACTCCGACGAGGCCGACTCCGACGACGCCGACTCCGACGAGCCCGCCGAGCCCGAGGCGGACGTCGTGGACGACCTCGGCGAGCCCGCCCCGCCGTCCGACCTGGACGACTTCGACCTGGTCGAGGTCGAGGTGGAGGTCCCGGAGAGCGCCGCCGCGCTGGACGACCTGGTGCCGCCCGCCGAGGCCGCGCACGCCCGCCGCACGATGATCGGCCGCAGCGCCGAGGAGGTCGACCACGCGCCGCCGCGCGGACGCTACGCGCCCGTACCCGCGCCGGACGCCACCTCCGCGGCGGCGACCCTGCGCTGGGCGGCCCCCGCCGCCGCGGCTCTCGTCGCGTCCGCCGTGGTCGTCGGCCGGGTGCTGCGACGCCGCAGGTAACACGGCCCGGTTACTCTCGTTCCGTGTCGAACGAGACGAAGCTGACGGCGGGCGACGCCGAACTGATCCTGCGGCCCCACGACGGCTGCCGGATCGCCTCATTGAAGGTCGGCGGGACCGAACTCCTGCGCCAGGGAGACAAATTCGGCGCCTTCCTGATGGTGCCGTGGTGCGGCCGTACGGAGAACGGGGTGTTCCGCAACGGCGGCGTCACTCATCAACTCCCCGTCGACGCGCCCCCGCACGCCATCCACGGCACCGGGCGCCACACCGCCTGGCAGGAGGCCGCGCCCCCGACCGAGACCACCGCCGCGTACTACTTCGACCTCGCCGAGCCGTGGCCGTACCCCGGACGGGTGACGCACACCGTCGAGTTGGCCCCGCACTCGGTGAAGCTGACGCTCAGCGTCGAGGCCGACGCGTCCGGCGACTCCTTCCCCGCGCAGGCGGGCTGGCACCCGTGGTGGCTGCGCAACCTCGGCCAGGGCGGCCAGGACGTCGAACTGGCCTTCACCGCCGCCTGGCAGGAGGAACGCGGCGACAACCACCTGCCGAACGGCAACCGCATCGACCCCAAGCCCGGCCCCTGGGACGACTGCTTCGGCATGCCCGACGGCGTGGACATCACCCTCACCTGGCCCGGCGAGATGACGGTCCGGGTGACCAGCCCCTCCGAATGGGCGGTCGTCTACACCGAGCCGACCGAGGCGGTCTGCGTCGAGCCCCAGTCCGGCCCGCCGAACGGCCTCAACACCCTGCCCCGCCTGGTCACCCCGATCGACCCGCTGGAGATCAGCACGGAGTGGACCTGGCACCGGATCGGCTGAGCCCCCGGCCTGCCGGGATACTGGTCGGCATGAGTGACCAGACGCGAGACGCGCTGCTGCGGCAGATCAAGGACAAGGCCGTGGTGCACGGCAAGGTGACCCTCTCCTCGGGGCTCGAGGCCGACTTCTACGTCGACCTGCGCCGGATCACCCTGGACGGCGAGGCCGCGCCGCTCGCCGGACAGGTGATGCTCGACCTCACCGCCGAACTGGACTTCGACGCGGTGGGCGGGCTGACGCTCGGCGCCGACCCGGTGGCCACCTCGATGCTGCACGCCGCCGCGGCGCGCGGGCAGCGGCTCGACGCGTTCGTGGTCCGCAAGGCCAACAAGGCGCACGGCTTGCAGCGCCGTATCGAGGGCACCGAGGTCAAGGGCCGCCGCGTGCTGGTGGTCGAGGACACCTCGACCACGGGCGGTTCGCCGCTGACCGCGGTCGAGGCGGTACGGGAGGCGGGCGGCGAGGTGGTGGCCGTCGCCGTCATCGTGGACCGCGGCGCGGCCGGGGCGATCGCGGACGCGGGACTGCCGTACCTGGCCGCGTACTCGCTGGACGACCTGGGCCTCGCCTGAGCCGCGTGAGCCGCGCCGCCGTGTCGTGGTTCTGAGTCGGCGCTGAGCGGGCTCCGAACTTGCCCCGACCGGGGTCCTGAGTGCTTTCGACCGGCTCTGAGCTGCGTTTTTCCGGCCTCCGGAGTGTTTCACGTGAAACACTCCGGAGGCCGTCGTCCACTGGGTGTGCGCGGAGGTGGTGTATCCGTTCGAGTCTGGGAAGATGGGGGCGACAAAGACGTCGCCACGCCAGTAAGGCCACAGCAGGACCACCCGCAGATCATGAGGAGCGGACACGATGCCCATCGCAACCCCCGAGGTCTACAGCGAGATGCTCGACCGGGCGAAGGCAGGCAAGTTCGCCTACCCGGCCATCAACGTCACCTCGTCGCAGACCCTGCACGCCGCGCTGCGCGGCCTCGCCGAGGCGGAGAGCGACGGCATCATCCAGATCTCCACGGGCGGCGCGGAGTTCCTGGGCGGTCAGTACAACAAGGACATGGTGACCGGCTCGGTCGCGCTCGCCGAGTTCGCGCACATCGTGGCCGAGAAGTACCCGATCACGGTAGCGCTGCACACCGACCACTGTCCCAAGGACAAGCTCGACGCGTACGTGCGTCCGCTGCTGAAGGTCTCGCAGGAGCGCGTGGCCGCGGGCCGCGACCCGCTGTTCCAGTCCCACATGTGGGACGGCTCGGCGGAGAACCTGGACGACAACCTCGCCATCGCCAAGGAACTGCTGGCCGAGGCCGTCAAGGCCAAGATCATCCTGGAGATGGAGATCACCCCGACCGGCGGTGAGGAGGACGGCGTCTCGCACGAGATCAACGACAACCTCTACACCACCGTCGACGACGCCTACCGCACCGTCGAGGCCGTCGGCCTGGGCGAGCAGGGCCGCTACCTGCTGGCCGCCTCCTTCGGCAACGTCCACGGCGTCTACAAGCCGGGCAACGTCGTCCTGCGTCCGGGCATCCTCAAGGAGCTCCAGGACGCGGTCGCCCAGAAGTACGGCAAGGCCAACGCCTTCGACTTCGTCTTCCACGGCGGCTCGGGCTCCACGCTCGAGGAGATCAACGAGGCGCTGGAGAACGGCGTCGTCAAGATGAACATCGACACCGACCTCCAGTACGCCTTCACCCGGCCCGTCGCGGACCACATGTTCCGCAACTACGACGGCGTCCTGAAGGTCGACGGCGAGGTCGGCAACAAGAAGACGTACGACCCCCGCGTCTGGGGCAAGGCCGCCGAGGCCGGCATGGCGGCCCGCGTGGTCGTCGCGGCCGAGAACCTGCGGTCGGCGGGCAACAAGCGCAAGTAGTCCTCCGGACGGGGTCCGGGACGGCGTTCCGCACGGGTCCGGCCTCCGGACGGGTTCCGGGACTGACCGCTTTACGTTGGCGGCCGTCGTACGGGTGCATGTGCGGACGGCCTCCCGACCCCGGTTTCGGACTCGTCGCCGAAGGCCCCTGGCATCTGCCGGGGGCCTTTACGGTGGGGGCTCGGGCAGACTGGAACGCATGGCCATCAACGAGAACCTGCTCGGGGGACCCGCCCCGACCCATCTGCCCGAAGATCCGGAGCCGCGCGAACTGCTCGCCTCCGGCACCGCGCCCGCCGAGGTCGCGGCGAAATACCCGGCCTCCTCGCTGGTCTGGGCGCAGCTCGCCGACGACGCCTTCGAGGCCGGCAGCGTCGTGGAGTCGTACGCGTACGCCCGTACCGGCTACCACCGCGGCCTCGACTCGCTGCGCCGCGCCGGGTGGAAGGGCCACGGTCCCGTGCCCTTCGAGCACGAGCCGAACCGCGGCTTCCTCCGCGCCCTGCACGCGCTGGCCCGCGCCGCCCAGGCGATCGGCGAGCAGGACGAGTACGAGCGCTGCACGGTCTTCCTGCGGGACAGCTCTCCGACCGCCGCCGACACCCTGACCTGACGGCCGGCCCGCCCTTCTTTTCCTGTTTCCCTCGCGTTCCCCCTGGGTCCCACCAGGGGGAACGCGCTTTGTCGCAGTCGTGCCACAAGGGCGGACCGACGCCTCAGCCCCCGTATCAATGTGCGATTCTGATCCGTGTTGTCCACACGCAGCACGGGGTGCGACCGGCCGGGGGGCCGGGCCTCGACGACCGCTGCGCCAGCGCAGGGGGAGTCTTGGCACAGCGATGCCGTCAACCGGGCCGACGTCGGACGAAGGGCCGCGCCGCGATAGTCGGCTCCGCCCTGGCCGTGGGACTGATCATGGTGACCGCGGGCGTCGGGTACGCCACCTGGAACCACGGCAGGAACGCCGACTCGGCCGCCGCCATCGACCACGGCCTCGCCGCCACCACGGCACCGGCCCGCGACGGCAGCGACGGTGACGGTGACACCGGGGGCGGCACTCCGCCGTCCGCGAGGGACAAGGCGGAGCCGCCGAAGGTCCCCGTCTCCGGCACCGGCCGCTTCAGCACCGCCGACGCCAGCGGCAAGGCCACGGGACACGGCACCATCCGCCGCTACAAGGTCGAGGTCGAAGGCGGTATCGACCTGTCCGCCGCCGACGCCGCCCACGAGATCGCCGCCATCCTCGCCAACCCCCGCGGCTGGACCGCCGACGGCCACGACGGCTTCCAGCTCGTCTCCTCCGGCCGCGCCGACTTCGTCGTCAAGATCGCCACCCCCGACACCGTCGACGACATCTGCGGCGCCGCCGGCCTCCTCACCCGAGGCGAGGTCAACTGCGACGTCGGCTCCACCGTCGTCGTCAACCTCAAGCGCTGGCTGCTCGGCTCCCCCGAGTTCAACGGCCCCATCGAGGGCTACCGCGCCCTGATCATCAACCACGAGGTCGGCCACCGCATCGGCCACGGCCACGAAGGCTGCCCGGGCCCGGGGAAGCCGGCCCCGGTGATGATGCAGCAGATCAAGGGCCTGAACGGGTGCCGAGCGAACGAGTGGCCGTACGACCCGAAGGGGACGTACGTGGGAGGTCCGGGGGTGGGGTGAGGGGGTCCTGGGTGGGGTCTTGGGCGGGGGTGGCGTGCGGGGGAGCCGTCTTGGGTGAGGTCAGCGTGGCGGCGGAACGTGCGGGGGAGCCGTCTTGTGCAGGCGCACCGTCCTTCCCCTTTTTTGCCGCCCTTCCGCCTCCGGGCGCTTAGATCCGGTGTCGACGGTCTCCCCCGGACTTCGTCCGGGGGTGCCCCCACTTCGACGGTCGCTCGTTCCTCGCTCCCTGCTCATCGTCGCTTTCGACACCGGCGCGCCCTTCGGCTCCATGGCTACCGGCGAACCCACCTGCGCAGCGGTACCGGACGGGCGCAGCCCCTCACGCAAACGCACCCCGGGGGCGCAGCCCCTCGCGCAGGGGCACCCTGGGGGGAGCCGGGCCTTGCCGGATTGGGCCGCACCGCAGATGATCTCGGCGTAGCCCGGTGATCCCGGGTCCGCTTCTGGAGGTAAGACCATGTCCGACGCACCGACCGATGAGGCGGCGACCCCGAACCTCTCGTTCGAGGGCAGCACGCCGTACGAGGACTACGTGCAGGCGTCCGTACTGACCCACTTGCAGCACCCGTTGTCCGACGAGCCCGGCGAGATGGCCTTTCTGGTCACCACGCAGGTGATGGAGCTGTGGTTCACCTTGCTGGTCCACGAATGGACCACCGCGGCGGCGGCGCTCAGGGAGGACGACCTGCCCACGGCGATGGCGGCGCTCAAGCGCAGCCTGCCGGAGCTGGAGTCGCTGAACGCCTCGTGGAAACCGATCGCCAATCTCACCCCCGCGCAGTTCAACGCGTACCGGTCGGCCCTCGGCGAGGGCTCCGGGTTCCAGTCGGCGATGTACCGGCGGCTGGAGTTCCTGCTCGGGGACAAGTCCGCGTCGATGCTGGTGCCGCACCGTGGCACCCCCAGCGCGCACGCGGAGCTGGAGAAGGCGCTGACCGAGCCGAGCCTGTACGACGAGGTGCTGCGGCTGCTCAGCCGCCGCGGCTATCCGGTGCCCGCCGAGGTACTGGAGCGCGACCCGGCGCTGCGTTACGAGCCGCACGCGGAGGTCGAGCGGGCGTGGCAGAGCGTGTACGCGGACGCCGACCAGGACACCGAGCTGATCAGGCTCGGCGAGGCCCTGACGGATGTCGCCGAGCTGGTCTGGCGCTGGCGCAACGACCACCTGGTGGCCACGCGCAGGGCGATGGGTGCCAAGTCGGGCACGGGCGGCTCGGCGGGGGTGGCCTGGCTGGAGAAGCGGGCCACGAAGAACGTCTTTCCCGAGCTGTGGACGGCGCGCAGCCATGTCTGAGGCCGTCGTGGCAGGGGATGCCGCCCTTCAGGACCGTGCGGACGCGCTGGACGCCGCCGATCCGCTGGCCGACGTGCGGGACCGCTTCGTGCTGGACGACACCGTCTATCTGGACGGCAACTCGCTGGGCGCGCTGTCCACAGCCGTGCTGCCCCGGCTGAGCGACGTCGTCACCCGGCAGTGGGGCGAGCTGCGCATCCGGTCCTGGGAGGAGAGCGGCTGGTGGACGGCCCCCGAGCGGATCGGCGACCGGATCGCGCCGCTGGTGGGCGCCGCGCCGGGGCAGGTCGTGGTCGGGGACTCGACCAGCGTGAATGTCTTCAAGGCGCTGGTGGCCGCTGTGCGGATGGCGCCCGCCGACCGCACCGAGATCCTGGTGGACGCGGCGACCTTCCCCACGGACGGCTACATCGCCGCGTCGGCCGCCCGGCTGACCGGTCACACCGTGCGCGCGGTGGACGCGGCCGAGATCGCGGACGCGGCCGGCGACCGTACCGCCGTGGCGCTGGTCAACCACGTGGACTACCGCACCGGGCGGCTGCACGACCTGTCCGCTGTCACGGCGGCCCTGCACGCGGCGGGCGCCCTCGCGGTCTGGGACCTGTGCCACAGCGCGGGCGCGCTGCCCGTCGCGCTCGACGCGGACGGCGTGGACCTCGCGGTCGGCTGCACGTACAAGTACCTCAACGGCGGGCCCGGCGCGCCCGCGTACCTCTATGTGCGGCGTGAGCTTCAGCCGCGCTTCGACTCGCCGCTGCCGGGCTGGAACTCGCACGCCGACCCGTTCGGCATGGCCCCGGAGTACGCCCCGGCGGACGGCGTGCCCCGTGGGCGGGTCGGCACGCCGGAGATCCTGTCGCTGCTCGCGTTGGACGCGGCGCTCGACGTCTGGGACGGTGTCGCCGTCGCGGACGTGCGGGCCAAGAGCTTGGCGCTGACCGACTTCTTCCTGGACTGCGTGGCCGCGCTGGTGCCGTACGGGCGCGCCGAGCCGATCACACCCGCCGACCACGCGGAGCGCGGCAGCCAGGTCTCGCTGCGCTGCGCGGGGGCGGCCGAGGTGATGCGCGAGCTGACCGCGCGCGGCATCGTCGGCGACTACCGGCGCCCCGACGTGCTGCGCTTCGGCTTCACACCGCTCTACACCCGGTACGCCGACGCCTTGCGCGCCGCCCGCGTACTGGCCGACGTCCTGGCCGGCGGACGGGGCACGACCGTCGCGGCCCGACCCACCGCCGTACCGCAGGAAACCGACCCGCTCGACGTACCCGAAGGGACCACGTAACCGATGTCCGCTGCCGACCCCTCCACGTCCCCGCCCGCTGCCGATGCCGCCTCCGGGCGACGGGCGGCGGCCGAGGAGGCGTCGGCGTTCGGCCACGCTCCGGTGCCGCCGGACGCCACCGCGTCCTACGGCGACCACCCCGACCAGGTGGTCGACTTCTACCGGCCCGCCCCCGCCGAGGGCGCCCCCACCGGCCGTCCGGCCCCGCTGGTGGCCCTCTTCCACGGCGGTGCCTGGCGCGCCGCCTACGACCGCGCCCACGTCTCGCCGCTCGCGGCCCACCTCACCACCCACGGCTACGCCGTCGCGTCGGTCGAATACCGCCGCGGCCCGGCCCTTGAGGCGCCGCAGGAAGGCCGCGACGGCTCGGGCCCCGCGCCCGACGCGCTGCCACCGGCCGGGCGCTGGCCCGACACCTTCGACGACGTGGCCGCCGCCCTCGACGCGCTGCCCGCGCTCGCCGTGCGTGCGCTCGGCGCCGATGTGGTCGATCCCCGCCGCACCGTCCTGACCGGCCACAGCGCGGGCGGCCACCTCGCGCTGTGGGCCGCGGCCCGTCACGTCCTGCCCCCTGAATCCCCCTGGCACCGCCCCTCACCTCCCCCCGTACGCGGCGTCGTGGCCCTCGCCCCGATCGCCGACCTCACCTCGGCGATCCGGCTGGGTGTCTGCTCCGGCGCGGTCGTCGACCTGCTGGGCGGTCCCGACTACCTGACGGCACGTCTGCCCGACGCCGACCCCGCCGCGCTGCTGCCCACCGGTATCGCCACAACCATCGTGCACGGCACCACTGACAATGAGGTTCCGTCGCAGGTCAGCCAGGCTTTCGCCCGTGCCGCGGCGGTCGCGGGCGAGGAGGTCGTCGCCGCGTGGCTGCCCGGCACCGGCCACTTCCCGCTGATCGACCCGTCCACGGCGGCCTGCGCGGCCGTCGCGGACGAGATCGCCCAACTCGCCTGGTAGCCGGGGCTGCCCGGCAGCGCGAAGGCCCCCGCCCGGTTCGACCGGGCGGGGGCCTCGTGTGCGTGCGGTGCCGAGGGGGTCAGCGGGAGCGCTTGGCCAGCCGCTCGACGTCCAGGAGGATCACGGCGCGGGCCTCCAGGCGGAGCCAGCCGCGGCCCGCGAAGTCCGCGAGGGCTTTGTTGACGGTCTCGCGCGAGGCGCCGACGAGCTGGGCCAGCTCTTCCTGCGTGAGGTCGTGGACGACGTGGATGCCCTCTTCCGACTGCACGCCGAAGCGGCGGGAGAGGTCGAGCAGGGCCTTGGCGACGCGGCCGGGGACGTCGGAGAAGACCAGGTCGGACATGACGTCGTTGGTGCGGCGCAGACGGCGGGCGACGGCGCGCAGTAGGGCGGTGGAGACCTCGGGCCGTACGTTCAGCCAGGGCTGGAGGTCGCCGTGGCCCAGGCCGAGCAGCTTCAGCTCGGTCAGCGCGGTGGCGGTGGCGGTGCGCGGGCCGGGGTCGAAGAGCGACAGCTCGCCGATCAGCTCACCGGGGCCGACCACGGCGAGCATGTTCTCGCGGCCGTCGGGCGAGGTGCGGTGCAGCTTGACCTTGCCTTCGGTGACGACGTACAGCCGGTCCCCGGGGTCACCCTCGTGGAACAGCGAGTCGCCACGCGCGAGCGTGACCTCCGTCATGGAGGCGCGCAGTTCAGCGGCCTGCTCGTCGTCGAGCGCCGCGAAAAGCGGGGCACGGCGCAGAACGTCGTCCACGAGCTCTCTCCTTGTCGACATCGCTGGGATTTCCCCATGATGCATGACGTCTCAAACAGTGCGATCAATCACAAGGATGTCTTATCCAGGCCCGTAGCCGTGCTCCGGGGGTCCGATTGGGGGTCCGATCGGGGTCCGTAAACGGCTCAGGAAGGGCCGAACGGGTGGCCCCTGAGCCGGATTCCGCTATGAGCGAACAACATAGCGGCTGGGGCGTCGGAGTGGGCCCTTCGCGCACGGCCGTACGAATTTCGTACGAATTCCTGCGCGCCGGACGGCTCGAACGCCCGCGTCGGCGTGGGTTTACCGGACCGGGGACGCGGTGGGGTCGAGCGGCTGGATGCGCGAGGTCTGGACCGGATAGTCGGATCGGACCCGGGCCTTCAAAGACTCCGCACGGCGTTCGGCGCGGCGGTCGCGATGAACACCACCCTGGCGATCGAGTACGGCTACGGGCGCGCCACACACGCCGGCCCCCAGGGCACCCTCGTCGGCATGCTGCTGGGCACCGTCATGGCGATGATGGGCTCGATGGCGCTGGACGGCACCCAGGTGCTGCCGAAGATCCGCACGGCCGTGTTCTTCCCGGTCGCCATCGGCACCGGCATGGTCATCGGGGTCTCGGTGGCCGGGCACACCGACGCGATGCTCGCGGTCTTCGTCGCCGTCGTGTTCGTGGCCGTCTTCATCCGCCGCTTCGGACTGCCGTACTTCTTCTACGGCTTCATGATGTGGATGGGCTGCTTCTTCGGCCGCGAGCTGTCGGAGGCCCGCTGCTTCCGGGCGGTGATCGCCGCCTTCATCGCCTTCACCGGCACCGCCACCCGCTCGGAGACCTTCATCAAGGCGACCAACCGTGTCGTCGGCACCCTGCTCGGCCTCGGCGCGGGCATCGGCCTCGCGCACCTGACCGCAGGCCACACCCTGTGGGTGATCGCGGTCATCGTGCTCAGCATGTCCTGCGGCTTCTACCCGGTCAGCCTCTCCTACGCGGCCATGATCTTCTTCGTCACGATCATGGTGTCGCAGCTCTGCACCCAGCTCCACGAGTTCTCCGCCGGTCTGCTGATGCTGCGTCTCGAAGAGACCGCCATCGGCGCCGCCATCGGCATAGCGGTCGCCCTCGTCGTCCTGCCGACCAGCGCGCGCGACACCGTCAGCAGCGCGCGCGGCAGCTACTTCGCGGCTCTGGGCGAGCTGCTGGACGCCACCGCCGCGCGCCTGGAGCACGACGGCCGCGCCGACCGGGCGGACGGTGCCACAAGCCCCGACGGCGTCGACCTCGACGCCCTGGTGCGCGTGGTGGACCACCGCCTCCAGCAGCTCGCCCTGGTGGCGCGCCCGCTGACCCGCCCCCTGGTGTGGGGCAACGACCCGCGCCTCGTACGGCACCGGCTCACCCTCTACGCGGCCGTCACCCGGCAGACCAGGGCTCTGGCGCTCGCGCCCGCCCCGCAGGGCCGGCCCGCCGCCGAGGTCGCCCGCGCCCTGCGCGCCGCCGACGCGGCGCTCCTGACCAGGCTTCCCGCCGCCGGTACGGTGCTTCCGCCGGTCACCAGGCCGCTGCTGCGGCCGCGGCAGCTCCTGCACGAGCTGGCCGTACTCCCCCCGGGACACGTCGTCGGCGGCGGCTTCACCGGGCGCGGCGCGGGCTCAGCCGACGCCTCGCGGATCGTCACCGGCTCGCATGCCGCCGGGCCCGTACGGGACAGGCCGCACGGCGTGACGACGGGCGCTGCGGGGGAGCGCCCCGGACCGGGGGACGACCTCCCGCACGCGTCCGGTGCGGCCGGTGACGGCGCGCCCCGCCGCCTCTGAGCCGCCGGTCCCGGCCCCGCGGCACCGCGCGGCGATCGTTGTGGCGCCCTGTGTCGGCGGCGGCCCGTAGGCTGGCGGCATGGCGACGAGTGGTGCGGTGGTCAAGAAGATCAAGAAGGCGAAGGTCGCGCAGACGCATGCGGGACTGGTACGGCAGGCGCGGCGGATCAACCGCGAGTTGGCGGAGGTTTATCCGTACGCGCATCCAGAGCTGGACTTCGAGAATCCCTTCCAGCTCCTGGTCGCCACGGTGCTGTCCGCGCAGACCACGGACCTGCGGGTGAACCAGACGACGCCCGCGCTGTTCGCGAAGTACCCGACGCCCGAGGACATGGCGGTGGCCGACCCCGAGACGCTGGAGCAGATCCTGCGCCCGACCGGCTTCTTCCGCGCCAAGGCGAAGGCCTTGCAAGGGCTCTCGACGGCGCTGCGGGACCGGTTCGGCGGTGAGGTGCCCGGGCGTCTCGAGGACCTGGTGACCCTGCCGGGCGTCGGCCGCAAGACGGCCAATGTCGTACTCGGCAACGCCTTCGGCGTCCCCGGCATCACCGTGGACACCCACTTCGGCCGCCTCGCCCGCCGCTTCGGCTGGACCGAGTCGCATGACCCGGAGAAGGTCGAGGAGGACGTCGCCGGGCTCTTCCCGAAGTCGGACTGGACGATGCTGTCGCACCGCGTCGTCTTCCACGGCCGCCGTATCTGCCACGCCCGCAAGCCCGCCTGCGGCGCCTGCCCGATCGCCCCGCTCTGCCCGGCCTACGGCGAGGGCGAGACGGACCCGGAGAAGGCGGAGAAGCTGCTCAAGTACGAGAAGGGCGGCGCCCCCGGACAGCGCCTGAAGCCCCCGCCGGACTACCCGGGCCGGCCCGCGCCCCCGCTGGCGGCCTCATGACCCACGCGCGGGGGGCGGGCACCGGAGCGGACGCGGGTGCCGGGCCGGACACGGGCGCGGGCCTCGGCGCGGACCCGCGAGCGGGCCTCGGCGCCGATGCCGGAGAAGGCACCGGGGTCGAGATCAGCGCCGCCGGGCTGCCCAGGTGGCTCGAACCGGTGGCCGACGCCGTCGCCGGGGTCCGGCCGGAACAGCTCAGCAGCTTTCTGCCGCCCGAAGGCGGCGGGCGGCAGTCCGCCGTCCTGATCCTGTTCGGGGACGGCGACCGGGGCCCCGAGATGCTGCTCATCGAGCGGTCGAGGGCGCTGCGTTCGCACGCGGGCCAGCCCTCCTTCCCCGGCGGCGCCCTCGACCCCGAGGACGGCGACCCGGACGGCGACGGGCCGGTGCGCGCCGCGCTGCGCGAGGCCGAGGAGGAGACCGGCCTCGACCCGACGGGCGTCCAGGTCTTCGGCGTGCTGCCGCGGCTCTACATCCCGGTCAGCGGCTTCGTGGTGACCCCCGTGCTCGGCTGGTGGCGCAGGCCCACCCCGGTCGGCGTGGTCGACCCGGCCGAGACCGCGCGCGTCTTCCGGGTGCCTGTGGCCGATCTCACCGACCCCGCCAACCGCGCGACCCTGACCCACCCCAGCGGCTTCCTCGGCCCGGCCTTCCTGGTCGAAGGCGCGCTGGTCTGGGGTTTCACCGCGGGGCTGATCGACAGGATCGTGAAGTTCGCGGGCTGGGAGCGGCCCTGGGACCGCGACCGCAAGGTGCCGCTCGCCTAGACCGTAACCGCGCCGTACCGCGCCCTGCGGAGCTCGTACGGCCGGTCCTCGGGGGCGCGTGCCGGGGCTCCTCCGAGGGTGTTCGGGGGGTGTCCGTGGCGGGTTCGGCCCCGTGGCGCCGGTCATCGGCCGTACCACGCAGGTCACCTGGGCCGTACGGTGCCGTCGGGCGGGGCGGCCATGAGACCGTGTCCAGGTGAACGTGCTGGACTTTCTGCTCATCCTCGCCGCCGTCTGGTTCGCCGTGGTCGGTTACCGGCAGGGCTTCGTTGTCGGAGTCATGTCGGTGGTCGGCTTCCTCGGCGGCGGTCTCGCCGCGATCTATCTGCTGCCGCTGTTCTGGGACAAGGCGACGGACCACTCCTCGCCGGGCTCGGTCGCGGTGATCACCGCCGTGGTGGTCGTCATCGTGTGCGCGTCGGTGGGGCAGGCGTTCACCACGCACCTGGGCAACAAACTCAGGACCCGCATCACGTGGTCGCCCGCCCGCGCCATCGACGCGGGCGGCGGCGCGCTGGTCAATGTGCTCGCCATGCTGCTGGTGGCCTGGCTGATCGGCAGCGCGCTGGCCACCACGGCGCTGCCGACGATAGGCCGCGAGGTGCGCTCGTCCAAGGTGCTGCTCGGCGTCTCCAGGGTGGTGCCGCAGGAAGCCGACACCTGGTTCACCGACTTCAGCTCCACCCTCGCGCAGAACGGCCTGCCGCAGGTCTTCGGGCCCTTCGGCTCCGAGCCGATCACCTCGGTGCCCCCTCCCGACCCGAACCTCGTGCACAGCGCCGTCGTCACCGACGCCCGCCGCAGCATCGTCAAGATCGTCGGCACCGCGTCGGGCTGCGGGAAGGTCCTCGAAGGGTCCGGCTTCGTCTTCGCCAAGGACCGCGTGATGACCAACGCGCACGTCGTCGGCGGCGTCTCCGAGCCCACCGTGCAGATCGGCGGCAAGGGCCGCCTGTACGACGCCCGCGTGGTCCTCTACGACTGGCAGCGCGACATCGCCGTCCTGGACGTGCCGCGTCTGAACGCGCCGGCGCTCAAGTTCACCAGCGGCGACGTACAGTCCCGCGACGACGCCATCGTGGCCGGTTTCCCGGAGAACGGCGCCTTCGACGTACGCGCCGCCCGCGTCCGCGGCCGTATCGAGGCCAACGGCCCGGACATCTACCACCGCGGCACCGTCCACCGCGACGTCTACTCGCTGTACGCGACCGTCCGCCAGGGCAACTCCGGCGGCCCGCTGCTCACCACGAACGGGCAGGTGGCGGGCGTCGTCTTCGCCAAGTCACTCGACGACTCGAACACCGGTTACGCGCTCACCGCCGACGAGATCCGCCCGGACATCGCGGCGGGCACGGCGGCGAGCCAGCAGGTCGACACGGAGAACTGCGCGCTGTGAGGTGACCGACGGCCGGCCCGGCGTACCTGTCGGCCGGGCCGTCCGTCGGCCGGACGGTCACTGCGCCCTGGCGTGCCGCAGCCGGGCGCCGACCCAGCGGGCCCGGCGCCGCAGGATGCGCGGGATTCCGATCTGGGGCTCCCCCGGCGGGAGCACGGCCAAGGGCGCCCCGCTGTTGACGGAGACGGAAGTGTTACGGCGATTGCGTGATACGTCACGGTAGTCGTGCGTCCAACCCATACGAAGCTAAGTGCCCGCAGCCCTTGGTCGGTAATCGCCCTTCGGTCGCCTGGTTGGCGTATGCGTCCGGCATTTTGCGGATCATATGACCGACACGCGGACGCCTGATGCGTGCGGGGCGGGCGCGGTGGCAGAGGGACGCCTGATGGCGGGTCAGAGCTTCGCTGAGAGTGAGTCAGTTACGGCGCGAGGCCGTGCGGAGGCGGCGGCTTGGGCCCGTCGGGAGCGTACGGCTCAGCGGTCCGGCTCCGGGTCCTTCAACCAGTTGATCAGCTCGGTCGAGAACGCGGCCGGGTCCTCCTCGTGCGGGAAGTGCCCCAGGCCGTCGAAGAGCCGCCAGCGGTAAGGCGCCTCGACGTACTCCCCGCTGCCCGCCGCGCTGCGGCTGCGGATCGCCGGGTCGAGCGAGCCGTGCAGGTGCAGCGTCGGCACCCGGACCGGCCGCTTCATCCGCCGGTTGAACTGGATGCCGTCGGGCCGCGCCATCGACCGCACCATCCAGCGGTACGGCTCGACCGCGCAATGTGCCGTCGAGGGGATCTGCATCGCGCGCCGGTAGACGTCCACGGCCTCGTCGTCCGGCAGCCGCGGCCCCGACCACTGGTGGATCAGTCGGCCGACCAACTCCGCGTCGTCCGCCACCAGGTGACGCTCCGGCAGCCAGGGCGACTGGAAGCCCCAGATGTAGGCGCCCGACTTGCTGTGCCGCAGGTCGGTCAGCATCGCGTTGCGCCAGCGGCGCGGGTGCGGCATCGACTCGACCGCGAGGCGGCGTACGAGCTTGGGCCGCATCGTCGCGGCCGTCCACGCCAGGTAGCCGCCGAGGTCGTGGCCGACCAGCGCGGCGTCCGGCTCGCCCAGCGACCTGATCACCCCGGTGACGTCGAGCGCGAGGTTGCCCGCGTCGTAACCGCGCGGCGTACGGTCGCTGCCGCCCACCCCCCGCAGGTCCATCGCCACCGCACGGAAACCGGCCTCGGCGAGTGCGGGCAGCTGGTGCCGCCAGGTCCACCAGAACTGCGGGAAGCCGTGCAGCAGGAGGACGAGCGGGCCGTCGCCCATCTCGGCGATGTGGAAGCGTGCGCCGTTCGCGGCCACGTCACGGTGGGTCCATGGCCCTTCGAGGCGGGGGACGGAACCGCCGCCGCCCGCACCTGACGGCCCGGTTCCCGGCCCGTTCCCCGAGCCGTTCCGCGACTCATTTCCCGAACCGCTTCCGCTGTCGTTTCCCGTGGCACTGCCCGACCTGCCGACGACCCTCATGGTGGAGAGAGTGTCACATCTTCAGGTCGGGTGCTCTGGTCGAACCGGCCATCGAATCCGGCCCGGCGCCGGACACCGAATCCCGGACGCCGCCGCGTCCCGCGTCCCTGTCCGCGCGGGGCAGCGCGGGCTTGGCGGCGGCCTTGTCCAGACTCGTGGCCGTGTCCAGCGGACGCGGGTGCGGCTTCGCGTTCTTCATCACCGCTGCGGTCTGCTTGGCCGACTCGATGGAGCGCTCCGGCTTCTTCACCTTCTTGAACCGGCCGTACGCGACCAGGCCGAGGAGCGCGGCGATCAGCACGTACGCCCCGGCGACGATCAGGAACGACCACCCCAGGGTGATCCCGAGCGCGTGGATGCCGTACGCGGCGGCCATGCTGAACATCGGCATGGCGAAGAAGGCCAGGGTCAGGGCGACACCGATCGCGCCGCTGCCGAACAGCGCCCGCTTCACGTCCTGCCGCAGTTCCACCTTGACGAGGGCGATCTCGTCGTGCACCAGGGCGGAGACATCCGCCGTGGCGGAGGCGAACAACTGGCCGAGGCTGCGCCCGTCGTCGTCGTGGGCTGCGCTCATTGCGTCCTCCGTCGTCAAATCGTTGTCGTTCCGTCAGATCATGCCTCAGCCGGAGTCATCTCCGCCGTCGCCCCGGGCCAGACGGGCGAGCCTGCGGTGTTCCGCGGCCTTCCGTTCCAGGATCTCGGCCATCCGCAGGTGGTAGGCGGGCTGGTCCTGCTCGTACACGTCGGGGACCCCGTCGCCGTCCTCGTCGCGCTCCTCCTCGTCGCACAAGGCGCGGTATTTGTTGTTCCGCAGCTTCAGCAGAATCGTCGCCAGCACCGCGGAGAGCAGCGAGCCGACCAGGACGGCGGCCTTCGCCTCGTCGGCGAGCAGCGCGTCGTCCTTGAAGGCGAGTTCGCCGATCAGCAGGGAGACGGTGAAGCCGATCCCGGCGAGCGAGGCGACCGCCAGGACGTCGGGCCATTTGAGGTCGGCGTTGAGCTGCGCCCGGGTGAAGCGGGCCGCCAGCCAGGTGCCGCCGAACACGCCGACGATCTTTCCGGCCACCAGTCCGATCAGCACACCGAGCGTCTCGGGCTTGGTGAACACATCGCGCAGCGAGCCGCCCGAGACCGCGACCCCGGCCGAGAACAGGGCGAACAGCGGCACGGCAAGGCCCGCCGAGATCGGCCGCACCAGGTGCTCGATGTGCTCGCCGGGAGATTCGCGCTCACCCTCGCGCCTGGTGCAGCGCAACATCAGGCCCATGGCGACGCCCGCGATGGTGGCGTGCACGCCGCTGTTGTACATCAGGCCCCAGATCACCAGCGCCAGCGGCACGTACACGTACCAGCCGCGTACTCCCGAGCGCAGCAGCAGCCAGAAGACGACCAGCCCGGCCGCCGCTCCGCCGAGCGCGGCGTAGTTGATCGAGGAGGTGAAGAAGACGGCGATGATCAGGATGGCGAAGAGGTCGTCGACGACGGCGAGGGTGAGCAGGAAGGCGCGCAGAGCGGCGGGCAGGGCGGTGCCGATGACGGCGAGGACCGCGAGCGCGAAGGCGATGTCGGTGGCGGTGGGGACGGCCCAGCCCTTGAGGGAGCCGCCGCCGGTGGCGCTGACGACGGTGTAGAAGATCGCGGGGACCGCCATGCCGCACATGGCCGCGATCACCGGGAGCGCGGCGGCCGAGGGGGTGCGCAGCTCGCCCGCGACCAGTTCGCGCTTCAGCTCGATGCCCGCCACGAAGAAGAAGACGGCGAGCAGGCCGTCCGCCGCCCAGTGCGCGACGGACAGGTCGAGGCCGAGCGTGGAGACGCCGAAGTGGAAGTGGCTGACGCTCTCGTAGCTGTGGTGCAGGGTGTTCGCCCAGATCAGCGCCACCACGGCGGCCACCAGGAGCAGGACTCCGCCGACGGTCTCCGCGCGCAGCGCGTCGAGGACGAAGGTGCGTTCCGGGAGCGGCAGCCGTCCTAGGACGGTGTCGGCGCGACGGCGCGGTTGCTCAGTCACGCGGGTACTCGGTCATGGGGGCGGCCTCCTGGGCGGGTGCGGCTGGCTGCGGACACAGGTGTCCCGTGTGCCGACCAGACTTCCCGGCGCGCCCTTAAGTTTTGTCGCGGTGCTGCCGCGATGTGTCGTCAGCCTAACCCGAACGTGTGAGGGGCGCCCCGGTGGTTGCCGGGGCGCCCCTCATGGGTGTGGTCGCGCGGGTGTGGTGACGCCAGGGGGTGGTGGCGCCAGGGGTGGTGGCGCCGGGTGTCAGTCCTCGCTGGGTGCGCTCGGCAGCTTGCTCTGGATGAGGTCCATCACCGTGGAGTCGGTGAGGGTGGTGACGTCCCCCAGCTCGCGGTTCTCCGCGACGTCGCGCAGCAGGCGGCGCATGATCTTGCCGGAGCGGGTCTTGGGCAACTCGTTGACGATGAGGATCCGCTTGGGCTTGGCGATCGGGCCGAGCGTCTTGCCGACGTGGTCGCGCAGCGCGCCCGCGAGGTCCGCGCTGTCCTCCGCGGTGCCGCGCAGGATGACGAACGCGACGATGGCCTGCCCGGTGGTGGCGTCGGCGGCGCCGACGACGGCGGACTCGGCGACCTTCGGGTGCGAGACCAGCGCCGACTCGACCTCGGTGGTGGAGATGTTGTGGCCCGAGACGAGCATGACGTCGTCGACCCGGCCGAGCAGCCAGATGTCGCCGTCCTCGTCCTTCTTGGCGCCGTCGCCCGCGAAGTAGCGGCCGGGGAAACGGGACCAGTAGGTGTCGATGTAGCGCTGGTCGTCGCCCCAGATGGTGCGGAGCATCGACGGCCACGGCTCGGTGAGGACCAGGTAGCCGCCGGAGCCGTCCGGCACCTCGTTGGCCTCGTCGTCCACGACGGTCGCGGCGATGCCGGGCAGCGCGCGCTGCGCGGAGCCGGGCTTGGTCTCGGTGACACCGGGCAGCGGGGAGATCATCATGGCGCCGGTCTCGGTCTGCCACCAGGTGTCCACGATCGGGGTCCTGCCGCCTCCGATGTGCTCGCGGTACCAGACCCACGCCTCGGGGTTGATCGGCTCGCCGACGCTGCCCAGCACGCGCAGGCTCGTCAGGTCGAACTTCGCGGGGATGTCGTCGCCCCACTTCATGAACGTGCGGATCGCGGTGGGCGCGGTGTAGAGCAGCGTGACGCCGTACTTCTGCACGATCTCCCAGAACCGGCCCTGGTGCGGGGTGTCCGGCGTGCCCTCGTAGATCACCTGGGTGGCGCCGTTGGAGAGCGGGCCGTAGACGATGTACGAGTGGCCGGTGACCCAGCCGATGTCGGCGGTGCACCAGTAGACGTCGGTCTCCGGCTTGAGGTCGAAGACCGCGTGGTGGGTGTAGCTGGCCTGGGTGAGGTAGCCGCCCGAGGTGTGCAGGATGCCCTTGGGCTTACCGGTGGTGCCCGAGGTGTAGAGGATGAACAGCGGGTGCTCGGCGTCGAAGGGCTGCGCGGTGTGCTCCGCGGACTGGCGCCCGGTGATCTCGTGCCACCACACGTCCCGGCCCTCGGTCCACTCCACGTCCTGGCCGGTGCGGCGCACCACCAGGACGTTGGTGACCTGCGGGGAGCGCGAGACGGCGTCGTCGATGGCGGGCTTGAGCGCGGACGGCTTGCCGCGCCGGTAGCCGCCGTCGGAGGTGATGACGAGCTTGGCGTCGGCGTCGGCGATCCGGGACGCGACGGCGTCGGCGGAGAAGCCGCCGAAGACCACCGAGTGCGCGGCGCCGATCCGGGCGCAGGCCAGCATCGCGATGACTGCCTCGGGGATCATCGGCAGGTAGACCGCGACCCGGTCGCCCTTCTCGACGCCCAGTTCGGTCAGCGCGTTGGCGGCGCGGGAGACCTCGTCCTTCAGCTCCGCGTAGGTGATGCTGCGGCTGTCGCCGGGCTCGCCCTCGAAGTGGATGGCGACCCGGTCGCCGTTCCCGGCCTCCACATGACGGTCGACGCAGTTGTACGCGACATTCAGCTCACCGTCGGCGAACCACTTCGCGAACGGCGGGTTCGACCAGTCCAGGGTCTGCGTGGGCTCGGTGGCCCAGGTCAGACGGCGGGCCTGCTCGGCCCAGAACCCCAGCCGGTCGGCCGCCGCCTGCTCGTACGCGTCCGCCGTGACGTTGGCGGACGCCGCCAGTTCGGCCGGGGGAGCGAACCGCCGCTCCTCCTTCAGCAGGTTGGCCAGGCTCTCGTTGCTGCTCACGCCAGCTCCTTGTCAGGGTGTCCCACATGTCCCAGCACTACCTCACCAGTCCTGGGCCACCCTGACAATAGCTACCCGAAAAATGGTTTAGACCTTTGCGGCCTCCCGGGCGGTGTCCGGTGCGGCGTCAGGCCCCACCGCCGCGAACACACTCGTCGAACCGTCCAGGATGTACGCCTGCGCCTCCGCGACATGGAAGTACATGCCGTGCAGTTGGAGCGTGCCCTCGCTGACCCGACGCGCCACGCAGGGGTGCGCCATCAGGTGTTCGAGCTGCTGCATCACATTGACCAGGCTCAGCCTTTCGAGGTCGTCGGCGACCGGCCGGTCCGCGAGCGCCACCTCGCCGCGGCCGAGTCTGCCGATCCGGCCGAGCCGCGCCAGGCTGGGGCGGCCGTGCCGCAGCCACCGGGCCAGCGGGGTCTGCGCGCCGGGCTCGTGATCGGAGCCCAGCAGCGCCTGCATCGCGCCGCAGCCGGAGTGCCCGCACACCGTGATGCTGGAGACCTGGAGCACGTCCACCGCGTACTCGACGGCGGCGGCCACCGAGTCGCAGGAGGCGTCGGAGCCGGGCGGCGGCATCAGATTGCCCACATTGCGCACCGTGAAGAGGTCACCGGGGCCGCTTGACGTGATCATGCTGGTGACCAGCCGGGAGTCCGCACAGGTGAGGAAGAGCTGGCCGGGCCGCTGTCCTTCGCGGGCCAGCCGCGCCAGCTCCTCGCGGACCAGCGGCGCGGTGTTGCGCTGGAAGGCGCTGACGCCGCCGAGCAGTTGACCACCGCTGGTGGCGGGCACGGTGCCGGAGCGGGTGCAGTGGTGGTTGCGCCACGGCGTCCAGGGGCGGCAGGCGTGCGCGCTCACCGGTTCGCTGACGGTCCGTCCGACCGCGTCGCCGAGCGTCGCGTGTCCGCCGCGCGAACGGTGCCTGGCGCACCAGGCGTTCAGCGCCTCGTAGGCCGCGTGGTCCATGAAGGAGCCGTCCAGCTCCACCACCGCGTTGGCCCCGTCGGGGACCTGGGTGAAGGCCCGGGTCAGCCGGGGCACCGCCAGGAACGTCAACTGGCCGGTGACCCGCACCCGGTGGCACTCCGGTTCCTCGGTGACGGTGACCCGCGTGTGCGTCAGGCGGCGCAGCGACAGGCACAGCGCGACCACGATCCCCACGATCACGCCCTGGAGCACACCGAACAGCACCACCGAGCCGAGCGTGGCCGCGTACACCGGGAATTCGCGGTGCCGCTGGACGTGTCTGATGTGCGCGAAGCTCACCATGCGGACGCCGACCAGCATCACCAGGGCGGCGAGCGCGGCCAGCGGGATCAGCTCCAGCGCCCAGGAGGCGAGCCCGGCGCAGAGCAGCACCCACACGCCGTGCATCACGGTGGCGCGGCGCGTCACCGCGCCCGCTTCGACATTGGCCGAGCCGCGGATCGCGCCGCCGGCCACCGGCAGGCCGCCGAGCAGGCCCGACACCATGTTGGCCGCGCCCTGGCCGAGCAGTTCGCGGTCGAGCTTGGCCGGCGGGGCGTGCGGTCCCGGACGCCGGCCCTGAAGGGTGTCGACGGCGACCGCGGACAGCAGCGACTCCATGCTCGCGACCAGGGTGACGGTGAGCACGGCGGCGACCACACCGAGGACCGGCCCCGAGGGCAGGGTGGGCAGCACGGGCGCGCTCCACGCGGGCAGATTCACGCGCGGCAGCGACAGTCCCGCGCTCACGGCGGTGGACAGCACGACCGCGGCCAGCGGCGCGGGGATCGCGCCGAGCAGCCGTCCCGCCCTGCCTCTCAGCCGCCGCCAGCCGAGCAGTACGGCCACGGTGATCGCGCCGATGGCGGGTGTGGCCGGGTTGGTGACCGCCAACTGGCCGGGCAGCGCGGTGATGTTGTCGAGGGCGGAGCTCTGCGGGCTGCCGCCGAGGACCACATGAAGCTGGCCGAGGGCGATGACCATACCGATGCCCGCGAGCATGCCGTGGACGATGGCGGGACTGACCGCGAGCGCGGATCTGGCCACCCGCGCCATGCCGAGCACGAGCTGCGCGAGCCCGGCGAGCACGGTGATGGCGCAGGTGCTGCGCCAGCCGTAACGGTGGACGAGGTCGGCGGTGACCACGACCAGGCTGGTCGCGGCGCCGCTGACCTGGAGGGGCGCCCCGCCGAGCAGCCCGGCGACGATGCCGCCGACGACCGCGGCGACGAGGCCGGACTGGAGGGGGGCCCCGGTCGCCAGCGCGAGGCCGAGCGACAGCGGGACGGCGATCAGGAAGACCGTGATCGAAGCGGACAGATCGGACCGGTGGATTCTCTGCATAATTCCCGTCTCCTTCGGTGGGCGGCGGGACGTGATTGCGGAGCGTTATCGCTCGCTACTCTCAAGCGTCAGTAAATGGAGAGTAATCGACCGATTGCGGAGAGTGAAGTCCAGAGGTTTGATCGGGGCTTTATTTACTGCTATCGAGTGAATTGGCAGATGAACGGCCAGGTCGTTGCGGTCACGACACGGTCACATGTCACTTTTTGGGCAAATCCCTTTTTCTGTGATGTGAGGTACGAATGCACTCCCTGCGCAAGGCACCGGCGCTACTCGCCGTAGCCGCGCTGGCCGCAGGCGCGGTCGCGTGCTCCGCCGCCGACGGCTCGGGCTCCGGATCAGCCGCCGGGTCCGGCCCCGGCGCCGCCCCGGTCGTCGGCCGCGCCGAGCCCGGCAACGCGGGCACCCACCCCGAAGCCGCGGCGCCCCACGCCGTCCGGCTCATCGGCGACGGTTCGACCGCCGACACCGGCCCGCAGCCCCATCAGCCGGTCTTCGCGCGCCTCAAGCCGGGGGAGCGGCCGCCGCAGCTCGTCGTGTTCTCCTGGGACGGCGCGGGCGAGGACAGCCAGAAGCTCTTCTCGCACTTCCGCGAGGTCGGCGAGCGCTACAACGCGGCGATGACGTACTTCCTCAGCGGCGTCTACCTGCTGCCCGGCGACCACAAGGACGTCTACGCCCCGCCCAAGCACCCGCGCGGCGCCTCCGACATCGGCTTCAACGACCGCCAGGGCATCACCGACACCCTGCGCGAACTGCGCCTCGCCTGGCAGAACGGCAGCGAGATCGGCACCCACTTCAACGGCCACTTCTGCGGTCCCAACGGCGGCGTCGGCACCTGGTCGAGCGACGAGTGGTCCAGCGAGATCCAGCAGGCCGAGGGCTTCGTGAAGAACTGGAAGACCAACTCCGGCCTCACCAAGCTCGACCCGCTGCCCTTCGACTACAGCAAGGAACTGGTCGGCGGGCGCGCCCCGTGCCTGGAGGGCCAGCACAATCTCATCCCGGCCGCCAAGGCCGCGGGCTTCCGCTACGATGCCAGCTCGATCGGCGGCCGACAGACCTGGCCCTCCAAGATCGACGGCGTCTGGGACTTCCCGCTCCAGGACATCCCGGTGCCGGGACGCGCCTTCGAGACGCTCTCCATGGACTACAACTTCCTCGCCAACCAGTCGGGCACCGTGCACGGCGACCCCGCCAAGCAGGCCGCCTGGGGCAAGCAGATGCACGACGGACTGGCCGCCGCCTTCGAGCGCGCCTACAACGGCAACCGCGCCCCGCTCTTCATCGGCGACCACTTCGAGTCCTGGAACGGCGGCGTCTACATGAAGGCCGTCGAGGACACCGTCAAGGAGGTCTGCGGCAAGGAAGGCGTGCGCTGCGTCAGCTTCAAGCAGGTCGCGGACTGGATGGACGCGCAGGACCCTGCGGTGCTCGCGCGGCTGCGGACGCTGGACGTCGGCCAGGCGCCCAAGGACGGCTGGAACACCTTCATGGGCGGAGCGCCCGCCGCCGCGACGGCGGGCGGTCCCGAGCGGATCAGGCCGGCTGTGCGCTAGCGGCCGCAGCGGGGTGGGGCAACTGCTCGTGCCGTTCCCGTTCCCGTTCCCGTTCGCCGAGCACGAAGTCGGGGTCGACCTGCGCCGCCAGGTCGGCGCCCGTCTTCGCGTTTCCCCAGCTCTCCGCGTTCTTGAGGTGGAAGTGCACCATCTGCTGGGTGTAGCGCGCCCAGTCCCTGCGCTCGTACGTGGCGTCCGCCCGTTCGTGCAGCGTGCGCAGCGCGCGGCGGTTGTCCTCCTCCAGCCGCGCGAACCGCGGCGGCCTGCCCTTCTCCATCGCGCGCACCCAGTCCGAGTGCCCGACGGTGACCAGCAGGTCGTCGCCGACCTCGGCGCGCAGGAAGGCCAGGTCGTCCGCGTCCCGCACCTTGTTGCCGACGACCGCGAGATCGACGCCGAAGTCGCGGGCGTACTCCTTGTACTGGCGGTAGACGGCCACGCCCTTGCGGGTCGGCTCGGCGACCAGGAACGTCATGTCGAAGCGGGTGAACATCCCGGAGGCGAAGGAGTCGCTGCCCGCCGTCATGTCCACGACCAGGTACTCGTCGCGGCCGTCCACCAGGTGGTTCAGGCAGAGTTCGACCGCGCCGACCTTGGAGTGGTAGCAGGCGACGCCGAGATCGGACTCATTGAAGGGGCCGGTGACCATCAGCCGCGCGGTGTCGCCCCCGGCGTCCCCGGCGCTCTCTGTGCCCCCGTCGACTCCGTGGCCTCGGTCCAGGTGCACGGTGCGCGCGCAGGCCGCGTAGACGGGGTTGTCCTCGACCAGCCGCAGCAGCCGCGAGCCGCGGCCGGGCGGGGTGGTCTTGATCATGGTCTCGGCGGAGGTGATCCGGGGGTTGGCGCCGCGCAGGTATTCCTTGATCTCCGGCAGGTGCGCGCCGAGCGCGGGCAGCGCGGCGGCGTCGTCCTCCGCCAGCCCGAGCGCCGGGCCGAGGTGCTGGTTGATGTCCGCGTCGATCGCGATGACCGGTACGCGGGAGGCGGCGAGATGGCGGATGAAGAGGGAGGACAGCGTGGTCTTGCCGCTGCCGCCCTTCCCGACGAAAGCGATCTTCATGTTCGCCAAGCGTAGTGGCATGGATACGGATTGTGAGCGTTCGGAGTGGGGAAGGCCACTCTTTCGGGGTCGTTCCGCGGGTTGGGGGGTGGCTAGGGTCGGAACCATGGCTACGAACGCTGATCCCGCTCCCGCCGCCGGTCGGACGGACCCGATGGCTGTCCTCGGCGCGCTGCCGGGCGTACCCGAATCGGTGGACGCCGTACGGCAGGCGGTGGACAAGGTCTACGGGCACCGGGTGATGCGGCGCCGGTCCACCGAGGTCACATCGGAGGCGGCGCTGCGCGGTGCCCGCGGGTCCGCGGCGCTGGCCGGCGCCGACTGGCCGCTGGAGGAGGTGCGCAGGCGCAGCGACTTCTCGGCCGACGAGCAGGCGCGTACGGTCGGCGCGGCGCTGCGGCTGACCGCCGAGGCCGGTCAACTGCTCAGTGTCTGGCGGCAGTCGCCCGTGCAGGCGCTCGCCCGGCTGCACCTGGTGGCGGCGGGCGGAGTGGCGGACGAGCCGACGGTGGGCCGCCCGCGGCTGGCGGGGGAGCCGGTGGACGAGCCGCTGGTCGAGATCGCCGAGATCCCGCTGCCCGACCCGGCCGAGGTCGCCGCCCGGCTGGACGGTCTGACCGGCCTGCTGCGGGCGGGCACCGACGCGCCCGCGCTGGTCGTCGGCGCGGTCGTGCACGGCGAATTGTTGTGCCTGCGGCCCTTCGGCTCCTTCAACGGGCCGGTCGCGAGGGCCGCCGAGCGGATCGTGCTGGTCGGCAGCGGTCTCGACCCGAAGTCGATCTGTCCGGCCGAGGTCGGTCACGCGGAGTTGGGCCGGGCCGGTTATCTCAAGGCGCTGGAGGGATACGCGTCCGGTACTCCGGAAGGCATGGTCCAGTGGATCAGCCATTGCGGGCGGGCGCTGGAACTCGGGGTCCGCGAAAGTGTCGCGGTGTGCGAAGCGCTCCAGCGGGGCGCCGCCTGAGCGGTCGACCGCCGGATGTGTGGTGGCTGAAAAGAGATGCGGCGGCACCTTGAGGTGCCGCCGCTGCCATGTCCGTCAAGTTACCAGTGCGTGCACGGTAATTGCCGATCAGGCCGGGATCTTCGCCCGTCACCTGGTGCGGCTGGCCCGATAAGCGGGTCGGCTCCGCGTGGGTGCCTGACTTCCATGCTCGGTCCGTGGGGCCTGGTGCTGTGAACTGCGGTCTTCCTCTCGGAACTCCGTGGTCTCGCGGGCCGCTACGTCCTTTGTACCGCCGTGGGAGGCGGAGGGGAACCCCTCGCCCGACTTCTTTACTTTTGGGATCAATCAGGACATAAGGGCGGGCCGACGGCGTCGGGACGCCAGCCACACCAGCCCGGCCGTCGCGGCCGCCGCACCCACGGCCGCCGCCGCGAGCACCGGCCGGGGCGGCATCGACAGCGACGGAATCCGCTGATTCAGCCGCACGGGACGGCTGAAAGTCAGCACTGGCCAGTCACGTGAGACGGCCTCCTTGCGCAGCGCCCGGTCGGGATTGACCGCGTACGGATGACCGACCGACTCCAGCATCGGGATGTCGGTCACCGAATCGCTGTACGCGAAGGACCGCTCCAGGTCGTAGCCCTCCGACTTCGCCAGCTCGGCGATGGCGTCCGCTTTTGCGGGACCGTAGACGTAGTGCTCGATCTCCCCGTTGTACGCGCCGTCCTCCACGACCATCCGTGTGGCTACGACATGGTCGGCACCCAGCATCGCGCCAATCGGCTGGACCACCTCGGAGCCGGAGGCGCTGACGATCACCACGTCGCGTCCTGCGGCGTGGTGCTCCTCGATCAGCGAGGCCGCCTCGTCGTAGATGATCGGGTCGATCAGGTCATGCAGCGTCTCCGCCACGATCTCCCGCACCTGCTGGACATTCCAGCCCCGGCACAGCTCGGAGAGGTATTTGCGCATACCTTCCATCTGGTCGTGATCCGCGCCACCGACCAAGTACACGAACTGGGCATATGCGGTACGCAATACCGCACGTCTGTTGATGAGACCGCCCTGGTAGAAGGAGCGCCCGAAGGCGAGCGTGCTGGACTTGGCGATCACGGTCTTGTCGAGATCGAAGAACGCCGCGGTGCGCGGTGGCAGGTGGTTTTCCACGTGACGAGCATAGGCAACCACCATTCGGCGTAAGCTCGGGCGTGTGGGTTTGCCTGAGAAGGGCTTCGGGTACACCATGGAAGTCACGGATCGTTCGCGACCGTGCTAACCCGGTCTGGCTCCTCCCCCCCCGAGTCGGACCGTGGGGACGACCCCCGCTCTCCCCCCCGGCGGGGGTCGTCGCACGTCCGGATGCCTTTTCCCCGTTCTCGCGACGTCCTTCCACTCGCATCCTCATGTCGTTCCCCCTCGCGTGCGGCACGGCTGTGATGCGTACGACGTGTGACGGTCCGTAATCGTTGCCAGGCGTCGGCGAACTCACCCGTGAGAGTGGCGGAGTTATCCACAATCGCTGAGTTGTCCACAGATTCCGACCAAGATCATCTCAATTCTCCTGTCTGTCCCAACCTGATCGCAGGCGATGCACACCGGTGCTCGCGTCAGAAGCGACGGGGGACAGGAAATGACGGGATCGACGACACCCGACCAGCGGCCGACCGCCATCGAAGGGCCGGGCGGCCCGCTGATTGTCACCGAGGACGAAACGCTCCTCGACGACCTGCTGCGGCTGTGCGCCGCGGCCGGTACGGAACCGGAGGTGGTCTTCACCGCGCCCCCGCGCGCGACGAGTTGGGATACCGCGCCCCTCGTCCTGGTCGGCGCCGAGGCCACCTCCCGGGTCCAGGACGCCGTCCGCCGCAAGGGAGTTCTGGTCGTCGGGCGTGATCTGCACGACCACGACGTGTGGCGCAGGGCCGTCGCGATCGGCGCCGACCACGTCCTCTTCCTGCCCGACGCCGAGACCTGGCTGGTCGACCGCATCGCCGACATCGCCGAAGGCGTGAGCGAACCCGCCCTGACCGTCGGGGTGGTGGGCGGCCGGGGCGGCGCGGGCGCCAGCACGTTGGCCTGCGCGCTCGCCGTCACCGCGGCCGCTACGGGCAGGCGCACCATGCTCATCGACGGCGATCCGCTCGGCGGCGGCCTCGACATCCTGCTCGGCGCCGAGCGCGTCGGCGGCCTGCGCTGGCCCGACCTCGCCGACTCACGGGGGCGCGTCAACAGCGGGGCACTGGAGGAATCCCTGCCCAGGCTCGACGCGTTGAGCGTCCTGAGCTGGGACCGCGGCGACTCCGTGCTCGTCCCGCCCCAGGCCATGCGGTCCGTGCTCGGCGCCGCCCGCCGCCGCGGCGGAGTCGTCGTGGTCGACCTGCCACGGCGCGTGGACGACGCGGTCGCCGAGACCCTCGCGCAGATCGACGTCGGACTCCTCGTCGTACCAGCCGAGTTGCGGGCGGTCGCCGCGGCCACCCGCGTCGCCGCGGCGGTCGGCATGGTCCTCAAGGACCTGCGCGTCGTCGCCCGCGGCCCCTTCGCCTCCGGCCTCGCCGACGACGAGATCGCCCGCCTCGTCGGCCTGCCGCTGGCGGGCCAACTCCCTCCGGAACCAGGCTTGTCGGACGCCCTGTCCGGCAGCGGACCACCGGGCTCCGCGAGTCGCGGCCCGCTCGCCCGCTTCTGCGCCGCCTTCCTCGCCCAGGCCCAGCCCAGCGGCGGGAGCGTGACGGTATGAACGCCGAACTCCTCGACGCCGTACGGCTGCACCTGGCGGAACACGGCGGCGAACCCACCCCGGCACGCGTGGCCGCCGCGCTGCGCGCCCGCGGACGCCTGCTCGGCGACAGCGAAGTCCTCGACGTGGTCGCGGCACTGCGTTCCGAACTCGTCGGCGCGGGCCCGCTTGAGCCGCTGCTCGCCGACCCCGCCGTCACCGACATCCTCGTCAACGCACCCGACCAGGTGTGGATCGACCGCGGCAGCGGTCTCGAACGCGCCGCCGTCCGCTTCACCGACACCACCGCCGTGCGCAGGCTCGCCCAACGCCTCGCGACCACCGCCGGCCGCCGCCTGGACGACGCCCACCCGTGGGTCGACGCCCGACTGCCCGACGGCACCCGGCTGCACGCCGTCCTGCCGCCGGTCGTGGTCGGCTCGCCGTGCCTGTCGCTGCGCGTCGTGCGGGCCCGCGCCTTCACCCTCGCCGAACTCGTCGCGGCCGGCACGCTCGACACCGAGACCGCCCGGCTGCTGCGCGCGGTCCTCGACGCCCGGCTGTCGTTCATGATCAGCGGCGGCACCGGGTCGGGCAAGACCACACTCCTGAGCTGCCTGCTCGGCCTCGTCGACCCCGCGGCCCGCATCGTCCTGGCCGAGGACTCCGCCGAGTTGCGTCCCGACCACCCGCACGTCGTCCGCCTGGAGACCCGGCCCGCCAACCAGGAGGGCGCGGGACACGTCACCCTGCGGGACCTCGTCCGCCAGGCGCTGCGCATGCGCCCCGACCGGCTCGTGGTCGGCGAGGTCCGCGGCGCCGAGGTCACCGACCTGCTGAGCGCGCTGAACACCGGCCACGAGGGCGGCTGCGGCACCGTCCACGCCAACGCCGCCGCCGACGTCCCGGCCCGCCTCGAAGCCCTCGGCTCCACCGCGGGCCTCGATCGGGCCGCCCTGCACAGCCAGTTGGCCGCCGCACTCGCCGTCGTCATCCACCTCGTCCGCGACAGCTCCGGCCTGCGCCGCCTCGCGGAGATCCACGTACTCAAGCGGGGCTCCGACGGCCTGGTCGCCACCCTGCCCGCCCTGCTCCGCGATGCCCGCGGCCACCACGAACGCGGCCCCGGCTGGGACCGGTTGGCGGCACTGTGCTCGGCGGGTGCGTCATGAGCGCCCCGCTTTCTCAACCTGATGTCGTGCGGGCTGCCGCCCGGCGTGCTGTTTCTGTTGCTCGCGGGGGTTCGCTGGCGCACCTCGAATCTCCCTGGCCTGGGCTGCGAGCTGCTGGTCGCGCATCGCTGGGCGGGTGCGTCATGAGCGCCCCGGTCTGTCCACCCTCGGTCATGCGGGCTGCTGCCCGGCGAGGTGTTCTGGCGGTCCCGGGGGTTCGCTGGTGCTGCGGTCCGGGCCGTGAGCCGGCGGTCGGACATCGCCGGGCAGGTGCGTCGTGAGCGCGGCGACCTTTCCGCCCTCGGTCGTGTGGGCCGCTGCCCTCTGCGCTGGCTTGGCCCTCCTCGTGACGCGCTGGCCCACCTCCGATCCCCGCCGCCGGGCGCGCGATCTGCTCATCGGACCAGGACCCGAAGATGTGGGGGAGGGCGAGCGGGGGCCGGTCACTGGTGAGCAGCGGGCGAATCCGCTGGCACGGCTGAGGAAGGCGGGGGAGACGGCCCGCCACGAGTGGGCGATCCGGCTTGCGCGGTGGCGCGACGGACGGACGGCGGGCCGTCGCCGGGCGTGGGAGCCGCTGCGGATCGCCGCACGGTTCGCCGGTCGGCGCGGACGGGTCGGGCCCGAGGCGGTGTGTCTGCCGGTGGGCGGTGGGCTGGGGCTGCTGACGGGATCGGTACTGCCGGTGGTCGCGGGCGCCGTGGCGGTGCCGCTGATGGGGCGGGCGTTGCGACGGCGGGGCGAGCGGGCGGCGGCCGAGCGCGGGGCGGTCGCGGTGAGCGCACTGTGCGGCACCGTGGCCGGAGACCTCAGGGCCGGACGGCCACCGCACTCGGCGCTGACCGACGCGGTCGAGTCGGCGGCCTGGCCCGCCTCGCCCGACCTCGCCGACGCGGCACGAATGCTGCTGTCGGCGGCCAGATTCGGCGGCGACGTGCCGCACGCGCTGCGGGAGGCGGCCCGGCTCGGCGCGGGGACGCATGGGCTCGCCGCGGTCGCCGCCTGCTGGCAGGTCGCGGTGGAGGGCGGCGCAGGACTGGCCGCCGCGCTCGACCGGGTCGCCGCGGCGCTACGGGCGGACGCCGATCAACGCGACGACCTGCGAGCCCAGTTGGCGGGTCCGAGGTCCACGGCGGTGCTGCTCGCGCTGCTGCCGCTGTTCGGCGTCGTGCTCGGCGCGGGCCTGGGCGCCGACCCCTCGAGGGTGCTGCTGCACAACCCGGCGGGACTGCTCTGCCTGGTCGCGGGCGGCTGCCTGGAGTGGGCGGGGCTCGCGTGGACGGCGCGGATCATCCGGGCGGCAGCGGGCGGACCGACAGCGGCCAGAACTCGGCCCCCCGGTCCTGCGAAGGGCGCTCCGACGGCCGCCGTTTCCGTGAGGGACGGTTCCTCGGGGGGCGGCTCTCCAGCGGCCGGTGGCGCGGTGATCGATTCCGCGGCGACCGGCCGGGGACAGGCGGTGACCCCGGTGGGGTCGCGGGACCGGGGACGGCCGTGAACGGCGGAAGTGTCCACAGCCTGGGGACAGCCCTCGTGGCGCTCGCGTTGGTGGCGGCTGCGGTGGTCGCCGTCGGTGGGGCGCTGACCGAGGCGCGGAGGGAGAGATCGGCGACGCGGCGGTTGCGCGCGGCGCTGGGGACCGGGCGGTCGAGGAAGTCCCCGCGGCGGGCGCTGCGGCGGCTCAGGGGACCGCTGCGCGACTGGGGTCCGCCGGTCGCGGCCGGGCTGGGGGCCGCGACGTTGATCAGCGGGGCGCTGGGCGGCCTGGTGGGGGTCCTCACGGCCCTCGGGGTCAGGAGATCACTCCGGGGGCGGCAGAACGCCACAGAGAGCTCCGGGGCGGACGAGGAGCCCGATCCGTCGGAACTCCCGCTCTGCGCGGACCTGATGGCCGCCTGCCTCGCCGCCGGGGCGTCACCCGGAGAAGCGGCGGGCGCCGTGGGCCGGTCGTTGGCCGGGCCGCTCGGGACCGCGCTGATACGGGTCAGGGCCGAGCTGCGGCTGGGCGGCGACCCGGCGGAGTGCTGGCAGCGGTTCGGACGGCTGCCCGCCGCCCGCGAGATGGGGCGCTGCCTGGCCCGCGCCTCCACGACTGGCAGCGCGCCGGTCGCGGAGATGTCCCGGCTGGCCGCGGACTACCGCACCGCGTACGCCCGTTCGGCGCTCGCCAGGGCCCGGCGGGCCGCGGTACACGCCACCGCGCCTCTGGGGGTCTGTTTCCTCCCCGCCTTCCTGCTGGTCGGCGTCGCTCCCGTGGTGATGGGCCTGGCGGGCACCGTCCTCGGCCGCACGGGCTGACACCCCGCCCGGACCGCCCGCGCCCGACGCACCACCCGAAGCGAACGACTCGAACACCCATGTCCATACGCACACCCACACGCACATCCACGACACCAGGAGATCCCGATGACACATCAGACGATGGACCAGCACCTCGCCCGGACGGCCCAGACGGTCCCGGCGAACTCGATCAACTCGAAGAACCCGTCCGGCGCGAGGGCCTCGGCTAGGCCCGCGCTCCGGGTGCCGCCGGTGCCGCGCGCGGTTCGCCTGGCGCGGGCCGAGCGGCGGCGGTGGGTAGCCCGGATGCGGCGGAGGGCGGCGCGGTACAGGGACGTGAGCCGTACGGCGGCGGAGGCGGGGATGAGCACGGCCGAGTACGCGGTGGGGACGATCGCGGCGTGCGGGTTCGCGGCGGTGCTCTACAAGATCGTGACGAGCGGGCCGGTGCGCTCGGCGTTGACCGGCGTGATCGTGAAGGCACTCCATGTGCCGTTCTGAGCGGGGCCGCCCGCCGCGCGACCAGGGGTATGTCACGGCGGAGGCCGCCATGGTGATCCCGATGCTGGTGGCGCTCACCGCCGCCCTGATCTGGGGCCTGATGGCGGCTGCGGCGCAGGTGCGGTGCGTGGACGCGGCGCGGGCGGGGGCGCGTGCCGCGGCTCGCTCCGAGGCGCCGGGCGAGGTGCTGCGGGTGGCGCGGGAGGCCGCGCCGTCCGGAGCGCGGGTCGGCGTGGAGCGGTCGGGCGACCTGATCCGGGTCCGGGTCACCGTCCCGGTGCCGCGCTTCCCCGTCACCCTGCGGGCCGAGGCCGTCGCGCTCGCGGAGGACGCCGTGGGCGGGGGTGGGCAGCCGTGAAGGCCCCCGCGCCCTGCGGGGACCGGGGCTCCGCCACTGTGTGGTCACTGGGACTGATCGCCGTGCTGGGCGCGGTCTTCGCCGCCGTGCTCTTCATGGACGAGGCGGTCATCGCCCGGCACCGGGCGGGCGGCGCCGCGGATCTGGCGGCGCTCGCCGCGGCCGACCACGCGCTGGAGGGCCGTACGCGGGCCTGCGGGCTGGCGGCCGAGGTGGCGGCGGCGCAGGGCGCCCGGCTGGTGAGCTGCGTGGTGGCGGGCGAGATCTCCGACGTCACTGCGGAGGTCGACGGCGCCCGTGTGCGGTCCCGCGCGGGACCGTCACTCGACCCCGGTCCCGACCCCGGGCCGGCCACCGTAGGCGGAACCGGGCGCGGCCTCGGGACCGGCTGCGGCCCCGGACCGGGCACCGTCCCCCGCCTCATGACCGGCCTCAGGACCGGCTTCGGCCCCGGCGCCGTCCCCCGCCTCAGGCGCGGCCTCGGGACCGGCCTCAGGACCGGCTTCGGCCCCGGTCCCGGCACCGTCCCCCGCCTCATGACCGGCCTCATGACCGGCCTCAGGACCGGCTTCGGCCCCGGCCCCGGACCCGGCACCGTCCTCGGCGGCGGCGGCCGTCAGCAGGCAGTCCAGGAGGCGGACCGCGGCGGCCTTGTCCAGGGGGTCGTTGCCGTTGCCGCACTTGGGGGACTGGACGCAGGAGGGGCAGCCGAATTCGCATTCGCAGGAGGCGATGGCCTCGCGGGTGGCGGTGAGCCAGGTGCGGGCGGTGTGGAAGGCGCGTTCGGCGAAGCCCGCGCCGCCGGGGTGGCCGTCGTAGACGAAGACGGTGGGCAGGCCGGTGTCGGCGTGCAGGGGTATGGAGACCCCGCCGATGTCCCAGCGGTCGCAGGTCGCGAAGAGCGGGAGGAGACCGATCGCGGCGTGCTCGGCGGCGTGCAGGGCGCCGGGCAGCTCCTCGGGGTGGATCCGGGCGGCGTCCAGCTGCGCGTCCGTGACGGTCCACCACACGGCCCGGGTGCGCAGGGTGCGCGGGGGCAGGTCGAGCTTGGTCTCGCCGAGGATCTCACCGGTGATCAGTTTGCGGCGCAGGAAGGACACCACCTGGTGGGTCACCTCGACGGAGCCGAAGTGGATCCGCGCCTCGCCCCACGGCTCCTCCAGGTCGCCGCTGAGCACCCGGATGTCGGTGGTGTCGCGGGCCATCGTGGAGTAGGACGGGTCGGCGGGCTCGACCAGCGCCACGCCGTCCTCCAGGTCGAGCCGCTTGACCAGGTAGGTGCGGCCCTGGTGGAGATGGACGGCACCGTCGTGGACGGCGGTGTGCGCCGAGGAGGCGTCCACCGTGCCCAGCAGCCGCCCGGTCGCCGTCTCCACGACCTGCACGGGACTGCCGCCCTCGCCGCGGATGTCGGTGAGGTCCGCGGCCCGCTCGCGGCGGGTCCAGTACCAGCCGGACGCGCGCCGGCGCAGCAGCCCCCGCTTCTCCAGCTGCGGCATCAGCGACGCCGCCTCGGGGCCGAACAGGACGAGGTCGTCGTCGGTGAGCGGCAGCTCGGCCGCGGCGGCGCACAGGTGCGGGGCCAGCACGTAGGGATTGTCCGGGTCCAGGACGGTGCTCTCGACGGGCTGCTCGAAGATCGCCTCGGGGTGGTGGACGAGGTACGTGTCCAGCGGGTCGTCCCGGCCGACCATGATCGCCAGCGCGCCCTGCCCGGTCCGTCCGGCGCGGCCCGCCTGCTGCCACAGCGAGGCCCGCGTGCCCGGGTAGCCGGCCAGCAGGACCGCGTCGAGGCCGGAGATGTCCACGCCCAGTTCGAGGGCGGAGGTGGAGGCGAGGCCGAGGAGGCGGCCGGAGTGCAGGTCGCGTTCCAGGGCCCGGCGCTCGTCGGCGAGGTAGCCGCCGCGGTAGGCGGCGACCCGCCCGGGAAGCGAGGGGTCGATCTCGGCCAGGCGTTCCTGGGCGATCAGGGCGACCAGTTCCGCGCCGCGCCGGGAGCGGACGAAGGCCACGCTGCGCACGCCTTGGACGACCAGGTCGGTGAGGAGTTCCGCGGTCTCGGCGGTCGCGGTGCGGCGCACGGGAGCGCCGTGTTCGCCGGACAGCTCGGTCAGCGGCGGCTCCCACAGCGCGAAGGCCAGGCCGCCGCGCGGCGACGTGTCCTCGGTCACTTCGGCCACCGGCACCCCGGTGAGCCGGGAGGCGGCCCGCGCCGGGTCCGCGGCCGTCGCGGAGGCGAGCACGAACACCGGCTCGGCCCCGTACCGCGCACAGACCCGGCGCAGGCGGCGCAGCACCTGGGCGACGTGCGAGCCGAAGACACCGCGGTAGGTGTGGCACTCGTCGATCACCACGTAGCGCAGTTGACGCAGGAAGGAGGCCCAGCGGGCGTGGCCGGGCAGGATGCCGCGGTGCAGCATGTCGGGGTTGGTGAGCACGTAGGTGGCGTACTGCCGGACCCACTCGCGTTCCTCGACGGGGGTGTCGCCGTCGTAGACCGCGGGGCGGATCGCGGTGCCCAGGGGCGCGGCGAGGCGGGTGACGGCGCGGCGCTGGTCGGCGGCCAGGGCCTTGGTGGGGGACAGATAGAGCGCGGTGGCGCCCCGGCCGTTCGGCGCCTCGGAGCCGTCCAGCAGGGCGCTGAGCACCGGTGCCAGATACGCCAGCGACTTCCCGGAGGCGGTTCCGGTGGCCACCACCACCGACTCGCCGCGCGCCGCGTGGCCCGCTGCCAGCGCCTGGTGCTCCCAGGGACGGTCGATCCCGGCCGCGCGGATCGCGTCCACGACCTCGCTTCTGATCGTGTCGGGCCAGGAGGCATGGCGACCGACCCGCGGGGGCAGGTGCTCCGTATGGGTGATGCGCGCGGCTCGGTCTGCCCCCCTGGCGAGCCGCTCCAAAGCGGTTCGGGGGGACGGGCGGCCGTGCGCCGACTGCGGAAGATGATCCTGGGCCATCGGCACTCAGTGTGTCACCGGCGTGACGGACAATCGCAGTAAGGCGTCGTGCTCGCCCGCTGCGAAGTGATTGAATGCCATCGCGGCCGTCGATCCGTCCCCTACCTTCTGGTGGGGGCCCCAGGGGGGCGCCGCGTCGATGCAAGGTGCTGGAGGATCCGTGGACCTGTCCCTGTCGACCCGAACCGTCGGCGATCGTACGATCGTCGAAGTCGGCGGCGAGATTGATGTGTACACCGCGCCCAAGCTGCGGGAACAGCTTGTGGAGCTTGTGAACGACGGGAGTTACCACCTGGTCGTGGACATGGAGGGAGTGGACTTCCTCGACTCCACCGGCCTGGGTGTGCTCGTCGGCGGGCTGAAGCGGGTGCGTGCTCATGAAGGATCGCTGCGACTGGTGTGCAACCAGGAGCGCATCCTGAAGATTTTCCGTATCACCGGTCTGACCAAGGTGTTCCCGATTCACACCTCGGTCGACGAGGCTGTCGCGGCGACCGACTGACGATCGCCGTCGAGGGGTACCGGACGGGATCACCGTCCGGGCCCCCGTGATGCCCACCCAAAGGACCGAAGGGGAGGCCATGCCCACCGTAGAACTGCTCTTCAGCGCCCAGCCGGAGCATGTGCGAACAGCACGGCTCGTAGCGGCGGCGGTGGCGCGCCGGGCGGGGGTGGACGAGGCGGTTCTGGACGAAGTACGGCTCGCGGTGGGCGAGGCCTGCAGCCGCGCGGTGGGTCTGCACCGTGGCAACGGCGTGGAAGAACCGGTCCGGGTGATGCTGACCGAGGAGGAGAAGAAGTTCTCCATCGAGGTCGCCGACGAGGTCCCGGGCAACGCCTCGGGCTCCGCGTCCGACGCCGCGGGTGACGAGCTGAGCGACGAGGGCGAGATGGGCCTCGCCGTGATCAGCGGCCTGGTCGACGATGTCGAGGTCACCGAGACCGCCACCGGCGGTGTGATCCGCATGAGCTGGCCGATCGCCCCGCCCGCCTGACCGTAGCCCGCCCCGCCCGTCCGACCGTGGACCGGCGGCCCCCTCGACCGGCGGACCGGCTCGACCGGCGGACCGGCTCGACCGGCGGACCGGCTCGACCGGCCAGACCGGGCACACCGTTCTGAGCGCGACGCGGCCCCCGGCCGCCCCTCAGATCATCTTTCTCGCCTGATCACAGGCGACACTCACTCCTGTTCACAGGCGAACGCCGCGTTCACGAATATCCTTTTTCGACGCGGCACCCTGTTTTGAAGTGCTGCGGCTCCCTACAATCCGTCCATCTTGCTCAGCTCGCCTGAGCGTTGCGGCTTGTCGAGCCGTGAAGCCGCACGCCCATGCGCCAAACGTCAAGGAGGACGAATGGCGGGGCCACTTACCCCTCACACGCTTGCCGCGACACCGGTACTGACCGACGGAAATCGTCTCCTCGTATGGATCATCGCCGTCGTCGCACTGGGCGCACTCGCGCTCGCCGCGGTGTTGGTACGTCAAGTGCTCGCAGCGGACGAGGGCACCGACAGCATGAAGAAAATCGCGGCTGCCGTGCAGGAAGGCGCCAACGCCTACCTCGCACGGCAGTTCCGTACCCTGGGAATTTTCGCCGTGGTGGCGTTCTTCCTGCTCATGCTGCTGCCCTCGGACACCACTTCGCAGCGGATCGGCCGGTCGATCTTCTTTCTCGTGGGCGCCGTGTTCTCCGCGGTCACCGGATATGTCGGAATGTGGCTGGCGGTCCGCAGCAATGTGCGGGTCGCCGCCGCGGCCAGATCGGCGACACCGGCACCCGGCGAACCCCCGGCCGACCTGACCGACGTGTCGCACCGGGCGATGCGGATCGCGTTCAGGACCGGCGGCGTCGTCGGCATGTTCACCGTGGGCCTCGGCCTGCTCGGCGCGTCCGCCGTCGTCCTGATCTACAAGGCCGACGCGCCCAAGGTGCTCGAAGGATTCGGATTCGGCGCGGCGCTGCTGGCGATGTTCATGCGCGTCGGCGGCGGCATCTTCACCAAGGCGGCCGACGTCGGCGCCGACCTGGTCGGCAAGGTCGAGAAGGGCATCCCCGAGGACGACCCGCGCAACGCCGCGACCATCGCCGACAACGTCGGTGACAACGTCGGCGACTGCGCGGGCATGGCGGCCGACCTCTTCGAGTCGTACGCCGTCACCCTGGTCGCCGCGCTGATCCTCGGCAAGGTGACCTTCGGCGACTCCGGCCTCGCCTTCCCCCTGCTCATCCCGGCGATCGGCGTCCTCACCGCCATGGTCGGCATCTTCGCGGTCTCCCCCCGCCGCAGCGACCGCAGCGGCATGACGGCCATTAACCGCGGCTTCTTCATCTCCGCGGTCATCTCCCTGATCGGCGTCGCCATCGCCGTCTACACCTACCTGCCGTCCTCCTACGCCGACCTCAAGGGCGTCGACAGCGACATCTCCGGCCACGCCGGCGACCCGCGCACCCTGGCGATGGTCGCCGTCGCCATCGGCATCGTGCTGGCCGCGGTGATCCAGCAGCTCACCGGCTACTTCACCGAGACCACCAGGCGCCCGGTCCGCGACATCGGCAAGACCTCGCTGACCGGCCCCGCCACCGTCATCCTGTCCGGGATCTCACTCGGACTGGAGTCCGCGGTCTACTCGGCGGTGCTGATCGGCCTGTCCGTCTACGGCGCCTTCCTGCTCGGCGGGACCTCCGTCTGGCTCGCGCTGTTCGCGGTCGCGCTGGCGGGCACCGGCCTGCTGACCACCGTCGGCGTCATCGTCGCCATGGACACCTTCGGACCCGTCTCCGACAACGCGCAGGGCATCGCCGAGATGTCCGGCGACGTGCACGGCGAGGGCGCCCAGGTGCTCACCGACCTCGACGCCGTCGGCAACACCACGAAGGCCATCACCAAGGGCATCGCCATCGCCACCGCGGTACTGGCCGCCACCGCCCTGTTCGGCTCGTTCAAGGAGGCCATCGACACCGCCGTCGCCAAGGCCCATCCAGCGGCCTCCGACGCCCGCTGGCTGTCCCTGGACATCTCCCAGCCCAACAACCTGGTCGGGCTGCTGCTCGGCGCGGCCGTCGTCTTCCTCTTCTCCGGCCTCGCCATCAACGCCGTCTCCCGGTCCGCGGGTTCGGTGGTCTACGAGGTGCGCAGGCAGTTCCGCGAACACCCGGGGATCATGGACGGCACCGAACTGCCCGAGTACGGACGGGTGGTCGACATCTGCACCAAGGACGCGCTGCGCGAACTGGCCACCCCCGGCCTGCTCGCCGTCCTCGCGCCCGTGGCGGTCGGCTTCACCTTCGGCGTCGGATCGCTCGCCTCGTACCTGGCGGGCGCGATCGGCGCGGGCACGCTGATGGCGGTGTTCCTGGCCAACTCCGGCGGCGCCTGGGACAACGCCAAGAAACTCGTCGAGGACGGTCACTACGGCGGCAAGGGCAGCGAGGCCCACGCCGCGACCGTCATCGGCGACACGGTCGGCGACCCGTTCAAGGACACCGCGGGCCCGGCCATCAACCCGCTGCTGAAGGTGATGAACCTGGTGGCGCTGCTGATCGCCCCCGCGGTGGTCAAGTTCAGCTACGGCGTGGACGCGAATCTCGGCGTACGCGTCACCGTCGCGGTGGTCTCGATCGCCGTCATCGTCATCGCGGTCTACATCTCCAAGCGGCGCGGCATCGCGATGGAGGGCGACGACGACGGCGACGGCGGGGACACCGGGACCCGTACCCCGGACACGGCCGCCGTGGCCTGATCCGACGCACCGTCAAGGGCCGGGGCCGTCAAGGGCACCGGTCCGTCGAGGGCTCGGTGGGCGACCGTACGTGATCCGGTACGTGTGTGGTCGCCCACCGCACCTTAGTGCGAATGGCTTGAATGTCGGACGAATCACCTCACGGATTCACGGTGACCACCCGTCAGCCGTGTATGTTCCGGGGCCGTAAGGCCACGGAAGGGACCCATCCGGTGAAGGTGAACAAGAAGCTCCTGGCCGCGCTCTCCGGTGCGGTCATGCTGCTCGCGCTGTCGGGGTGCAGCGACGACTCCAACAAGAAGCTGGACAACTGGGCGAAGGGCGTCTGCGACCAGGCCGCGGCCCAGACCAAGAAGATCAACGACGCCAACACGGCGATCACCCAGGTCAACAGCAACGGCAAGCCCCAGGACGTCAAGTCCGCCGACTCCGCCGCCTTCCAGTCGATCTCCGAGGCGTACAAGTCGCTCGCCGACATCGTCAGCAAGGCCGGCGCCCCGCCGGTCAAGGACGGTGCGAAGATCCAGCAGGACGCGGTGAACGACCTCAACGGCCTGTCCACCCAGTACGGGACGCTCAAGAAGCAGGTCGACGGGCTCGACACCAGCGACCAGGGGAAGTTCGCGGACGGCCTCAAGGGCGTCTCCAACTCGCTGGGCAAGGTCAGCCAGAACGGCGAGCAGGCCCTCGACTCGCTCCGCCAGGGCGACGTCGGCAAGGCCATGGCCAAGCAGCCCGGCTGCAAGCAGGCGTCCGGCTCCTCCTCGGCCTCACCGTCGGCGTCGTAGGCCCCCGGCCCCCTCAGGCCCCGGCCCCCGGCCCGTGGCCACCAGACCGCGCCCACGAAGGCCCCGCGACCACGACCGCGCCCCCACAGCACCCCCGCTGTCCGATACGCCACGGCCCGCCGCCCCGCACAAAGGGCGCCGGGCCGCGGCGACTCCGCGACAATGGCCGGTGTGAGTACGCCCCTCCTCCCCGCCGCCCGGAACGCCCCGTCCCTGCGCGACGACCTGCGCGCCGCAGCCTTCACCGCGGACGGCTGTCTCGACCTCCTCGGAGCCGCCGCCTACGCGGCCCTCTCCCGGGCCGAGACCGTCCCCGCCCTGCGCGCCACCCGTGGCGGCAGCCCCCTGGAGACCCTGGTCAGGCTCTTCCTCCTGCAACGCCCCGTGTCCTACGAGCGGACCCGCGCCGCCCTGCCCCGGATCGACGACTACGCGGCCGGCGGCTGGCTGGCGCGCGACGGCGACGACGTACGCGCCACCGTGGACGTACGCCCGTACGCCGGTGAGGAGGGCGCGGACTGGTGGATCGTCTCCGACCTCGGCTGCGCGGTCGGCGGCGCGGGCGGTATCGGCACCGGTACCGGGTCCGACGGGGAGAGCACGCCCGGCGTCGACCGGGCCGACCTGGTGCTCGGCGTCGGCGGCGCCTCCACGACACTGGCCGGGCTGACCGTGCGCGAGCCGGTCGGCAGCGCCCTGGACCTCGGCACCGGCTCCGGCATCCAGGCGCTGCACGCCTCCCGGCACGCCACCCGCGTCACGGCGACCGACGTCAATCCGCGCGCCCTGCACTTCGCCCGGCTCACCCTCGCGCTGTCCGGCGCCCGCGAACCCGACCTGCGCGAGGGCAGCCTCTTCGAGCCGGTCCGCGACGAGCGCTTCGACCTGATCGTGTCCAACCCGCCCTTCGTGATCTCCCCGAGCGGGCGCTTCACCTACCGGGACGGCGGTATGGCGGGCGACGACCTGTGCCGCACCCTGGTGCAGCAGTCGGCAGACCATCTCAACGACGGCGGCTACTGCCAGCTCCTCGCCAACTGGCAGCACACCGAGGGCCAGGACTGGCGCGAGCGCCTGGTCTCGTGGATCCCGCGCGGCTGCGACGCCTGGATCGTGCAGCGCGAGGTCCAGGACGTCACGCAGTACGCCGAGCTGTGGCTGCGCGACGGCGGCGACCACCGTACGGATCCGGCCACGTACGCCGCCCGCTACGACGCGTGGCTCGACGAGTTCGAGCAGCGCAAGGTGAACGGCGTCGGCTTCGGCTGGATCACGCTGCGCAAGTCGGGCGCGGACCAGCCCGTGATCACCGCGGAGGAGTGGCCGCACCCGGTGGAGCAGCCGCTCGGCCCGCACATCGCCGGGTGGTTCGACCGCCAGGACTTCCTGCGCACCCGTGACGACGCGGCGCTGCTCAGCTCCCGTTTCGCGCTCGGCGACGGGGTGGTGCAGGAGCAGGTGGGGCTGCCGGGCGCCGAGGACCCGGAGCACGTGGTGCTGCGCGCGGCCCGCGGAATGCGGCGCGCCACGAAGGTCGACACGGTGGGCGCGGGCTTCGCGGGCGTCTGCGACGGGACGCTGACCGCGGGGCGGATCGTGGACGCCATCGCGCAGTTGCTCGGCGAGGACCCCGTGGTGCTGCGCGACCGCACGCCGGAGTCGATCCGGCTGCTGGTGGAGCAGGGGTTCCTCGACCCGGTGGAGTGACGCGGGGAGCGGCCCGACGAGCGGCCTGACGAGCGGCCTGGGGACGCCTCGGCGAAGTGGCCCGGCGGACTGACGCGGTGGAGTGGACGACGCGTCAGAACACGTTGCGGACAACCGTCCACGTCACGGCCACGCACAGCACGGCCAGTGACACCCGCGGGTTCACCACCAGCCGCCGGCGACGGCCGCGCAGCCCCTCGGCCATCCAGCGCCCGCACAGCCACAGCGCCAGGGGCGCGGCCAGCAGCAGGACGGCGTTGTCGTGGAAGGCGCGCCCCACGTCGCCGTGCATCAGGTCGTACACCATGCGCGTACCGCCGCAGGCCGGGCAGAGCAGCCCGGTAGCCCAGTTGAACGGGCAGCGTGGCAGCCAGTGGCCCGGCTGGTGCGGGTCGGTGCCGTACAGATAGACGGCGCCCGCCACCCCGGCGGCGAGCGTCGCCAGGGGAGCGGTGGCCGGGTGGCCGAGAACCGCCGACGGGCGGCGCGCCCCCGGGGAGACCGGGGGAGCGCCGCCCTGTGGCCGACGGACTCCGTCAGCCACGCAGCACCCGGCCCTGCGCGTCGGTCGGGTTGTCCCCGGCCAGCAGCATGATGCCGTCGATCAGCGCCCAGATGCCGCAGCCGCCGCACGTGAAGAGCTGCCCCAGCGCCATGCCGGTGTGCCCGGTGTAGAAACGGCCCACGCCGAAGCTGCCGAGGAAGAGCTGAAGCACTCCCGCGACCACCTTGGACTTGTCCGAGTACGGCCGCCCGTAGGGGTCGTAGCCGTACGGCGCGGACGGGTCCGCGGCGTACGCGGCACCGGGCGGCGCGTACCCACCGCCTTGCGGCGGGTAGCCGTAACCGGGTGCCTGGCCGCCGCCCTGGGGCGGGTAGCCGTAACCGGGAGCCTGGCCCCCGGGCTGCTGCGGGTATCCGTATCCGGGCTGGCCCCCGGGCTGCTGCTCCCCGTACGGATTGTCGCCCTGCGGCTTGTCACCGTACGGATTCTGGCCATACGGATTCTGGTCGGACATGCCCCGTCCCCCTGTGCTGAACGTCGTTGAACGTCTTGTTGTGTACCGGTCGTTGCCGGACATCTTTGCAGGACGGCCCCCGCCACGTCCCACCCCCTGGGGGCGGAGACCTGTGTTCACCCGCGGTTCGCGTGCCGGACGCCCTGGCGTGGCAGCGTCCGGGAGCACACACCTGGACAGGACGAGACGGGACGAGGGGACGCATGGAGCGGGTGCCCGCACTCTTCGCCGGAACGGTCTTCGCCGTCTTCGGGGCCGCGCTCCTGCTCTGGACGGCCGCCCGGCTGCGCGCCCGGCAGCCCGTGACGGCCGCGGGATCCACCGCCGCAACTGTCATGTCCATTTTCTTCGGCGCGGTCGCGCTCCTCACCGGCGTCTGGTGTCTCACACAGGTCTGACCGCCACCGCCCTTCCCCGACCCTCCTGACGTGCGTGAAATCACGCACGCGCCCGGGAACGCGCCCCCGGCGCCCCTCCGGGAAACCGACCGGAGCGGCCGTCCATGCGGCAGGCAGACCAGTTGTCGGATTATCGATGTTGTCACTAACCAGCGTAGAAAGCGCAGGTCAGGCTGCATGGCTGAGCACGAGCCGCTTGGCTGAGTACGAGCCGAACGAAGGTCTCAGAGGGATTCAGAGCGAGGCAGGGTGGTCCCAGGTCGAGTTGGCCGCCTCAGTGAACCGCGCTGCCAACCAAGCCGGTGTCAGCGTGAGTTGCGACAAGGGCAACGTGAACAAGTGGCTCGGCGGCGCACGCCCACAGGCGAAGTGGCGTCCGTTGATCCTGGAAGCGTTATCTCGCCGTCTGGGACGCCCAGTTACTCATGCCGAAGCCGGCTTTCCTCGCACGGGCTCGGCCAGCGGTACTACGTGCAGGCACTCCACCTGGCCGCTGACGCCGAGGACCATGTGACCTGCTGCCGCAACCTCCGCGGAATGGCGCTTCAAGCAGCCAATCTCAGGCACGGGAAACGGTCGCTGGAACTCGCCGACTCCGCCGCAGAGGCGGCACCCAAGGCGGGCCCGCGCCTGCAAGCCTTCCTCGCCGGGCAGCAGGCCCAGGGCGTGGCGCTCGTCAACGACAGACGGCTCGCCTTCTCCCGTCTCGCCGAAACACAGGCCGCCCTCTCAAAAGCCGACAACCGGCGTGACGCCATCGGCGGTCACGACCAGGCCGCCTACTTCTTCCACGTATCCAGCGTGCTCCATGCCCCGGGTGATGTGGCTGGATCCATCGAGGCCATGCAGGACTCCAACCGCGTGCGCCCCCCTGTCGAGAAGCAGGGACGCGCGCACGCCAACGGCTTGCTCGCACAACGGCGGCTCGAAGTCGGCCACTTGGAGGCGTCCTGCGCCACTTGGTCGAAATTCCTTGATGAACTGCCCCCGCACGAAAGGCAACAGACCTCCGCCCTGATCACGGAAAGCTCATGGCAGTACCTCGGCCTCGGCTACAGCCCCGGCGAACAACTCCTCGCGGCAACCGTCCGTGAGGAGAACGCTCTCGCGCGTCAAATCGCACGGGAAGGGGAAGAAAGCTGAGGGACGCCACGGTGACCGTGAGCCAGGCGGATCAAGCCGACGCGCGGATAGCGGCCTGGGTGGAGGAACAGGCCAGGAACGCGCCCCCGTTGAGCGAAGAACAGCTCGAAACGCTGCACGAACTGCTCAGGCTGTAGCCCGCCAGACCACTTCCAACAGCGTCGGATCGAACGGCGCGCGGCTGTATCGCCCCTTCGGGACGGGCTTCACCACCACGGCCTGGATGACTGTCCCGATGGCGATGCGCTGCTGTCGGAGATCGAACTGCTCCCAGCGCTCACGCGTGAAACCAGCCAGGAAGTTCCTCGCCTCCTGCTCGGCAAGGAACGCGGCTCGGTCGTTCTCCGACTCCTGGATCCGGCCGTCCAGATCAGGAAGCATCTGGAAGAAGTCGGCGGGCCGGATCGTCCCTGCGCTGTACGCCTCTTTCAGGAGACGCTTCCGCTCCAGCAACGAATCCAGCGTGCCCTGACCGTGCCACGCCCTGGCCTCGGGCTCCTTGGCCGCGTACTGCTCGGACAGCACCTTGAGAACAAGCTCAATGATCGCCTCGTCCACCTTGTCCATGCGCCGGGCGAGCCCCCGGCAGTTGGACGAGTTGCAGGAGTAGGCGCCGTGCGGCGTCCGAGCGGTCACCGGATTGCCGACCAGGGTGGACGTGCAGATCTCGCCGGACAGATTCAGTCTGCCGCACCGCAGAAAACCGGACAGCTTGTACTTCCGGGTCTGCTGCACTTCCTTGCGCCGCGCGGCCCGCGACCCTCTCGCCGGGTCGCCCTTCAGCGTGTCCGGGTTCACCCGGTGGTAACTGGTGTAGCGGCGCAGAACCTTCTGCCACTCCTCGGGGGTGGCGATCGTCTCCCAGCTACCGACGACTGGCTCCCCGGTCTTCTGGTCCCGCACGAGCTCACCGCCGAGCATGCGATATCCGCAGATCGCCGGGTTGCTGACCATGTTCCGGACGGTCGTGCTCGTCCACTTCCCGCCCCGGACGGTGGACACCTGCTCCGCGATGAGCCACTGCGTCACCGTCCGCTCGGACTGGCCCGCCATGATCCGCTCGATCGACTCGCGCAGGTACTTGGACTCGACCGGGTCCAAGAGGTGATTGTGCGGCCGGTCAACCTTCACGTCAGCGGCCAGCCACCCGAAGCGGCGGTGTCCGCCTGACTGCTTGCCTTCCTTGGCGCGGTCGCGGACGTTCCGTATGGCTCGCTGCCTGATCTTCTTGACCTCTCGTTCGTCACCGGAGGACGTGACGAGACCCACGACCTGCGCCCCGTCGGAGTGAACGTCAACGTGACGCTTCTCATCCACCGCGTAGAAACAGCCTTCGGCGTCCACCGTCAGCGCCCGGTGGACGCGTAGGAAGTCCTCCGGCAGTCGGCGTACCCGATCCTCGGCGACGGCGATGATGCCTTTCACGGGCACCCCCTCGGCCGTACGCCTGGCGCGGAGATCACGGATCATGGTCAGAAATGCCGGGCGCTGGATGTCGGGGTCGGCGGCCGTGATGTGGTTGTCCGTGTATCTCGCCACAACGACCCAGTTCAGACCATCTGCCGCAGCGGTGTTGTTGGCGTGCTGGCGACCGACCCCGATGGCCTGCTCTTCGTGCTTGTCCTCGCTGATCCGGGCGTAGGAGCAGACGGGGCAGCGGTCGCCGATCCACTCCTCAGCAGACACTCCAGATGCAAGCGCCTTCGCAAGTTCAGGCGCGATCTGCCATGTGGACGTAGCCTTCATGAGGACTCCGGCGTGTGTGTACTGTAATGGTTAGAACATACATCGGGTTACCGTTCCAGTGGCGTTGTGGACTTTTCCCGTTTGACACGGGACAGGGAGGTACGGTCACACTCCGCAGCGACACACCTTCGACCGGGAGAGAAGAGCGACGTTGTCCCCGACCCGCGAGACCGCACACAGCGGCCAGCGACTCGTCATTGTCGAGTCGCCTGCCAAGGCGAAAACGATCAAGGGATATCTGGGCCCTGGATACGTCGTCGAGGCCAGCGTCGGGCACATCCGCGACCTCCCCAACGGGGCCGCCGAAGTGCCGGCGGAGTTCAAGGGCCAGCCCTGGGCGCGGCTCGGCGTCAATGTGGACAGTGATTTCCAACCCATCTATGTGGTCAATGCCGATAAAAAGGCACAGGTCAAGAAGCTCAAGGACCTCCTCAAGGACTCCACTGAACTCTTCCTCGCCACCGATGAGGACCGCGAGGGCGAGGCCATCGCCTGGCATTTGCAGGAAATCCTCAAGCCCAAGGTGCCCGTTCACCGGATGGTGTTCCACGAGATCACCAAGGACGCCATCCAGGAGGCCGTCCGCAATCCGCGCGAGCTGAACCAGCGCCTGGTCGACGCCCAGGAGACCCGCCGCATCCTCGACCGGCTGTACGGCTACGAGGTCTCGCCGGTGCTGTGGAAGAAGGTCATGCCGCGGCTGTCGGCCGGGCGCGTGCAGTCCGTCGCCACCCGGCTCGTCGTCGAGCGCGAACGCGAGCGGATGGCGTTCCGTACCGCCGACTACTGGGACCTGACCGGCACCTTCGCCACCGGCCGCACCGGTGACGCCTCCGACCCCTCCACGCTCGTCGCCCGGCTCACCACCGTCGACGGCCGCCGGGTCGCGCAGGGCCGGGACTTCGACGCGGCCACCGGCCAGCTCAAGTCCGGCTCGCAGGTGCTCCAGCTCGACGAGAGCGCCGCCCGCGCCCTGGCCGCCGCGCTCGCCGACACCCAGTTCGCCGTACGCAGCGTCGAGTCCAAGCCGTACCGCCGCTCGCCGTACGCCCCCTTCCGCACCACCACCCTCCAGCAGGAGGCGTCGCGCAAGCTGGGCTTCGGCGCGAAGGCCACCATGCAGGTCGCGCAGAAGCTGTACGAGAACGGCTTCATCACCTACATGCGTACGGACTCCACCACGCTCTCGGAGACCGCCGTCCGCGCCGCCCGCGCCCAGGTCACGCAGCTCTACGGGGCGGACTACCTGCCGGACAAGCCGCGCGTCTACGCGGGCAAGGTCAAGAACGCGCAGGAGGCGCACGAGGCGATCCGCCCCTCGGGCGACCGCTTCCGCACCCCCGCCGAGACGCGCCTGACCGGCGACCAGTTCCGGCTCTACGAGCTGATCTGGATGCGTACGGTCGCGTCCCAGATGAAGGACGCGGTCGGCCAGTCCGTCACCGTCAAGGTCGGCGGCGCCTCCGCCGACGGCCGCGACGCCGAGTTCAGCGCGTCCGGCAAGATCATCACCTTCCACGGCTTCCTGAAGGCGTACGTCGAAGGCGCCGACGACCCCAACGCCGAGCTGGACGACCGCGAGCGCAGGCTGCCGCAGGTCACCGAGGGCGACGCGCTGAGCGCCGAGGAGATCACCGCCGACGGCCACTCGACCAAGCCGCCCGCCCGCTACACCGAGGCGTCGCTGGTCAAGGAGCTGGAGGAGCGGGAGATCGGCCGCCCGTCGACGTACGCCACGATCCTGGGCACGATCCTCGACCGCGGCTACGTCTTCAAGAAGGGCACCGCGCTCGTCCCGACCTTCCTCTCCTTCGCGGTCGTCAACCTGCTGGAGAAGCACTTCGGCCGTCTGGTCGACTACGACTTCACCGCCTCCATGGAGGACGACCTCGACCGCATCGCCCGCGGTGAGGCCCAGGCCGTGCCGTGGCTGCGCCGCTTCTACTTCGGCTCCGACGACGGCAGCGCCACCGTCGGCTCCGCCGCCGACGCGGGCAACGGGGACGGCGACCACCTCGGCGGCCTCAAGGAGCTCGTCGAGGACCTGGGCGCGATCGACGCCCGGGAGATCTCCTCCTTCCCGATCGGCGACGGCATCATGCTGCGCGTCGGCCGCTACGGCCCCTACATCGAGAAGGGCGAGCGCGGCGAGGACGACCACCGCCGTGCCGACGTACCCGAGGACCTGCCGCCGGACGAGCTGTCCGTCGAGTACGCCGAGGAGCTGTTCGCCAAGCCCAGCGGCGACTTCGCGCTCGGCGACGACCCGGCGACCGGCCGTCCGATCATCGCCAAGGACGGGCGCTACGGTCCCTACGTCACCGAAGTCCTGCCCGAGGACACCCCGAAGACCGGCAAGAACGCGGTCAAGCCGCGTACCGCCTCGCTCTTCAAGTCGATGTCCATCGACACCGTCACCCTTGAGGACGCCCTCAAGCTGATGTCCCTGCCGCGCGTGGTCGGCAAGGACGCCGAGGGCGTCGAGATCACCGCGCAGAACGGGCGCTACGGGCCCTACCTCAAGAAGGGCACCGACTCGCGCTCGCTGGAGACCGAGGACCAGCTCTTCTCGATCACCCTCGACGAAGCGCTCGCCATCTACGCCCAGCCCAAGCAGCGCGGTCGCGCCGCCGCCAAGCCGCCGCTCAAGGAACTGGGCACCGACCCGGTCAGCGAGCGCCCCGTCGTCGTCAAGGACGGCCGCTTCGGTCCCTACGTCACCGACGGCGAGACCAACGCGACGCTGCGCCGCGACGACGAGGTGGAGTCGATCACGCCCGAGCGCGGGTACGAACTCCTCGCGGAGAAGCGGGCGAAGGGGCCCGTGAAGAAGAAGACCGCCGCCAAGAAGGCACCGGCCAAGAAGGCTCCCGCCAAGAAGACGGCGGCTTCCGGCACCGCGAAGAAGACCGCCGCGAAGAAGGCGCCGGCCAAGAAGGCGGCTGCCTCGGCGGCGGCGAAGAAGTCGACGGCCTCAGCCGATTAGCCCGCACACCGAGCCGGTGGGCGGGCGACGACAGCGTCTGCCCCACCGGGCCGGTGGTGAACCGCGCGCCGGTCAGGGGCCGGTCGCGCGGTTTCCCGCGCCCCTGAGAAGCTGGCCGTGCGTCGGCGCGCTGTACCTTCCGCCTCTCCTGCCTCCCCTTCCTCCCCCTTGAAGCACCCTTTGAAGAGCCCTTTGAAGGGCCCCTTGAAGGGCCGCCTTCGCCCAGGTGAGTGCGCTTCCCCGCCCTCCTGGAGGGGAGGTCCGCCCAGGAGTGGGACCGGCTCCGTGTAGGGCGTCGTAAGGCGGATAGGCTGTTGGGATGACGCCATCCGAGCAGCCCAAGCCGCCCGCCGCAGACGTCACGGCCGCAGATGTCAGGGCCGAGGACGTCGAGGGGGACGTGACCGACGCGTTCGCCACCGACCTCGCCGCTGACAGCCGTGAGCGAGCGGTCGGTGCGCTGCTGAAAATCCCGGCGCTGCGCAAATTGTGGAGCGCGCAGCTCACCGGGGCGGTGGCGGACCGACTGGGTCTGCTCGTGCTGCTGTGGCTCGCCGTGCAGGCGGCGGTGGCCGACCACGCGTACGGCGGCGGCTACCGGGGTATCGCCTTCGCCACCGCGGCCGTCTTCGGCGCGCGCCTGGTCTCGACGCTGCTGTTCGGCGCCGTCCTGCTCGGCCCGCTGTCGGCGCTGACGTCCGAGAGCGGCCGACTGGACCGCCGGTGGACGATGATCGGCGCGGACGCCGTACGACTCGGGCTGTTCATCGTCGCGCCGCTGTGGATCACCTGGTCGCAGCACACCGCGCTGACCTGGCTGCTGGTGACCGCCTTCGTCACCGGGGTGGCCGAGCGGCTGTGGGCCGTCGCCAAGGACGGCGCCGCCCCGCTGCTCCTGCCGCCGCCCGGCGACACCTCCGTGCGGCCCGCGCCCGACCACCTGGCGACGCTGCACCGGCTGGACCTGCGGACCAGCTTCGTCGCACTGCCGCTGGCAGCGGCAGGCCTCGTCGTCGTCACGCTGGTGAACACGCTGATCGCGGTCGGCGTCACCTGGTTCGACCAGCATCAGGTGGCGCTCGCGTCGTACGTGGCGGCCGGGCTCTTCTCGTCCTCCATGTCCGTGCTCTACCTCCTCGAACTGCCCTCGGGCACGGTGGCGCGTCCGCGCTCCCCGCTCGAAGGGCTGCGGCTGCCCAAAGGCCCCGCGGGTGCCGAGCGCGGCAGGACCGGCGTACTGCCGCTGCTGGTGCTGGCGACCGCCGCGGTCGTCGGCGCGATCGGCGCGGCGGTCGCCGTGGCCGTCCTGCACGCGCTCGCCCTCGGCTTCGGCCCGACCGGCTTCGGCCTGCTCGTCCTGGCCCTCACCGCCGGTACGGTCATCGGCATCCGCCTCGCCCCCCGTACGCTCCCGGCGCTGTCCAGGCGCAGACTGCTCGCGCTGTCCATCGGCGTCACCGGGCTCGGCCTGCTCCTCACCGGCATCGTCGCCGACCAGACCACCGTCCTTCTGCTCGCGCTGCTGGCCGGCGCCGCGGCGGGCGTCACCGCCAACACCGGGCACATCCTGATCGAACAGGAAGCCGAGGCGGGACGGCGCGGCCGTACCACCGAGCACCTGCACGCGGTCTCGCGCGCCGTCCTCGCTCTCGCCGTGATCGTCGCGCCGCTGGTCGCCGCCGCGATCGGCCCGCACCGCATCCAGAAGGGTCACTTCACCTTCGACCACGGCGGTGCCGCGTACACGCTGATGCTGATCGGCGCCCTGCTGCTGCCGGTCGCCGCGCTCGTCCTCGGCAAGACCGACGACCGCAGCGGCGTACCGCTCCGGCGCGACCTGCGCGAGGCCCTGACCGGTGCGGAACCGGCCGTCGCCCCCGCCGCCACCGGATTCTTCATCGCCATAGAAGGCGGCGACGGCGCGGGCAAGTCCACCCAGGTCGAAGCCCTCGCCGACTGGATCCGCGCCAAGGGCCACGAGGTCGTCGTCACCCGCGAGCCCGGCGCCACCGCCGTCGGCAAGCGTCTGCGCTCCATCCTCCTCGACGTCTCCTCCGGCGGGATCTCGCACCGCGCCGAGGCGCTGCTCTACGCCGCCGACCGCGCCGAGCACATCGACTCCGTCGTCCGCCCGGCCCTCGAACGCGGCGCCGTCGTCATCTCCGACCGCTACATCGACTCCTCCGTCGCCTACCAGGGCGCCGGACGCGACCTCGCCCCCACCGAGATCGCCCGCATCTCCCGCTGGGCCACCGACGGACTCGTCCCGCACCTCACCGTGCTCCTCGACGTCAGCCCCGATGCCGCCCGCGAACGCTTCACCGAAGCGCCCGACCGCCTCGAATCCGAACCCGCCGCCTTCCACCAGCGCGTCCGCGCGGGCTTCCTCACCCTCGCCGCCGCCGACCCCGGCCGCTACCTCGTCGTCGACGGCGCCCAGGACCCCGCCGCCGTCACCACCGTCGTACGCCACCGCCTCGACCAGCTCCTTCCGCTCTCCGCCCAGGAGATCGAGGCCCGCGCCGAGGCCGAGCGCCAGGCCGCCGCCGAGGCCGCCCGCCTCGCCGCCGAAGAGGCCGCCCGCAAGGCCGAGGAAGAGCGCCAGGAGCGCGAGCGCCAGGCCCAGCTCGAACGGCTCCGCCGCGAGGAAGAGGAGCGCCGCCTCGCCGCCGAGGAGGCCACCCGCCGCGAGATCGCCGAGCGCGCCGCCGCCCGTGAGGCCGAGGCCGAACGCCTCCGCGCCGAAGAGGCCGCGCGCATCGCCGCCGAGGAGACGGCTCGCCGCGAGGCCGAGGAGGCCGCCCGCGCGGCCGAGCAGGAACGGCTCCGCCGTCTCGCCGAGGAGCAGGCACGCCTGCGCTCCGAGGCCGACGCGCGCCGCCTCGAAAAGCAGCGCAAGGCGGAGGAGGCCCTTCTCCGCGCCGAGGAGGCCCGCACCGCCGCGGCTGCGGCTGCCGCCGCCGCGAGTGCCGGTTCGGCCGGCTCCTCCGACGCCGAGGAGACCACCGAGCTGCCGCAGACCTCGGACTCGGCCGAAACCACGACGGTCAATGTCGTGCCTCCGCCGCCTTCCTCGGCTCCCGCCGAGGACGAGACGACGGTTCTCCCGGCAGTTCCGGCCGAGCCGGACGTGTCCGCTGGTCCGGCCGCCGATGAGACGGCTGTTCTTCCGGCAGTTCCGGCCGAGCCGGAGGATGCTCCCGCCGAGGACGCCTCGTCGGCTGACGGCACCACCTCTGACGAGTCCGCTTCGAATGAGGCCGACTCTCGCGAAGACAGCCCCCGCGAGGACAGTTCCGAGACCACGACGGTGCTGCCGCCGGTCGTACCCCCGGTCGGATCTCCGGCCTCGGACGACCCGACCGACCGCGTCCCCCCGTGGCTCTTCCGCCCCGAGGATCAGCCGGGCAACGAGCGCACCCGCGAATTCCCCACCGCCGAGACGCCGTCGGCCGCCCCGCGCCGTCCTCGCCCCAACTGGGCCGAGGAGACCCCCCTCGACGACCTCCCCACCCTCGCCGACGAACTCCTCGGCCCCCACGACGACGACCACCGGCCGCCGGGGCGCTCTTGACCTTTGTCTTTGCCCGCCCGCCCACCCGTGCGGGTGTGTTGTCGTCTGCGGGTGCCGCTTGTGCGTGGGTCGGTGCCGGTCCGGGGTACCTCCTCGAAATGCGGCTACCTGGCCATGTGTATCCGGTGCCGTTCTTGTCACCGCATTTCTGCGGGGGCACCCCGGCCCGTCCCCTTCCGGTACGTCGGCGTCCGCCCGCCGGTGGGGGTTGCCGGGGGTGGGGGGTTCTTTCGGCGGGCCGCCCTGCGCCGGTGCCCCCTCCCGGCCGCTCCGGAAAGCCCGGGCCTTCCCCAAGCGCCCAACAACCCCCTGGCGGTCACGTCCCCTCCGACCCACCGCCAACCACCCAGCACCCGCCATACCGTCGGCTCGCGCAGATCCCGGCCCCCACCCACCCCGGCTGAACGTCAGGCGGGGCAGGTCCCAGCCCCCACCCAGCCCCCTCGCCCACCGGGGCGGACCGTTGGCCGTGCAGGTCCCGCATCTCACGCACTCCTTTCGCTGGCCCCGCCTGGACGTCTGGTGGCGCAGGGGCTTGGCCCCCACCCAGCCCCGTCGCCCACCGGGGCGGACCGTTGGCCGTGCAGGTCCCCCACCCCGCCCACGCCCTTTCGCCGGCCCCGCCGGTACGTCTGGTGGCGCAGGGGCCTGGCCCCCCAGCCCCGTCGCCCACCGGGGCGGACCGTTGGCCGTGCAGGTCCCGCATCTCACGCACCCCTTTCGCTGGCCCCGCCTGGACGTCTGGTGGCGCAGGACTCGGTCCTCACCCCCCTTCCGCTGGACCGTTGGCCGTGCAGGTCCCGGATCCCCCACCCGCCCTCCTCCGCCCACCCGGCTGGACGTCTGGTGAGGCGGGCCTGGCCCCCACCCACCCCTTCTCGTCCGCCCCGGGTGGACGCCGGCTGGCGTAGGTCCCGGATCCCCACCCACCGCCCTCCGCCCACCCCGCCGGGAGGTCGGGGGGCGCAGGGGCCCGGCTCCCCCCACCCCTTTCCGCCACCCCCACCGGCACGCGGGCGCCGACGTACCGGGAGGGGACGGGCCGGGGTGCCCCCGCAGAAATGCGGTGACAGGAACGGCACCGAATAAGCAAAGGCCAGGTAGCCGCATTTCGAGGAGGTGCCCCGGACCGGCACCGACCAGGCACGAGCGGCACCCGCAGACGAAGAAAACACCCGCACGGGTGGGCGGGCGGGGAGAAACCCCACCCCGACCAAAGGGCGAAGGTTCGCTCTTTTGGGGGGCCGTCCGCGAAGATGACCCCGTGCGGTATCGGATTCTTGGGGTCACGGAGGCCCGCGCCTCCGACGACGGGCCCGAAATCGGCCTCGGCGGCAGCCGCCTGCGAGCCGTCCTCGCGGTGCTGGCCCTCAACGCGGGCCGCCCCGTACCCCCCGAAGCCCTCATCGAACAGGTCTGGGCGGCCGACCTCCCGGCCGACGCCGCCGGCGCCCTGCAAGCCCTGATGTCGCGGCTGCGACGAGCCCTGGGCCGGGACGCCGTCGTCTCGGAACCCGGCGGCTACCGCCTGGCCACCCCCCGCGACTCGGTGGACCTGTACGAGTTCGAGCGCCTCGCCCGCGAGGGCGATACGGCCCTGGCGGCGGGAGACGCCGCGACGGCGGCCGACACCCTGACCCGCGCCCTCACCCTGTGGCGCGGCCCGGCCCTGGCCGACCTCCCGGACCGTACGTCCGCCGCGGCCCGCCCCGAAGCCCTGAAGCTGGCCGCCCTGCGGAACAGGGTGGAAGCCGACCTCCGCCTCGGCAGGGCGGCGGACACCCTCCCCGGCCTGCGCGCGGCAGTGGCCGAGCACCCGCTGGACGAGTCGTTCAGGGCCCAGTTGATGCGGGCGTTGCACGCCGAGGGCAGGACGGCCGACGCCCTGGCGGCGTACGACGAGACCAGGACCGTACTCGCGGAAGCGCTCGGCACCGATCCGGGCCCCGAACTGCGAGCGCTGCACGGTGAGTTGCTGCGGCGAAGGCCGCCGCCCCCCGCGCAGGGCAACATCCGTGCCCGCCTCACCAGCTTCGTCGGCCGCGAGGCCGAACTCGACGACATCAAAGGCGACTTGGCCGCGGCCCGCCTCGTGACGCTGACCGGCCCCGGCGGCTCCGGCAAGACCCGCCTGGCGCAGGAGGCGGGCGACGCGGCGGCGCGCCGCCACCCGGACGGCGTGTGGCTGGTCGAACTCGCCCCGCTGGACGACCACTCGGCGGTCCCGCACGCCGTGCTGAGCGCCCTCGGGCGCCGCGACACGCTGCTGCTCGGCGGCGCGGGCCGCGACCAGTTCCTGTCCGAGGCGTCGCACGGCGAGGACCCGCTGGCCCGGCTGCTCGAACACTGCGCGCAGCGACGCCTGTTGCTGGTGCTCGACAACTGCGAGCACCTGATCGGTGCCGCCGCCTCCCTCGCCGCCGAGCTGCTGGCGGCCTGCCCCGGCGTGGCCGTACTGGCCACGAGCCGCGAGCCGTTGGGCGTACCGGGCGAGGTCGTACGGCCGGTGGAGCCGCTGCCGCCCGCGACCGCGTACCGGCTGTTCGCCGACCGCGCGGCGACCGTACGCGCGGACGCCCGCCTCACCACGGCGGAGAACGACGCGGCCGTACGCGAGATCTGCCGCCGTCTCGACGGCCTGCCGCTGGCCATCGAGCTGGCCGCGGCCCGGCTGCGGGCCCTGTCGCCGCGGCAGATCGCGGACCGGCTTGACGACCGGTTCCGGCTGCTGACCAGCGGCAGCCGTACGGTGCTGCCGCGCCAGCAGACGCTGCGGGCGGTGGTGGACTGGAGCTGGGAGCTGCTGACCGAGCGGGAGCGTACGACGCTGCGCGGGCTGAGCGTCTTCTCCGGCGGCTGCACGCTGTCGGCCGCCGAGGCGGTGTGCGGTCCCGACGCGCTGGAGACGGTGGCCCAACTGGTGGACAAGTCCCTGGTGGTGGCGGTCCACGCGCCCACCCCCGGCCAGGACGTCCGCTACCGCCTGCTGGAGACGATCCATGAGTACGCCGGCGAGCGCGCCGCCGGGCGGCCCGGGGAACTGGCCGCGGCCGAGTGCCGGCACACCGCGTACTTCCGCGAACTGGCCCGCACGGCCGACTCCGAGCTGCGCGGCGCCGACCAACTCCACTGGCTGGAGGTGCTGGAGACGGAGCTGGACAACGTCCGCGCCGCGCTGAACCGGCTGGTCGAGTCGCCCTCCGGCGGAGAAGAGGACACCGGGAGCCAGGACGCGGAGCTGGACGCGATCACGATCGTGCTGTCCATGGGCTGGTTCTGGTGGCTGCGCAATTACCGCGACGAAGCGGACTCCTGGCTGGAACGGGTGACGGAGCTGGGCGGCGAGCCCCCGCTCGACCCGGCGGACCGGATGTTCTGGCCGCGCCTGGACCTGCGGATGCTGCACTTCTTCGTGAAGAGCGACCACGCCTCGGAGGCGCAGTGGTCGTCGGCCGACTCGCGGGCGATGGCCGCGCTGCTGGCGGCGGCGTACAGCCAGGGAGGTCCGCCTGCGGCGCGTTTCCCCGGCATGCTGTGGCCGTTCACCACGTATCTGCTCGGCAGGGACGAGGAGATCGGCCGGCACGCCGACACCGTCGTCGCCAACTGCCGGGAGCACGGCGGCGAGTGGGAGATCGCGGTGGCGCTGATGCTCCGTACGCACATCGCCGTGGACACGCCGGGAGGGCTCGCGCGGATCGACGCCGACTGGGCGGAGCTCCAGGAGCGCAGGGAGCGGCTCGGCGACCGCTGGATCCGCGCCCAAGTGCACGGTGCGAGCGCCGAGATCGAGGTCGTCCGCGGGCAGTACGCGGCGGCGCACGGCGACTTCGAGGCCGCGCACCGGCTCGGCCGGGAGCTGGGCGCGTACGGCGAAGGGGCCTTCCTGCTGGCCCGGATGGGTGAGTTGGCGCACCGCCGCGGGGACGACGAGGAGGCGCGCAAGCTGGTCGAACAGGCCGGGGAGGAAGCGGAGCTGTACGGCGTGTGGGACGCCCGCACGTACATCCGTTACCTCAAGGCGCTGCTGCTCCTGCGCCGGGGCGAGCCGCGGCAGGCCAGGGAGCTGTGCGAGATGGCGGTCGGGCACATGGCGGACGGTACGCCGCCGCCGACGTTCAAGGTGCTGCTCGCGAGCCTGGGCGCGCGGATCACGGCGGCCGAGGGCGACCCGGTGGCGGCGCTGCTCGGCCTCGCCGAGTCGGCGAGCCTGGCGCTGGCGGAGGGCTGCACGGAGCCGGTGGTGGGCGCGCAGCTCGACTCGGCGGCCGAGGTGCTGGTCGAGCTGGGCGACCTGCGGTCGGCGGCCCGGATGTCGGCGGCGTCCTCGGCCGTACGCGGGCCGCTGCCGCGCACGGTGCCCGAGCTGGTCACCGCCGACGCCGTGGAGGAGCGGGCCAGGGCGGGCCTCGGCGACGGCGAATGGGCGGCGGCCTGCGCGGAGGGCGCGGTGCTGGACGCTTCAGAGGCGGTGGCGGCGCTGCTGGAGGCGGCGCACGCGATGGCGGCGGGGTCGTAGGGGGAGCGGGGGCGTACGGCCGTACGGGAATAGGTCCCGCGCGCGTCCTCGTTGACGTGGGAACCTTGATTGAGCATTCAAGGAACAGCCAGCGCCCGCCTACGCCCGGAAGTGAAAAGCCTTGAAAGTTGAGATCTACTCCGATATCGCCTGCCCCTGGTGCTACCTCGGAAAATCCCGCTTCGAGCGCGCCCTCGCCGCTTTCCCGCAGGGAGATTCGGTCGAGGTGGTCTACCGGCCTTTCCAGCTCGACCCGACCGCGCCCGAGAGCCCGCAGCCGCACCGCGAGGTGCTGGCGAGGAAATTCGGGCCGCAGGCCGTGGCCATGGACGACCGACTCGCCTCGATGGGCGCCGCCGAAGGGCTGACCTTCGACTTCGACACGGTCGTGGAGAACAACTCGCTGCTCGCCCACCGCCTGCTGCGCTTCGCCCTGGACACGTACGGCCCCGAGACGCAGAACCGGCTCAAGGGCCGCCTGATGACCGGGCACTTCGGCGAGGGCCTGGACATCGGCGACCGTACGGCCCTGACGGACGCGGCCGTCGCGGCCGGCCTCGACCGGGACGCGGTCACCGCCTTCCTCGCCGGTGACGACCTGCGCGACGAGGTCGTGGCGGAGATCGACCAGGCCCGGCAGATCGGCATCACGGCCGTGCCGACCTTCGTCTTCGAGGGCAAGTGGGCGGTGCAGGGCGGCCAGGAGACGTCCGTCTTCCTCCAGGCGCTCGAACAGGTCGCCAAGGACTCGGCCGCCGAGGCGGCTGCCCTCGCCGGTACGGAGGACGCGGCTGCGGACGCCGCCTGCGCCGACGGGGTGTGCGCGGTCCCGTCAGCCACCACTGCGGACGCACCGGCCGCGAACAGCTAATCGGTTCATCGCCGAGAATGCTCATCGCCGCAGAGCGCTCATCGCCGAGAGCGCTCATGGCCGCAGAATCCATGGCCCGGGCGCTCTCTGTACGAAAACGCCCGGAGCCCACGGACCGGCCGCCTACGAGCAGCTGATCACCGAATCCGCCCAGTCGGCCAGATTCGCCAGCCCGAGACCGGGGCCGCCGCCGTGCCGCCCCTCGGGATCGACCACCAGCCGGATCGTCTTGTACCCGGTGATCCCGACGTGCACGGGCACGGCCGCGTCGCCGCCGCGTACGACACCCGACTGCCACAGCCGGGTGTCGTCGCCGTACACCGAGAAGCTGGCCGCGCCGAAGCGCCCGGTCAGGCCGTCGATCCCGGCGCGCGCGTCATAGGTGACGCATGCCTGGTTCAGGTCGATGGTCAGCGACGACGGCGCGTGGACGGTGATGCCGTGCTCGTACTGCGTACCGCCGATCGTCAGGCCCCAGCGGTTCCACCACCAGCTCGTGACCGACGGCCGGATCGTCGGCCCGGAGGTGTCGCCGAGCCCGCTGATGCCCAGCGAATTGACCTTGTACGCGGTCGGCGCGGGCGGCGGAGGGGTCGGTGTCGGTGTCGGCGCGGGGGTCGTCGGGGCCGGCTTCGGCGGCGGAGGGACGACCGGCTTCGGCTTCGGCGTGGGCTTGGGACTCGGCTTCGCCGGGGTCGGCTTCGGCTTCGGCGGCGGAGTCGTCTTCTCGACCGGCTGTACGGGCGGCGGAGGGACGACCGGCTTCGGCTTCGGCGCGGGTTTCGGCGCGGGCGGCGGGGGAGTGGTCACCACCGCGACCGGCGGCGGCTTGGGCTGGGCCTTCGGCGGCGCCTTCTCGTGGCCCCCGGTGAGGGCCAGCGCGAACGCCGCCGCGGCCGCGGCGACCACCAAGGCCGCCGCGATACCGACCTTGGCGGGCGCGCCGAGCCCTTCGGACGCGGCGCCTCCCGCGGCCGCGCCGCCCGCGCTCGACGTCGTACCCGACCCGGCAGCGGCGGCGGCCACACCTCCCGCGGCCCCTGCCGCGCCGACCGCTCCGCCGACCGCGACGATCCCGGCGGCCTTGGCGGCGTAGACGGCGGCGAACCAGCCGATGTACGCGACCGGCAGCAGTCCCTTGAGCGCCGAGTTGAGGTCGGCCAGCTCCAGCGAGGCGGCCGTGCACCGCTCGCACTCCTTCAGGTGCCTGCTCAACTCCCGGTCCGCGCGCATCCGCAGGCCCCCGCGCGCGTGCGCGCCGAGCCGGTCGGCGTACCGCGCGCACTCGCCCTCGGCGGTCAGCGTGGAGCTGACGTGTGCCTGGAGATACGCCTGGCGCAGGCCCTCGCGGGCCCGGTGGGCCAGGACGGCCGTCGCGTTGGGTGTGAGTCCGAGCAGCGGCGCGATGGCGGACGGCGACTCGTCCTCGACTGCGGTGTGCCACAGCACGGTCTGCCAGCGCTCGGGGAGCGTACGGAACGCCTGGATGGCCAGCGTCTGCTCGGCCTCCTGCATGGCCCGTACGTCCGCGCCGAGTTCGTTGGTGTCCTCGGTGGCCGTCGAGCCCGCCGCGGAGACGGCGAAGACGGCGAAGTCCTCGACCAGGTGCTCGCGCTTGGCGGTGTTGCCCCAGGACGCCGCGACCCGGCGCACCGTGGTGAGCAGATACGCGCGAACCGCCGACTCGGGGCCGCTGCCGCCGCGGATCGCCTGGAGCGTACGGGCGAAGACCTCGCCGGTCAGATCCTCCGCGGTGTGCGCGTCCCGGCAGCAGGTGCGTGCGTAGCGGCGAACCGATTCGGCATGCCGCCGGTACAGCTCCTCGTACGCGCTGTCCTGCCCGCCGCGCACCCGTGCCACCAACTCGGCGTCGGACAGCGCGGATTCGAGGGCGTCGGCCTCGGCGGAGGCGGCGTGCGCGGGATGGCCCTGCACGGAGAGCAGGTCGTCGTCGGCCGGTGCCTCGGTGGCCGGTGTCCCGGCGGACGGCGGCGCGGCGGGGGCGGGTACGCGGCCGGACTCCGGGTCGGCGGTACGGCCCGGCTCGCGGTCCGTGCCCCAGTCGGTCTCACGCGCGCCCTCGCCGGTCCCCTCGCGGGCTTCCTCGCGGACGTCGTCGCGTGCGGCCGGGTCGCGCTGTCCCGGCACTTCGCGCTGCCCCGGCACCCTGCGCGAGGGCAGCCCGTCGCCGGTCTCCGGGCCCGCGGCGGGAGCGCCGGACTCGCCGTTTGCCTCTTCCACGGGGCAAGCGTGGCACAGGAGGGCGGGCCGGGGTCACGGGATACCGGGGAACCACTCATCCGTGGAGAGATCGTTCACGATTCCTCTACGTTCACCCGATCGGTGGAGCGCGTGACGCCGACCCGAGCGGCGCCGGGTCGCGCGACGTCCCGCCGCGTGACTCCGAGCGCCTTGTGCCGAGCCGTTTATATCGAGCCGGGTCCTTAAGCCGACCCGTGTTGCTCGGCTGATCCGAGTTGTGGAACCCAGCCCTGCGGGGTGAGCCGAGCCGCGTTACGCCGGCTCCTGACCTTCCGTCACGCCCTCGCCCCGTGCCCCCGCGCCCCCTGACGGGGTATCGGCCGCCCGCTCGCCGGGCCGCGAGCGCAGCCCGTCCAGCAGGATGTCCAACAGCCGCGCCGAGGCCGCCGCCTGCTGCTCGGGGTCGGGCAGCGAAGGCGCCGAGGTGGCGATGACCAGCAGGACGTCGGCCACCGACACGTCGAGGCGCAACTCGCCCGCCTCGCGCGCCCGGTCCACGAGCCGTCCGACGACATCGAGCAGTGCCCGTATGCCGTTCTGGTCGCTGCTCCGGTCGGCGCCGCCGTCGCTTCCGCCGATGTCGTCACGGCCCGCGTGGTCCGCGACCTCACCGGCCGTACCGGTCACCGTTCCCGCGGCCGGACCCGTGCCCGCTGACGTCGGCGCCGCGGCGCTCCCGGCCGCCGTCGCGAACGGATTGCGCTGCTGCGGAACCCGGTTCGGCTCGACGCCCAACGGCGACGTACCGCCGTGCTCCGTACCGGCGCCCGTCGACGGGCTCTGCACCCGCAGCACCTGCGGCGGCAGCAGCCGTCCGGCGCCCGAGGCGACCGAGGTGCGCAGGAAGCGCGCCAGCGCCGACCACGCCTCGTTCTCCTGGCCGAGCGCCGTACGCGCCTGCTCGGTCAGCCGCGCCGTCTCCTCTTCGGCGATCCGCCTGACCAGCACGTCCTTACTCGGGAAACGGCGGTAGACCGTACCCACGCCGACCCGCGCGCGGCGGGCGACGTCCTCCATCGGAGCCCCGTACCCCGACTCGCCGAAGACTTCACGCGCGGCCCGCAGTACGTGTTCCAGATTGCGCTGCGCGTCGACGCGCAACGGTGCCGGACGGTTTCCGCCGACGGCGCCGTCCGAACCGGCCGCGGCCGTCGTCCACTGAGAGTCCTGAATGTGCATATACGTATCCCCCGGAAAATTCGCGTCTCCCCCCGGAGACTCCCCGCTCATGGGCGATCATCAGTACGCGTCCCCCGCAGTACTACGAGATACGAACATAGTTGAGCCCACGTCAAGAAAGAAGGGGGTTGTGATCCGACCGGCGCGCGCCCCCGATCGGAGCAACGGGCGCCGTGCACTTCCGCGCGGCCTTTGCCCGGTGGTGGGTGCACCGCTGACCTGCTGCGTCGCCGAACCCGTCGAAGAAACCGGGGAATCATCACGTCCGCGCTGTGGACAAACGGCTATGGTCCATTGCGTCATGGAGCAATGACGGAGTCGGCAGCGAGGAACAGAGCAGGCATCCCGCGCATTCTCGTGGTGGGCGGTGGCTATGTCGGGATGTACACCGCGCTGCGGTTGCAGCGGAAGCTCAAGCGCGACGAGGCCGAAGTCGTCGTCGTCGAACCGCAGCCGTACATGACGTATCAGCCCTTCCTGCCCGAGGCCGCCGCCGGATCCATCTCCCCCCGCCATGTCGTCGTACCGCTGCGGCGGGTGCTCGGCAAGTGCCGGATCGTCGTGGGCGAGGCGCGCGGCATCGATCACGCCAAGCGCGTCGCGAGCATCGCCACCCCGGTCACCGACGAGGAGGGCGGCGACCTGCTGGAGCTGGCGTACGACCAGCTCGTGATCGCGCCGGGCTCGGTCTCCCGTACCCTCCCGGTCCCCGGGCTCGCCGAGCACGGCATCGGTTTCAAGACCGTCGAGGAGGCGATCGGGCTGCGCAACCACGTGCTGGAACAGCTCGACATCGCCTCCTCCACCCGTGACGTCGACGTCCGCGAGGCCGCGCTGACCTTCGTCTTCGTCGGCGGCGGATACGCGGGCGTCGAAGCGCTCGGCGAGCTGGAGAACATGGCGCGTTACGCCGTGCGGTACTACCACAACATCCGCCCCGAGGACATGAGATGGGTCCTGGTCGAGGCATCCGGCCGGATCCTGCCCGAGGTCGGCGAGGAGATGGGCAAGTACGCGATCCGCGAGCTGCGCGGGCGCAACGTCGACATCCGGCTGGAGACGCGGCTGGAGTCGTGCGAGAACCGGATCGCCGTACTGTCCGACGGCGAACGGCTGCCCACCAGGACGGTGGTCTGGACGGCGGGCGTCAAACCGCACCCGGTGCTGGCCGCGACGGACCTGCCGCTCACCGACCGCGGACGGCTGCGCGCCGAGGCCACCTTGCGGATCGCCGGTTCGGAGACGGCGTGGGCGGCGGGCGACGCGGCGGCCGTGCCCGATCTGACGGCACCGGAGCCCGGCACCGACTGCGCGCCCAACGCCCAGCACGCCCTGCGGCAGGCCCGCGTCCTGGCCGACAACGTCCTGGCGACCCTGCGCGGCCGGCCGCTGACCGAATACCGCCACAAGTACGCGGGCTCCGTCGCCTCGCTCGGGCTGCACGAAGGTGTCGCCTTCATCTACGGGCGCAAACTCAAGGGTTACCCGGCCTGGTTCATGCACCGCGCCTACCACCTCAGCCGCGTCCCCACCTTCAACCGCAAGGCCCGTGTCCTGGCGGAATGGCTGCTCGCGGGGCTCTTCAAGCGCGAAATCGTCTCGCTCGGCTCACTGGAACACCCGCGCGCCGAATTCGAACTGGCCGCCGGATCGCACCGCGATCCCGACGCGCCCTGACCCGCCCCGGACGCCGCGCGATTCCCCCCGGGGTCGCCGGTCGGCCACACTGGTGGTGTGACCACGCGTGCGCCAGCACCTGCAAAGAGTGACAAATACGAGGAATCGGACGTTTGAACCTTACGCGTTGGAGCGCCCGGCTCCCCGGAACACAGCGACGCAGTGCCGTACCCGCGGCGCGCGCCAAAGTCGGCGACCCCGCGCGCGCCGACGCGGCCGACCCCGCGACGGCACCGCCGGACGCGGGCAGCGCCGCCGCCCCTGACGCCGACCCCGAAGGCACCCGCCAGGCCCCCGGCTCGCCGGCGGGCCAGGCCACGGGTCCCGTCCCCGCCGCCGGCGCCGTCACCGACGAACCGTCAGTCACCGGCGTCCTCAGCCGCCTTCCGGCCCTCATCGCCGTCACACACGGCCCCGCCCACCGCGTGGACTTCGTCAACGACGCCTACACGGAGGTCTTCGGCGCCCGCACCACCGGCGCCCCGGCCCGCGACGCGCTGCCCGAACTCGACGAGCTCGGCCTGCTCCCGCTCATGGACCAGGTCCACCGCAGCGGCAAGCCGCGCACCGTCAAGGCCCGCAAGGTGGTCGGCGACGACGACCGCTCACCCGCCAAGCCCGGCTACTTCACCTTCACCTGCACCCCTGTCAGGGCGGGCGACCCCGACCCCGAGCGCCGCGGCGTCCTGGTCTTCGCTGCCGACGTCACCGACCAGGTGCACTCCGCCGAGCGCCTGCGCGAGAGCGAACGCCGCCTCCACGAGACCGCCGTCACCCTCCAGCGCAGCCTTCTCCCGCAGGAGCTCGAACAGCCCGACGACCTCCGCGTCGCCGCCACCTACCAGCCCGGCGGCACCGACGCGGCCGTCGGCGGCGACTGGTACGACGTGATCACCCTCGGCGCGGGCCGCACCGCCCTCGTCATCGGCGACGTGATGGGCCGGGGCGTCCGTGCCGCGGCCGTCATGGGCCAGCTCCGTACCGCCGTACGCGCCTACGCCCGGCTCGACCTGCCGCCGCACGAGGTCATCCAGCTCCTGGACGGCCTCGCCTCGGAGATCGACGCCACCCAGATCGCCACCTGCGTCTACGCCGTGCACGACCCCAGCGAGGGCCGCCTGTCGTACGCCACCGCGGGACACCTGCCGATCCTGATCCGCGACCCCGACGGCACCGTCCGCCGCGCCGACGAACCCACGGGGCCGCCGCTCGGCACCGGCGGCTGGATCCACACCTCGGGCTCGGTCGCCCTCGGCCCCGGCTGCACCGCCGTCCTGTACACCGACGGCCTGATCGAGCGGCGTGGCGAGGACATCGATGTCGGTGTGGACGCCCTGATGTCGGCCCTGTCCGGCGCCACCGGCGCACCCCAGGTGATCTGCGACCGCCTGATGCGCGCTCTCGGCGTCACCTCGGAACACGACGACGACGTGGCCGTCCTCGTCCTCCAGTACCCGGACCACACCGGCAGCGAGGCCGAGCTCTTCCGCAACGCCTCGCTCGAACTCCTCGGCGGCGTCGAGGCCGCACCCCGCGCCCGCGCCTTCGCCTCCGGGGTGCTCGCCTCCTGGCGCTTCCCCGTCGAACTGCGCGACCTCGGCGTCCTCGCGGCCAGCGAACTCGTCGCCAACTCCCTCAAGCACGGCACCCCGCCCATGCGGCTGCGGCTGCGCCGCACCGACCGGCGGCTGATCATCGAGGTCACCGACGGCGACGACCACCTGCCGCGCCGCCGCCGCGCGGAACCCGGCGACGAGGCCGGCCGCGGCATCTCGATCATCGCCACCGTCGCGTCGTCCTGGGGCTCCCGCCGCACCCCGGGCGGCGGCAAGGCCGTCTGGTGCGAATTCGCCCTGCCGGGCTGAGAGTGCCGGTGGGGTGAGGCGGGCGGGGTGACGGTGCCGCCGCCTCTGGGCCGTCGCCGCCGCTGGGCCGGGGCCGGGGCCGCTGGGGGACCGCATCCGTTCGGGTGCGGGGCCGTTTGGGTCCGGGGCCGACCGCCTGGCCGAGGGCCGGGCAGGCCGGCCCTCGGGGCGGAGGGGCGGGGGTGCCGACTACGGGGAGACGGTCGCGGCCGGTTCCGGTCGCGCTTCGGCCGTGGCGCCGACGGTCGCGGCCGGTATTCGGGCGGCCGGGTCGGCGTCCGCGGTCACCCGCGAGTCCAGATCCAGGTCCTTGGCTTGAGCCGAGTCCACGACCACGTCCACGGTCGTGTCCGTGTCCGTGTCCGTCCCGGCAGGGAGCCGTGGCGCGGAACGGGCGACCACGCGGGCCGCCGCCAGATGCGGACTGTCCTGCAAGAGCGTGAGGTGCCGCCCCATCCGCAGCGCGGTCACCGAGATCGCCAGCGAGCAGAGCACCAGCATCACGATGTACGCCCCGTACGCGCCCGCACCCGCCATCAGGCCGCCGACGGCGGGACCGAGGGCGAGGGCCAACTGCTTCACCAGGGCGAACGCCGAGTTGTACTGACCGACCATCCGCGCGGGCGCCAGATCGGCGACCAGCGGAGCCACGGTCGGCGCCAGCATCGCCTCGCCGAGCCCGAACAGGGCGTACGTCGAGATGATCGCCGCGACCGCCATCGCGTGACTGCCGTGCGCCAGCCCGGACGCCCCGGCCACCAGCCAGGCGACCGTCCAGACCAGACCGACCGCCGCGATGACCCGGCTGCGCCTGCGCTGCTCGACCAGCCGCAGCACCACGAACTGCGCCAGCACGATCACGGCGGTGTTGGCCGCGAGCGCCACGCCCAGCGTGGTCGGCGAAATCCGGGTGACCTCGACGGCGAACGCCGAGAGCCCCGACTCGAACTGCCCGTAGCAGGCGAAGAACATCACGAAGCCCAGCACGGACACCATGACCATCGCCCGGTCACCGAGCAGCAGCCGCCAGCCGCCGGAGGCAGCGCCGTCGGACCGTACCGCCCCGTCGACCTGCGGCGCGTGCGGCATGCGCACGGTCGCGATGACCGCGCCCAGCACCAGGAACATTGCGGCCTCGATGGCGAAGAGCCGGATGAACGACGCCGGATGTGCGGTGTCGACCAGCAGACCGCCGAGCAGACCGCCCAGGCCGAGCCCCAGGTTGTTGAGGAAGAACTGTGTGGCGAAGGCGCGCGACCGCGTCGCGGTCGTCGAGCACCACACGATCATCGTCGCCAGCGCGGGCTGCACCACCGCTATACCGGCACCGAGCGCACCAGCCGCCGCGATGACCACCGGTTCACTGCCGGACAGCCCGAGCCCCAGTGACCCGGCTGCGGCCAGCACCGTACCGACCACCGCGACCGGCACCGGACCGCGCTGATCGATGACCCGGCCGGTGAAGGGCAGCACGAAGAGCGCCGCCACGGCGAACGTCGCGAGCACCACACCTGCGGTACCCGCGCCCAGCCCCCGCACCTGCGAGACGTAAATAAAGGTGAACGGGACCGTGAAGCCGTTCCCGAACGCGCTCAGCGCTGTTCCCACCTGGATCCGGCGCAGCGCCGCGCCCATCGCCGTTGTCACACTCACCCCACTTGACCATTGAGTCTTCGCTTTGAAGACTTCAGCACTAAAGTTCGAAGCTAAAGAGTACATCGCGAAGGGCTTTAGCGCAAAGGGTTCCGTGTCATACTCGAAGGATGACCGCAGCCGCAGGTTCACCGGGGGCGCCGCAGGAGCTGGACCTCGACGCCCAGATCGCCGCCTACCAGCGCGAATTCCCTGAGGTCGACCCCCAGGTGGAGAAGGTCGTCACCGCCCTGGGCCGCCTCAACCGCCGGATGAACGTGGCGTACGGCCGCCAGCTCGTCGACCTCGGCATCAGCAGCGCGGAGTGGGAAGTCCTCAAAGCACTCGTCGTCGTCGGCAAGCCCTACCGTCTCGGCCCCGGCGACCTCGCCAAGCGCCTCGGTCTCACCCCGGCCGCCATGACCCACCGGATCGACCGCATGGTCGCCGAGGGCCTGGTCACCCGCGAGCGCGACGAGGCCAACCGCGTTCGCGTCATCGTCGAACTGACCGACGAGGGCCGTGACAAGTGGCTCCAGACCATGCGCCTGGCCGCCGTCTTCGAGGACGAGCTCCTCCAGGACCTCACGACGGTGGAACGCGCCGCCCTCGGCGAGATCCTCACCCGCCTTCTGCGCCGCGTCGAGTACAGCCAGCCGGACGCCGGCGGCCGGCTCGAAGACCTGGACTGACCCGTGTGATGGGGACCACCTTGCCCCGAGTTGACATGGGTGGTCCTCGTCCGTAGTGTTCTCCGAGTTGTCCGACGTGAGCGCCGACTCCGGTCGGTCCCCGGACAGCCATTCCGCAGGAACCTTTCGACCATGAGCGACAGCCTTGTGTTGTCGCGTTGTTGTCGTGCGTTTGTGTGTTTTGGCGGAATGCAGGCGGTGTTTCGTTCGACCGGGCCGATTTGGCCGGGCGGCACGGGATCAGCTAATGTCTCACTCGTCGGAACGGCCGAACAGCCGGAAAGACAAGCCCCGCTGACTGGGGGTCAGACACTGGAAAGCGTCTGATAGAGTCGGAGACACGACGAAGGGAAAGCCCGGAGGGCCGGTGAAACGGTCTGAAGGAAGCTTCCGTTCCTTGAGAACTCAACAGCGTGCCAAAAGTC
>NZ_JBIBHM010000021.1:0-81959 GCF_042957025.1 Streptomyces sp. NPDC008139
CCGGCGAGTACTTACTGGGTGGCGCCACTTCTTCCTCGTTTCCTTGTTCAGGACAACCCTATTGGGTGCCTGTCCGGAAACTTCGGGGCCCCTCAGGCCGAGCACATGCACCAGGTGCTCGCCGATCCGCAGTTCCTCGCTCAACCGCTGGAGTTCCGTGTGCACGGTGATGAGCAGACTGTCCACGGCGTGCGGGTCGAGTACGCCGTCCTGATCCGCAGGCAGCCCGGCGACGATCCTGGCCGCGGGCTCATCACCACTCTCCCGGAGCCGTCGAATCACCTCCGCACGCCGCACCGGAACCCGGCCACCGCTCCGCGAGTCCACCGCAGTGATCAGATCCGAGATCTCAAGTCGCCGCACGGAGCAAGACCCTACGGCCTCCCGCACAGGCGATGGGCTTCCTAATCGGTGAGCGAACCTGCAGCAGCCCGCCCGCGTTGGGCCATGCATCGTGCGCCGACCGCCGATCGCCCGGTCGGGGGCACCACCCGCTGGAACAACTCCCACAAATCGTCCGGCACCAACCGCTCAACGATCCCCACCATGATTCACAGAACACCGAGCCACCCAAATGAGATGGCTTCTTACGAGTTGGTGCGTGATAGCGGGTGAGGCGTGTTTGGCCTGGCCTGGTCGTGGCCTGTTTTTCAGGCGGTGATGGTGCGGTCGGAGACGAGACCGGCGATGGCCCGGTAGGTGTCGGGCAGGCGGTCGCGTCGGTGGGTCCAGCGCGTCAGTTGTTTCCAGCGTTTGTGGTCGGCAAGGGCGTGTTCGACGGTGATGCGGTCGGATGAGTGATCGTGGCGGTCGCGTTCCCACTGCTCGACTCTGCCGGGCAGTGCTCCCGGCCGCGGTTTTCTGGGCGGTGTGATCGCTTGCCCGCGGTGATCACGGCTCAGGCCGAGGTAACCGTCGTCCAGGAGGACTTCGACGTCGGGGAAGTGCTGGAAACAGATGGCGATGCCTTCGTTGCGGGCGGCCGTGGCATCGTGCATACGTCCAGGTCGCAGGGCATCGGTCCATAACGTGCGGCCCCGCCAGTCAGCGATCACGGTGGCCTTCATGGTGTTCTGCTTCTTCTTGCCCGACACGAATGCCCGTCGTCCGCCGCGGCTGGGCGGTGGCCGGCGGACCTGGATCTCCGTGGCATCCAGCCGTAATTCGCTGCCCTCGGCCTGGGCGTAGGCGAACACATCCGGCAGCGTCCGAAGACGCAGGCCAGGGGTGTCGGGAACCGCGCATCCCCGCTCCGCCAGGAGCGGACGTATTTCTCCGATCGCGCGGGTGATGGTGGATCGGTCGACACCGAACAGCAGCCCCAGTACCGAGTGCGGCAGGTCACGCCGCAGATGGATCAGCGTGGCCACCAGCCGGTCGACGAACACCAACCGGTGACGAGCGCCGGCACCCGCGGCCCGCTTCCTCGCCCCACCCCGCGCAGCATGACGTCCACCCTCGACGCCGGCCTCCCACAGCAACGCCAACTCCTCGACCAGGCAGGCGAGATGCTGACGAGAGATCCCCGTGAACAGGCGATGCGCCAGCACCGGCCGATTAACCATGATCACCACACTCGGATCATGACACCTGCCCGGAGCGACGCCTCACCCGCTATCACGCACCAACTCGTAAGCCGTAACCCTGACGCCGACGCGTCGGCGGGTTCGCGGCAGTTGGCCCGGGGTGTTACTAGGACCGCCGCATAATCGGGGTTCCTGTGTTACGCGGATATCTTCTGTAGGTGGTTCTGGCCCGGCTGCTGCGTTCCAGCGGGTTTGAGGCACTCACCGCCCAGAACGACTGGGTCAGGCCACCGTGGAAAGTGCTGGGGGAGCGTAAGCACGGGCTGGCCGTAGGAGCCGGTGATCTCGCCGCCGCCCGACGCGCTCGGGCGGTTCCGCTATATCGGTACCCATTAGAAATACTCCTCCAGAGATCAAAAAATGCCGAATGGCACGCCGAGTCACGTGCAATACCCGGAGGGGACTCCCGCAGGAGATCACTCTTTCATTTCATTATTTCTCTGTCGTTTTCGATGACCTTCTTGAGGAGGATCCCTGCATCCAGGACGCCCAATCCAGCGGCTTGTGAGCGCAGCTCGCGGACGGCGTCGATTTGATTCGTCGCTTCTATCCCAGAATTCGCTAGCGCTTGCCTGGCCCACTTTACTTGGGGGTCACCAGCGGCGGCCACAAACCCTCTGATTGCCGCAGCGGCCTTTTCGAGCCCCGGACGGTCGCCATCATCTGCAGCAGCAATGAGCCCGTCGATCATAGTCAAAATCAGGATCGAGTTGTCAATTACGGTAAAATTTTTATTGTTGAGAATGATATTTCCACCTCGTTTGGTGAATTCCGATAGTCGGGCGGGTGCGGTCTCTTCTGCACCCGCCCGGTAAGTGCCGCTACTTGCAGTTGCTCAGAATCGAATCGACACCCGTGATGCTTACCCCGAATGTGATTCCGATTTTAGCGATCGAACTCAACTTCTCGCCGATGCTTGTTGCTCCGAGGATGAGGCGTGCGGCATTTTTAACACCCCCCAGCCCCCGAATCGCACGCTTGATTTTCAGGATCTTTGCGGCGGGCAGCCACAGTGATGCTACGACAAGGCCAATGGCGCTGGCGCACTTTAGGATCTTCCAAGCTTTGCGCATTTTTCCCAGCCAGGACTGCCCGTTGAGATCATACATCGTCAGCGGGTCGGCAGGATATCCGTAACGATTCGGCGAGCCGTCGGCGACCGGATCATTCTGCAGGAATCGTCCAGATGTCGGATCGTAGAGGCGTACGCCCATCAACGTGAGGTTGTCGAGTGCTTCTGCGGAACGTTGTTCGCCCCCGAGCCAGCCATAGCGAACGGCGGCAGGGTTATATTGCGAGTTTCCATACTCGTCGTAGGACTTAGCCGTGGGGGAGACGGTCGTGTCCAGTGGGAGTTGTACGGTGACGTCGCTGTGCAGATTAGTCAGTTGCAGTACGGCGGAGCCGGAAGAGCCCGTGATGACGTCCAGATCGCCGTCAATTCCGTGGATGTTTCGGGTGATCGTCCCGGCAGCGTCTTCGGCTATCCATGTCGGGCTGTCGCAACCACAGCCGTAGTGGCCGGACTTGGCACCGGTGTTGGTCCAGACGCCGTTCGTGTTGGTTTCGGTTGTCCAGGAGGCCAGGCGTTGAGCCGCATCCAGAGTCCAGGTCTGGCGGCTGGTCCCGTCGGCGGAGGTCTGCTGACGGACAAGGTCGTTGGTGTAGTAGCCGATGGTGGCGCCGGTGGCTTGGGTGGTGGTGCGGCCGAAGGCGTCGTAGACAGTTCCCGGGGTGGTGAGGCGGTCGGCGCTGTCGTAGGTGTACGTGGTCGTGGCAGGGGTTCCCGAAGTTCCGTCGGGATTGTCGGTGACGGTGGTCAGGCTGGTGCGGTTGGTGTTGTTGTCGAAGGCGTAGGAGCGGTGGGTGGTGACGCTGTCCTGAGTATCGTCAACGTTGGTGAGGCGTCCGGCAGCGTCGTAGGAGTATGTCTGCTCGGCCGTGTCGGACGAGTGGGTGGTCCACTGCCCCTGGACCGTGGTGCTCGCGGTGTCCCCGGTCACGGTCAGGCCGTCGCTGTCACGCGTATAGGTGCGAGAAACGGTCGCGCCGGTCTCGTCCTGGGCGGCGGTGAGCGTATAGCCGCCCGGCAGCGACTGGGTGGCGAGGCTGCCGTCCGCGTCGTAGGTGGCGGTGAAGGTGCCTGCGACGGAGTCGGTGCGGGAGGTCTCCAGACCTCGCGGGTCACTGGTCGTGTCGTAGGAGTAAGTGGTGGTCGACGGCGCCGAGTCGGTCACCTTGACGGGCCGGTTGAGGGGGTCGTACCACGTGGTGGCGGTGTTGCCCGCGCCGTCGCTGTAGGAGATCAGCCGTCCCAGTGCGTCGTAGGCGCTGGTAATGGTCTTGCCCGCGGCGACGGTGGTGGCGACCTGGCCGGTGGCAGGGTCGTACGTGGTCGTGGCGGCCGGGACCGCCGTCCCCACACCGCCGGTGAGGGACGTGCCGGTTACACGTCCTGCGGCGTCGAAGGCCGTGGTGGTGGTGCGGGTGCTGCTCCCCGCGGTGTCGGTGACCGCGGCGGCGCTGCCCCACCTGTCGTAGGTCGTGGTCTTGGTGGGCAGTTGGGACGGGTTGGTGCCGCCGCCCGTGATCGCACCGGCCGGGCCGGTGGAGCAGACGAGGTCGGCCCATTCGGGGCGGCCGTTGCAGGCACCGGTGCCACTGGCCGACCAGTAGGTTGTCACGGTGGCGCCCGCGTCCGTGCCGGTGGACTTGGGCAGGGTGGTCTTGATGACGCGGCCCTGGGCGTCGTAGTCGGCGGTATCGACTAGATTCAGCCCGGCGGGGTCGGTGACGGTCCGGGTGGGCAGGCCCTTGGCCCAGTCGTATCCGGTGGTGCTCGTACGGGTGTCGGCGTCTGCCGGGTAGCCGCTCACGCGCGCGCCGATGGTGACGGTGGTCGGTTGGTTGGCCACGGTCGCGGTGCCGTCGGTGGGACGGCTCTGGTCGTAGGCGGTCACCGTGTGCTGCCGGGCCGGAACCCAGGATCCCGCGGGCAGATTGATGCCTCCGGTACCCGCGTTGAGGGTGCCGGCGAGGGTGACCATGTGCAGCGGGCCGAGCTTCTCCAGTTCCCGCTGGCCGACGTTGGCGGGGTCGGTGTCCTTGCCGGTGCCCGCGTCCGCAGCGACGCTGCTGGTGTTGTAGACCGAGACGATGGACAGCGCCTGCGCCCGCTCGGCCGGTGTGAGCGTGTCGATGCCCAGTTGCCGCTGCTCGGCGAGACCGTCGCCGCCAGTGGCCAGGGCCAGTTCACGGTTGGCGGCCGTCAGTTCTCTGACCGTATGACCGTAGCGGTCGTATTCGGTGGTGGTGATGTGCGCGCCGGGGCCGGCGGTGTTGACCTGACGGCCCGAGGGGTTGGTGTAGGTGACAACCGCGCGGCGGTAGGCGTTGGACGCCAGCGACGCGCCGTTGTGCGAGGACGGAATGGCGTCGGCGGGGAAGACGGCGGTGGCGTCCGAGGGTGCGTCGCCCTGACCCCAGGCGGCCACGTCGCTACCGCTCATCTTGTACGGGGCGGCGGCGCCGTTGAGCGGGACGTTGTAGACGAGGCTGGTCGTCGCGGTGCCGTTGGTCTGGTCCGCGCTGCCCGGAGTGAGGGTGGGCCGGGACGCGGTCAGCAGCATGCCGTCGCTGGCTGTGGCCGTGTTGCCGACGCTGCCGTAGGTGAAGGTCCACGGCAGTTCACCGGGCGGGGTCAGCGTGGTGATACGGCCCGCGCTGTCGTAGTCGTAACCCGTCTTCAGCGCGGGGCTGACGCGCGGATCCCACTGCTGGCGCAGACGCCCGGTCGTGTCGTACGCGTACTGGGCGACGGTGACGGCGGTGGCGGCCGACGCGCCGGGCTCGGTCGACCACAGCCTGACCTGGGAGACCTGATCGGCGTAGTTCCCGAACACCGAGGCGGTCGCGGTGGTGGCGTTGGCGTAGACGTATTCCAGTACGCGGCAGCCCTTGGTCGCGGGCGTGGTGGAGCAGGTGGCCTGCGTGACGGCGGACGTGGGTGCGACGACGTACTTGGGGCGGGCCAGGAACGTATTGCCGACCGGGATCTTCTCCGAGACGACCTGGGTGGTGGAGTTGGTGGTCGGCAGGAACGTCGAGGTGACCTGCCATGTCGTGGCCGAGGGATCGACCTTGGCGAACGTGGTGGTCGTCCCCTCGGTGTCCTTCAACGTGAAGGTGCCGGTGAGGGAGCCGGTCAGTGTCAGGTCCTCCGCGCCCGGTTCGGGCTTCCACCCGCCGCCGGAGGTGGCGGTGAACCCGGTCGGGTCACCGTCCACATTGACCAGCGCCAGAGACTTGTCCGACGCCTTACGGATGTAGGACCAGTCCGAGCCGGTGATCTCGGCGGTGGTGCCCGCCGTCCACTGCGGACCGAAGATCGCCGCCTGTCCCTCCTGCGCCGCCCCGTTGGCCGGACGACGGGAGGAGGCGCTACGGGTGACGGTCAGATCGAAGCCGGAGGCGTCGGTGGCGCTGACGCTCGCGTCACCGGTGAGCGCGTTGACCGACGCTGGCCCGGCGGACAGCGACGGCGCGGAACCGGCGTTACGGTCCACGGTGACCGTGTTCGGCGGGGAGTTGTCGGACAGGGTGCCGTCGGTGAAGACCGCGCGCAGGTCGACCGGTCCGTCCTGCGTGAGGGTGTCGGTGATGGTCCAGGTCAGCGCGGCCGGCGTCCCGCCGGTTGCGGTGAAGGGCCAGGACGCGACCGGCGCCCCGGAGGTACCGACGGTGACATGGGCGGTGGGCACGTTGTGCCAGGTGTCGGTCTCCCCGATGCGGTACTGGTACGTCACTCCGGTCGCGGACGGCTTGCCCTCCGCGGTCAGGGACACGCGGCGGGCAGGGCGGTCACCCTGCCCGGGGGTCAGCAGTGCGGCGCCGGAGCCGGCGTAGAAGACGTAGTAGGTACCCGAGGCGACATTGCCCGCCTTGTCGTGGGTCTTGGCGATCAGCGTGTGCTTGCCGGCCCTGAACGTCAGCGACTTCGTGAACGCGGTGCCGGTCGTGGCGGTGTGGTTCCACGCCTCGCTGTCCAACTGCCATGCGACCTCGCCCACATCCGTGGTCGGCGGGGTGAAGGTGAAGGAGCCGGTGAAGTTCCCCGACGCGTCAGGTGTCCCGGACCATGCCCCCGCCGGGAAGGCGGTGGAGGCCACCGAAGTGTTGGCCGGTGCCGTGGTGTCGATGATCAGCGCCTGGTTCGCGGTCCACGCCGAGTAGTCGTGCCCGTCGTAGGCGCGGACCTTCCACGTGTACGAGCCGTCCGCCAGCGCGGTGGACACCTTCCACGTACCGGCCGCACCGGAAGCGACATACGGAGAGCTGCCGGATGCCTTGACCGTGGTGCCGGACAGCACCTGGTACTCCAGCCGGACGGTGTCGCTGTTGGCGTCGGTGGCCTTCGCTGAGAATGTCGGCGTTCCGCTGGCCGCGTAGCCGACCGTCTCCGACGGCGAGACAGCCAGGCCGGTCGGGTTCGTCGGCGGGGTGTTGTACGTGATCGACAGTGATGCGGCGCTGGAGAACCGCTTGAACTGCACCTCGTTGGTCTCACTGCTGCTGACCAGCACGAAGGTGATGTTCGACCAGTGGTTCGCGGCGGCGTTGGTGACCTGGTTCATGAAGCTGAAGGTCCCCGACGGGCTGGAGCTACAGGCGGGGCCGAAGTTCACCGAGCTCTGCTGGGCAACCTTCGACGGCGCGTTGCTCCAGTTCGTGGAGGCGCTGAACGGGCTGGTGGACCACGCCTGGACGCCGTAGGACGTGGTGCCGCACGACGCGGAGTAGCTCTCCGTCATCTTCATGTCGGCGCTGAGCACGGTGCCGCCCCAGATCGCCGTGGGGATGCCGACCTGGTAGTAGGTCCGCTCGATTCCCTTCGGCGAGGAAAAGCCCTGGTAGCCCACGCCGTTGCCGTTGGACGGGCTGGAGTCGTAGTTCGACGTGTTCGGATACGCCTGCTGCACCTCGTTCCAGTGCAGGCGGCTGCCACTGGCCGGGTGCGGCACATAGGCGGGGTCGATGTAAACCGGGAAGACGGTGCTCTTCGCCGTCAACAGCCCACGGTCGGCCGTCAGATGGAGCTTGCGGCCCTTCAACGTGGTCTTCACCGCCGCATGGTGGGCGTGGGAACCCGGCCCCTGGGCGGTGGAACGGGTGCCCGCGCGGGGCTTCGCCTTGTCCGCCTCCGCGGGCGCGAGCCCGGCGGTGCTGTTCCCGCCGCCCGCCGCAGCGGGTTCGGCACTGGTCGCCGAGTCCCACATCACCGGCGCCGGAGAGTTCACCAGCAGACGGCCGGTGCCGTCGGTCACCGTCAGATTCCCGCCCGCGTCCGTCGCCGCGGTGACGCCGTTGCTGGTCGACACGCTCTGCACCAGATCCGACAGCCCTGGGCCGGAGGCCGCCTCGGCGGACTTGACCACCAGCGTCTCCTCCACCCCGCCCTTCAGCGAAGCGGTCAACTCAAGGTCCACGTCCTTCAGCACGTTCGCGTACGTCGCCTTCGCGCCGGACAGCACCGGCATCGGCAACGCCGTCGGCCACGTCAGCGACAGGTTCTTGCCGTCGACCGCCAACGATGCCAACGGCCCCGAACCACCGCCGGACAGCACCAGATCCGTCTCGGCCGCCACCGGCACGACACTGCCGTCGGCTCCGAGCTGAAGCGTCGGGTCCAGATTCACCCACGAGCCGCCGCGCTGGGTCCACTTCGGCTCCGCGAACGCGGTGTACGTCACCGTTCCGTCGGCGTTCACGAACGTCTGCGAAGCATCCGTACGCTCGCTCAACGCCTCGATCCGCCGGCCCTGCAACCGTGCCATCAACCGCGCCGACAGCACATCCTGCGCCTCCGCCACCCCGTACGACGGCGCCGACCCGACGGTCCCTTCCCGCTCGGACCCGGGTGCGGCGAACGCCACCCCCGAATCCGCCGCGACCGTCGCCGCCTCAACGGCCAGCGCGATCACCACAAGCACCGACACCCGACGCAACCACGCCGAACGCGTGCGTATCAGACTGCCCGGCGCGTAACGCCGAACACCCCCCCCAGTACATCCCCACTGGCCCCTCCCTCGTCAGACCCGAGTGCGAAGTTGCCCCCGCAACCGGAAAACTGATGGATCTTCACACATCCGCCACACGAAAAGGAACGGATCAAAAGAAATACCCAACGAGAGCTAAAGGGGAGCCAAGGGGCGGTTAGGGGGAATCGACGACTCCACCGACACAAGAACGGTATAAGATATCCCAAACAGATAGTCAATCGACCCGCAAGGTCGACATGTTGAACCCCAAACGCGTTAGAGTGTGGCTAACATCACATGCATGAATGCGGACGATCAGCCGCATTCCCTTCGGCCAGTCTTTGAGGCGGTCGCCGGTGATCTCGGCGACCCAGGCTCCGTCCCGGATCTCGCCGCCGGGCTCGATCGCTGCCGTCCAGGCCGTGGCGGGGACCTTGAGTATGGCCTGGTGGATCTGCTCGGTAATGGTCATGCCGACCGAGTACGACAGCCACCGGCCGCGTTGGGCGGGCCAGGCGACGAAATCGTGGGTGCCGCCTGCGGAGTCGGTTCGGATCAGCGCCTGGCGTCCGCGCCGGTACCTCTTCGGCATTGGGGCCAGGGCGAGTTGTGCGGTTGTGATGTGGTCGGCGGCGGTGTTGCTGCCTGCGTTGCCTGGCCTGAGCAGGCCGGCCACCGGTTCCCCGCTCCCGCCGCCTCCGTGGTCGACGAACGCCGTCAGGGGATGGTGTCCGAAGGTCTTCTTCCAGGTCGCGGTGGCGTCCTGCTTCTCGGAGTGGGCCAGCACGAGCACCCCGTCCAGGTCCACGATCACCTGCCCCGCGGCATGCGGCGCCGCAGTGCCGGCCAGCTTCCGGACGCGCTCACGCGCTTCGGCCCGAGCGGCCCTGATCGCGGACAGGGCCTTCGGCCCGGCCACGGCGAGGGCGTCGACGAGCCGGGAGACCATCGGGTCGGAGGCCACCGGCCCGAACACGCCGGGCTCGGCCCGCAGGGTCCCGACATCCGCGAGGCAGTCCCCGCCCAGCGCGACCGCGAGGGCCACGTCCAGCAGGATCTTCCCTGGATCGTGCACCGCCCGCGGCCGTCGCCACGGCGCCAGCGCCGCCGATATCGCCTGGTCCAGCCCGGTCTTGGGGACCGTCTCGACCAGCAGCACGGCTCCGGCCTGGGACGCCACCCCACGGCCACCGCCCTCGACGCGGACACGTGGGTAGGACCCGATACGCTTCTTCACCTGGGAAGTGCCTCCGACGGTGGCAGGAACAAGGACCTCGACAATCCTCGTTCTTGCTGTTCAGAGGCACTTTTAGCTTACCTGACCACCCGTCGGACAGCCCGCTTCATGAAAGCGCGAGGTTAGTGGGCGGGTCCGATTTCGTGCGCCCCCACAGCGGGTGCCGGGGCTCGATGCGGCCGCATCGGCCGCCGAGCGGCACTCCGGGTCGACTGCCGTCACCCTTTCCGCCAAGGAGGTGCACGTTCGTACCCTCGTGCGTAACTGCCACGGGCTGATTGTGCAGGCCCGGCCCTCGACGCCGGACGTACCTCCTCCGCTCGCGCGGAGAGCACGCCCCTGCCCGTCAACGTCCGCGCCCTGGACGGGTCACCTTCGCTCGCGCGGAGAGCAGCACGCGGTGATCTCGCCCCCCGCACTGCACCCATGAGCCCGCCGCACTCTCGCCTTCGTCCGACATTTCATCCGTCGCCGACAACGCTTGAGGAAGATTTCGCTGTCCCGGTGTTCGATTGTCAGATGCCGACCGGCGAGGCAGACTGAATGAGAGACGTCTCGTGATGTACTGACCCAGGTTGCCAGGGACCCGGTGGGGACCACACGCGGTGCGCGTTGGTGGACGATAGTGGCATTACTACGCGTGATACGCGGGAGATTGGTCCCGAATAGCCGGGAAATCCCCTTGATCTTCGCGACTGGGGGTCAAGGGGTCGCAGGTTCAAATCCTGTCCTCCCGACGGTGCACGAAGGCCCGCTGGACTGGCATTGAGCCAGGTCAGCGGGTCTCTCTTTGTTTTCGGGAACGATGTTCATGTGATGACGCGTCAGTACCTGGGGGCCGATCGGGGCTGGTAACTCAAGAAAACCCGCAGGTCGGCGTGCGTTTTTCTGGGGACCAAGATCGTCGTGTTCGTGAGGGGATTGTGGCTTCCCTACAACCGTCGCAGCGTTGCGGACAGGGCTGGCGACGGCGGGGGAGGGGTGCGGACGCTGGTGAGGTGGGTGCTGAGGTTGTGGCCGGCGTGGATCACGGGCCGCAGGTCGGGGTGTAATGGTGGAGTCGGGTATTGGAACTGTCCGAATGCCTGCGGTGCAGTGCCGCTTGGGGCAGCTCAGATGTAGTCGAAGAAGCGGTCCCACCAGGTTCGCGGCTCGAAGCATGTACCGAGGTTGCTGACGCCGTCGTATCGGGTCCAGAGCAGGTGCTCGGAGACGGCGATGTAGCCGAGTGCGTCGAGTTCGTCGTCGATGGGGCGACGGTCGGCGGTCTCGAAGAGGACGCTCTCTTCTTCCTCGTCGTAACTGCCGGGGTTCCCCAGCGTCACGGCGACGAGGTTGCCGTAGTTGCTGACCGTGATGGTGACGTGGTCTCCGCTGGCCGTTGCGCTGGTGGGGATGACGATGGACCCGTGGTGGTTCGCGTCCTGGACGCCTCGATCGACGGTGCAGGTGCAGCGGAACCGCTGATCCAGCCTGGCTGCGAGCTGGTCGAATCGGGCTCGGGTCGCGGCGTGGTCGTAGTTCTGAGGGAACTCCATGTTGTCGGGATCGTCGAGGTTCTTCAGCAGAGCCCAGATGTGCTGGTCATCGAGGGGCATGGTCGTCGTCTCCGTGTCGGTGGGGATGGTTGATGCGGTGGCTGACCTGGGCGGCGTAGGCGCCCCAGTCGCCGGCGGCGGCTCGCTGCCACTTGACGGCGACGGTGATGTGGATGCCAAGGGTGCGAGCGAGGATCGCGGCGGGCAGCTCGGTGGCGAGCTGGAACAGCGCGGTGGAGCGGGTGGCCGCGAGCCGGATGCCGAGCTTGCGGAGTCGTTCACCCATCGCCCAAGCACTGATCGGTCGGCCGGGCTGGCCGCCGGGGAAGAGCCAGGGAGAGTCGGTCTGGGCGAGGACCGCGTGGCTGCGACGGGCAGCGACTTGCTCCAGGGCCAGCTCGGCGATGGGACCGGGCAAGGTAACCGCGACGTCGCCGAGGCGGATCCGGACTGTCGCGTTCGTCTCCTCGATATGGGCGGTGGTCAACCGTGAGATCGCCGCTGGCCACTGGGCATAGAGGAGCAACAGCAGGCCAGCCAATCGGTCTTCGGTCCGGATGGTGTCGTCGTTCAGCAGGCGGTGGGCGGTGGGCCAGCGGGCGTCGTCGTCCATGGCCTGGGAGGGGCCGTTCCACTTCACGGCGGGGAAACTGAGGTCGCGGGTGATCCTCTGGTTGAGGGCCCAGCGCACGAAGTGGCCTGCTTCCCTTTGGAGTTGAGTCTCGTCGCGGGTCATCCAGCGTTCGAGGTCGCTCTGCTGGCAGCTGGCCATGGTCAGGTCCTGGTCCGTGAGCCAGTCCAGGAGATAGACGGCGGCCCTCAGGTGCACGCGTACGACGTTGTGCTGGGTGTGCGTGATGTCGTTGCCGCGGCTTCGGCGGCGAAGCCGGCGGATCAGGTGCCAGGTCGCGTAGCGGTGCAGGATCTGCCGACCTTCGGGGGTGGCGTGGGAGGCGACGAGGTCCTTCACGTGCCGTTCGAGGCGGACCATCTGCTCGTCGCGGTGCGGCAGTGCGTCGGCGGCCACGAGGACGCTGCGGATGTGTTCGACGACCTTGCTGTCGGGGAGTTCGTCCAGGGCCTCGTGGGTCAGGGGACGTCGGCCGGAGGCCAGGTCGGACAGGACGGTGGAGACGATGCCTTTCGACAGCCAGCTCATGGCGGTCGCCGTCCGTTGGGTGCCGGCCAGGGCGTCGTGGAGGGCTTGGAGCTTCGGCGGGACTGTGCCCGTGTTGTCGGCGAGGAGGTCGTCGAGCCGCTGCTTGAGCGTGCAGCGACGGCAAGGACCGGGTGTGGTCAGCCGTTCGGCCTCACCACAGGTCGGGCAGGGGCGCCAGAGTTCGGCGTCCGGCTTCGTGCATGGGCCGCAGACGGGGGCGTCGACGGTGCCGGAGTGGATGTCTCGGAAGCGTCCGCAGACGGTGCAGTGCACTTCTCGCTGATCGCAACGGCCGCAGCGGGGCTGCCCTGTCAGCCTCGAGAGCATGCAGGGTGCGGTGCGGCCGCAGATCGAGCAGACCAGCGTGGGTAGGGGACGGCAGTTGGGGCAGATCGGCCCGCCGGGAGTCCGGGTGCTGACCATGCGCCGCTTGCCGCAGAGGATGCAAGACTCCAGGTTGGCGGGGTCCGTGATCAGGCACTTCGGACACAGCGGCTGGCCTTGGGCGTCGCGCGTGGCGGGTTCGCGCCGGGCGCCGCAGCGTGAGCACTCCTCGATGCGGGACTTGGCGATGCAGTTGCGGCAGACCCGCTGCCCGTCGAGGGGCTTGTCGATCCGGACGACGCGTCGGCAGCGGGGGCAGGCCGGCAGGATGATGCCGGCGACATCGGCGGCGTGCAGCAGATCGATGAACCGTGGGATCGCGCGAAGGGGAGCCAGGTGCCCCTCGCCGGTCAGCAGACGGGGGTTGTCCTCCAGGGCCCAGGCCAGTTTCTGCTGGTAGGAGGGGCGGGGAGTGGATCGGCGGACCGCGTCGGCGGTGATCTCGCGATCGGCGGCCGGATTGATCGTGGTGATCACCTCGTGGATGACTTCGAGCGGATCACGTGGGTCGACGTCCGGACACATCGAACAGCGCGGTCGGCCGGCCCGATCACGCGAGTGGAGGCGACGGGTGGCTCCGCAGCCGGCGCACTCGGTGGTGTCTTGGTTGCAGACCCCGCAGTACCAGTCCTGGCCTCGGCGCTGGAAGGTCCGCAGGTGCTTGCCGCAGTCGCGGCAGACCGGCGGCGAGATCGTCGTGGCTCCGGCCTTGCGGAGGGCGATCAGCAGGTCGCCGATAGCCCGGGGCGCGGGAGAGCGGCCGTCGGACAGGACCTTGGGCCGGGCCGCCAGGGCTTCGGCGAGCCGTCGCGACTTCGCGCGGCCACCGGCGACGCCGAGGACCACGGCCCGGACGGCTGCGGGGTCGAGGTCCTCCTCGACGTGGCTGATCAGGTCCGTGATCAGGCCGACAGGGTCTGTGACCGCGCGGGCCGGCTGGTCGGTGGTGGTCACGGCAGGTCGACGCCCCTGATCCGGGCCCGCTTGGGCCGCAGGTCACCGAGCCCGTCCGCTGCCGGCGGCGCGGCGCCAGCGGCGGCGGCCTTCTTCTGCCTCTTCACCGCAGTGGCCGAGGCGATCGGCTCGATGAGGTCGTCCATGCTGCAGTCCAGGATGTCGAGCAGGGCCATGAGGATCTTCAGGCTCAGCCGTTCGGGGCGCTCGACGGCGAGCCGGTAGACCTGGCTCGTGGACAAGGTGATGCCCCGTTCGGCGAGCGGCGGGATGAGGTCGGTGGTGGAGAACATCCCGCGGTCCGCCATCACCTTGCGCAGGTGCCAGCGGTAGTCGAGCTTGGCGGTCATCGTCAGGTCCTTCCGTCAGACCCCGGCGAACGCCGGGGCCAGTGCCTTGTGCAGGGCAGTGTTCATGAAGTCGTCGCTGACGTGGGTGTAGATCGCCGTTGAGCTGTCGCACTCGTGGCCGACCTGCTGCTGGATGAACCGCCGGTCCACTCCGTCCTCGGTCAGGTGGGTGACGTATGAATGTCTCATTGAGTGCGGAACTAGGTCTTTTGGGAGTTTTAGGGCGTCGCGGTATGCCTCGAAGCGGTCGTTGATGGAGCCGGGCTGGAGGCGTCCACCGCGCTCGGTGATCCACAGAGCCGGATGGTCGGGGAACCCGAACCGCGGCCGGACGTTCTCGACGTAGTCCGCGACCGCCTCGACGGCCCAGTCCATCACCGACAGCACGTTCCGGCGCCGGGGCTGCTGACCCCTCTTCGCCTTGCCGTAGCGGACGTTGAGGGTGCCGTATCGGCCGAACTGCGGGGCCTGCGGGTTGCGTCCGAAGTCGACGACGTCGAGTTTGGACGTCTCGGTCCGCCGCAGCCCCCAGCCGTAGACGGCCTTGAAGAGGGTGGCGTCGCGGTAGGCGGCCAGGGCGCCCTTGCGCTTCGCGCGCACCGCGCGGTCGACCTGGTCGTCGGCGTAGTCCAGGAAACGCTGCAGCTCTTCCCGCGTGAACGGCCGGGCCTCCGGACTGCCTTCGTAGTCCTGCAGGTGCGGGATGGTGTTCCACTCGTGGCAGACCGCCACGGGGAAGACGCCGAAGGCTTCCTGACAGGCCGGCACCCAGCCGTACCGGCTGTCGATGACGAACTCGCTGAACAGGCGGACGATACCCTGGTAGCCGCGGATCGTCGACGGCGCCAAGTGCTTCTCGCCGGTCAGGCACACCGACCACTCGTCCATGTGGGCCGGCGTCCACTGCCACGGGTAGTCGTTCGCGAACTCGTGGAACCGGCGAATCAGCCGTTCCCGGTCCTCGACCGTCTCGTCCTGAAGCCCACGAGCCTTCTGTTGGGCCCGCCAACCTCGCAGCATCGCGTCGAACATCGCGTCCTCGGGGCGCAGTTGGACCACGCCGGAGACGAGTTCCAGATGTGCTGACCCGGCCAGGTCAACCTTGCGCTGATGCACCACTCCAGACCATCCCTTCTGGAGGGCAAATCATGCATCAGAAGGGATCAGCTCGGCAACATGCCTGGTCAGATCGCCAGTGCGTAGTACCTTCGGGGAGCCTCGCGCTCGTTCCGTGAGCTGCCGACCTGCGACTTCTCGCCCGTCTGATGCAACTCCCGAGGGTTGAGGTAGCGCTGGGTGGTCTGCGGGGAGCCGTGGCCGGCGATCAACCGCAGGACGTGCAGGGGGACTCCGGCGTCCGCCATCCCGGTCAAGCCGGTGTGGCGCAGGTCGTGGCGGCGCAGGTGTTCGTAGCCGCGGGACACCGTGCTGCACTACGGCAAGGACGGAGCCCTGACCGGCCCGGACAAGGAGCACGCCGAGACCTCGATGCTCGCCCTGCACCTGCTCCAGTCCGCGCTCGTGCATGTCAACACCTTGCTGGTGCAGCAGGTCCTGGCCGAACCAGCCCGGGCATCGAGGCTGAGTGATGAGGACCGGCGTGGGCTGACCGCGCTGTTCTGGTCCAACGTCAACCCGTACGGGACCTTCCGCCTGGACATGGACAAGCGGCTCGACCTGTTGTCGGCCGCCACCGTGCCCCGACCCCGCACCCCGGCGGACACCGCCGGCCGAGCAACCACGGAGACACGATGACCGAGACCCACGACTTCCAGGACCTGACCGAAACCCGCTCGGCCGCCGCAGCCTCACCGCTGGCGCACTGTGCCCGCTGGTTGGACGGCGTACTGCCGTCCAACCAGCAACTTGCTTGCTCGGTACCGGGCGGTCCGCACCTGGTCTGCGAGTCCGCCGGCGTCCTTGGGGTCAGTGCTGTGCGGCGAACCTGTCTTCGATCGCCTTGAGTACGAGGTCGGGGCGTTCCGTCGGCACCTCGTGGGAGGTGCCCTTGGCGGTGACAAGCGTCCGGTTGGGTGCTTCCTTGACGAATGAGGCGGCCGCATCACGCCAGTGCTGGGCGTCCGGGGGAGAGCCTGCGAACGGGGTCTTCTCCGAGACCATGACCGTTGCGGGCACTGAGGTGGGCCACACCACCTTGTGGAAGGCCTGGTGCGCTTCGGCGAAGCCCTCCGCGGTAGAGATGAGCTGGCGGTTGGCCGGCTTCTCGGGGTCCTTCTTCGCTGCGTCGACGTCCGGCTGGGTCGCGGCGACGAGGCGGGGGATTTCCTCGTCGGTGAAGAACTGAGGGAGGTTGGCGTCGACCAGGACCGCGCCGGAGAGCATCGCCGGATCGTCCTGGGCGAGGTTGTTCGCGATCTCGCCGGCCTGGGAGTGGGCCACCAGGGTGACGTCCTTGGTGATGCCCAACTGCTTGAGTCCCGCCTTGAGGTCACTGACGGCGCTCTGGACCTTCCACGCGCCGGGCACCACGTCGCTCTTGCCGAGGCCGGCCCGGTCGTAGGTGATGACGGTGGCGCCGGTGGCCGCGTGAACCTTGGGGGCGATGTCCTTCCACTGCGAGGAGTCCTCGCCGCCGCCCGAGTCCAGGACGATGGTGGAACCGCTGCCTTGTATGGCGTAGAAGGCCAGGCGGTGACCGTCGTTGTCGACCATGTGCAGCTTCGCCTCGGCCGCATTGCCGGTCCCCCCAGAGGCGGACGGGATGGCGGACGTAGAGGCCGAGGAGCTGGACGAGGAGTCGTTGCTGCTGCACGCCGTGGCGGCGCCGGCAGCCAGGGTCAGCACGGCGAGAGACGACAGCACGCGGTATATGGACCGGTGCCTGCGGGGGGTGCGGGACATGAGTGATCCTTCGAGAGCAGAGGGTGCGCCGTGTTTGCCCAATCGTGCGAGATCCCGGCAGCTCGCACGATCCGGCTGACATGTCTATTGGTGGTGGTGCTGGGACCAGCGAGTGCGGTGGGGTTATCCCCCGCGAGCGGCCGCTGAGACTGTGGATCAGGTGGGCCTGCTGGTCACGGGGCTCACGCGCGCGCTTTCACGAGGCTGGGCAGGTGGACGGCTCTCCTGGCAGTGACCGAGGGCGGCGGCACCGCTATACGCGACCCACCGCAACCTCAAGTTCGGCTGCGGCGCGGCCTCCCTCGGCACCGGAAGCTCTCCGGGCGGTACTGGGTGTAGAGCGTGGCCAGCGGTGCGAGGGCTCCGCGAGCTGCGAAAGCGCACACGGGACGGCGACGGGATCGGAGATGGACGCCTTATGTTCGGAGTTGTACGTGCTCGCACCACTGGAGATCAACTCGGCTGCCCCGACGTGTAGTTGTGGCGCAGCGGGTCGGGAATACGTTCCACTGCCTGGTCTGGGCACTCGGTGGGAAGTCTTTGTCGACGCCCTGGGAACGACCGCCGTGGGCGTCGCCAGGTAGGGCGTTCTACGTGGGAAGCGCGGCCGGGGCTGCGGTGGGTTCACCCACGGTGAGGACCATGCGGTTGGCGTAGCTGAAGTAGGCGACGCTGTGGACGAAGTCGAGTATCGCGGCGGCATCCAGGCCCTGTTCGGCCAGGGCGGCGGCGTGTTCAGGGCCGAAGGCGGCCGGGGTCGCGGTGAGGGCGGCCGCGCAGTCGGCGAGTACCCCGAGGTTCTCGGGAAGTTGGGCGCCGACGCCGTGGTCGAGGACCCGCAGGGCCGAGGTGCGGTCTCCGCTGTACTGTCCGAAGCGCAGGGCGTGCACGGCCGTGCAGTACAGGCACCCGTTGGTCCGCGAGGTGACGAACGCTGCGAATTCGCGGTAGTGGCGGGGTAGTTCCTCGCCTTGGTCGTCTGACACGTGTTCGAAGATGCCGTCCTCTATCGCGGCCATCGTGGCGGCGACCGCGCGGTCGCCAGCGGTGAGCCGGAATGTGGGCCGGGCTGCCCGCTTCTCGTTGAAAGGGGCGGCCCAGTCGAAGCCGTCGTCGGGCTCCTCGCCCAGCCAGGCGATCCAGCCGCCGTAGCCGCGGGCGAACCGGTCGGGCCGCTCGATCGGTCCAGGGTCGATCACCTGGCCGGTGGCAGGGTCGGTTCCGTGCTCCGGCTCCTCGTCGGTCATGTCCGGACTCCGTTCGTACGCTGCCAGGCCGCGGTCGCTGCGGCTCCCCGACGCACCCGCAGGAGCAGGGTCAGGGCGGACACCAGTTGGGCGATCACGATGAGTTGGCGCTGCGTCCACCCGGCGTCGAACATTTCCTGGAGGTCGCCGGGGCGGGCATCGCGTGGGTGCAGGACCAGCAGATGCGCGTACCGCAGCGCCTGGGCGGTCCTGGCCCCGACCAGCGCGGCCAGCTCCGGCGTCACGGTGAGGGACGGGCCGGGCCGGGACTCGGCGGCCAGGGCGCCGCCGCCGATGTACACGCCGTACGGGCCCGGCGCCACATCACGGTCGGCGACGCGCTGGACACCGGTTGCGTACGCGTCGGACGCGCCCGCCTCGCGCAGGCGGCGGGCATAGTGGTCGTCGGGCCCGTCGGACCGGTCGGACCCGTCGGACCCGCTGGACCCGTCGGCTTCGGCCGAATGCAGCGCCGCCACGTAGACGGCCAGCGTGAGCCGTTCCACCCGCGTGACGCCGAGGTCGTCGGCGGGCGCGAAGAGCAGTCCGTCGAGGCGGTCGACCAGGGCGGAGATCTCGGGGCGACTCGCGCGCAGGCGCTCGACCTCCGGCTCCGCCGCGGTCCCGCTGATACTCATGGTGTCTCCCTCGTAAGGCTCGTGACGCTTGTGACGTTCGGCGGGCTGGTGAGGCTCGTAGGGCTCGTAGGGCTCATCGGGCGGCCTGCCGCGGCGGCGCGGAGGGCTGGAAGGCGGACTCGTGCGTGACGGGGTTGGGCGCGTCCGCGAAGCGGTTGACCGGCCGGGGCAGGCCGAGGTGGTCGCGCAGGGTGCTGCCCTCGTACTCGGTGCGGAACAGCCCGCGTCGGCGCAGCAGCGGGACGACGTGCTCCATGAACGCGTCGGTGCTGCCGGGCACGGTGGTGCCCTGCACCACGAAGCCGTCGCAGCCGCGCGCGGTGAACCACTCCTCCAGCACGTCGGCGACGGTCTCCGGGCTGCCGATGACCTGGAGATGGCCGGAGCGGCCGATCCGGGAGTACTTCGCCACCAAGTCCGCGAAGCTCGCGCCCCGTTCCACGTCGGCGTAGATCTGGCGGTACCAGCTCTGCGGGCCGTTGAGGGTGTCCGGGTGGTTGACCGCCGCGACGTCGATGGGCGCGGCGGGGTCGATCGAGGCCGGGTCGAGGCCGAGTTGGTGCGCGAGGTCGTCGGCGATGGTGTCCGCCTGGCCCAACTGCCGAAGCTCCTCGTCCAGGCGTCTGGCCTCCTCGTCGGTGCTGCCGATGACCGGGAGCAGGCCCGGCAGCACGCTGAGGTGGTCGGGATCGCGCCCGACCGACCGCACCCGTGTCTTCACGTCGGCGTAGACGCGTTGGGCGTCGGCGAGATCGTGGGCGACGCCGAACAGCACCTCGGCGTAGTGCGGGGCGACACTGAGCCCGTCGGGGGACTGGCCCGCGTGCGCGAGCACCGGCCTGCCCTGGACCGACCGCGGGATGTTGAACGGTCCCGACACGTCGAAGAACCGCCCGTGGTGCTCGATCCGGTGGATCTTGCCGGGGTCGGTCAGCACGCCGGCCGCCCGGTCGACCACGACCGCTCCGTCCTCCCAGCCGTCCCACAATTCGCAGACGGTCTCGACGAATTCGGCCGCCCGCCGGTAGCGCAGCGCGTGGTCGACCTGGGTGGTGCCGCCGAACAGCCGCGGGGCGCGCGGGTCCGCGGTGGTCACCACATTCCAGCCGGCCCTGCCCTTGCTGATCCGGTCGAGGGACGCCAGCAGCCGGGCCAGATTGAGCGGTTCGTAGTAGGTGGTGGAGACGGTCGCCAGCAGCCCGATCCGCTCGGTCAGCGCGGCGACCGCGGACAGCAGGGTCAGCGGCTCCAAGGGCTGGGCCAGGTAGTCCCACGGGTCGCTGAGCAGCATGGGCGAGTCAGCCATGAAGACGGCGTCGAATTTCGCGCGCTCGGCGGCGCGCGCCATCTCGACGTAGACCTCCAGGTCGGCCGCCCGCTCGGCGGGGCTGTCCGGCATCCGCCAGGACGCCCGGTGGTAACCCCCGGGTCGCAGCAGCAACATCAGTCGCATGTGGTGTGAACGAGACAAAGGGAGACTCCTTTTCGATCCGTGCTTTGGTCATCCTCCGAGTAACGGATACGCTGCGTGATAGACGTATCCGCTAGACAGGTAAGCGCATCCGTTTCCTCCGGCTTCCTAGGCAACCGGGGCATGTGCGACAGTGATGGCCACGAGGGGGTCGCCCACCATGCAGACCGGACCGGCGAGCGAGCGTGAATCCACTCCGCGCGACACCGCCGCCGAGCAATACACGCTGATCCGCCACGAGTTGCTGGTGGGGAACTATCCGCCGGGGACGCTGCTCCAGGAGACGACGCTGAGCGCGAAGGCCAGCATCTCCCGCACCCCCGTCCGCGAGGCCCTGGCCCGACTGGAGCAGGACGGCCTGCTCGCCCGGGCGCCGCGCGGCTACCGGGTGCGGCATCGCAGCGCGACCGAGGTGCTCGACATCTACGAGGCGCGCATCATCCTCGAATCGCACGCCGCGGCCACCGCCGCCGTGCGGCACACCCCGCTCGACCTCGCCAAGCTGCGCAGCGTCCTCGCCCGGGCCCAGTCCACCGACGATCCCGAGGCGCTGTGGCTCAATGACACGGATTTTCACCATACGTTGCAGGCGGCCGCGCACAATGACGTGATCGCCGAGGTGCTGGAACGGCTGGACGCCCAGGTCACCGTCCACGGCCCCTACGCCCGCCGCCGCGCGGAGGGCGCCGCGATCACGCAGTCCGAGCACGAGCGGATCGTCGAGGCGATCGCCGCCTGCGACGCCACCGCCGCGGGGGAGCGCATGCGGGCGCACCTCAACCGCGTGCGCGACCTGCGCATCCTGTCGCTGATGGAGGAACAGGAAGGCGGCGACGAGGCTCCTGCCGCACCCCGGTCCAGAAGGAAGCCGCGTGCCGCGAAGCAGCCCGACTGACGCGTGCCACCGCCGCGCGGCCGGGCGCCTCATGCCACGGTTCCCGGATGTGCGGCCACCGTGTTGAGCAGCCGGCAGCCCGTAGCGGTGACGACCGCGACGGCCTCCGTGCGCACGCCGAAACCGCCGTCGACGTAGACGCCGGGCTGGAGGCTGAAGACCATGCCCTCGGCGAGCAGCGTGTCGCTGTCGGCGTCCAGCTGCGGGCCCTCGTGCAATTCGAGGCCGACGCCGTGTCCGATGCGGTGCTTGACGTGCCCGCCGAACCCCGCGGCGGCGAACGCCGCCCTGGCCCGTCGCTCGACCTCGGCTGCTGCGGTCCCCGGCCTGATCAGTGCCAGGGATTCGTCGAGGACCCGCCGTACGCACTGGAAGGCCGCGGCGACCTCCCCGGACGGCGCACCGGTGTGCGCGGTGCGGCTGACGTCGGCGTAGTAGCCCTGCCACCGGGCGGTCACATCCACCAGTACGGGCACGCCGACCGCGATGGGCTCCGCGCCCATCCGGTGCCGCAGGTCGGCGGCGTGCGCCCCGGCGGCGACCAGTGTCGTCACCGAGGCCGGGTCGAAGCCGCCCGCCCGCAACCGCTCCTCGACGAGCCGGGCGATGTCGCGCTCGCTGCGCCCGGCGATGCCCGGGGCCAATGCCTCGGAGATCGCCGCGTCCGCCCGCTCGGCCGCCTCGGCGAGCGCCGCCAACTCCGCGGCGTCCTTGACCAGCCGCAACGGCCCCGTGAATTCGCCGGCGTCCCGCCACCGTCCGACCTGCGCACGGCGGTCCGCTTCCAGCAGCACCCGGACCGGCAGGTCGCCCGCGGCGGCCACCACCAGGTCCGGCCCGTCCGGCAGGGCGTCAAGCGCTGCCGCCATCGCGTCCTCGCCGTCCGCGACCCGGCGCACCCGTACGCCCGCGACATCGGCGCCCACCGCCTCGAAGTGCGGAAGGACGAGCGTGGGCACCCCGTGCGCGGGGACCGTGAGGAGCACCAGGCGCCTGGTCAGCGGCAGGTCGAGCCCGGTGAAGTAGAGGAGATCGGCGCCTGCGCCGATGAACGCGGCGTCGACCACGGCGCGGCGCAGGGCCGACTGAAGCGCCTGAAGCCGCGCGGTGAGGCGTGACGGCGGCGGGACGAGTGGCGGAACAGGCGGCGGGGCTGACGGTGGGACGGGCGACGGGGCCGCCGACGCGACGGGCGGTGCGACCGGCGGTGTGGTTGACGGCGGGGACGCCGACGCGACAGGGGGCGGGACCGGCGGTGTGGCCGGCAGTGGGACGGGCGGCGGGGCAGACATGGTTCCTAATCCGTGGGTAGGGATTCCGGCCGGGCCCCGGCGGGGCGGCTGGTCTTGTCAGGCACGCGAGAGGCGCTTCGGCCGGGTGACGGCCGGTCAGGTGGCTGGGTCTCGGTCAGGACGCCCTCGCCTTTCCGGCCGCCGCGGGCAGGGCACGGAGTACGGACCGCGCGGCCTGCTCGGTCTCGGCGAAGAAGCGGTCACCGGCCTGCGGCAGCCCGGCCCGACCCACCGACCGCTGGTGTGCGGAGCCCGGCATGCCGAGCACGATCAGCCGTGGGTCGGCCGTCCCGTCCCTGCGGACCGCCGTCCAGCCGTGCGGGTCGATGTCCAGGCTGGTGGCGGGCCGGGCCGTGGCCGCGTCGGCGGACGACGGCATGCCATCGGGCGCCGTGCCGACGGACGCGGTGTCGGCTGACGGCGCATCACGGTGCGGCCGGACCCGGCCGTCCCGCAGCAGCGCGGCCATGAGCGGGTCGTCGGCCGTCTCCAGCGCGCCGAAGGCGAGATACGCCTCGACCGCGACATCGGCGTGCCACACGGCGCCAGGGACGGCGTCCGATCGGCCGCGGAACCGCCCGTCGACGACATCCAGGCGCTGGCCGGGCCCGGTGAGCACGACCAGTCCCTGGCGGCGCAGCGCCAGCAGTTGGGCGAAGCGGACGGCGGGCGGTCCGCTGGTCACCCGGCCGGCTTCCCGGTGGAAGGCGGCCAGCGGCCCGGGGCCGGAGGCCGGATCGGCGAAGCAGCCGGCGGCGTCCAACTCGTCGAGCACCGTGCGGACGCCGAGGACCGCCGCCCGCGCGTCCAGCCATGGGCTGGGGCGTCCGTCGAGCGCGCCCGGCGACTCGCGCTCCGCCCAGCGGTCGACGAACGCCTGCCAGTGGGCGGCCGAGGCGAACTGCCGCCCCGCGGTGGGCGCGTGCAGATCCGTCCAGGTCCAGGGCGCCGCGCCGAAGGCGGCACCGATGTCCCGCAGGACGCTCGGCCGGAGCGCGGCGAAGGGCAGGGTACGGCGACCCCGGTGGGCGGCGAGTAGTTCGGCCGTGCGGCTCGCGTCCAGGTGGGTCAGCGGTGGCTCCGGCACCTGCGCCGGGTGCTGGGCGGGCTTGGGCAGACCGGCCCGCGAGCCGACGAGCAGCCGCGGTTCACGGCCGGTTGGCACGTACCGCATCCGGCGCCCGCTGCCCGTGTACCGCCCGCCCCGGCCCTCGAACAGCAGGCCCAGGATGTCGAAGAAGGTGGGTCCGAGGCCGCGGACCAGTACGTCGGCGCCGGGCGGGACGAGGTCCCAGTCGGTCTCGGCGGCGGCGCCCGGCGGCAGATGCCGCAGCCCGGCCGCGGCTGCGGCCTCGCCCAGCTCCCGTATCTCACCGGAGGGGCGGTGCGGAAGGAAGCCCTGCGCGAGCACGACCACGTCCGCCCGCACCCGTCGGCCGCCGCGCAGGACCAGCTCGCTGCGGCCGTGCCCGCCGGTCACCAGGTCCACGGCGCTGTCCCTGATCTCGGTGACCACCGCGTGCGGCGGCGCGGCGGCCGCCAGCCGGCGGAACACCCAGCGCTGGTACTCGCCTTGTAGCCGCCGGGTGTGCTGGGCCCACGGCGTCAGGCCCTCGGCGTCACGGCGGACCCACGCGGGGAACCGCCCGTCGACCTCCGTACGGATCCAGGTGGGGAAATCGGGCCCCTCTGCCGAGGCGGCCGGGTACATCGTGGTGGCCGCGACGCTGGTGTTGCTCAGCAGCAGCGGGGACTGGTCGGCCCGCCAGGTGCGCCCGCGGCCGGCCGGATACGGGTCGATCATCGTCACACGCAGTGCGGGCGAAGGGCCCGTGGCGCGGTGCAGGGCCAGCAGGCGTTCCAGCGCCGACACCGCGCGCGGCCCCCCGCCGACGAAGGCGACATCGACATCGACATCGACATCGAAGGGGACATCGGCGTCTGCCCCGGCCCCACCCCCGACCTCGGCCCCGACGTGTGCGTTCACGGTGTCTCGTCCGCGACCGCCGGGTCCGGCGTCTTGCCGAGCGGCCGGGCGCGGACGCGGCGGAAGCCGGACCGCAGGGCCAGGCCGAGGTTCTCGCGCAGCGAGTCCCCGAGCAGATTCGAAGACAGCGCGGCCAGCGACAGGGCGAGGCCGGCGAAGGTGGGGTACCACCATGCCTGGAGCACGAAGCCGGCGCTCTGCGCGATGATCAGCCCCCACTCCGGGGTCGGCTCCTGCGCGCCCAGGCCGAGCAGTGAGAGGCCGGAGATGAAGATGATCGCCTCGCCGATCGCCATCGTCGCCTGTGTGAACAGGGCGGCGGCAGTCTGCGGCAGCAGGTGGCGGCGCAGCACGTAGAGCACGCCGGCGCCCTGGGCGACCGCGGCCTGCACGTACAGCGCGCCGCGCATCTGCCGGACCAGCCCGCGGGTGATCTTGGCGAAGTACGGCCAGTACGCCACCGCGGTCGCCGCCGTCGCGGAGGTCATGCCGCGGCCCAGCGACGCGGCGATCAGCAGGGCGAGCAGCACCTGGGGGAAGCCCTGGAGCGCGTCCGCGACCCGCATCAGCACGGCGTCGACCACGCCGCCCAGATACCCGCAGAGCGCCCCAAGCACCGCCCCGAGGGCTGTCGCGCAGGCCACCGCGGTGATCGCGCACACCAGCGACAGCCGTCCGCCCTCGGCGAGCCGGACCAGGACGTCACGGCCCAGGTCGTCGGTGCCCAGCCAGTGCGACCAGGACGGTGCGAGAAGCCGGTTCGACGCGTCCAGCCGGGTCGGGTCGTACGGTGACACGACCGGGACGACGATCACGAACAGCAGGACGACCAGCCCGCACACGGTGCCCACACCGGTCGCCGCGTTGCCGAAGAACAGTCGGCGGTACGAGATCCGGCGGCCGGAGCTTCGGCGGTCGGGTGTTGGGCGGCCGGGTGTCCGGGGTTCGCGTATGCGGGTTTCACGTGTCCGGAGGTCGGGGATTCGGCGCTGCGGCCGGAGTGCGGGACGCATCAGATGCGGGCCAATCTCGCGCGCGGGTCGAGGAGGTACTGGAGGACGTCGACCACGAGGGTGATCAGGACGAAGACGCCCGAGAGCACGATCGCCACCGCGCTGACCGCGGGATAGTCGCCCGCCACGATCGCGTCCCAGGCGTACGACCCGAGGCCGGGCCACTGGAAGATCTTCTCGATGTAGATCGTGCCGCCGATCAGGAAGCCGATCTGCATCCCGGTCACGGTGACGGCCGGGTTGATCGCGTTCGGCAGCACGTGCCGGGCCATGATCCGGCGGCGGCCGATGCCGCGTGCCCGCAGCACCGACACGTAGTCCGCCGCGCGCTCCTGGAGGACCTGGACGCGCACCAGCCGGGTCAGGCTGCCGACGTTGATCAGCACGAGGCTCGCGGCAGGCAGCGCCAGGCACTGGGCGGCGTTCCAGAACGTCGCCGAGTCCAGCGCGATCGCGGAGTCGATCAGGTAGAAGCCGGTGACCCGGGCGTCCGGGAGCGTCCCGACCGGCAGCCGGCCGCCGGGCGGCAGCCAGCCGAGGAAGGAGTAGAACACCACCTGGAGCACCAGGGCCAGCCAGTACGGAGGGATCGAGGAACCCGCCAGGGTGGCGATCCGGATGGTGTCCTGCTGCCACCGCGAACGGGTTGCGGCCGCCCACGTGCCGAGCGCCACGGCGATCACGACGTAGAACAGCACCCCGACGAAGGCCAGTTCCAGCGTCGCGGGCAGCCGGTCGCCGATGTCGGACAGCACCGAGTGGTTGGTGACGTACGACGTGCCGAAGTCCAGGTGGACCAGGCCGTCGAGGTAGGACCAGAACTGGGACAACACCGGCCGGTCCAGGCCGAGGTGGACCCGTACCTGCTGGATCGCCCGCGGGGACGCGCCGAGGCCGGCTATCTGGGCGGCCGGGTCGGACGGCACCATGCGGGTCACCACGAACGTGACCACGGCGATGCCCAGCATCACGGACACGAGCCCGGCCACGCGTCTGACGATCAGGAGCACGGAGTCCATCGGCGGTCAGGACTTGACGCGCAGGGCGTAGAAGTCGATGTCGTAGCCGTAGTCGATCGGGTGGATCGCGAAGCCGGTGAAGCCGGAGTTGACGACCTCGATCTTCTTCGGCGTCGCCACGAACAGCGCGGGCGCGTCGTCCTGGAGGATCTTCTGCGCCTGGGCCAGCTTGGCGTCGCGCGCCGCGGTCGAGGCGGCCGCGCTCGCCTCGGACAGCGCCGAGTCGAAGGCCGCGTTCTTGTAGAACGACCAGTTGTAGCCGCCGATGTACTTCGATTGGAAGTAGCCGCCGAGGTACTCCACCGGGTCGGCGGTGATCGCCCCGTGCCACAGGAAGTTGAAGTCGGGGGAGCCGGCCGGCGAGGCCGCGGCCTTCGACATCGCCTGGAAGGTCGTGCCGACGATGTTCACCTTGATGCCGATGGCGGCCAGGGACGACTTCAGCACGAGGGCCTCGGCCTTCTCGAAGGCGACGTTGTCCGCCTCGTCCCACCACACCGTCAGCGTGACGTCCTTCAGACCGGACTGCGCCAGCAGTTGCCTGGCCTTCGCCAGGTCCTGCTTGTAGGGCGTCAGCGAGGAGTCGAAGCCGGAGAAGCCGACCGGGAGACCGCCGGCCGGTACGGTGGCCGCGCCGTCGTAGGCCGCCTTGATCGCCGCCTGGTAGTCGTACGCGTAGGTGACGGCCTGGCGCAGCAGCTTGTTCGCCAGCGGGCCGTGCTGGGTGTTCATCTGGATCTCGTCGATCTGGGTGCCTGCGGCCTGATACACCGAGATGTTCTTGTTGTCCTGCAACTGCTTGAGGTACGGGGCGAGCGGGATGTTCTCCACCCGGTCGATGTCGCCGCGCCGCAACTCCTGGAGTGCGGTGGCGTTGTCGGCCGGCGCGGTGAAGACGATCTTCGATATGTGGCTGCCCTGCCAGCCGCCCCAATAGTGGGGGTTGCGCACCAGCGTGCGGGTGGAGCCGGTCAGTGGTGCGGCGGTCTGGTACGGGCCGGTGCCGTCGGTGTTCGCCGAGAGCCACGACTTCGCGTCGTCGGACGCGTGTGTGGTCAGCGCCTTGGGCGAGACGATCACCGCCATCGGCAGGTAGTCGATGAAGCCCCTGTTCGGGGCGGACAGCGTGATCGTCACGGTGCCCGCATTCGGCGCGGTGACCGAGGAGATGCCGTCGAGCAGACTGCCGACCTGGCCGCCGAGCTTCTTGTACCGGGCGAAGTTGGCGATCACGGCATCGGCGGTGAAGGCGGTGCCGTCGGAGAAGCGCACGCCCTGGCGCAGGGTGAAGGTCCACGTCTTCTGGTCGGTCGTGGTCCATTTCGTGGCCAGACCCGGCTGCACGTCGTAGCCGCCCGCCCGCTCGTTGACGAGGCCCTCGTACGCGGCCCGGATGACCTTGAGATTGCCGATGCTGGTGCTCTGCACCGGGTCCGCGGACACCGAGTTGCCCAACGGCATGGTGAACACGGAGCCGGTCGCCGCGGAACTGCCGCCGTCCGAGGGGGAGTTGGTGCGGTTGGCGGTGCACGCGGCCAGGCACACCAGGGCCGTCGCCATGACGAGTCCTGTGGTCGCTCTGGTCCGTAGCGTGGTGTCCATGGTCCTTCTCGTCTCGTTCGGTTCGTTCGGTGCGGGCTTGGGGTCGGATGGGGGCCCGGAGCCCGGATGAGGGCTGGGCGGGCCGGGTGCCGGCTCGGGCACTGGTTCGGGTACGGGTGTCGGGCCGGGGGCGAGCGGGTTCATGTCCGGCTGGGGTCCGGCGCGAAATCGGCGACCGGGACGGCGGACAGGAGCTGTCGGGTGTACGGGTGTTGGGGTGCGGCGAACGTCGCGTCGGTTGGCCCGTACTCGACGGCACAGCCGTCCCGCATGACCAGCAGATGGTTCGCGATCTGCCGGATCACCGACAGGTCGTGGGAGATGAACACGTACGTCAGTGCCAGCTCCCGCTGGAGATCCACGAGCAGGTCGAGGATCTGCGCCTGGACCAGCACGTCGAGGGCGGAGACCACCTCGTCGAGCACCAGCGTCTCCGGCCCGGCGGCGAGCGCCCGGGCGATGGCCACGCGCTGCTTCTGGCCGCCGGACATCTCGCCGGAGGGGCGGTCGATGCTCCCGGCGGGCAGGCCGACCTGCTCCAGCAGCGCGGCGACCCGGTCGCGGCGCCCGCCCTCGTCGCCGATGCGGTGGATGACCAGCGGCTCGGCGATCGCGTCGAACACGGAGAACCGCGGGTTGAGCGATGCCGAGGGGTCCTGGAACACCGGCTGGATCAGGCGGCGGTAGCGGCGCAGTTCGGCGCCGCGGATACGGCTGACGTCACGTCCCGCGTAGTGGATCGTGCCGGAATCCGGGCGGGCCAGCCGCAGCAATGTACGTGCCAGGGTGGTCTTTCCGCTGCCGGACTCCCCGACGACGCCGAGCGTCTCGCCGCGCGCGACGGACACCGACAGCGCGTCGACGGCCTTGCGGCTCACCCGGCGGCCGCCCTCGTCCCGGCCGCGGTACGCCTTGCTGACGTCACGCAGCTCGATCTGCGCGGGGGAGCCGGGCTCAGGCGAACCGCTCGGACCGCCGGGCTCCGCCGACTCGCTCGGACCGCCGGGCCGGCTCGGACTGCCGGGCTCGCTCGGCTCGCCCGACCCGCTCGGGCGCCGCGTTCCGGTGCGGGCGGCCGCGGCCACCAGGCGGCGGGTGTACTCGTGCCGCGGGTCGCCCAGCACCTGCCGGGAGGTGCCCTCCTCCACCAACAGGCCGCGGTACAGGACCAGGACGCGGTGGGCTCGCTCGGCCGCCAGAGCCAGGTCATGGGTGACGAACAGCAGCGCCACACCGTCCTCGTCCACCAGCGACTGGAGGAGGTCGAGGACCCGGCGTTGCACGGTCACGTCCAGGGCCGACGTCGGCTCGTCGGCGATGAGCAAGCGCGGCCCGGTGGCCATCGCCGCGGCGATCTGCACGCGCTGGCGCATGCCGCCGGACAGTTCGACCGGATACCGGCGGGCGCTTTCCGCCGGCCGCGGCAGGCCCGCCTTCCGCAGTGCGTCGACCGCGGTTGCCCGGCGCTGCCCGCGCCGGATCAGGCCGTGGTAAAGCGGCGCCTCGGTGACCTGGTGGCCCACCCGGATCAGCGGGTCGAGGCCGGCCAGCGGGTCCTGCGGCACCAGGCCCATCCGCGAGCCGCGCAGTCGGGCCGCCTCGTGCTCGGGCATGCCGAGCAGGTCCCGCCCGTCGTAGCGCAGCCGATCGGCCTCGACCTCGGCGCCGTCCGGCAGAATGCCCAGGATCGCTCTGGTCAGTGTCGACTTGCCGGAGCCCGACTCGCCCACAACCGCGACCGTCTCCCCGGCGCTGACCGTCAGCGCGATGCCCCTGAGCGCCTCGATGTGCCCTTCGTCGTGCCTGTCTGCCAGCGGGAACCGAACCGAGAGCCCGACGATGTCGAGCAGCGGTTCGGTCGGCATCGCGGTGGCCATGGCTCTCCCTTCGCGTGAAGTCCCGAGTGGACACGGATGAAGTTAGAACGTCTACCCGATCCGCGTTGTGGATACGTTAAGCGGTCAACGAGTCCACCTCCAAGGGTTCCAGGCACTGGACACACAGCGTTCACGAAGGAAGTGGCGGGAGCGGGTGCTCGGCGACCCGGTGCGCGGTGGCGAACGCGCATCGCGTCCCGGCCGTGTCTGGTGGCGTGAGGGAGCCGGCCGTCATGGGAAGTTCCGCCTGTTCGGTCAGAGCCTTCCAGTCGCAGAAGTGCGCTTACCGCGCCGGGGGTTGGAGACCCGCTACCTCCCACGAAGTGACACCCGACGGAACCGAACGGTCGACGCACCGCTTGATGTCCTCGTCATGGTGGTGCCCGGGACGGCCCAAGTGAGCGTTAACGCTCAGCGGGACTCTCAAAGCGCGATGTCAGCGCGGGAGACCCGCCTGGGGGAACGCGCGGTGAAGCCTGACGGCGGGCCGCGAAAGCGTTCGTCGTGCGCTCTGTGAGCGCTATCGCCGCCAGGTGGCAACTCTGCCCCCAGGGAAAGTGGGAGCGCGGGCCAGTCCCTGCTGTCTCGGACAGATCCCTTGACGTGGCCCCGGCGGCGCGGGGAGGATCTGGCAATACCTCGGCGGTCGGCACACGCATTGCTTTCCACCAGGAAGTTAACGCTAACAGAAAGTCTGGGCATCCACGGGCAGACCCGATCGGCGCATCGGCGACGGCCCCTGACGGTCCGTCTTGCGCGGGGGGTCGGATGTTAGCGCTCATACCAGTGCACGGCGCGTAGATCACCACTTGGCAGTCACGTAGCGAGAGATACGGAGCCACACCATGAGCGCTCTCCATGACGGCACCGCGGCAGGCCCGGCCGGTGAGCCGACAGCACCGGACGGTGGAGTGTCCAGGCGCCGGGCACTGAGCTGGGTGGGTACGGGAGGCGGGCTGCTCGCGGCCGGCTCACTGCTGACCGCCTGCACGAGCAGCAGTGACTCCGGCAGCAAATCGGGCAGCGGCGGGGTCGGGAACTTCCCCTCGACCCCGAAGTGGAAGTTCGTCTTCGTCAACCACGTCACCACCAATTCGTTCTTCACCCCGACCCGCTACGGCCTGGCCGACGCCGCGGCCACCCTGGGGTTGCCCACGCCGCAGTGGACGGGCTCGGAGACCGGCGGTGTGTCACAAATGGTCAGCGCCATGGACACCGCCATCAACAGCGGCGCCGACGGCATCGCCATCGCGCTGACCGACAACAACGCGTTCGTCGCACCGACGAAGAGGGCGCTGGCGAAGGGCATCCCGGTCATCGCGTACAACGCGACCGCCCCGGGCAACTACCCGCTCACGTACGTCGGACAGGACCTCTACCAGTCCGGCTTCCAGATGGGGAAGCGCATCGCGCAGGACGTGACGTCGGGCGAGATCCTCGTCGGCATCTCCCAGCCGGGTGGCAACAATGTGCAGCCCCGCCTGGACGGCCTCAAGGCCGCGCTCAAGGAGTCGGCACCCTCGGTGAAGGTGACGTCGGTCAACACCGGTGCGGCGCAGGCCGGTGAGCTGAACGCGATGACCGCCGCGTACACCGGCCACACGGACGCCAAGGGCCTGTACGCGGTGGACGCGGGCAGCACGGCGTCGATCGCCCAGTTGATCACCCGTCGTGGATTGAAGGGGAAGATCCACGCAGGCGGTTACGACACCCTCACCGACACCGTCAACGGGGTGAAATCGGGGGCCCTGGACTTCACCATCGACCAGTCCGCCTACCTCCAGGGCTTCCTTCCCGTGCTCTACCTCTACCTGTACCGGCTGTCGGGCACGCTTGTGGTGCCGCCGAGTACCGACACCGGACTCACCTTCGTCACCAAGGCGAACGCTGGACTCTACGTGTCCGCCAACAGCCGCTTCGAGGGCGGAAAGAGCAAGAGCCTGATCACCATGCCCCCCGCCATCGCGCTGCCGCCGGCCACGGCCGTCACCCTGTGAGGACGGACATGCCAGGAAAGGAACTCGCGGCCGCCGTCGGCCGCGGGCTGATACTCCGCCGCGAACTGAGCATCCTCGTGGTGTGTATCGCGGCCGGCATCTATTTCGCGGTCACCGGATCGGGCTTCACCAGCACCGACAACTTCCACACCATCGCTCAGTACGTGGCGCCGTGGATCATCATCGGCGTCGGCGAGGTGATGCTGCTGATCTGCGGTCAGATCGACCTGTCGGCGGGCTTCGTGTTCACCCTGACACCGTTCATCCTGACCTCGTTCACCGACGACGGGATGCCGCTGCTGCTCGCCATCATCTGCGCGGTGCTGGTCAGTTCGCTCGTCGGGGTCGTGAACGGGCTGATCCACACCGTGTTCAACCTGGCCTCTTTCATCGTCACCCTCGGCATGGCCTTCTTCCTGGAGGGCATGTCGCTGATCGCCTCCGACGCACAGCCGGAGGCCGCGCCCGCCAGCGGCTGGGTGCCGCACTGGTTCGGACTCGCACGCTGGTCCGAGCTGATCTGGGCGCTGCTGATCGTCGCGGTGATGCAAGCACTGCTGACCACGACCAAATTCGGGGTCAACACCCAAGCCGTCGGCAGCAATCCGACCGGCGCGGCCGAATCGGGCATCCGGATCAACCGGATCAAGATCGTAAACTTCGCGCTGTGCAGCGGCCTGGCCGGCTTCGGCGGCATTCTGGACGGCATACGGGTCGGCTCCTTCGACCCGACCAACGGCGGCAACGAGACGATGTTCCTCGCCGTCGCCTCGGCGGTGATCGGCGGAACCGCCCTCCTCGGCGGCTCCGGCACCATCATCGGAGCCCTGCTGGGCGCCCTGCTGCTCGGCATTGTCTACGACGGCTTCAACCTCACCGGTGTCAACGCCAATGCCTTCGACGTGGTGTTGGGCATCGCGATCATCGCCGCCATGCTGTTGAACGTCTATCTCGGCACGCTGCGCAGAAGGGTCGGCCGATGACCACCCACGAAGAGGGCGCCATCCCGATCCCGGCTCCTGGGGCCGCCCCCGAAACTGTGTCCTCCGGCAGCGCGCCCGATGTGATCCGGGTCGAACACATCAGCAAGAAATTCGGGGCGGTCACCGCGCTCAGGGACATCAACCTGCACGTCCGTCGCGGCGAGATCCTGGGGCTCATCGGCGACAATGGAGCGGGTAAGTCGACCCTCATCAAGACGCTGACCGGGTTCCACCGGCCCGACGAGGGCGTCTTGTTCTTCGAGGGGCAGGATACCGTACTGCGATCGGTCATCCACGCCAGGTCGCTGGGCGTCGAGACCGTCTTCCAGGACCTCGCGATGATCAACGACCTGCCCGTCTACCTCAATCTCTTCCTCAACCGCGAACTGACGCATCGTCCGCTGCCCTTCCTCAAGCGCTCGGAGATGCGCCGCCGGGCCCGCGAGGCTCTGGACTCCATCGGTATCCGCATCCCCTCGGTCGACACCGAGGTCGGCCAGCTCTCCGGCGGTCAGCGTCAGGCCATCGCCGTGGCCCGGTCGGTGTACTCGGACACGACGAAGCTCCTGCTGCTCGATGAGCCACTGGCCGCCATGGGAGCCAAAGAGGGGGGTCAGATTCTACGGCTGCTGAGCCGGCTCAAGGAACGCGGCGACATAGCGATCATCCTCATCGCGCACAACTATGCTCAGGTCGTCGACATCTGCGACCGGGTGAACCTGCTCCAGCACGGGGAGATCACTTTCGACCGTCTGTCGAAGGAGACCTCCGTCGGCGAACTGCTGGAACTGGTCCACGCCGAGTACCGGACAGCGTGACGCCCGGACGGGTCGGCTGACCCGGTTGCCCGTGCCGTATACGCGCCACTCTTGACGACTATGTCTGTGAGCGCTAACAATGAGGTGGATCACGGGATCGGAGAACCATGTCGCAGACCAGGGAGAGCGCCGGCCCCCGCCGGGCCCCCACTATGGCCGACGTCGCCCAGGTCGCGGGGGTGTCGCACCAGACCGTGTCGCGGGTCCTGAGCAACCACCCCAGCGTCCGCGACACCACACGGGCCGAAGTGCAGCGGGCCATCGAGGAGCTGGGCTACCGGCGCAATTCCTCTGCGCGGGCACTGGTGACCCGTCGCACCCTCACGCTCGGTGTGGTCGCGTGCAACCCGACGCTGTTCGGGCCTGCGAGCATGTTGTTCGGTCTGGAGGAGGCGGCCCGTGACGAGGGGTACATGGCCTCCGCGGTGACGCTGCGCCGGTACACGGCCAAGGCGCTCGCCGAGGCGATCGACCATCTCAGCGACTGGGGGGTGGAGGGGATCGTCGTGATGGTCCCGCACCGCGCGGCCGTGGCGGCGCTTGCCGAACTGCGGCTGCCCTTCCCGGTAGTGACCGTCGAGGGCGGGCACTCGCTGCCCATACCGGGAGTGTCGGTGGACCAGGAGCTGGGCGCCCGGCTGGTGACCGGTCACCTGCTGGCGGCCGGGCACCGTACGGTGTGGCATGTGGCCGGCCCGTCCGACTGGCTGGAGGCCGAGGCCCGGGTGAAGGGCTGGCGGGCCACCTTGGAGGAGGCGGGCGCCGAGGTGCCTGAGCCGCTGATCGGGGATTGGACCCCGCTGTCCGGCTACCGGGCGGGGCAGGAACTCGCAGGCCGGGTGGCAGCGAGCGCGGCACGACGCCGCTCCCTCGATGTCTCCGCGGTGTTCGTGGCCAACGACCAGATGGCGCTCGGGGTCATGCGGGCGCTCCGCGAGGCCGGTCTGTCGGTGCCGACGCGGGTGGCCATCGCCGGATTCGACGACATCCCGGAGGCGGAGTTCTTCGCCCCGCCGCTGACCACGGTCCGGCAGGACTTCGCCGCGGTCGGGCAGGCCAGCATCCGGCTGCTGGTCAGCCAGTTGGAGTCGGGCACCGCCGGTGGTGACGAGCGCGCGGTGATCGAACCGCGGCTGATCGTCCGCAGCAGTACGACTCCAACCTGACACGTACCCGCGTGCAGGAGGTTCCGACGACGGGCCGGTACCTGTCGCACATCTGGAGAGAACCATGACGACCGATACGCCTGCCGTCACCGTTGGGGTCGATTTCGGGACCCTGTCCGGCCGCGCCCTTGTTCTGGATGTCGAAGACGGCAGGGAACTGGGCAGCGCGGTGCACGAGTACACCCACGCCGTGGTGGACCGCACACTGCCTGGTGGCGGTCTCAAGTTGCCCGCCGACTGGGCACTGCAGATCCCGCAGGACTGGCGGGACGTGCTGCGCTTCGCCGTGCCGAGCGCGCTGGCCGACGCCGGCGTGCGGTCCTCGCAGGTGATCGGCATCGCCACCGACTTCACCGCTTGCACCGTTCTGCCCACCACCTGGGACGGCACCCCTCTGTGTGAGCTGCCACGGTTCGCCGCACGCCCGCACGCCTACCCGAAGTTGTGGCGCCACCACGCGGCCCAGCCGGAGGCGGACCTGATCGTACGGCGGGCCGAGGAGTCGGGCCAGCGGTGGCTGGCCCGCTACGGCGGGAAGATATCCAGCGAATGGCAGCACGCCAAAGCGCTCCAAGTGCTGCTCGAGGATTCGGAGGTGTACGCCGCGTCCGACCGCTGGATCGAGGCGGCCGACTGGATCGTCTGGCAGCTGACGGGGGAGGAGACCCGCAACCCGTGCACCGCGGGCTACAAGGGCGTCTACCAGGACGACGCCTATCCGGATGCGGCGTTCCTGGCCTCCCTGCACCCGGATTTCGCGGATTTCACCGCCAAGATTGAGCATCCGCTGTCCTCGCTCGGCAGCCCGGCCGGGAAGCTCAGCCCGGCGGCCGCCGAACTGACCGGACTGCGTGCGGGAACCGTCGTGGCCGTCGGAAACGTTGACGCGCACGTCACCAGTGCCGCCGCCCGGGCGCTCGATCCGGGGCACATGCTCGCCATCATGGGCACCTCGACCTGTCACGTCATGAACTCCGATGTCCTGGCCGAGGTACCGGGCATGTGCGGTGTGGTGCGTGACGGCATCGTGCCGGGACTGTGGGGGTACGAGGCCGGGCAGAGCGGGGTCGGGGACATCTTGGCCTGGGCGGTACGGACCGCCGCTCCGCACGAGTACGCCGTCGAGGCCCGCAGGCGCGGCATCTCCGTGCACGAACTGCTCAGCGAGAAGGCCGCCGCGCAACCGGTGGGCGGCCACGGACTGCTCGCACTGGACTGGCACAGCGGCAACCGGTCGGTCCTGGTCGACCACCACCTGTCCGGCCTGATCGTCGGCCTCACCCTCGACACACGCCCCGAGGACATCTACCGCGCCCTGGTCGAAGCCACCGCCTACGGCACCCGCACGATCATCGAGACGTTCGAGCAGGCGGGGGTGCCGGTCACCGAGTTCACGGCCGCCGGCGGTCTACTGAAGAACACCTTCCTCATGCAGACCTACTGCGACATCCTGAACCGGCCGGTCAACGTGCTCGCGGCTGAGCAGGGCCCGGCGCTGGGCGCGGCCATCCACGCGGCCGTCGCCGCGGGGGCGTACACCGACATCCGCGCCGCCTCGGCCGCGATGGGCCGCCTTGAGCGGCATGCCTACACCCCCGATCCGGCGCGAGCAGCCGCGTACGACCCGGTCTACGCCGAGTACCGCGCGCTGCACGACCACTTCGGCCGCGGCGGCAGCGACGTCATGCACCGACTGCGAGCGCTGCGTACCGACACCAGCACGACCACTCCGCCAGCTTCGAACTGTTAGCGCTCACCTCCGAGTGCTGGAGTTCGCTCATCCTTGAGGTCGCCTCACATGAGTCGAAACCCCGCGCGGCCGACGCCACCCGCCACGGTTACGTCACTGCGCCAGCAGGTCAGCGATCTGCACCATGAACTGGTCCGCTACGAACTCGTGGTCTGGACGGCCGGCAATGTCTCCGCCCGGGTGCCCGGGCAGGACCTGTTCGTCATCAAGCCCAGCGGTGTCGGCTACGAACTCCTCGTCCCCAGCAGCATGATCGTCTGTGATCTGGACGGGCGCGTGGTGGAAGGGGACCTGTCGCCGTCCTCCGACACCGCGGCGCACGCCTATGTCTACCGGCACCTGCCCGAGGTCGGCGGGGTGGTGCACACCCACTCGACCTACGCCTGCGCCTGGGCGGCGCGCGGCGAGCCGGTGCCGTGCGTACTGACCGCGATGGCCGATGAATTCGGCGCCGAGATCCCGGTCGGGCCCTTCGCGCTGATCGGCGACGACTCGATCGGCCGCGGCATTGTCGACACGCTCAAGGGCCACCGCTCGCCCGCGGTCCTGATGCAGAACCACGGCGTCTTCACCATCGGCAAGGACGCTCGCGCGGCGGTGAAGGCGGCGGTGATGTGCGAGGACGTGGCCCGTACCGTGCACATCTCCCGGCAGCTCGGCGAACCGCTGCCGATCGAACGGGCCAGTATCGACCGGCTTTACGACCGTTATCAGAACGTGTACGGCCAGTCCGCGGCCACCAACGACCCAGGAGCCAGCCGATGACCGCGTCAACTCGTCCCGTGGTGTGGTTCCTCACCGGGAGCCAAGGGCTGTACGGGGAGGAGACACTGGCACAGGTCGCCGGACAGTCCCGCCGGATCCAGGAACTGCTCGCCGCGGTGCCCGGCGCACCCGCGGAGCTGGTCTGGAAGCCGGTTCTGACCGATTCCGCCTCCATCATGTCCACGGTGCTGGCCGCCAACGCCGACCCGTCGTGCGTGGGTCTGATCGCGTGGATGCACACCTTCTCGCCCGCCAAGATGTGGATCGCGGGCCTGGACCTGCTGCGCAAGCCACTGCTGCATCTGCACACCCAGTCCGATGTCGAACTGCCCTGGTCCACCATCGACATGGACTTCATGAACCTCAACCAGGCCGCCCACGGCGACCGGGAGTTCGGGTACATACAGTCCAGGCTGCGCGTCGCGCGCAAGACAGTTGCCGGGCACGTGTCGAACCCCGAAGTGGTGGCCAGGATCCACTCCTGGATGCGGGCCGCACTCGGCTACGACGCGCTGCGCAGTCTGAAGCTGGCCCGATTCGGTGACAACATGCGCGATGTGGCAGTCACCGAGGGCGACAAGGTCGAGGCCCAGTTGCGATTCGGGGTGTCGGTCAACACCTACGGCGTCAACGACCTCGTCGAGGTCGTGAACGCCGCCGACGAAGCGGCGGTCGGCGAACTCGTCAAGGAGTACGCGGATGCCTACCGCCTGGCACCCGAACTCACCGCCGGCGGCGAGCGGCACGAGGCCCTGCGCTACGCCGCCCGTATCGAGCTGGGGCTGCGCACCTTCCTGACCGAGGGCGGATTCAATGCCTTCACCACCAACTTCGAGGACCTCGGCGGTCTGCGCCAGCTCCCCGGCCTCGCCGTACAACGCCTCATGGCCGACGGTTACGGCTTCGGTGGCGAGGGCGACTGGAAGACCTCGGCCCTGCTCCACACCCTCAAGGTCATGGGCCGGGGCCTGCCCGGCGGCACATCCTTCATGGAGGACTACACCTACCACCTCACGCCGGGCAGCGAACTGATCCTGGGCGCGCACATGCTGGAGGTCTGCCCCTCGATCGCCGAACACCAGCCGTCGTGCGAGATCCATCCGCTGGGGATCGGCGGCCGGGAGGACCCGGTACGGCTCGTCTTCGACGCACAGCCAGGGCCCGCGATCGTGGTCGGTCTGGCCGACATGGGCGACCGCTTCCGGCTGGTCGCCAACCAGATCGAGGTGGTGACGCCGGTCGAGCCGCTGCCGAAACTGCCCGTGGCCCGCGCGGTGTGGCGGCCCGCGCCCGATCTGCGGACGTCCACCGAGGCGTGGCTGACCGCCGGCGGGCCCCATCACACCGTGCTGTCCAGCGCTGTGGGCAGCGAAGAGCTGTCCGATCTGGCCGAGATGCTCCGCACCGAACTGCTGCTCATCGACGACAGCACCACCATCCGGGAATTCGCCAAGGAGATCCGCTGGAACCAGGCGTACTACCGCCTGGCAGCGGGGTTGTGAAAAGTCCGTCCGGGTTCGCGGGTTTGTTCCTGCCGGAAGTACGGCAGGAACAAACCCGCGAACGGTCGGGGCAGATCCTGCTGGCAGCCCGGTGCCGCCCGTACGGTCGAGGCGGCCGGCGTCACCGGACGTCGCCTGGCGAATCTTTCGCTTGCGATGTCTTATGTTTCGCTTGACGCGGTTGCGTCAGACTGGAAGCTTTTTATCGATACAGGACCGTGCCCGCCCTGCCGGCCTCGGCCCGCGCGACTGGGCCGGCCTGGTATCGCCCTGCCGACGCGTCACACACCCTTCCTGGAGCCCGTCCGTGTCCATCGCCACCGCTGTCATCAACGTCGATGTCGAGGGCCCGACGATCAGCCGTCATCTCTACGGCCACTTCGCCGAGCACCTCGGCCGCTGTGTCTACGGCGGCTTCTGGGTGGGGGAGGATTCACCGATCCCCAACGAGGGCGGCATCCGTCTCGATGTCGTGGAAGCACTGCGGGCGCTGGACATCCCCAACCTGCGCTGGCCCGGCGGTTGCTTCGCCGACGAATACCACTGGAAGGACGGCATCGGGCCCAGGGACGGCCGCCCCATGATGGTCAACACCCACTGGGGCAACGTGGAGGAGAACAACCACTTCGGCACCCACGAGTTCATGGCCCTGTGCGAACTCCTCGGTGCCGAGCCCTACATCAGCGGCAACATGGGCAGCGGCACGGTCCAGGAAATGAGCGAGTGGGTCGAGTACCTGACGCGCGACGGGGACAGCCCCATGGTGCGGTTGCGCAAGGCCAACGGCCGCGATGAGCCCTGGCGCGTGAAGTTCTGGGGCATCGGCAACGAGACATGGGGCTGCGGAGGCAACATGCGCGCTGAATACTCCGCGGACATCTCGCGGCAGTACGCCACGTACTGCCGCGACCACGGCGGCAACAAGCTCTACCGGATCGCCTCGGGCGCGGCCGACGCCGATTACAAGTGGACCGAGACCCTGATGCAGCAGATCAGTTGCTTCGGCTGCGAGGCCACTCCCCGCACCTTCTTTCAGGGACTCTCCGTTCACTACTACACGCTGGCCGGCCCATGGTCCGCCAAGGGCAGTGCCACCGTCTTCGACACCGACGACTACTACCGGACGATGCTCTCCGCCCAGAGGATCGACCGTATCCTCACCGGTCATTCCACGGTCATGGACAGCTACGATCCCGGCCGGAAGGTCGGCTTGGTGCTGGACGAGTGGGGCACCTGGTGGGACGTGGAGCTCGGCACCGAACCCGGCTTCCTGTACCAGCAGAACACGCTGCGCGACGCGCTGGTGGCCAGCACGCATTTCGACATCTTCCATCGGCATGCCGACCGCCTGTACATGGCCAATATCGCGCAGACCGTCAATGTCCTCCAGGCGATGATCCTCACCGATGGCGACGCACTGGTCCTGACTCCCACCTACCACGTGTTCGAGATGAACAAAGGCCACCAGGACGCCGCCTCGGTCGCCGTCCACCTGCGGACCCGCGACGCGCGCCGCCGGGTGGGGGACAGGGAACTGGACACGCTGTCGGTCTCGGCGAGCGTCAAGGGGGGGACGCTCCTGGTCTCGCTGACCAATCTGGACGCGGAAGAGCCCGCCGAGGTGACGCTCGATCTGCGCGGCCGCCCGGTCGGTGAGCCGGCCGGCCGGCTGCTGACAGCTGAACGGCTCCAGGACCACAACACCGCGGACGTCCCGGCAGCGGTCCGCCCGCGTCCGTTCGACGCCATGACCGTGAACGACCGTGGCCTGGTCGTGACGCTGCCGCCGCACTCCTTCCTCACCGTCGAGGCAGTCCTCGCGTGATCGCGTTCCGCGTCCCTGCCACCCGTGCGGGGGTCAGGGCAGCGGTGCAATGGCGGCGGGGAACGTCGACGCATCGTAGGCCGCCACCCGCCACCCGCCACCCGCCACCCGCCACCCGCCACCTCGTCGACCGCGGCAGCCGCAGGGTGGCCATCGTGTGCGGGGCGGTGGGGGACGAACCCGACGGGAACGGCCTCCGCCTGGCGGCCTACCGGCAGGCGCCGGGCCGCGCCGGACTGCCGCTGGACCCGGCTCTCGTGCAGCACGTGGACCGGCTCACCGTGCACGATGCCGCGCAGCGTGCCAGGGACACGGCGCACGACGGCCTCGACTTCGGCGGTGTCTTCTGCGCGACCGGCACGGTGGCGATGGGCGTGCCGCGCGGCCTCGCCGACTCCGGGGTGCGGGTGCCCGGTGAGGTCAGGCTGATCGGCTTCGACAACGTCGAGACGAGCGCACACCTCGCCCCCCTCGCTGTCCACGATCGACCCGGACGACGACGCGATGGCACAGTCCGCGGTCGGCCTCCTGGCCCGGCGGTCGCGTCGTCGGTCAAGGACCGGGAAGGGATCGTCAGCCGCTTCACTCCGGTGGCCAGGGAATCGACCGGCCGATGAGGCCAGATGGACCGCGGCAGAGTGAGCCGACCCGAAAGTGCGTCCCGCGCGGGGGATGACGGGCCCTCGTCGTACTCGCTAGGCTCAATCCAGTAGTGGGAGCGCTCCCACATACCCCGTCGCATCTGGCCCTCGTTCCCTGAGGGCCCTCTCCCCCCACGAGAGCACGGAGGAAAACTGTGACACCCCCCACCGGTACCCCACGCCCAGCCGAGGCGGTCAAGGCGCCCGCGCGCGGGTCGCGGCTGCGCAAGGCCCTGGCGCTCGGCGTAGCCGCAGGTCTCGCCGCCACCGGCATCGTGCTGAGCACCGAGATCACCGCAGGCGCCGCGGCGCAGGGCAGCCTGCCCACCGGGACCCAGCTCTACGCGGACCCCAACTCCCAGGTCGTCCGCTGGGTTGCCGCCAATCCCGGTGACTCCCGCCAGCCGGTCATCGCCCGGCGGATCGCAAGCCAGCCGCAGGCGATCTGGTTCTCCAACTACCGCCCCTCCACCGTCACCGGTGACGTCCGGTTGGTCACCACGGCCGCGGCCACCGCCGGACAGGTGCCGGTGCTGGCCGTGTACGAGATCCCCAACCGTGACTGCGGCGGCGCGTCCGCAGGCGGCGCACCGGACCTGGCCTCGTACGACGCCTGGGTGCGCAACTTCGCCGCGGGGCTGGGCAGCGGCCGGTCGATCATCATCCTGGAGCCCGACTCCATCGCCCTGACCACCTGCCTGACCGCACAGCAGCAGGCCGACCGGTTCGCCTCGCTCTCCCGGGCGGGAGCTGCCATCCACGCCGCCGCACCCAACGCAAAGGTCTACCTGGACGGCGGCCACTCGGCCTGGAACAGCGCCTCGGAGCAGGCCAACCGGCTGCGCAGCGCCGGCATCCTGACGAATGCCGACGGCCTCTTCACCAACGTCTCCAACTTCAACACCACGGCCAATGAGGTCAACTTCGCCAAGAACGTGCTGGCCGCGCTCGGCAACCCGGCCAATCTGCACGCCGTGGTGGACACCAGCCGCAACGGCAACGGTCCGGCCGGCGGCGGGGCATGGTGCGACCCGTCCGGCCGGGCGATCGGCGCCTATCCCACGACCAACACCGGCGACCCGGCGATCGACGCGTTCCTCTGGGTGAAGCCGCCAGGCGAGGCGGATGGCTGCGCCGGCGCCGCAGGTACCTTCCTACCGGACGTGGCATACGCGCTGGCATCCGCCGGAACCTCGGACCCCGTTCCGCCGACGACCCCGCCGACCACCGCCCCGCCGACGACCCCGCCGACCACGGCCCCGCCCACGACTCCGCCGCCGACAGGTGCGGCCTGCTCCGTCAGCTACAAGATCGTCAGCGCCTGGACGGGCGGCTTCACCACGGACGTGACCCTGCGCAACACCGGCGGCAGCGCCATCAACGGCTGGTCGCTCAAGTGGACTTTCCCTGCCGACCAGAAGATCACCAGCGCATGGAACGCCACGACCACCCAGTCCGGCGCCACCGTGACCGCCACCGACCTGGGCTACAACGGCGCCGTCCCCGCGGGCGGCTCCACCAGCTTTGGTTTCCAGGGAACAGGCTCCGGCACCGCCTCGCCCACCGCGTTCACGCTCAACGGCTCTGCCTGCACCGTATCCTGACGCACCATCGGCTCTACGGCGGTGGCCGGCCCGGAATCTTCCCGGGCCGGCCGCCGCAGTACGCCCGGCATGGGCGATCGATTGGGCGAGCCCCCATGCGGGGAAAAGCGGTAATGATCGCGTCTTTGAGTCTGACGGGGGCCGGCCCTGCCGGCGCCCTCCAGGCGCAGCGGTGGACCGGGAGCGCGTTGCGGACGTGCCGCAGCCGTCCATTCCACATTCCGTCGCTCCGCACGACCCATTTTCATGGGTCGTCGTCCTCTGCTGCGGTAGCGCGTACAAAGCCGGTGCCGGTACGGCGGGCACCCGCCGTACCGGCACCGGCTGACAAGGTCAGGCGGCCGCGCACACCGTTCCGTTGACAGTGAAGCCGTGCGGCACGACGTTGCTTGTGCGATAGGTGGCGGTGAATCCGATGTCAACGGTGCCGCCGGGTGCCAGGGTGGCGTTGTATCCGGCGTCCCGTGCCGTGACGGTCTGGCCACTTTGGGTCAGTACGCCGTTCCACGCGTTGCCGATCCGCTGGTCACCGCCGAAGACCCAGGTCGCGGTCCATCCGTTGACAGAGCTGGTGCTGGTGTTGGTGATCTTGACACTGGCCTGGAAACCGCCGCCCCAGTCACTGGTGACGGTGTAGGCGACCGTGCAGTCCGTGCTGGTCGAGGAATTGGTGGCGACCGTCAGCGGTACGGACGCGGCCGAAACAGTGCCGGCGGTGTCGACCGCCTTCACGGTGAAGGTGTAGGCGGTCGCGGGCGTGAGTCCGGTGACCATCAGGGAGGTGCCGGTGGCGTTGCCGGCCGTCACTGGGCCTGAGCCGGAGTCGGCGAATACCTGGTAACCGGAGATCGGCCGGGTGCCCGCGGTGGACGCCGTCCACGACAGGGACGCCGAGGTCTGTGTGACGGTGGTCGCGTTCAGCCCCGAGGGCGCGGACGGCGGAGCGACCGTGCCGGAACCGCCGGGCGCGTTGCCCCACACCGGTGTGGAGCCGTCGTAGAGCACGATGTTGTCGACCGTGACCGGGGTGGAGCCGGGCGTGGTGGCGACGCCCTGGTACGACCAGTCCTTCGTCGGGTCGTGCGCGCCGGGGAAGCTCAGCCGGAACTGCACCTCGCGGTGGAAGGCGGACTGCCCGGCGGGCGCGATGTCCTGGCCCTCGCAGATGATCGTCACGTAGTAGACGCTGCCGGAGAACTGCGTCGGGCCGGTCGGCGCGGAGCACTGGTTGTACGCCGAGGTCAGCACGACCTGCGACGGGTTGGTGCCGGCGTCAAGGGTGAAGTAATAGCGGAAACTGCCGTGTGTGAGGTGGCGGGCGGGCCAGCCGGACTTGTTGACCACCTGGGCCTTGATCTCGTAGAAGTTCGTGCCCGCGGCGTTCACCGCCGCCTGCGTGAACTCCTCGGGGCCGTCCGGGGTCTCCTTGCCTGGGAAGCCGGCCCGCGGAGTGCCGCCGTACTGGTCGGTGAGCGCGGCCAAGGCGCTGGAGAAGCCCGCGTTGTAGTCGAGAGCGCCTTCGGTCTCACCGTAGTTGGAGCGCTCGTCGGAGAAGCCGTCGTCGGCCGAGCCGGGACCGCCGACCAGCAACCCGTAGTCGAGGTGCCGGGTCGCCGCGGGTTCGGTCATCGACTGGGACCACGAACCGTGCGCGGCCCTGCTGTGCGGATTCTGCGGCCACGAGTTGTTCTTACCCGAGTTGGTGAACCCGATCTCGTAGCTCTCATGAGCGGGGTTGTCGCCGAGCACATAGTCGATTTGCCGTACGCCGAAGTCGTGGTAGGTCTGCGCCTTGGCAGCGTCCTTGCCCCGGCTGTTCAGCCAGCCGCCGAACTGTAGCGCCGCGTAAGCGGTGTTGGACGAGTAACGCAGCGACCCCCAGGTGTCGAGAAAGGCTTCACCGCCGGGGGAGTAGGTGACCTTCTGGCCGTCCACGCCAGTGGTCCACCAGTCGAGCCAGCGCTCCGCATCGTCGACGTACGCCTGCTTGCCGGTGAGTTCGGCGAGCAGCACGTAGTCGCCGTAGGACTTGTCGTCCCACGCGAGCGTCCACTTGTACTCCGGCGTGCTGGTCTGCTGCATCTTCGGGAGCTGCGCGTAATACGTCTCCGCCTTGTTCAGATAGGCGCTGTCGCCGGTGGCGCGGTAGAGCCAGATCGCGCCCCAGACCAGTTCGTCCCAGTAACCGCTCCAGGAGTTGTAGTAGCCCTGGGCCGCCGTGATGCACTTGTCGTACGCGCCGCGGTAGGTGTCGGCGAAGGTGAACAACTGCTTCGCGTTGGTCAGCAGGGTGGCGGCGTACGCCGGCTCACCGGCCTTGAAGATCATGGACGAGGAGGCCAGCGCGGCGGCGGCTTCGCCCGCCAGGTCCGAGCCGGGGCAGGAGGCGTCGATCTTGAAGGACGGCCGCGGCGACGGATTGACCTCGGGCGGCCCCCAGAAGGCGTGGTCGGTGCCACCGTCGCCGACCTGGCCGTAAAGCACGTTGGGCGACGGATGCGCCTTGAGCAGCCAGTCGTCGCCCCACCGCAGATTGCGCAGCAGATACGTGTCCTGGCCGCTCTTGGTGTAGCCGGCCGACTCGTCAATGCCTCCCCAGGCCAGCATGGTCATCGAAAACGCCATCGGGAAGCCGAACTTCACCTCGTCACCGGCGTCGTGGTAGCCGCCGGTCAGGTCCAGGCCGACGTCGGCGCCGTCGGTGAGGTCGGAGTCGCCGCGCCAGGACACGCGGTTGTCGGAGGGCAGCTTGCCCGAGCGCTGGGACTCGTAGAAGAGCATCGAGTCCTGGAGTGCCTCGGCGTAGTTGTACGAGGAGGCCGCGGCGGGAGCGGCGGCCTGGACAGCGGGCGCGGCGGCGGTGGCCGTCACCACCAGCGGGAGCGAGACGGCCACCGCGGTGGCGGCCAGGGACCGGACGCGCGCGAGCGCGCCCACGGTCGGAAGACGGAATCTGGGCACGTGCGTCCTCCTGGGAGGGCGATCGACACGGTGGGGGGAAGGCGGCGCCGACAGGAGCGGCCGAAAGGGACACCGACTGACGACGGGACCGTTGTGGGAGCGCTCCCATATGCTTCCCCCTTGCGCGTGCACCGTCAAGCGTCTGGGTACGGGAACGGCGTGTGCCAGGGCCGGATACCGTCCGCCGGACCCTGGCACGAGAGGAACCCCGGCTGTCACATAGCCGGGGTTCCTCCGGGCGGTGGGCGCCGTCAGCAGGGTGGCGCCACGAGGTCAGTGCTGCAGAGTGAGGACACCTGGCCGCCAGGGCAGTTGGTCGTAGGGGCCACCTGCGCTGGGGGACTTGCCCTGGTAGAGGAACTGCAGGTTGCAGGGGTCGATGGTCATGGTCTGGTCGGGGTTGTTGCGGACCAGGTCACCGTGGCTGATGTCGTTGGTCCAAGTGGCGCCGCTGTTGGCCTTGCCCGCGAAGGGATTGCTCTCGCTGGCGGCCTGCGGGGTCCACGAACCGCTCAGGCTGGAGGCTGTGAACGAGCGGAAGTAGCGCCCATTGGCGCCCATCGCCTCAACGATCATGAGGTACTGGTTCTGGTCCTGCACCTTGTAGACCTGCACCGCCTCGAAGAGATTGGCCTGCGAGTCGCTCATGACGGTGGTGTACGAGGAGCCGAAGTTGCCGGGGAAGTTCCCGATCGGCATGCTCGCCCGGTAGATCTTGCCGTTGTCGCCGGCGAAGAACAGGTACATGTTCTGACCGTCTGCGATCAAGGTCTGGTCGATCGGGGCGGAGGGGGAGATGCTGCCGGTGAACAGCGCCTGCGGCGAGGACCAGCCGTTGGGGTTGGTCGGATCACTCGACGTGCGGTAGAAGAAGGGCCACGCACCCCACTGGGACGCCAGCACCCAGATGTTCTTGGGCGCGAAGTAGAACAGCGTGGGTGCCACCGTGGACTGGCTCATCCCGGTCTGGCCGGCCGACGCCATGTCCGACCAGTTCGTGAAGGGACTGAACATCATCGAGCCGTACCCCGACCCCGACACGTTCGACGCGTAGACCAGGTGCTTGCCGTTGTACACCACGTTGGAGAAGTCCTTCAGCGAAACCCACCCGTTCGACGGCTGCGCCAGCGCACCCGTCGAGGTCCACCGGTACGTCGACGGAAGAGAACACGTCCCGCCCGTTGGCGGGGTCGTCCCCGACAAGCCGGTCCACTGCTGGTTGGTGCGGCCGTTGCACGTCCAGATTTCCACCGCCGTGCTGTTGGACGTACCGCCACCTGTGACGTCCAGGCACAGCCCGGACTCCGGGCTGACCACAGTGCCGTCGGCGTTCACCCGCCACTGTTGATTGGTGCCGCCGTTGCAGGTCCATATCTCCACCCGGGTACCGGCCGCGGTGGCGTGGCCCGGAACATCCAGGCACTTGCCGCCGTACACGGTCAACTGGTTGCCGGACGTCAATGTCCACTGCTGGTTGGAGCCGCCCGAGCAGTCGTAGATCTGCAGGTAGGTGCCGTCGGTCTGACTGGAGTTCGGCACATCGAGACACCGACCCGAACCAACACCCCGCAGGGCGCCGGTGGTAGCCGCTTGAGCCGTGTTGGCGACGAGCATCGCGGCCAACACGACCATGGCCGCGACCACGGCGGCGAGTACCGCGGATAGCTGCCTGCGGCCCGAACTTCCCTTGTGCGCGGGGGCTTCCGAATCCGTGAGCAATCGGTTCCGGGGTGGCTTCGTATAGCGCCAGGACATAGAAGATCATTCTCCTCGTGTGTGGGGGGACAAGGCAGCGGTCGCGCCTTGGAGAAGAACTGAGTGGTGCTGGACCCGAACCTCGGCCGACCGCCTGCTGCGGTGGGACCCGACAAGCCGGGCGAAGGTGGTCACAAACGGCTCGTGGCCAGGCCGAACACCGTGGTGTGACGGTAGACCTGCCCCGGACGCAGGACGGAGGACGGGAAGTCCGGGTGGTTCGGGGCGTCCGGGAAATTCTGAGTCTCCAGCGCGAATCCGTAGCCCTGCCGGTAGGCGCTGTTGCCGGTGCCGACCAGCGCGCCGGTCAGGAAGTTGCCGCTGTAGAACTGGATACCGGGCTGGGTGGTCCACATGGTGAGGGTCCGACCGCTGCGCGGGTCGACCGCGCGGGCCGCGAGGGTGGGCTTTCCGCCGCCCCCGTTCACCGCCCAGTTCAGGTCGTACCCCGTACCGGTCAGCAGTTGCGGGTCGGCCCGCGCCACCCGCGCCCCGATCGCCGTCGGCCGGGTGAAGTCCATCGGCGTGGCCCGTACCGGTAGCCGCTCACCGGTGGGGATCTGCGTCGCGTCAACCGGGGTGTACCGGTCGGCGTTGAGATGCAGCAATTGCCCGTAGACGTCTCCCGACGACTCTCCGGCCAGATTCCAGTACGTGTGGTTGGTCAGGTTGACGACGGTCGCCTTGTCAGTGGTGGCACGGAAGGCGAGCGTCAGGCGGTCGCTGTTGTCGAGTGTGTACGTGGCCTGTGTCGTCAGCGTGCCCGGGAAGCCCATCTCCCCGTCCGGGCTGACGTACTCCAGACGCAGGCCGACCGAGTCGTGGCCGTGCTCGACGGTCGGTGTCCAGATCTTCTTGTCGAAGCCGACGGTCCCGCCGTGGAGCGCGTTGCCATTGTTGTTCACCGGCACTTGGTACGTCGCGCCGTCGAGAGTGAACGTGCCGTTGGCGATCCGGTTGGCGTACCGGCCGATCAGTGCCCCGAAGTACACACCGCCGCCGGCCTCGGGGCTGTTGTGAGCGACGTAGTCGTCCAGCGTGGCGAATCCGAGCGCAATGTCGACCGGGCGGCCACGTCCGTCGGGGACCTGCACCGACTGCACGATGCCGCCGTAGGTGAGGATTTTGACGGTCAGGCCACTGACAGCCGTCAGCGTGTAGCGGTACACAGCCACTCCGTCGACCTGTCCGAAGACTTCCCTGCTGATCGTCGGCGCGGGTCGGTGGGAGCGAGGGGAGGGAGACGCGGCACTCGCGACGCCCGGAGCGGTCAGTGCCCCGGCGCCGGCTGCTGCCGCGACCGCGAGGGCGTGCCGCCTGGAAAGTGAGGTCATCGATGAATTCCTTGTCAGATCTCGGACGGGTGGGGGGTACGCCGCGGCAGGTCTGTCGCAGGCTGGGCCGTGGAGAACGAATGGGTGCGGTGCGGTGCGGTGCCGGTACCGGTGACCGAGGCCGAGCCGGGCACACCCAGCTTCGGGAGCCGGGGTCCGCAGCGTCGGCCTGACCGGCCCGCGCTGTTCCCGCAGTCTGCGCGGCCATCGGGACAGAGTCCCCAAGGGCTTGCAGTTAGCGTTAACATCAGGGTCGGCGGCACATTCACGAAGGGGTTCGGGCGGCGAACCGCCTCGGCAAGCCTGCCGCTACCTTCATGCAAGATGCCACAGCGAGCTGGATGGTTCTGGACAGCAGCATATTCAGTGAGCGCTAACATATGAGCCACCTCCGGGCCGCATGCCGTTTCCGGCGCTCGCTGGTGACCTGGGCCGCAGGCCCTCGCGCCGGGGTCCTCTCCCCGCTCGCATGGCCAGCCGACCAGCATCCACTCGACCAGGCAAGTTTCCGACTCTGGATCGAACGTTTCGAAACGATAGGACGGCTGCTGCTGCCCGTCAATACAACCAACGACAATCCGCCCCGCGGACACTCGGGGCACAAGCACGCGAGCGGGTCTCCGGGCCCCAAGAGAGCGAATCGATTCGCAGGTAGTATGGTCGGCGCCGTGGTACGCCCATAAGGAGCTGTATGAACATCGGTGAGATCGCGCGACGAGCGGGTGTGTCGCGCAGCACGGTGTCGTACGCGCTCAGCGGCAAACGTCCTGTCGCGGCCAGTACCCGTAAACGTGTCCAGGACGTGATTGACGAGCTGGGTTACCGCCCCAACGCGACGGCCCGAGCGCTCAAGGAGGGGCGGACCCGTACGATCGGCCTGGTAATCCCTCCGGCCGGCAACCGGCTCACTCATATGCAGCTCGACTTCGTCGCCAGCGTGGTCGACGCCGCCGCCCGCGCGGACCTGGATGTCCTGCTGTCCCCCTCCGGTGGCGACCACGACCGCTCCTTCGAACGGCTGGTTTCCGAAAGCCGTGTCGACGGAGTGATCCTCATGGAGATCCGGCTGGAGGATTCCCGTGTGGGCAGACTCCAGCGCGCGGGACTTCCCTTCGTCGGTATCGGGCACACGGCCGACGACCAGGCGATGTGCTGGATCGACGTCGACTATGCAGGGCTCATTCGCCACACGGTCCACCACCTCGCGGATCTCGGCCACCGGAAGGTGGCACTGCTCAGCCGCTCGCCGGAGCTGGTCGCGGCGGGCTACGGCCCCGCGCTCAGGGCGCGTGAGGGGTTCACGGCGGGCGTGAATGAGCGGGATGTGGAGGGTGTGGAAATCGCCTGCGGCGACGACGCCCGTTCCGGCCAGGAGAGCATCGAGGAACTTCTGCGTTCTCACCCGGACCTCACCGCCGTCACTACCATCAACGAGGCCGCCCTGCCCGGCATCCAGCGGGCGTTGGCCGACGCGGGACTGACCGTGCCGTACGATTTCTCGGTCACCGGCGTCGCGGCCCGACTGTGGGCAGAGGATTTCCGTCCGCCGCTCACCGCGGCGGACGTTCCGGCTGTCGACATGGGCGGGCAGGCCGTGGCCCTCCTCATCGAACGCGTCGCCGCGCCCGCCACGCCGCCACGGCACATCCTTCTCGCTCCGCCCATTTCCCTCCGTTCCAGCACCGGAGCCGCCCCGATGCGCGGCGCCGGAGGTGTGGTGTCCCGCACCGGCAGAGCCGGAGGCGGGCCGCGCGCCTGACCCCGGGCGGGGGCAGGCGCACGGCGGGACATCAGTTGAGGGTCCATTGTTGGTTGGTGCCGCCGGTGCAGGTCCAGAGTTCGGCGAGGGTGCCGTTGGTGGTGGAGGCTCCGGTGACGTCGAGGCAGAGGCCGGACTGGGTGCTGGTGACGGTGCCGTTGGTGTTGAGGGTCCACTGTTGGTTGGTGCCGTTGTTGCAGGTCCAGGTGACGACTTTGGTGCCGGGGGTGGTCTGGTTGTTGTAGGCGTCCAGGCACAGTTGGCTGCTGCCGGAGTAGACGGTGAGCTGGCCGGTGGGTGTGTGGGTCCAGGTCTGGTTGCTCTGGCCGTTGCAGTCCCAGATCTGGGCCTGGGTGCCGGGGGTGGTCGAGGAGTTCGGCACGTCCAGGCACTTGCCCGCACCCACCGCACGCAACGCACCACTCGAACCGGACGAACCGCTCGTCACGCCCGCCTGGGCGATGACCTGTTGCGCGCCGGACGGCCAGTTGGTGCCGGACACCGAGACGTTGCCGGTCAGGACGTTGTTGTGCGGAGAGCCCGTCGAGACCTGGGTCGCGCCGGAGTTGTACCAGTTGGTGTCGAAGGTGCTGTCATTGGTGTTGTTGGTGCCGCCGGCATTGGTGAAGGCCCATACGCCGGAGTCCTGGATGACGTTGTTCCTGAGCGTGACGTAGCGGGAACCTTCGTCCAGGTAGAGCCCCACGGTGTGCTGGTTGTCGTAGATGTAGTTGCCCGAGAAGACCGAGCCGGGGTTGGCCGACAGGTTGTACAGGCTGCCGCCGTCGTGGAACACCTTCTTCGTGCCGTGGATCAGGTTGTTGCTCACGACGGTGTCCTTCAGCGTCGTGGGAGTGGTGTACACGGGCTGGTAGTTGTAGAGGCCGCGGTTGCGGTAGTCCTGGCTGCCGCCGGCGTCGTTGGCGCCCCAGCCCCATCCGACGTCGATGCCGTCGTAGGCCAGGTTCGCGACCTCGTTGTGGCTGATGACGGCGTGCGTGACATAGGTCGACAGGATGCCGGCCATGTCCTTGTAGTCCTCGGCGACACCGGTGATCCGATTGCCCTGGACGGTGATGTTCTTGTTCGTCATCGCCGTGTTGGACGGATGGTGGGCGTCGGGCTGTACACCGCCGATGACAATGCCCGCGCCGGAGTCGTCGGAGAAGGTGCTGCCGGAGACGGTGATGTCCGCGGCGCCCAGGCCGACGCCGGAGGCGTGGGCGTCAGGGTTGTTGCCGATGCCGAGGCCCACCTGGCCGAGATGGGTGAAGGTGTCCGCGGTGAAGGTGATGTGATTGGCTGCGGAGACCTGGACGGCGGCCGGGACCTGGCTCCAGGAGTTGCGCGCCGCCTCGAACAGCGAGCACCCGGACTGGCAGGAGGACAAGTAGTCCCCGGGCTGGGTGAAGGTGCGGCCGAGGAAGGCGCCGCTCTGCTGATCGGCATAACCGATCGATGAGCTCGGGCCCAGCCAGGTGGTGTGCTGGAAGCCGATGCCCTGGAAGGCGATGTCGTGAGCGGGGCTGCTGTAGCTGCCGCCGATCTGCAACAGAGAGCTCAGGTGCGGCAGTTCGATGTCGTGCGCGGCGGAGTTCCAGCCGGAGGGCGCCTTGTAATACACCCGGCCCGCCTGGGGGTCGAGGTACCACTGCCCGGCGGTCTTGAGGAAGGAGTAGGAGTTCTCCAGCAGTAGTTGTCCCCCGGCGAAGGGGCTGGCGATCGTGTCGTAGCCCCAGTTGTTGTTCTGCCAGGCGGGCTGCTGCATCGTGATGGTGCTGCCGCTGATGCTCTGCACCGGGGCGTACCGGTCGGTGAAGGAGTTCTGGCTCTCCAATTCGATGCGGTTCTGCTGGGGCAGGCTCGCCAGATAGTTCAGCGCCGGATTCACGATGGTCATCCCGCCGGTGGTGACCTTGACATCACTGCGCGAGATGGTGACCGACGCCCGGGGCGCGAGCGCGCCGTCGACGTACAACTGCCGGGAGTCGGTGCCGGTGGGGATCGGTGCGCTGTAGATGTTCGCCGCCTGGTCCTGGACCGACCAGCCGGTCACTTGCTGACCGCCCGACAGGACCGGGCTCTGACCGGGTGCGGACTGCCAGATCACACTGTGACCGTTGCTGCCCGAATCGGCGGCGCCGAGCACCATCGGGGCCGACATGCGGTAGGTGCCGCCGGCCAATTGGACGACGATGTCGCCGGTCATGTTCTGGTTGATGGCCTCCACGGAGGACTTGGCCTGGGCCGGGCCGCACGGCTGGGAGGACGTGCAGGCCGTACCGCTACCGCTCGGGGAGACGTACAGGGTGGTCATGGTCGCGGCGTGCGCGGTCACCGCGGGCGCGGCCATGACCGCGCCCGCGACCAGAGCCACGGTCAGAGCCGTGCGCGCCGGCCGGCCCCGGCCGGTGCGCACGGGAGGGGTGGACGTCATCGTCTGCCTTCCTCGGACGTCAGTTGAGGGTCCATTGCTGGTTGGTCTGGTTGTTGCAGGTCCAGAGCTCGGCCAGGGCGCCGTTGGTGGTGGAGGCTCCGGTGACGTCGAGGCAGAGGCCGGACTGGGCGCTGGTGACGGTTCCGTTGGAGTTCACCTGCCATTGCTGGTTGGCGCCGCCGTTGCACGGCCAGGTGACGACTTTGGTGCCGGCGGTGGTCTGGTTGTTGTAGGCGTCCAGGCACAGTTGGCTGCTGCCGGAGTAGACGGTGAGCTGGTTGGAGGAGGTACGGGTCCAGGTCTGGTTGCCCTGGCCGTTGCAGTCCCAGATCTGCAGTTGCGTTCCTGCGGTGGTCGAGGAGTTCGGCACGTCCAGGCACTTGCCCGCACCCACGGCGTGCAGCGCCCCAGTGGTACCCGGGTTACTGCTCCCCGAGCCGTAGCCGACAGAGGTGATGTTCGCCTGGACCGCGTTCTCCGTGGCGTCCGACGGATAGCCGGACGTCATGACGCCTTCGTAGAAGGTGCCTTGTGCGCCCTTGCTGTTGTCGCCGCCGGTACCGAGGATGATGGCGCCCTGCTTGCGCATGGGGTTGTAGCCCGAGACGTTGGGCCTTGCACCGTCGTAGAAGGTGGACAGATTCCCGGACTGGGCGTTGCCGCCGCGGATGGCCCAGTGGTTGGGGCCGCCCTTGATGATGGCGGTGGTGTAGCGGTAGCTGATCGTGGGGTCGTTGGCGTTGTAGTGCTGGTTGACGCCGGAGAACAGGCCGTTCTCCAGGTCCGCCATGATCCACGGGCCGTTGCCGGCGCCGTACCCCCAGACCTTGATGTTGCCGAAGTAGATGGCCTCCATCGTGCCGTTGCCATCGTCGTTGCTGTCGGTCTCGGCGTTGCCGTAGTCGAAGCAGCAGCCGCCGTTGTAGTGGGTGCCGTCGAAGATGGCGTACATGCCCTCGGGGTTGTCACCGGTGGCGATGCCGTTGGTGTGGTTGTTGCGGTAACCGGTCCCGGGCGCCACGAACACGCCGTACGCCTTGTGCCCACCCACGGTGGTCGGCGCCGCGGTGGCATTGGCGAGGTTGTCGGGACCGCCGGCCGCGCCGCCTCCGGGTGCCTGGGTGAGGTTGTTGTTCCGGCCGGACTGGTCGTAGATCACCGTGATCACACACGTCGTGCCGGCGCAGAACGAGTCCTGCGCCGAGGCGTCGGCGTACCCGCCCGCGCTCAGCAGGCCGATGTCGCGCGTCGTGTTGTCCGAGCTGCGCCGCACCTGGTAGAGCGGTCCGTTGTACGAGGAGTACAGCGCGCGCGTCGTGCTGTGCGCGGCCACACACGGCGTGCCACCCGACTGGTATATGTCACACGGACCCGACCCCGCAGCACCCGCCGAACCAGCCGTGGCTGCGGCGCCCGCGAGTGCGCCGGCGACGAGCACCGCGGCCGCTCCGGCCCGGACGAACAGTTTGAGGCGGCCCTGGGATGCGCGGGCGGGCGGCGCGACCGTCGCGTCTTCCGGTACGGCCTCCGACCTGGCGCGGCGTCCCACCCTCGACAGCAGCCGATGGATGCCGCCGTGACCGGGCGCCTGATCACCCGATGTGCTTCGGTTTTGCATACAATCTCCCTGAATGTCGGCCGCGCAGCCCATTTGCTGTGATGTGATCGCTAACATTTCTGGGGCTCAGGGGGCTGCGTTACGCGGGGGATGCGGAGAGGTTTCGGTGAGACGCTGCTCTCAACTCCGCCGCCTGTCAAGGGTGCGGGATCGAGTTGCGGACCTCCGGCATCCTGCGAATGCCGCCGACCTGCTAGACCGGGCCGACAGAGAATCGATTCGCATCCACCCTCCGGTTCCGCCGCGCTGCAACCGCGATCCGTGGGGCCGAGTGGGGGTGTGACACCGCTTCGCCGGACGGGGGATCCCGGGCGGAGCACGGCAGTTGTCAGCCCCGTCCTTCATCCCCGGAGTGCGGGAGATCTTGTCCTCGACTGCCAGTGATGAGCATGTCGAAATGGTGCTGTGTGTCGAATCGATTCATTGACGGCGTTGCTCCCGGTCGCGGCGCCGAGCGGTGGTGTCGAACGACCTCCGGCCGATGCGGAGTTCAAGCCGTACGCGGCTGGGGAGCGGAACGGTCAAGCGGGCGGGAGGGGTTGACACGCAAGCGCACGCTGCCACAATCGGGCGTGATGTGACCGCTCACAGAGCTGGAGCGGACACACCGCATCAACCTGCGGGGCTCCGGCGTATCGGCGGATCGACCCTGGCCTAGGCCCCCCACGGCCTGTGACGCCCGGGTGAGTCCGCATAGCGCCGCTGTACCGCCTCACGGCGTCCTCAACCCGGCGCCGTGTCCCCCCACACAAGGAGAGCGATCCTTCATGTTCTCGCTCATTGACAAGTTGCGCAGCCGCCGAGCCTCGGCGTGCGCCGGCGTGGCCGCGGGCGCGCTGCTCGCCGCGGCCGTCGCCGCGACCCCCTCCGCTCACGCGTCTGCGGCGGGTTCGTTGGGTGCGGCGGCGGCTGGATCGGGCCGGTATTTCGGTACGGCGGTGGCCGCGGGCCGGCTCGGTGACCAGACGTACTCCACGATCCTCGACCGGGAGTTCACCATGATCACCCCGGAGAACGAGATGAAGTGGGACACCACCGAGCCCTCCCGCGGCAACTTCAACTTCGGACCCGCCGACCAGATCGTCTCCCACGCCACCGCCCACGGCCAGAAGATGCGCGGCCACACCCTGGTATGGCACTCACAACTGCCCGGCTGGGTCTCCAACCTGTCCGCGTCCGACCTGCAGTCCGCGATGGACAACCACATCACCCAGGAAATGACCCACTTCAAGGGCAAGATCTACGCCTGGGACGTGGTCAACGAAGCATTCGCCGACGGCGGCAGCGGCCAGCACCGCAGCTCCCCGTTCCAGGACAAGCTCGGCAACGGCTTCATCGAACACGCCTTCCGCACCGCCCGCACCGCCGACCCCTCCGCCAAGCTCTGCTACAACGACTACAACATCGAGAACTGGACCGACGCCAAGACCCAGGGCGTCTACACCATGGTCAAGGACTTCAAAGCCCGCGGCGTCCCCATCGACTGCGTGGGCTTCCAGAGCCACTTCGGCACCGGCGGCCCGCCCGCCAGCTTCCAGACCACACTGACCAACTTCGCCGCCCTCGGCGTCGACGTCCAGCTCACCGAACTCGACATCGCCCAGGCATCCCCCACCAACTACGCCAACACCGTCAACGCCTGCATGCACGTCGCCCGCTGCACCGGCATCACCGTATGGGGCATCCGCGACAGCGACTCCTGGCGCAGCAGCGACAACCCCCTCCTCTTCGACACCAACGGCAACCCCAAACCCGCTTACACCACAACACTCAACACCCTCGGTGGCGGTGGGAGCAGCTCGGGCGGCATCGTCTCGGGCACGGTGTACACATTGTCGAACCTGGCGACCGGCCGGGTGCTGGACGAGCCCGGTGGCCAGACCGCCAATGGGACGCTGCTGGAGATCTGGGACTCCAACAGCGGTTCCAACCAGCGCTGGCGCGCCAATGCCAACTCCGACGGCACCTACACCTTCACCAACGCTGTCAGCGGCCGGGTGCTGGACGAGCCCGGTGGCCAGACCGCGAACGGCACCCGGATCGAGATCTGGGACTCCAACGGTGGTGCCAACCAGCACTGGCGCGCGACCAGCAACAGCGATGGCTCCTACACCCTGGTCAACGTCGCTTCCGGCCGCGCGCTGGAAACCCCCGGGGGACAGACCGCCAACGGCACCCAGGTCCAGGTCTGGGACTCCACCGGCGGCGCCAACCAGCACTGGAAGCTCAGCGCGTCGTAACCCCGGAGCCCCCTTGAGTTTCCGGCCCTCGAACGGCCGGACACGGCACCACGGTGTCGCCGGGGAACATGTACCGCAGCGCCCCAACACCGGTGTTCCGGTGTTGGGGCCCTGCTCCACAAAGGGTGCGCAAGAGGTCCCGAGGGGCCGCCCGAAGGATCAGCCGAAAACCCGGCGCTGAATCTCACGCCGGTAGTCCTCGAGCGTCTTGTCCAGGTGCACGATGGCGGCCGCGGCCGCGGCCTCGGCGTCTCCGTCCCGGATCGCCTGGTAGATCGCCGCGTGCTCGGTCACCGCCTCGTCGGCGTGACCGCCAACCGTGCCGTGCATTCCGATGATGCTGGACTGGAGCTGCAGACGGCGGGCCTCGCGTACGGACGCGACGAGGAAAGGATTGTGCGACGCGGCGGCGATACTCAGGTGGAAGTCGTCGTCGCCGCGGTCGAACAGCTCGCGCTGCCCGGTCACATGTCCTTCACGGCAGGTGTCGGCCGCGGCCTCGATGGCGCGAAGTTCGGCCGGGGTCGCGCGCGTGGCTGCCAGTTGGCTGGCCGCGGCTTCCTGCACCCGACGGAACTCGAAGAGCGTGTAGACGTGATCGAGGTCGGTCGGGAGGAAGAAGCTTCCCCAGCGTGACGACCCCAGCATCCCTTCGTCGTCGGCCACGTACAGGCCGCGGCCCTTCTGGGCGCGCACCCGGCCGATGGCAGAAAGGATCTTGACCGCCTCACGCACCACGGTCCGGCTGGTGCCCAGACGGGAGGCCAGTTCGTTCTCCGTGGGCATCCGGTCGCCCGGTCGCAGCCCCAACTCCGCGATGAGCTGCAGGATCTGTTCGGCCACCAGTTCATAACCGGGCCGGTAGGAACCCGTGGACTGCGTCTGCCGCTGCTCGGAATCGCTGTCCACTTTCACCGCGGGTTTGCCGTCCAACAGCCCTCCCATTCTCCGCGGGCCACACCAACCGCATGGCCCCTCATCCGCTCGGGAAGAGCATACACCTGTCACTCATGGCCACTCAATGAGTACTACTCATTTACCGATCCTCCTCTTCTCTATCGCCATAAAAAGGGTTAAAACGGACGATCGGAAGTCGGGGATGCTAAAAAATCTTGAAAATAGGCACACCCATCCGTTGACCTCGACCGGTCCGGCCGCGTCTTATGTGTGACCAAGACGCGGTGCTCGTCTCACTGAGGTCCCGAGGGGGACCGTCGCCCGTCCTTTGTCGGCCGTGCTGCCGGCATTCGCCAGGCCATATCTGTTGCCCGCCGCTCCGACGGGCACGACAACGTAGCGAGGTCGTTCATGACAGCCAAGGTCCGCGCGGTCGGCGCGTACACATCAGGCAGAACTCGCGGAACCCGCAGACGCACCGGCCTGCTGGCCGCGGCCGGCGCTCTGGTGCTGGTCACGGTCGCCGCATGCGGCAGCAGCGGCGGAGGCGGCGGCTCAAAGGAGGGATTCCACCCGGTCAAGCAGACAGGCGGCGCTCTGACCGTATGGGTGGACGCCTCACGCATGGACGCCGCCAAGCTGTACCAGAAGCAGAACCCCGACGTGAAGATGAACATCGTCAGCTACGACGGGGACGCGAACGGCTCCAACTACCTGCGGACAAAGGTCAGTTTGTTCAACCGCACCCGCAAAGGGTGGCCGGATGTGGTGTTCAGCAGCCAGAACAACGAAACCACCTGGGCGGTCGACGCCGGATTCACCGCTCCCCTGAACAAGGGGCTCATCCCGGAGCCGACGCTGTCGGGCTGGGCCAAAGGCGCCAACGTCCCCTGCACCGTCAACGGCACGCTGTACTGCCTGCGCAACGACCTCGCGCAGACCGTGCTGTGGTACAACGCCCCGCTGATAAAGCAGTGGGGGTACGAGATACCGCAGACCTGGGAGCAATATCAGGCCCTTGGACAGAAGGTGGCCGCCGAACACCCCGGCTACCTGGTCGGATCGGCCGGCGACACCTGGGCACCCGAGCTGTACATGTGGACGAGCAAGTGCGGAGCCAACCAGATCACCGGGCCCAAGGCGGTGACGGTCAACACCACCAGCGCGCAATGCACGCGGATGGCCTTGCTGCTCGACACTCTCATCAAGAACAAGACGATGTCCATGAGCAGTGTCTTCAGCACGGACTTCGACAAGAACCAGGCCGGAAAGATCCTCATGATGCCCGGCCCCTCCTGGTTCGGCGGCGCGCTGTTCCAGGGCACGTTCAAGACACCGGCGCACCAGATCGCGGTCGCGCCGATGCCCAAGTGGTCCGCCGACACCGCCAACACCTCGGGCAACGTGGGCGGTGGCACCTGGCTCATGTCGGCACACAGCGCCAACCTCAAGGCCGCCGCCGCCTTCCTCACCTGGGTGACCACCTCGGACGACTACCAGGCCAACCGCGCCCCCGGCTATCCGGCGTACGCCGCCGCGGCGAAGGCGTGGCTGGCCAAGCAGGCATCCTCGAACTACTTCGCAGGGGACATCACCGCGCCCCTGCAAGCCGCGGCGGACGAGGTGTGGCCCGGCTGGGGCTACGGCCAGTTCAGCCAGGAGGCCGTCTGGGCCGCCACCGTGACACCCAAACTGACCGCGGGGATCGTCTCCCTGCTCCCGGCCTGGCAGAGCGCGATCGCCAACTACGCCCGCGCGGCCGGCTACAAGGTCACCACCCAATGACGGCGCAACCCGCCGAGGCCGGCCGGACCCCAGCGCGGAGCCCGCGCACGCTCTGGTCCGGCCGGGCCGGATACGGCTTCGTCGCCGCCTACACGATCCTGCTGATCGCCTTCGGGATTGTGCCGACCGGCTACGCGGTCTACTTCGCCTTCACCGACGGCGGCGGTAGCTTCAGCGGCCTGTCCAACTTCTCGACGGCCGTCAGCGACTTCCGTTTCACCCCGGCCGTCGAGCACGTGGGCCTGTACCTGCTGTGGTGGCTGGCGTCGCTGGTCGTCTTCGTGGTCGGACTCGCGCTGCTGCTGCACCGGATGGCGCTGAAGGGCGTGGGCAGGGCCCTGCGGTTCCTGTACTACGTGCCGGGGGCGCTGGCCGGGGCGGCCAGCGTGATGGTGTGGCTGTTCGTGCTCGACCCCACGGTCAGCCCCGTGGCGTTCCTGCTGCGGGCGTTCGGCTATCACACGTTCGGCGAGGTCGTCGCCCCCGGGCACCTGCCGATCCTGTTCACGCTCATCGCTTTCTGGACCGGAGCTGGCGGCTGGATCGTGGTGATGTACGGAGCTCTGAACAACATCTCGCAGGACGTGCTGGAAGCCGCGCGGATCGACGGGGCGGGGGCCTGGCAGACGGCCTGGCGGATCCAGATACCGCTGCTGCGCAAGTGGATCGTCTACATGGTCATCCTCGCCTTCGCTGGCGGCACGCAACTGTTCGTCGAACCACAGTTGCTGTCCCAGGCGAGCGTGGGCGTGGCCGGCCGGGACTACTCACTCAACCAGCTCGCGTACGACTTCGCGTTCCAGAACAACGACGTCAACACCGCTGCTGCCGTCTCGGTGGAACTGCTCGTGGTGGGGCTGGTCGTGGCAGGGGTTTTCGTGGCCAGATCGGGGTTCTTCGATGCAGACTGACATGGCGCGGCCCGCGGCCGTCCTCCCGTCCGGGAGCCGCTCGGAGATCAGGGGCCCTGCCAGGCGCGGGTCCCGTCATCCCGCCCGGTACCGGGCCAACCCGCTGCCGGCGCTGGTACTCCTGCTGTTCGTGGTCTTCTTCGTACTGCCCGTGCTCTGGCTGCTGCTGGCGGCCACCAAGACCGACGACCAACTGGTGCACAACAATCCCTTGTCGTTCGGCTCATTCCACGCGCTGCGCGCCAACTGGAACGCCCTGACCGCCTATCAGGGCGACGCGATCTTCTTGTGGCTGCGGAACTCGGCCGTCTACTCCTCGCTCGCACTGGTGATCACCCTGTGTGTGGCGGTGCCGGCCGGCTACGCGCTGGCGATGACAGAGTTCCGGGGCCGGCGCACCCTGCTGGTCGCCACCCTCGTGGTGATGCTGATGCCGAACGCCACGCTGGTCGTGCCGCTCTTTCTCGAGGTGAACGCGGTCCATCTGATCGGCTCGATGTGGTCGATCATCATCCCGTACGCGTTCTACCCCTTCGGGGTGTATCTGACGTACATCTACTTCAGCACCGCCCTGCCACGGGAGTTGCTGGACGCGGCGCGGCTCGACGGCTGCTCGGAATTCGGCGTCTTCCGCCGAGTGGCACTGCCGCTCGCGGCCCCCGTCGTCGCCCTGGTCGGCTTCTTCAGCTTCGTCGCCAACTGGACCAACTATTACCTGCCGTACGTCATGCTGCCGCAGAGCGACCAGTTCCCGATCCAGGTCGGTCTGGGGACGCTGCTGGACTCCGTCCCGCAGTTCAACCCCACGGCCAGCACCTTGCAGGTCGAGCGTCCCGAACTGGCGCTGGCCACGCTGCTGGCGATCGTGCCCGTACTCGTCGTCTTCCTGTTCTCCCAGCGGTTCCTGGTCGCCGGCATGCTCGCCGGCGCGACCAAGAACTGACCGCTCAGTCGCTCTCCGCACCACGCGCAGCGCATCGGCCCCGTCGGGCTGGTGCGGGGCGCCTGCGTGCCCTGACGCGGCCGTGTCCGAATGCGAATGGAGCTCCTCCCGATGCATCCCGTCATCACGGCCTCGGTGCCGTTGCTCGAACCGCCCGGCTGGGCGATCGCGCAGCGCGAGCTTTTCGATCTGCTCGACCGGGCCTGGCGCCGGTTCGCCCGCGACTTCACCGGTCCCGACGGACGGCTGCGCTACACCGACACCCTGACCTCGCGCGACGGCGTCGACGACTTCTACGAGGTTTTCTTCAACTGGCCCCAGTTGTACCTGCTGGGCGGCGCCGACGACCTGCTGGTCCAGTCCGAGCAGCACTGGGAGGGCGTCACCCGCCAGCTCACCGAACTGGGCATGCTCAAGGACGAGTACGAACGCGGCTACGACTGGTTCCACCAGGGCGAGAGCCTGCTGCTGCTGTACTTCCTGTGCATGGCCGCACCCGAGCGGTGGGCCGAACGCGCGCGCCGCTTCGCCGATCTGTACGTCGACCCTGTCCATGGCAACTACGACCCCGACCACCACATCATCCGTCAGCCGCACAACGGCAGCGATCCCGCACGCGAGGGCTTGTTCGACGGCGACGCCTACCCCTGGCTGCCGAAAGAGGCCCTGACGTACGGCTTCCCGCTCGACTGGCTCCTCAAGGCCGGTGCGGAACAGCCGCCACTCGACGCCGACCCCCGGCTCGGTGCGGAGATGCGCCGTCGAATGGGTTCCGGCGACACCGCGGTCAACCTTGCGGCCACCGGACTCGTCCTCAACGCCTGGATACTCTCCGGCGAATCACGCTACGCGCACTGGATCACCGAATACGTCGGCGTCTGGCGCGAGCGCGCGGCTGCCAACGGCGGAGTCCTGCCGGACAACATCGCTCCCGACGGCACCGTCGGTGGACTGCTCGAAGGACGCTGGTACGGCGGCCACTACGGGTGGTCCTGGCCGCACGGCTGGTACAGCGTCGGACACGCGGCGGTCGTCGCGGCCTTGGCGGGCGCCGCTGTCACCGGCGACGACTCGTACCTGGACCTGGTCCGCCCGGCGCTGGACGAGATCATCTCGCACGGCAAGGTGATGGCCGTCGCCGAGGCCGACTCCAGTATCCGCAGCAAGTGGATCCCTCAGTTGGCGGAGGACGTGCGGACCCCTACCCTCCATGTGCCGTTCAGGTACAAGGACGAGGGCTGGTTCGACTACAACCCCATGCTGATGGCGGTCCCGACCGCGCTGTGGCACCACACGTGGTCCGACGCGGACCGGCGGCGCATCGAGCATCTGCGCGCTGCCGCCGGATACGACTGGCGCACCGTCCGCTCCTTCCGCAGCAAGGAGGAGGCCGGTCACGAGGAACCCTGGCTGGCCTTTCTGGCGGGGGACGACCCGGACTATCCGGAGAAGATCCTCGCCGCCGCCCAGGCCCAGGTGCGGCACCGGCTGTCCCGGATGGAGAAGTACCGCGACATGGAGGTGCCCGAAGCGGACATCCATCTGTGGCAGCAGTCCAACCCGGTGGTCACCGAGGCACTCGTCCAGCTCACCTGGGGCGGGCCCCAGGTGGTCTACAACGGCGGGCTGCAGCAGGCCCGGGTGCGCTACCACGACGCCGCCGCCCGGCGTCCCGGGCTGCCCCCCGGGGTCGCGGCGCTGGTCTCGTCCATCGACCCGGAGGCCACGGTCATCGACCTGGTCAACCTGGATCCCGAAACGGCGCGATCGGTGATCGTCCAGGCCGGCGCGTTCAGCGAGCACACCATCCGCTCGCTGGAGCACAGCGTCTGCGAGGACCCCTCCTGGATCGGTGATCTGTACGATTACGGACACACCACCCCGACGGTGACTGCCGTCACCAGGGCAGTCGGTGGTCCATGGCTGCGGGTGGATCTTCCCCGTTCCAGTACCGTCCGCCTCACCCTGCACCTCGACCTGCGTACCCAACCGCCCTCCTACCGCACGCCGTTCGACGAGCCGACCGAGCGGAGCGCGTCGTGAGACGCCGCACGCTGGGCGCCACCGGTCTGGAGGTCTCCGCGCTGGGATTCGGGGCGTCGCCGCTGGGTTCGGTGTACGGAGCCTTCGCCGAGCCCGACGGCATCGACGCCGTGCACACCGCTCTGGACCTGGGCATCTCCTTCTTCGACGTGTCGCCCTACTACGGGGCGACGCTCGCCGAAACGGTCCTGGGCAAGGCCCTGCGCGGTGTCGACCGAACCGGCTATGTCCTGGCCACCAAAGCGGGCCGATACGGCGACGACGACTTCGACTTCAGCGCCGACCGCGTCAAGCGCAGCGTGCACGAGAGTCTCAAGCGACTGGGCACCGACCACCTCGATCTGATCCAGTGCCATGACGTCGAGTTCGGGAATCTGGCGCAGATCGTCCACGAAACGCTCCCGGCACTGCGCGAACTGCAGGACGCGGGTCTGGTGCGGGCAGTGGGTATCACCGGCTACCCGCTCGGCGCCCTGCACCACGTCGCCACCCGGATCCCCGTGGACACGGTGATGTCCTACTGCCAGTACACCCTGCAGGACCGTCGCCTGGCGCGGTGGACTCCGGAATTCGCCCGGGTCGGCGCAGCGGTGATCAACGCATCGCCTCTGGCGATGGGGGCGCTCACCGAGCGGGAACCGGCCTCCTGGCACCCCGCACCGGCGCCTGTCCTGGAACGGTGCGCCGCGGCGGCGGCACTCTGCCGTGCACGTGGAACCGACCTCGCGCGACTCGCCGTCCAGTTCGCCTTCGCCACAGGCGACTTCGCTTCCACCGTGATCGGCACCTCCAGCGCTCAGAAGGTGCGCCGCACCGTCGAATGGGTCGCTCAGCCCCTGGACAGCGACCTGTTGCACGCGGTCGAGGAGTGTCTGGCACCTGTGCGTGACCAGGGGTGGTTCAACGGGCGCCCCGAGAACCAGCATCTGGAGGCGCGGCCATGACCATGCACCGGACGTCCGGCGACACGTCGGCCGAGACACCGCTGATCGACAGCCATGTGCACTTCTGGAATCCGCGCCATCTGACCTACCCGTGGTTGTCCGGCATCCCCGCCCTCGATCGGCAGCGCTCCCCTTCCGACCTCCTCAACGACCTGCCGGAGACGGTGGAGGCGGTGTTCGTCGAAGCAGGGCGGACCCCGGACCAAGCGGGCCAGGAGGTGGAGTGGGCGCGCGGTCTGGCCCGTACCCGGCCGTGGATCCGAGGCGCTGTCGCACACGTGAGTCTGGACGACTCCGCCGAGGCGCCGGAGGCCATCCGCCGCTACGCTTCCGACCCGTTCGTCGTCGGCGTACGCCACAACATCCAGGACGAGTTGCCCGGCTTCACCACCGGCCTCGACTTCCGCGCGGGGGTGAGGCTGCTGGGCGAGGCGGGTCTGCCGTTCGACGCGTGTGTGCGGGAAGGGCAACTGGGCGAACTCGCCGACCTGGCCGTCGTCTGTCCGCAGACCCTCATCGTCCTGGACCACGTCGGCAAGCCGTCCGTACCGGACCCCGACCCCTCGTGGCGGCCGGCTCTGCGCCGCCTGGCCAGGCAGGACAACGTCGTCTGCAAACTGTCCGGGCTGGCGACCGAGTCCACTCCGGGTACCGCTGCGACGGCCTTGATCGCGGTACTCCGTGAGGCATTGGAGGTCTTCGGCCCCGGCCGCTGTCTCTACGGCGGGGACTGGCCGGTGATGACACTGGCCACCACCTACGGGGCCTGGCTGGAGCTGGTCCGCACCGCGATCGCCGACCTGCCGGCATCGGACCGCGACGCGGTGCTGCGTACCAACGCGGTAAGCACCTACCGGCTGCACCGGAGTCACGGGCCGGCAGCCGTGTCCGACGAGGCCGTCCGGCCCCCGGAAGCAAAGGAATCAGCATGAAACGTCTTGCCCAGACCATCCGGTTGCGGCCCGAACGTCGCGACGAATACCTGGAACTGCACCGTGCGGTATGGCCGGGCGTGGAGGCCGCGCTGCGCGCGGCACACATCCGGAACTACACGATCTTCCTCCGCGGTGATGTCCTGTTCAGCTACTTCGAGTACGACGGCGACGACTTCGAGACCGACATCGCCGCCATCGCCGCCGACCCGGACACACAGCGCTGGTGGCGGCTCACCGACCCCTGTCAGCAACCGTGGCCCGATGCCGGGACCGGCGGGAACTGGTCCGATCTGGAAGAGATCTGGCACCTGGACGAGGAGTTCACCACGTGACCACAGCACGAGTCGCCTACACCGCGCCCCGCACACTCGAACTCCGGAATGACACCCCGGCCGCGCCCCCGCCGTCCGGACACGTGACGATCGAGGTGGCGTACACCGGGATCTGCGGCACGGACCTGCACATCTACCACGGGGCCATGGACGCCCGGGTCGACCCGCCCCAGGTCATCGGGCACGAGATGTCCGGCCGTGTCGCCGCCACCGCCCCGGACGTCACCGGGTGGGAGGCCGGCGATCACGTGACCGTCATGCCCCTGGTCCCGTGCGGGGAATGCCCCGCCTGCCGTTCCGGCCATCGCCACATCTGCCACCGACTGGTGTTCCTCGGCATCGACGCCACCGGGTCCCTGCAGTCCCGCTGGACCGTCCCGGCGCACACCCTCGTCCGTCTCCCCGACGACCTGCCACTGGACCACGCCGCTCTGGCCGAGCCCACCGCGGTGGCGGTGCACGACGTACGACGCGCCGAACTGAGGGAGGGCGAGAAGACCCTGATCGTCGGAGGCGGTCCCATCGGTCTGCTCATCGCGCTCGTCGCCCGTCGCGGCGGCGCCGAACTGCTGCTGGTGGAACCCGACCCCTACCGGCGGGCGACAGCCGAATCGCTGGGTCTGGCGACCCTGGACCCCACAGCGGCCGACGTCGTCCAGGCGGTCACGGACTGGACCGGCGGCGCGGGAGCGGACGTGGCCTTCGAGGTATCGGGCGCGGCGGCCGGGGTGACCACCGCGGTCGACGCCTTGGCGACGCGAGGGCGACTGGTACAAGTGGCGATCCATCCGGAGCCGCGCGAGATCAGCCTGCACCGCTTCTTCTGGCGCGAACTCACCCTGCTCGGTGCCCGGCTCTACGGACGCGACGACTTCGAGGCCGCCGTGGGCCTGATCGCCGAAGGCCACATCCCGGCCGCCACGCTCATCTCCCGGATCGAGCCCCTCGACCGGGCCGCCTCCGCCTTCCAGGCCCTCGAAGGCGGCGGCGTCATGAAGGTTCTGATCGACTGCCGGTCCGGCGCGGAGGCAGACACACGATGACCACGACGCGTACACCGTTCGACCTGACCGGCAAGCTCGCCGTCGTCACCGGCGCCCGCCGGGGCATCGGACTCGCCGTCGCCGAGGCACTGGCGGCCGCCGGCGCCGACATCGTCGCCGTCAGCGCGCACCTGGAGACCTCCGGCAGCGAGGTGGAGAAACGTGTGACCGCGCTGGGGCGCGACTGCACCGCCCTGCAGGCGGACTTCGCCGACCGCGCCGCCGTCGCCGGCCTCGCCGCCGACCTCGGAAACCTCGGCCGGCCCGTCGACATCCTGGTCAACAACGCCGGAACCATCGCCCGGGCGCCGGCCGCCGAGCACTCCGACGCCGACTGGGACCACGTACTGACCGTCAATCTCACCAGCCAGTTCACGCTCACTCGCGAGGTCGGGCGGCGCATGGTGGAGCGGGGGCAGGGCAAGATCGTCTTCACCGCCTCTCTGCTCAGCTTCCAGGGGGGTATCAACGTTCCCGGGTACACCGCCGCCAAATCCGCGGTCGCCGGTCTGACCCGCGCACTGGCCAACGAATGGGCCGAGCGCGGGGTGAACGTCAACGGCATCGTCCCCGGATACGTCGAGACCGACAACACCCGGGCGTTGCGGGACGACCCTGCCCGGTACGCGGCCATCCTCGACCGGATTCCGGCCGGACGATGGGCGCGGCCCGGGGACATCGGGGGCGCCGCCGTATTCCTCGCATCGACCGCCTCCGACTACGTGCACGGCGCCCTGATCCCCGTCGACGGGGGCTGGCTCGGCCGTTGACTCCCAGCCGACCGCTGCACAGCGGCGCCGCCCGGCCGGCCGGCGCGGGCGCGCGCGGCCGCCGCGATGGTAGCGACTCCCTGTTCACCGACGCTCCCGCACCCGCCTCGACCCGTCCGGTGGCCAGGATCGTCGTCTCTCCCGGAGGAGGGCACGAGTCCGCGGCCGCGGGGCCGTCATGTCACCACCATCCAGCAGGCACAGAAGCTCGCCCGTACGCTGTCGGGCGCAGCGGACGTGATCGTGGCGCCCGCAGGCGGCACCTACCGCTTGACCGAGCCCTGGAAGCTGACCAGCGCCGACTCCGGACGCAATGGACACACCGTGGTGTGGCGGGTCCTGCCCGGCCAGAAGCCGGTGCTGTCCGGCGGTCGGCAGGTCGCCGCATCGACCGCGGACGTCGGCATGATCGCCACCGCCCACAGCGCGAGTGCCCAAGGCGGAGCCGACTTCACCGGTTTCATCGTCGCCTGGGGCGCCGGATCCGGGCGCGCTTCCCGCCGCCCGCCGGACGGTCATGGGGACGGGCCGCCGCGACACGGCGGCCCGTCCTCCGAGCTGGAGGAGCTGCTGCAGAGGGCCTGCTTATCCGAGGGTCCATTGTTGGTTGGTGCCGCCGGTGCAGGTCCAGAGTTCGGCCAGGGCGCCGTTGGTGGTGGAGGCTCCGGTGACGTCGAGGCAGAGGCCGGACTGGGTGCTGGTGATGGTGCCGTTGGTGTTGAGGGTCCACTGTTGGTTGGTGCCGTTGTTGCAGGTCCAGGTGACGACTTTGGTGCCGGGGGCGGTCTGGTTGTTGTAGGCGTCCAGGCACAGTTGGCTGCTGCCGGAGTAGACGGTGAGCTGGCCGGTGGGTGTGTGGGTCCAGGTCTGGTTGCTCTGGCCGTTGCAGTCCCAGATCTGGGCCTGGGTGCCGGGGGTGGTCGAGGAGTTCGGCACGTCCAGGCACTTGCCCGCACCCACCGCACGCACCGCACCACTGACACCCCCGCTCGTCGAGCCGGCCGGGGTCACGTAGACCGCGAAGGCGTCGTGCGTGGCCTGGAACGTGACGGGCACGGTCAGGAAACCGGCCGACGTGCTCACGTTCTGGTTGTAGACCACCTGCGGCGCGCTGAGCGGGTACTGGTCGGGGATGCGCTCGACGGTGACGTTGACGCTGCCGTTGTTCGCCAGCCAGGGCACTGATGCCAGGCCGTTGAAGGTGACCGAGGCGTCGCCGGTGTAACCGTTGCTGTCACCGATCACGGCCACCGCCCGCTTGACGGCGCTGTCCTTCGAGGCGGATATCGCGGTTGAGCCGACCTGGCCGGAGGTGTTGACCAGGGTCCCGGTCATGTCCGCGTAGGTGCGCATGGTCCACCAGTTGCCGTTGGGCTGCCACACCCCGTTCGACTGGGTGAGCACCCCGGTCAGGTTCGGGGTCATGCAGCAGGCCCAGTTGCCGCGCATCGCGTTGGTGTACCCGGACTGGGCGAACCGTGCCAGATACCAGGCCGTCACTCCTGCGGTCTGCCGGTCGGCGGGCTGGTACTCGTTCGCCGACAGCGGCCGTGCGGAGATGCCGTTCGCCGAGAGCGCGTTGTTGAGCGACTGCGACACGGTGACCGGGTCGTCGACGTCACCCTCATCGTGGTTGGTGATCATGTCAGGGACGGTTCCCGCTGCCTTGACATGGGCGAGCCACGTGTTCCATTCACCGGGGTTGCTCTGTGGGGTGAAGGCGAGCGACGGGCCGACGATCTTGGCGTTGGGGGCGATGCGGCGGATCTCCCGGTACGCGGTGTCCCACATCTGGAAGTACTGAGGGCTGTTCATTCCCCGGGTCCAGAACACCGAGATGTCCGGCTCGTTGTAGATGTCGTAGGCGAAGGGCAGGCCCGTCGCCTGTAACGCGCCCACAGTCGAGTCGATGAAGCTCACCCAGTTGGTGCAGTTGCCGTTGTCGCACGGGTACACCTCGTTCGAGGGCTGCCCGCCGTTGTTGCCCCACAGGTCACTGACCAGCACCTGGTACTGCGCGTGGTAGGGCGGCTGGGTCAGCCGCCGAGCCTGTGCGGTGATCGAGTCGATGTCGGCCTGGGTGGCCGAACCGTACCGGTACCCGTCCTTGATCCAGCCGCCGGAGAACCAGCCACCGCCGCGGAACGCGTTGATGCCCAGCGGCTGCATGTACTGGTCCGCCGGCTGACTGCCGTCCTGCGTGATGCCGTAGAGAAAACCCTCGCCCACGCCGGTCGACGGCCCGCGCGAGGAACTGAGGTCCACGCTCAGCGACTTCGCCGCGGCGGCATGTCCCTCGGCGGGCATCACCAGCAAGGCGGCGAGTCCCGCCGCGGCGGCCGCGGCCATCGCCAACAGACCTGGTCTGGCTCTCTTTCTCATCAATTTCCTCCTCATGAACGGTTCGGCGGGCGACCGGACCTCGGTGACAGCGGCGGAAGCAGCAGAAGTACCTGACAGGCCATGCCTGTTGCGCGGACGGCCGGGGGGCGGATTCGGGAGCCGCGTGCTCGCTTCCCCGTCTCTGGCGATCCTGAGTCGAGCAAGTCGAACCGATTAGTAGGAATCGGTTCGACCGGATATTACGACCGGACGATGACGGGGTCAACGAGATGTAACCGAGCAGCTCGTACAACCGGGCGCGGCCCGGCGTGAACTGAGTACCTGGATATGCGAATCGATTCCTACCGAGCTCGCGGGTGGGTAGCGCGACAGTCGTGAGGCGCGGCAAGGCCGAGGCTGCCAGTTGATCGCACGCCGGTACCCCCGAACCTCCATCAGCCCGTCCTTGCACGCCTCTTGAGGTTCTACTGATAGTTGTGTCAGTCTCATGTGGACGGTCGCCGATGGATATCCCGGTGATGTGTCATGCACTCTCCATCCCCCCACTGGAGTGTGAGCGCTAACATAGATTCTGGCGGTCGCGCTCCCCGTTTGTTGGAGTGCTACATGCAGCTCGCAAGGGCCCGCGCCGCCCCGGCCTGATGGCAGAGAAATTCCAGCTCAGTGCCGCTGTCGCAGGGTGGCAGCGCCAGGGTGTGCCCTGGATGGCGACTGTCGACGGGGCAGGCATGCCCGACATTCGGGCCTTCGTTACTGGAAGCACGGGAACCGCTCATATGAGTCGTACTCATTGATGCGGTGTGGGTTTCTGTGCTGCTGAGCTGAACCGTTCGCCGCGGTTTCCACCGCCGACGTCGTGACCCCCGTACGCGAGCTCCGTGTTCGGTCGGTCCCTGCTTTCTGGGTCCCTTCTTCAACGGCGACTTCGCAAAGGAGTCTGATATGCACCGATTTGCCGCACGGGTGCGCCATGCCAGACCGATCATGGTCCTTATGCTCATACTGGCCGTGGCCGTGGCCGTATTCGGAGGCCAGGCCGCAGCCGGCGGATCGGCTTCGGCGTCGCCCGTCGTCCACCGAGCCGTCGCGGCCGCTCCCGCCGCCACGGCGTCCCTGCCGTGCGACCTCTATGCGTCCGGCGGCACTCCCTGTATCGCCGCCCACTCCACCACGCGGGCGCTGTTCGCCTCGTACAACGGGCCGCTCTACCAGATTCAGCGTGCCTCGGACCACAGCTACCGCGACATCGGACTGCTCTCGGCCGGCGGGTTCGCCGACGGCGCCTCACAGGTCTCGTTCTGCGCGAACACGACATGCACGATCACCAAGATCTACGACCAGAGCAGCAAGCACAACGACCTGCCGATCTCCTGGGGCGGCTACTGGAAGGGCCCGGGCGCCAACGGCGCGGACATCGGCGCCAACGCCATGGCGCTGCCCGTCACGGCGAGCGGCCACCAGGTCTTCGGCGTCAAGGTGACGCCTGGCACGGGCTACCGGATCGACCACGCCAACGGCGCCCCGACCGGCTCGCAGCCCGAGGGCATCTACATGGTGACCTCGTCGAACTACACCAACCAATGGTGCTGCTTCGACTACGGCAGCGGCGAGAACACCCACACCGACACCGGCAACGCGACCATGAACGCCATCTACTGGGGCACCGCCTGCTGGTTCGGGAACTGCACCGGCACCGGTCCCTGGGTCGAGGCCGACCTTGAGAATGGCATGTACCACACAGGGAGCGGCTCCAACAAGGACCCCAACAACCAGGGCGTCCACTACCCGTTCGTCAGCGCGTGGGAGAAGAACAACGGCACCAGCAACTTCACCCTCAGATACGGGAACGCAGCCGGCGGGGGACTGACCACACCGTATTCGGGCCCCTTGCCCAACGGCTACTCGCCCATGAAGACCGACAGTTCGCTCCTGCTGGGCACAGGCGGTGACAACAGCCCTTCCGGCCAGGGTGAGTTCTTCGAGGGCGCCATGACCTCGGGTTATCCGTCCGATGCCACGGAGAACGCGGTCCAGGCCAGCATCACGGCAGCCGGCTACGGGTCGGGCGGCGGTTCGTCCGGTTCGAGTGGTGCGGTGCGTGCGGTGGGTGCGGGCAAGTGCCTGGACGTGCCGAACTCCTCGACCACCCCCGGCACCCAGGCCCAGATCTGGGACTGCAACGGCCAGAGCAACCAGACCTGGGCCCACACACCCACCGGCCAGCTCACCGTCTACTCCGGCAGCAGCCAACTGTGCCTGGACGCCTACAACAACCAGACCACCCCCGGCACCAAAGTCGTCACCTGGACCTGCAACAACGGCACCAACCAACAGTGGACCCTCAACACCAACGGCACCATCACCAGCACCCAGTCCGGCCTCTGCCTCGACGTCACCGGAGCCTCCACCACCAACGGCGCCCTCGCCGAACTCTGGACCTGCAACAACCAGACCAACCAGCAATGGACCCTCAACTGACCTGACCGGTTCCACCACATCAGGCTGAGCACCGGTCGCAGGACATCCCTTGTCCTGCGACCCAGGTGCTGTTCGTGCGCCGCAGGCGAACCCGGGGACCCGGCAGCCCGCTCACCCCACATCACTGCCCCCACCAGTGAGGATCACATATGAAGAAGTACACCGCGCCATTGCTGGCGACGCTCACGGCCGCACTCGGCCTGGCCACCGCCCTGCCCGCGGCGGCCTCCACCGCGACCCTGCCCTCTGCCGCGCGCGCCGCCGCGGCGACGCCTGCCGCTCTGCGGCTCATGCCGCTGGGAGACTCGATCACATGGGGCGTCGGAAGCCCATCCGGGAACAGCTACCGCGGCTATCTGTGGAACCAACTGGCGGCCGAAGGGCACGCTTCGGACTTCGTCGGGTCGGGCCGCAACGGCTCCATGTCCGACCCGGACAACGAAGGGCACTCGGGCTGGCGGATCGACCAGATCGCCGGCATCACGGATTCGGTCATGGCCAGTTACCGGCCCAACGTGGTCACTCTGGAGATCGGCACCAATGACCTGAACGGCAACTACCAGGTCCCCACCGCCACCGACCGGCTCAGCGCGCTCATCGACCGGATCACCAATGACGCCCCTGACGCCACCGTGCTGGTCGGCACCTTGATCATCTCCACGAGCGGCACGGAGGAGTCCTACCGGCCGGCCTTCAACGCCGAACTGCCGGGCATCGTCCAGGCCAAGCAGGCCGCGGGCAAGCACGTCCGCCTCGTCGACATGAGCGCCCTGACCGCCGCGGACCTGTCCGACACGCTGCACCCCAACGACAACGGCTTCAGCAAGATGGCCGCTGCCTTCAACAGCGGCGTCCAGGCCGCGGACGCGGCGGGCTGGATCACTCCGCCGGTCACAGCGAGCGGCCAGGTGCAGTCCGGGATCACGGGCAAGTGCCTCGACGTCAGCTCCGGCAGCAGCGCCAATGGGACCGCCGCGGATATCTGGTCCTGCAACGGCGGCACCAACCAGCAGTGGTCGGCCAAGTCCGACGGCACGCTAAGGGCCCTCGGCAAGTGCCTCGACGCCACGGGGCGCGGCACCGCCAACGGCACCAAGATCGAGATCTGGGACTGCAACGGCGGCACCAACCAACAGTGGCAGGCGTACAACGGCGGCTATCGCAACCCGGTCTCCGGGCGCTGCCTGGACGACCCCAACTCGTCGACCGCCGACGGCACCCAGTTGGTCCTGTGGGACTGCAACGGCGGTGCCAATCAGCGGTGGACCACTCTGCCCGTCGCCTGAGAGGCAGAGCGCAGCCGGTCACGTCACGGCGCTTTCCCCCCACACAAGGAAGAGAAAAGGATGAGATACAAATCCCTTTTGATGCCGATCATCGTCGCGGTCGCCCTGGTCATGGCCGCCGCGGGCACGGCACTGAGCAGCTCTTTGAAAACAACCGCCTCCCCAGTCCGGGCCGGCGCCGCCGCGGCGACCGCCGGCTGCGGCAAGGCCCCGACCCTGGCGAGCGGCACGCACACGATCCAGAGCAGCGGGCAGAACCGCAGTTACATCCTGCGGGTGCCGACCAACTACGACAGCAACCGCCCCTACCGGTTGGTCTTCGGATTCCACTGGGTGGGCGGCACCGCGAACGATGTCGACTCCGGCGGAACCGACGGATACAACTGGTCGTACTACGGCTTGCGGCGGCTCGCGGACAGCGCGAACAACGGCACGATCTTCGTCGCGCCCCAGGGCATCAACAACGGTTGGGCCAATTCCGGCGGCCAGGACGTGACCTTCGTCGACGACATGATCCGGCAGATCGAGTCGGGCCTGTGCGTCGACACCGCTCAGCTCTTCTCCGCCGGCTTCAGCTACGGCGGATCCATGACGTACGCACTCGCCTGTGCCCGGGCGACGGTCTTCCGCGCCGTCGCGGTGTACTCCGGCGCCAACCTCAGCGGGTGCAGCGGCGGTACCCAGCCCATCGCGTACATGGGCCTGCACGGCCTCAGGGACAACGTGCTGCCCATCGCCGGGGGACGGGCGCTGCGTGACCAGTTCGTGAGGAACAACGGGTGCACCGCGCAGAATCCGCCGGAGCCCGCGTACGGCAGCCTCACCCACATCATTACCACCTACTCCGGGTGCGGGGCCGGACATCCGGTCGTCTGGGCCGCGTTCGACGGAGCGGGCCACGATCCCGGTCCGATCGACGGGTCCACCGGGGACGGCTGGCACACCTGGACATCGGGAGCGGTGTGGAGCTTCTTCACACAGTTCGACTCCAGCACGCCGCCCACCACGCCGCCCACCACTCCGCCGACCAGCGGCGGCCAGGAGATCGTGGGGCAGCAGTCCGGCCGCTGCTTCGACATCGGCAGCTCCTCCACCACCAATGGCACTCAGGCCCAGCTCTGGGACTGCAACGGCGGCAGCAACCAGCGCTGGACCTACACCTCCGGCAAGCAGCTCACCGTCTACGGCAACAAGTGCCTCGACGCCTCCGGGCAGGGCACCGCCAACGGCACAGCGGCGGTGATCTGGGACTGCAACGGACAGCCGAACCAGCAATGGAACGTCAACTCCAACGGCACCATCACCGGCGTGCAGTCGGGGCTCTGCCTCGACGCCGGCGGAGCCGCCACCGCCAACGGCACCAAGATCCAACTGTGGAGCTGCACAGGCGGAGCCAACCAGCAGTGGCACCTGCAGAGCTGAACGCGGTCGTGCGCCCTTCACGGTGAGATGACCGACCACAGTGTTGTGCCCCGGGAGGATTCCCGGGGCACAACCTGTGCCGTCGCAGTGGTCAGATTCCCCCGATGGTCCACTCGTTGTTGGCGCTGGAGTTCGGCGTCCACATCACCGCGGTGGAGCCGGCAGCGGTGCTGCCGCTGCCGTCGAGCGCGGTGCCGGTGCCGCGGTTGACGATCTGATAGCGTCCGCTGCCCAGGCTCCGCAGCGACCACTGCTGGTTGTTGCCGCCGTTCCACGCCGACTGCCGTGCGGGGGCGCCGTTGGCGGTGTTGCCCCAACTGTCGGCGACCATGCCGTTGGTGCGGTTCACGATGCGGTAGTAGCCGCTGCCCAGGTCAACAAGCTGCCACTGCAGGTTGGCGCTGCCGTCGTAGTTCCACTGCTTGAGGTTCGAGCCGGAGGCGACGCTGCCGACGCTGTCGAGCACCAGCCCGCTGGTCACATTGGCGATCTTCACCCAGGTGGTGGGGACGCCCGGAGAGCCCAGGGCGGGGATCTGGCCCGAGAAGGTCAGCTTGACCGTGTACGCCAGCGCGCTGAACGGCGGGTTGGCGGCCGGCATGGATATGTGGAGACCGGAGCCGTCCTGGGTCGGCGCGGGAAGGTTGACATAGGTCCCGGCGGCGTTGTTCAGAAGTTGCACGCCGGTCAGACTGCTGAGGTTGATCTGCTGGGAGTTCAGCGTCGCGATGGTCATCGTGCCGCCCTGCCAGCCGAGGGCGGTGGCGTAGAGCACCCTATTGTCCTGGCTGCGGGTGAACCGGATGTCCTTGGCCGTACCGGCCAGCGGGCCGCTGAAAGTGCCTCCGCCCATCTGCGTCGGCCCCTCGCCGTAACTGCTCCACGAGCGGGTGGAGTAGATCGCCTCGCCGAAGCGGCCGAGCCAGTCGCCCATGGCGAGCAGGATCGCCTGCTGGCCGGAGGGGATCGTCCCATCGGCCATCGGGGCGATGTTCAGCAGCATGCTGCCGCCCTTGCTGACGCGGTCGATCAGCGCGTGCAGCAGTGCCTGCGTCGTGTAGTAGCCGATGCCCACCGTGTAGCACCAGCTCGACGAGGAAATGCTGTCGTCGGTCAGCCAGTAGGGGGTCAGCAGCCCCGAGGGGCCCCCGCGTTCGAAGTCGTAGACCTCGCCCTTGTTGTCGAGGCCGTCCTTGTAGGTCGCCACGACGTCCTTGTTCCACGAGACGGCCTGGTTGTAGTAGTACGCGAGGAACTGCAACCGGTTGGACTCCTGCACCAGGCCGAGGTCGAAGTCCTGCCAGATCAGATCGGGTTGGTACCCGTTGATGACCTCGACCAGCTTGTTGTACCAGAGCTGGTTCTCCGCGGCCGTGCCCTGCTGGCCGTACAGGATGCGCAGCGACGGATCCGACTGGTACGGCACATGGTCGTAGAAGCCGTTGAAGTGGTAGGCGTGGTGCAGTGAGGCCATGAATTTCAGGCCCTGCGCGCGAATTGCCTGGGCGTGCAGACCCACGAGGTCCAGCTTGGGTCCGTGCTGGACCGAATTCCACGGGTTGGCCTGGCTGTTCCACATCGAGAAGCCGTCGTGGTGCTCGGCGACCGGGCCGGCGAACTTCGCGCCCGCCGCCTTGAAAAGCTGTGCCCAGGCGGTCGGGTCCCACTTGCCGCCTTGGGCGACCGGCTTGGGGGCGAACTGCACATAGTTGCCGCTCTTGTCCCGGGCTCCGTCAATGAAGTTGTGGTACGGCCACGCCGACGGGTCGCCGTAGGTGGCGATGTGGTGCTGGTTCTCGGCCGAGCCGCCCACGTACATGTTGCGGGGATACCACTCGTTGCCGAACGCGGGGACGCTGAAGACCCCCCAGTGGTAGTAGATGCCGAACTTCGCGTCCTGGAACCAGGCGGGAGCCGGAGGGTGCTGGTCCACGGAGGTCCAGCTCGCGGTGTAGCTGCCGGGACCGTCGGTGGCGCCGGCGCCGGGGGCGAAGCGCAGCAGCCCCGCGGTGGTCACGGCTCCTGCGGCCGCGATCAGTCGGCGCCTGCTGACGGGGAAGGGTGTGGGGGGCATGCGGGTGCCTTTCCGTCGGAACGGTCGACGTGGAACGGGGCGGGCGGCTGCCCGCCCCTCACGTCAACCGCGTGTCCACTTCTGATTGCCGCCGCCGGTGCAGTTCCACAGCTCCAGCAGGGTGCCGTTGGCCGTTCCACCACCGGTGGCGTCCAGGCACAGGCCGGACTGCGTGCCGGTGATGGTGCCGTCGGCGTTGAGCGTCCACTTCTGGTTGGCACTGCCGTTGCAGCCCCAGATGACCACCTTGGTACCGGCGCTCGTGCCCTGGCCCGAGGCATCCAGGCAGTCGCCGCCGTAGACCCGCAGTTCCCCGGCCGAGGTGCTCGTCCACTGCTGGTTGGTGCCGCCGTTGCAGTCCCAGAGCCCCACCTGGGTGCCGGCCGTCTGCGACTGGTTCGGCACGTCCACGCACCGGCCGGAGGCGGTCCCGACGAGCGTCGATGTGGTGCCGCCGCCGGATCCCCCGCTACCGGGAGTGATGGAAAGGTTGTCGAACTGTGCCGTTTCCGTCTGGCCGGTCCCGTAGCCGACCTGGCCGCCGGCCCACGAGTAGTCGCTGACGGAACCGACCGTGACACCGTCGATGACGGCGGAGATGGTGGTTCCGGAGAAGGTGAGTGCCAAGGTGTGCCAACGGTTGAGGCCCAGGGAGGCCACCGTGCCGTGGGCGAGGGTGGAGACGGTGCCGTTGGTGTTCGAGTTCAGGATCGACCAGGCTCCGGTGTCGCTCACCCGCAGGCGGTAGGCGTTGAGGCTGCCGGTGGTGGTGTAGTCCTGTCCGTTGGCGCGGCCGATCAGGTCCGCGTATCCGGACTGTTCGAGCAGCACGTCGGACGTGACGGTGTAGTTGCTCCAGCTCACGTCGCCGAGCAGGGCGTGCGGATCGGACAGCGCGTCCCAGGTGATCGGCTTCTGTGGGCTCATCTGTCGCTCGCACCTCCCGGTGCGACCGCCTCCGCAGGCGACCGTCTCGAAGGCGCCCTGCCAGTCCATGAGGTACTTCGCCTCGGTACCGACGCTGTAGCCGTCGAAGGAGTCGCTGTACGGCAGGCCCAGACCGGCCGAGGCGGGGCCGGCGGCGGTGCCCTTGCCCTGGCCGGTCGTGGTGGTCAGGGTGTAGACGTAGCCGGGCTGTGCGGTCAGGCTGAAACTGCCGCCGGACGGTGTGATGTCGGCGGCGTGGACGAAGTAGTCGGCCTGGTTGCTGGAGCTGACCTTGGTCGACCACACGTGCACGGTTCCGTTGGACAGTCCTCCGGCGACGTTGAAGTTCAGCGTCTGAGCGCTGCCGGCGTCCATCGTCTCGACGACCGTGGAGTAGTCGGAGCCGTTCGGCGACTTCAGTGAGACATAGCTGCCGTTGTTCCGGTTGCCGCCGATGTAGCCGCTCGAGTCGTCGAGGTAGTGCCAGCCCGGTGCGGTGAACTGGGTGGTCTGCGCCATCACCCAGGCGTTCTTGCCGATGCTGTAATGGCCGGACCACGGCTGGGAGGCCAGGGCGAGGCCCATCGTCGGGTACGGCAGGTTCGGCGTGATCGCGGCGACCACGGGCCAGTTGAGGTACGCCGTCATCCGGCCGTCGATATAGCCCCGGTTGATGCCGCGGGCCATGGCCTGCGCACCGCCGTTGTAGTCGTCGGAGCCGTTCTCGCTCGCCCACAGTTGCTTACCGGACGAGGTGGCCGCCGTGGGTACCGAGCAGTTGGTCTGTGCCGAGCGGTAACCGCAGGGATAGTGCGTGCCGAGGATGCTCACCGCGGAGGCGAACGCCGGATTGGAGTTCACGTCGTTCGCCACCGACCAGTCGGAGTCCGCCGCGACGATCTTGACGTTGCTGTAGCCGTTGGAGTTGAGCGCGCTGCGCAGTTGCTCGTACCAGGAGACGTTGTAGCCTCTCTCGTTCCAGCCGCCGAGGTAGTCGATGGTCAGCCCGTGCTGCTTGGCGCAGCCCAGCCACGACAGCAGGTAGTTGACCATGTCGGTGGACCAGAAGTTCCCGTTGCCGATCCAGCCCGGCGCGCCCCAGGCGAGTCCGTACAGCTTGAGCGCGGGGTTGCGCGCCTTGGCCTGCTCCATGAGCCACCACTCGTAGCCCCGGTTGCAGTTCAGGTCGGTCCGGGTGTGCTGATGGCTCGGCTCGGCGCCTGAGGTGGAGTTGGTGTCGCCGCCGATCTCGGCCTTGAGGATCTGCAGGGAGGCGCCGTAGCCGGGCCGGAACAGGTAGTCCAAGACCTGGCCGCGTTCGGGCTCCGGGTAGTCGATCAGGAGTCTGCTGTTGCCGCCCCCGCCGCTGATCGCGCCGACCCCGTCGAAGGTCCGGCCGCTGGAAGCGCCGTTGATCACGACAGAGGTGGCGGCCTGGGCCGGATCGGCCATCGTGCCCACGAGGCCGCCGGCGGCGAGGATCAGGCCGATGAGCATGGCTGTCGAGGCCCGTGCGTGCCGGAACAACCGGCTGAATGCTGACACTGTGCATTCCTTTCGCAGGCGGAAGGGGGATGAGCTGCCGGGCGCGGAACCGCCGTACTCGAACCTGCGGTCGGTCACCGCACCCGGCATCACGCGAGCGGTTCTCGCGCGTTCAGTTGAGCGACCACTGCTGGTTGCTCTGCCCGTTGCAGGGCCACAAGTCGGCCAGGGCTCCGTTGGCCGTGGAGGCGCCGGCTACGTCCAGGCACAGGCCCGACTGCACGCCGGTGATGGTGCCGTTGGAGTTGAGCACCCACTGCTGGTTCACCTGGCCGTTGCAGCCCCAGACCACGACCTTCGTACCGGCGGTGGTCTGGTTGTCGTTGGCGTCCAGGCACATCTGACCGCTGCCGGAGTAGACGCTGAGCTGGTTGGACGCGGAGTGGGTCCAGATCTGGTTGGCGCCGCCGTTGCAACTCCAGATCTCCACCTGGGTGCCCGCAGCGGTCGTCGAATTCGGTACGTCCAGGCACTTGGCCGCACCCACAGCGTGCAGTTCGCCGGTGGTACCGGTTCCCCCACCGCCGGTCGTACCGCCGGCGACCCGGAACATCACCGTGCCGTGCGCTGGGACGGAGGCGCTGATCGTGCCCGACGTGGTCGACGTGGCTCCCGACCACAGGTCGGTCAAGGTGTAGCTCGACGCGCCGGTCTTGCCGATGGCGGTCGCGGTGGTGCTGATGGTCGCGGTCGATCCGGTCTCGTTGAACAGCGCCACGGACACATCGCCATTGGCCAGCGGCTTCGCCAGGACGTCCAGGCCGCCGGCGGAGGAGACCATGGTGCCCTGCTTGCCCAGCGGGTCCTGGTCGACGGCGATCACCCGGGTGTTGGTGAGCGTGGACAGGGTGGTCGCGCTGGCCGAGGCGATGTTGGTGCCGGCGATCAGCGGCGCGGCCATCTCGGACCAGAGGCTGAATTCCGTCCGGCTCTCGGTGGTGGTCAGCGATCCGTTGCCGACCTCCAGCATGTCCGGGTCGTTCCAGTGCCCGGGCCCGGCGTAGGAGGCGAGGCCCACATTGCTGTGGAAGATCGACAGCATGCTGGAGTAGCTGGCATTGATGTCACCGGTGGTGCGCCAGCTATTGCCGACGCCGGACCCCCACGTCCATACGTTGTCCTGGCCCCAGTTGCACAGGCTGTACAGGATCGGCCTGCCGGTCGCGGCCAGGGCGTTCCTCATGGCGGTGTAGCGAGTCTCGGCCGGCTGCGGGTTCCCGTTCGGGCAACTGTTCAGCGCGCAGCCCGGCCCCGAGTAGCAGTTGTCGTACTTCAGGTAGTCCACGCCCCACGACGCGAAAGACTGCGCGTCAGTGCTCTCGTGTCCCAGGCTGCCCGGATACCCGCCGCAGGTCTGCAGGCCCGCGTCTTCGTAGATGCCCAGCTTCAGCCCCAGCGAGTGCACGTAGTCCGCGGTTCCCTTGATCCCGTCGGGGAACTTCACCGGATCCGGCACCAGATGGCCGCCGGCGTCCCGCGAGTGGGTCATCCAGCAGTCGTCGATGTTGACGTAGCTGTATCCCGCGGCCTGCATGCCGTTGCTGTGCATGGCCTGCGCCGTGGACTTGATCAGTGACTCCGAGACGTTGCACCCGTACGCGTTCCAGTCGTTGAAGCCCATCTGCGGCGTCAGGGCCAGCCCGTTGCCGAGTGCGGCGGCCGGCTGCGCGATGCTCAGGGCCACCAGGGGGGCGGCTGCGGACAGCAGCACGGCCGATAATGTGAGCGCTAACGTCTTGCGGAGGGAACGCCGGGACGACGGCAGCGAGCGCCGGGCTCCGGCGGTGAGCAGGGACATGATTCATCGACTCCTGGTCCGGATCGTGGAAGACGGAGGTGTTGTGGTGGGGGGGGGGGGGGGGGCGGGGCCCCCCCCCAACCCCCCCCCCGGGAACAAAAAAACACAAAACCCCCCCGCGGGGGTTGTTTTGGGCCCGGTGTTGGGGGGGGGGGGGGGGGAGACGGCCCCCCAGGGGCC
>NZ_JBIBHM010000022.1:0-66382 GCF_042957025.1 Streptomyces sp. NPDC008139
ACATTCCGAACCCGGAAGCTAAGCCTTTCAGCGCCGATGGTACTGCAGGGGGGACCCTGTGGGAGAGTAGGACACCGCCGAACAATCTTTATAAATGCCTTGGCCCCCGAGCTTCCGCTCGGGGGCCAAGGCATTTTTGTTTTCCGTTACCCTCTGTTCACGTCGCCCCGAGACTCTGGGCCTCCCGATAGGCGGAGGTGTGGAGACGTGCAGCAGATGACGACTGCCGGACGACGGCACAGGATCGCTTCGGACGCGACGGCCGCCGCGCTGCGCACGTCGCTCGAGGAGCTGGGTATCGGGACAGGGGACGAGGTCATCGTCCCGTCGTTCGGACCGGGCGCGCCGGCCGACGCCGTCCGACTCGCGGGCGCCACACCGGTGTTCGCGGACATCGACCCCCGGACGTTCTGCCTGGCCCCCGAGGCCGTCGCCGCGGGCGTCACGGCGCGGACGGCCGCGATCGTACCCGTCCACGTATTCGGGCACCCCGCGCCGATCGCGCGGCTCAACGACCTGGCGTCGCGCCGTGGTCTGGCGCTCGTGGAGCAGGGCACCGAGGGCGGTGTCGAGGAGGACGCGGGAGTGGTCGCCCGGCGGCGGGCACACGCGCGGTTCCTGGACTCGGCGCTCAAGGGCGTGGTCGTGCCGTACACCGAGCCGGGGGCGCACCACCTCTACCGGCAGTACGCGGTACGGATTCCCGGCAACGGCCGGCCGGACCGGGACGCCTTCGCCGCGGCCCTCGCGGCACGGGGCGTGCGGGCGACCGTGAGCGTGCCCGTACCGGTGCACAGGATGCCCGCGCACCGGTCGGGGGCCGTGTTGCCACAGACCGAGCTGGTGGCCGCGGACAGCCTGTCGCTGCCGGTCCACCCCGGCATCACCCAGCGGGAGTTGACGCACATCGCGGACGCCTGCAACGCGCTCGGCGGGCTGCTGTGAACCGCCGCTGAACGACCCCTGAGCGTGCTTCAAGCACCCGCGTTCATGGGATAGGATCTTCCCATCGACGCGCCCCAATAGCTCAGTCGGTAGAGCGTCTCCATGGTAAGGAGAAGGTCTACGGTTCGATTCCGTATTGGGGCTCGGCACAGAAGGCCCCCGCCGTCAGGTGGGGGCCTTCTTCATGTCGTCGCGCACCAGGACCCGCACCAGGACGCGCGCCAAGGACCGCGCGAAGAAGCCCCGTGCGAAGAAGGCGCGCCCCGCGCTACTCGGACTTCTTCGGGACCCGCATCGACAGGATCGCCATGTCGTCGGACGGCGCGTCAGAGGCGAAGCGCTCCACGGCCCGTTGGATACGGGCGGCCACGGCCCCCGCGGTCAGGCCCGTACAGGTGGACAGGACGTCGGCGAGGCCGTCGTCGCCGAGCATGCGGGTGCCCTCGCGGCGCTCGGTGACGCCGTCGGTGACGCAGAGCAGGACGTCGCCGGGGTCGAGGGAGACGGTCTGCTCGTACAGTTCGAGGTCGTCCATCACGCCGAGCAGCGGCTGCGGGTCGGCGGCGGGTTCGACGGTGCCGTCGGGGCGCAGGCGCAGCGGGAGCGGGTGGCCTGCGCAGACCATGCGCAGGACGGCGCTGCCGTCGTGCTGGGGCCACAACTCGCCGTACAGGAGCGTGAGGAAGCGGCTGCGGGCGCCCTCGTCGAGGATGGCGGCGTTGAGGCGTTCGAGGACGGCGGGGCCGCCGAAGCCCTCGCGGGCCAGCAGGCGCAGCGCGTGCCGGGCGAGGCCGGTGACGGCGGCGGCTTCCGGGCCCGTACCGCAGACGTCGCCGATGGCGAAGCCCCAGCAGCCGTCGCGGATCGGGAAGAGGTCGTAGAAGTCGCCGCCGACCTCGTTGCCCTCGCCCGCGGCGCGGTAGACGACCTCGACCTCGACGCCGGGGATGTGCGGCAGCTCCGGCGGCAGGAGGCTGCGCTGGAGGGCCTGGCTGATGGCGGTGCGCTCGCTGTAGAGGCGGGCGTTGTCCAGGGCGAGGGCCGCTCGGCGGGAGAGGTCTTCGGCGAGTTCGAGGATCTCCTGGCGGAAGCGTTCGTCGGCGGGCTTGCCGAGGGTGAGCATGCCGATGACCCGGTTGCGGGCGACCAGCGGCAGGACGACCGTTTCGCCGCCGACGGCCGCCGCGGTGGCGAGCGCGACACCGGGGGCGCTCGGCGCGCGCCCGCCCTTGCCCGAGGTGGGCGTGGCGGCGTTCGGCGCGGACGAGGAGGGCGCGGAGCGCGCGCCGACCCCGAGGCTGCGCAGAGAGGCCCGCAGGGCGCTGGAGTGGGCCGCGTCGGAGGGCGCGGTCCACATGCGGGCGCCGGGTGTCGGGTCGGGCTCCGGAGGCCGTACCTGGGACAGCAGCGCCTTGATGCCGTCGATGCGGTCCTCGTCCTCGTGCAGGACGAAGGCCAGCTCCGGTTCCGACTGCTCGGCGATCGTGTAGACCGCGCACCAGCTCGCCAGCGTCGGAACCGTCATCTGGGCCATGAGGGCCAGCGTCTGGTCGCGTTCCAGCGTGCCCGCGAGCAGGTCGGACGCTTCGACGAGGAAGGACAGCGAGCCGCGGCGCAGCCGTTCCAGCTCGGTGAGCCGGGCGCTCTCCACGGCGAGCGCGATCCGGTCGGCGGCGAATTGCAGCCGTAGCGCTTCCTGGTTGTTGTAGCGGCCGGGGGCCTCGGCGGCGACGCCCAGCGACCCGGTCAGGCGGCCCTCGACCTTGAGCGGCACGGTGACCACCGAGCGCATGCCGGTGCCCGACAGCAGCGGTACGGCGCCGGGGACCGCGGTGAGGTCCTCGTGGACGGCCGGCATACGGGCGCTGCCGTAGCGTCCGGTGCCCGCTTCGACGGGGACGCGGGCGAAGCGCTGGCGGGCGGACGGCAGGCCGGTGGAGGCCCGTACTTCCAGCTCGGTCTCGTCGTCGGTGGCGAGCAGCAGGTAGGCGGCGTCGCCGTCGAGCATGTCGCGGGCGCGTTCGACGGTGCGCTGGAGGAGGCTGTCGAGGTCGTCGGGGGCGGGGGAGCCGATGAAGACCTCGAAGGCGTCCGTGGTCTTGCCGCGCTGGCCGAGGCCGGATTCCGCGCTGCCGGAGCCGCGGGACGGCGTCTGGAGCACGGCGCGCTCCTCGGCGCGCACCAGCAGGATGACGGTGGAGGGCTCGCCCTCGCTGTCGCGGACCCGCAGGTGGGAGCCGTACACGGGCAGGACGCGGCCGTCGGCATCGCGCAGGCCGTAGGTGCCTTCCCAGCGGGAGTGCAGCAGGGCCTCGGCGAGGCCGATGCCGGTGCCGGGGGTCTGCGGCCAGGCGGTGAGGTCGGCGAGCGGTTTGCCGACGACGTCGGCGGCGGGGTGGCCGAAGAGCTCGGCCGCGTCGTCGTTCCAGCGCGTGATCGAGGCCATGCGGTCGACCTGGACGACGGCGACGCGCACGCTCTCGTCGGTGAGCGGGAGGTCGGCGGCGGGCAGGACGGGTCCCGCGGAGCGGGTGCCCGCGGGGCGCTCGGGCAGGTCGAGCTGGAACCAGACGTGCTTGCCCGCGCCGGTGTACTCCACGCCCCAGCGGCTGGCCAGGGCGGCGCACAGCAGCAGACCGCGCCCGCCCTCGTTGTCGGGGTCGCGGAACTGGCGGCCTCTGCCCTGGATGGGGATCTCGCGGTCGGGGTAGTGGTCGGCGACCTCGACGCGTACGGCCGTCTCGTACCGCAGGCACTGCACGTCGGCGGCGGTGCCCGCGTGCACGACGGCGTTGGTCACCAGTTCGCTGGTGAGCACCACCGCGTCGTCCACGACGTCGGCGAAGCCCCAGCCGTGCAGGGTGTCGCGTACGAAGGCACGCGCGACGGCGACCGACCGCCCCACCGGTTCGAAGCTGGCCGCAGCGCGCGCCGTGATCACCGGTCTCCTCGTTGCTCGTCCGTGGGCGGGTCCGCTGACCGGTCCCGCCGCCCGTGCCGCCGCCGTCCTGCCCGGTCCTCGTCGGCGGCCCCCTGAGGTGTACGCCTGGCAAGGTGCGGCGCCGCCAACACAAGTGCCAGGTTACTTACCCACGCGGACACCGCGTGCGCCGGTTGCGGGTGTTTCCACCCCGAACGTGCCACGGGTTATACGCGTTGCTGCCGAACTGTTATGGCCGGGTGGGGCCATGGTGAAACACTGGGCATGCTCTCAAGGCAGCAATCTTGCACTTTTGCAGGTCGGTCGACCCTCCAGGAGGGACACGGTGGAGTCTGGCGCATCGGCGCGGGGCACGAGCACGCGCACGAAGAACGGGCGATCCCGCGCCAGTGGGACCGTAGAGGTCGATTCGGCCGCGCTGGTCAAGCTCCTCGGAGCGCTGGCCGCGATGCGGGACGGGAACTTCCGCAAGCGGCTGACGGTGTCGGGTGACGGCGTGATGGCGGAGATCTCCGCCGTCTTCAACGAGGTCGCGGACCGTAACCAGCACCTTACCGGTGAGCTGGCCCGGGTCCGGCGGGTCGTCGGCCGGGAGGGAAAACTCACAGAGCGGCTGGAGACCGGTGCCTGCGAGGGCGCCTGGGCCGCCGCGATCGAGGCGTCCAACGCGCTGGTGGACGATCTCGTACGGCCGGTGTCGGAGGTCGGGCGGGTGCTGTCGGCGGTGGCCGAGGGCGACCTGGAACAGCGGATGGACCTGCGGTCGCAGAACGCGGACGGGTCGGCGCACCCGCTGCGCGGCGAATTCCTCAAGGTCGGCCGGACGGTCAACGGGCTGGTGGACCAGCTCTCCGCGTTCACCGACGAGGTGACACGGGTGGCCAGCGAGGTCGGTACCGAGGGCAAGCTGGGCGGGCAGGCGAAGGTCCGGGGCATGGCGGGGTCCTGGAAGGACCTCACGGACTCGGTCAACACCATGGCGTACCGGCTGACCGCGCAGGTCAGGGACATCGCGCTGGTGACGCAGGCGGTCCTGAAGGGCGATCTGTCCCGCAAGGTCACGGTGCACGTGGCCGGCGAGATGCTGGAGCTGAAGAACACCGTCAACACGATGGTGGACCAGCTCTCCTCGTTCTCCTCCGAGGTGACCCGGGTGGCCCGCGAGGTGGGCACCGAGGGCGAGCTGGGCGGCCAGGCCCAGGTGCCGGGCATGGCCGGTGTGTGGAAGGACCTCACGGACTCCGTGAACCTGATGGCCGGGAATCTGACGGCCCAGGTGCGGGACATCGCGCAGGTGACGACGGCGGTCGCCAACGGCGACCTGTCGCAGAAGATCACCATCGGCGCGCGCGGCGAGGTCGCGCAGCTCGCCGAGACGATCAACGCGATGACCGAGACGCTGCGGACGTTCGCCGACGAGGTGACGCGGGTCGCCGGTGAGGTCGGCGCCGAGGGTCTGCTGGGAGGGCAGGCGCAGGTGCCGGGCGCGGCGGGTACGTGGAAGGACCTCACCGACTCGGTGAACACCGCCTTCCGCAACCTGACCGGCCAGGTGCGCGACATCGCGCAGGTGACCACGGCGGTCGCCAACGGCGACCTGTCCCAGAAGGTCACGGTGGACGTCTCCGGCGAGATGCTGGAGCTGAAGAACACTGTCAATACGATGGTCGACCAGCTCTCCGCGTTCGGCGCGGAGGTCACGCGGGTGGCCCGCGAGGTCGGCGTCGAAGGTGTGCTGGGCGGTCAGGCGCAGGTGCCGGGCGCGGCGGGTACGTGGAAGGACCTCACGGACTCCGTGAACACGGCCTTCCGCAACCTGACGGGCCAGGTCCGTAACATCGCGCAGGTCACGACGGCGGTCGCCAACGGCGATCTGACGCAGAAGGTCACGGTGGACGTCTCCGGCGAGATGCTGGAGCTCAAGAACACCGTGAACCGGATGGTCGACCAGCTCGGTTCCTTCGCCGCCCAGGTGACGCGGATGGCGCGTGACGTGGGTACGGAGGGCCGGCTTGGCGGTCAGGCGCGGGTGGACGGTGTGGCCGGCACCTGGAAGGACCTGACGGACTCCGTCAACTTCATGGCCGGCAATCTGACGTCCCAGGTGCGGCAGATCGCGCAGGTCACGACGGCTGTGGCGCGCGGTGACCTGTCGCAGAAGATCGACGTGGACGCGCGCGGGGAGATCCTGGAGCTCAAGAACACCATCAACACGATGGTCGACCAGCTCTCGTCGTTCGCCGAGCAGGTGACCCGCGTGGCCCGTGACGTGGGCACGGAAGGGCGGCTCGGCGGTCAGGCGCAGGTGCCAGGCGTCGCCGGTGTGTGGCGCGACCTGACCGACTCCGTGAACGGCATGGCGGGGAATCTGACGGCCCAGGTCCGCAACATCGCCGAGGTCGCCACCGCTGTGGCGCGCGGTGACCTGTCGCAGAAGATCGACGTGGACGCCCGGGGCGAGATCCTGGAGCTGAAGAACACCCTGAACACGATGGTCGACCAGCTCTCCGCGTTCGGCGCGGAGGTGACCCGGGTGGCCCGCGAGGTGGGCACCGAGGGCATCCTGGGCGGGCAGGCCGAGGTGCAGGGCGTCAGCGGCACCTGGAAGGACCTGACGCAGTCCGTCAACTTCATGGCGAACAACCTGACCAGTCAGGTCCGCAACATCGCCGATGTCACCAACGCGGTGGCGCAGGGCGACCTGTCCCGGAAGATCACCGTCGACGCCAAGGGCGAGATCCTGGCGCTGGTGACGACCGTGAACCAGATGGTGGACACGCTGTCCGCGTTCGGTGACGAGGTCACGCGCGTGGCCCGCGAGGTCGGTACGGAGGGCCAGCTCGGCGGCCAGGCGCGGGTCCGTGACGCGTCGGGCATCTGGAAGGACCTCACCGACAACGTCAACCTGATGGCCAACAATCTGACCAGCCAGGTGCGTTCGATCTCGTCGGTCGCCACGGCCGTGGCCAACGGCGACCTGACGAAGAAGATCACCGTCGAGGCGCGCGGCGAGGTCGCGCAGCTCGCCGAGACCATCAACACGATGGTGGACACGCTGTCGGCCTTCGGTGACGAGGTCACGCGCGTGGCCCGCGAGGTGGGCACCGAGGGCATCCTCGGCGGCCAGGCGCGGGTGCCGGGCGTGGCGGGCACCTGGAAGGACCTCACCGAGTCGGTGAACGGCATGGCGTCCAACCTGACCGGTCAGGTGCGGCAGATCGCGCAGGTGACCACGGCGGTCGCCCGCGGTGACCTGTCCAAGAAGATCGACGTGGACGCGCGCGGCGAGATCCTGGAGCTGAAGACGACCATCAACACGATGGTCGGGCAGCTCTCCGCCTTCGGTGACGAGGTGACACGCGTCGCCCGCGAGGTGGGTACGGAAGGACGCCTGGGCGGTCAGGCGCGGGTGCCCGACGTCTCGGGCATCTGGAAGGACCTCACCGAGTCCGTGAACCTGATGGCCAACAACCTGACCAGCCAGGTCCGCAACATCGCGCAGGTCGCGACCGCGGTGACCCGCGGCGATCTCAATCTGCGGATCGACGTGGACGCGGCGGGCGAGATCCTGGAGCTCCAGGACTACATCAACACGATGATCGTCCGTCTGCGCGAGACCACGCTCGCCAACAAGGAGCAGGACTGGCTCAAGGGCAACCTGGCGCGGATCTCCGGCCTGATGCAGGGCCGCCGCGACCTCGGCGACGTGGCCGCGCTCATCATGAGCGAGCTGACCCCGGTCGTCTCCGCACAGCACGGCGCCTTCTTCCTCGCCGAGGACACCCGGGAGGTCGGCGAGGAGTACGAGCTGCGGCTGATCGGCGCATACGGCTTCTCCAAGCGGACGATGTCGTCGGTGTTCCTGCCGGGGGAGGGGCTGATCGGCCAGGCCGCGGTGGAGAAGCGTTCCATCCTGATCGAGAACGTGCCGCCGGGTTATCTGAAGATCACCTCGGGACTCGGCGAGGCACCTCCGTCGCACGTCATCGTGTTGCCGGTGCTCTTCGAGGGCCGGGTGCTCGGCGTGATCGAACTGGCCGCCTTCCAGCCGTTCACCCAGATCCAGAAGGACTTCCTCAACCAGATCACCGACATCATCGCGATCAGCGTCAACACCATCTCGGTCAACACCAAGACCGAGGGCCTGCTCAAGCAGTCCCAGGAGCTGACCGAACAGCTCCAGGAACGCTCGGCGGAGCTGGAGAACCGGCAGGCCGCCCTGGAGATGTCCAACGGCGAGCTGGAGGAGAAGGCCGAACTGCTGGCCCGGCAGAACCGCGACATCGAGGTGAAGAACACCGAGATCGAAGAGGCCCGCCAAGTGCTGGAGGAGCGCGCGGAACAGCTCGCGGTCTCGATGCGCTACAAGTCGGAATTCCTCGCCAACATGTCGCACGAGCTGCGCACCCCGCTCAACTCGCTGCTCATCCTGGCGAAGCTGCTCGCCGACAACGCGGACGGCAACCTCTCGCCCAAGCAGGTCGAGTTCGCCGAGACCATCCACGGCGCCGGTTCCGACCTGCTCCAGCTCATCAACGACATCCTGGACCTGTCCAAGGTCGAGGCCGGCAAGATGGACGTCTCGCCGACCCGTATCGCCCTGGTGCAGCTCGTGGACTACGTGGAGGCCACCTTCCGTCCGCTGACCGCGGAGAAGGGCCTGGACTTCTCCGTCCGGGTCTCGCCTGAACTGCCGGTCACGCTGCACACCGACGAGCAGCGGCTGCTCCAGGTGCTGCGCAATCTGCTGTCGAACGCGGTGAAGTTCACCGACAGCGGCTCCGTCGAGCTGGTGATCAGGCCCGCGGGCACCGATGTGCCGCAGTCGATCAAGGAGCAGTTGCTGGAAGCGGGCACGATGCGCGAGCCCGACCAGCCGCTGATCGCGTTCTCCGTGACCGATACGGGCATCGGCATCGCGGCCAGCAAGATGCGGGTGATCTTCGAGGCGTTCAAGCAGGCCGACGGCACCACCAGCCGCAAGTACGGCGGTACGGGCCTTGGTCTGTCCATCAGCCGCGAGATCGCCCGGCTGCTCGGCGGCGAGATCCACGCCGACAGCCAGCCGGGACGCGGCTCGACCTTCACGCTGTATCTGCCGCTGTCCCTGGGCGACTTCCCGCAGGCGCTGCCGCAACTGCCCGCGGGCGGCCACGGCGGCGACTTCGAGCAGGGCTCGGCCGGCGACCGGGCGCGTCCCGGCAGCAGCCTGGCCCGGCTGCGCCGCCGTTCCGCCCAGCCCCCGCAACTGCCCGAAGGCGGCGGCCAGTCCAACGGCTCGGCGCCCTCGAACGGGTCGGGTCCGCGCGGCGGGTCCGCGAACGGCTCGGCCAACGGCTCCGCGCAGTCGCGGGGTCAGGGCGGAGCGGGCACCGAGGACACCTGGTCCGACGAGGGGCGCCCCGACGCGTACACCGGCTTCTCCGGCGGCTTCAGCGGCGAGAAGGTGCTGATCGTGGACGACGACATCCGCAATGTCTTCGCCCTCACCAGCGTCCTCGAACAGCACGGCCTGACCGTGCTGTACGCCGAGAACGGCCGCGAGGGCATCGAGGTCCTGGAGCAGCACGACGACGTCGCCGTGGTGCTGATGGACATCATGATGCCGGAGATGGACGGCTACGCGACGACCACGGCGATCCGCAAGATGCCGCAGTTCGCCGGGCTGCCGATCATCGCGCTCACCGCGAAGGCGATGAAGGGCGACCGGGAGAAGAGCATCGAGTCCGGGGCGTCCGACTACGTGACCAAGCCGGTCGACACCGACCATCTGCTCACCTTGATGGAGGAGTGGATGCACGCCCGGTGACGGCGGAGCGCGGGCCCGGCGACGCCATGGGCCCGCGCTCGGGATCATGCGCCCGATGAGGTGTGAGGGTGCCGATTAAGGGGAACCTTCTGGTCTCCGCCTACGTTTGCGGTACGTGTTGAGTGACCTGGCGGTGACAGGGTGTGGCGAACGGCGGGGTGCGGCTACCATGACCGGCACAAGGACGGGCGGCATGACGGAGTCGTCCCCGGGGGCGGCGACCGGTGTAGTGCCGGGGCGAGGAGGGCGGGCCATGGTGCAGAAGGCCAAGATCCTCCTGGTCGATGACCGGCCGGAGAATCTGCTGGCGCTTGAGGCGATCCTCTCTGCGCTCGATCAGACGCTGGTACGGGCATCGTCCGGGGAGGAAGCGCTGAAAGCGCTGCTCACCGATGATTTCGCGGTGATCCTGCTCGATGTCCAGATGCCGGGCATGGACGGGTTCGAGACTGCGGCGCACATCAAACGGCGGGAGCGGACCCGGGACATCCCGATCATCTTCCTCACGGCCATCAACCACGGCCCGCACCACACCTTCCGGGGGTACGCGGCGGGCGCGGTCGACTACATCTCCAAGCCGTTCGACCCGTGGGTGCTGCGCGCCAAGGTGTCGGTCTTCGTCGACCTCTACACCAAGAACTGCCAGCTCCGGGAGCAGGCGGCGCTGCTGCGGCTCCAGTTGGAACAGGGCGTGCCGTCCGCCGCGGGCACCAACGGCAGGGGACGTGGCGCGGGCGAACCCGCGGGGCTGCTCGCCGAACTGTCCGCACGGCTGGCCGCCGTCGAGGAGCAGGCCGAGGCGCTCACCAAGCAGCTCGACGAGTCCGCGGACGCCGCGGCCGTCGCCACCGCCGCTCACCTGGAGCGCAAGCTGACCGGCCTGCGCCGCGCCCTGGACGCGCTCGAACCGGGCACCGGCAACGGCGTCGTCAAGCTGCCGAATCAGGAGTGAGTCGTACGGGGAGGGCCGCGCGCCGCTTTTGACGCCGCGTCAGTCCCCGGCCCCGGCCGGACGACACGAACGGGCGTACTCTCAGGCACGCGTGTCACCCGATCACAAGGGCGGTAACCTCGGCACCATGGCCTCACGTACGTCCGGCACCGCCAAAAAAGCCCCGGCGAAGCCTGCGGCCAAGAAGACCGCGGCGAAGAAGCCCGCCGCCGCGAAAAGCGCCGCGGGGAGACCGCCCGCCAAGAAGGCAGCGGCGGCCAGACCCGCGCCCCGGCCCGCACCGTCGCCGACCAGCGGCCTCTACCGCATGGCGCGCGCCGTGTGGCTCGGCCTGGCGCACACCGTGGGCGCCGTCTTCCGCGGCATAGGGCGCGGCGCGCGCGGCCTGGACCCCGCGCACCGCAAGGACGGCCTGGCGCTGCTCCTGCTCGGCCTGACCCTGGTGGTCGCCGCGGGCACCTGGTCCAACCTCCAGGGCCCGGTCGGCAACCTCGTCGAGGTCCTTATCACCGGGGCCTTCGGCCGCCTCGACCTGCTCGTGCCCTTCCTGCTCGGCGCGGTCGCCGTACGCCTGATGCGCCACCCGGAACAGCCGGAGGCCAACGGCCGGATCGTGATCGGCCTGTCCGCCCTCGTCATCGGCGCGCTCGGCCTGGTCCACCTGGCCTGCGGCGCCCCCGACCGCGGCGAGGGCGCGACCGCGATGCGCGACGCGGGTGGCCTGCTCGGCTGGGCCGCCGCCTCCCCGCTCGTCTACACCGTCGGCTCGGTGCTCGCCGTCCCGCTGCTCCTGCTCTTCACCGGCTTCGGCCTGCTCGTGGTCACCGCCACCCCGGTGAACGCGATCCCGCAGCGGCTGCGCCAGGCCGCCACCCGGCTCGGCCTGTACGAGGCGCCCGCGGACCCCGAGGCGGTCCCGCTGGAGGACTTCTTCGAGGACGAGGACGATCCCCGCACCGCCGACACCACCGACGAGTCGCCCGTACGGCTGCTGCCTATCCGCTTCGGCAAATCGGCCGCGGAGCCCTACGACGTCGACAGCGACACCGACCCCGACGAGCGCTCCGCCGTCGCGTCCGCGGCCGGGGGCGACCCGGGCGCCGACGAGCCCAAGCCGCGCCGCCGCCCCAGGCGCCGCTCCGAGGCGCTGCCCGGCGACCGGGACGAGGACGGCAGGGACGCGGTGGACGTGGCCGCCGCTGCCGCCGCCGCGCTGGACGGCGCGGTGCTGCACGGTGTGCAGCCCTCCCCGCTGGTCGCCGACCTCACCAGCCGGATCAGGAAGCCGGTGCCGGCCGCGCGCGCCGAGGACACCCCGGAGAATTCGAGCGGTGCCTCAGTGGAGTCGGGCGGCGTCCCCGACCTCACCAAGAAGTCGCCCGAGACCACGGGACCGCCGCTGCCGCCCCGCGCGGAACAGCTCCAGCTCTCCGGTGACATCACCTACGCGCTGCCCTCCCTGGACCTGCTGGAGCGCGGCGGCCCCGGCCGTACCCGCAGCGCCGCCAACGACGCGGTGGTCGCGGCGCTCGGCCAGGTCTTCAAGGAGTTCAAGGTCGACGCGGTCGTCACCGGCTTCACCCGCGGCCCGACGGTCACCCGCTACGAGGTGGAGCTGGGCCCCGCGGTCAAGGTCGAGCGGATCACCGCGCTCGCCAAGAACATCGCCTACTCGGTCGCCAGCCCCGACATCCGGATCATCAGCCCGATCCCCGGCAAGTCCGCGGTCGGCATCGAGATCCCCAACAGCGACCGCGAGATGGTCAACCTCGGCGACGTGCTGCGCTCCGCGGAGGCCGCGGGCGAGGACCACCCGATGACCGTCGCGCTCGGCAAGGACGTCGAGGGCGGCTACGTGATGGCCAACCTCGCCAAGATGCCGCACGTCCTGGTCGCGGGCGCCACCGGCTCCGGCAAGTCCTCCTGCATCAACTGTCTGATCACCTCGGTGATGGCCCGCGCCACCCCCGACGAGGTCCGGATGGTGCTGGTCGACCCCAAGCGCGTCGAGCTGACCGCGTACGAGGGCATCCCGCACCTGATCACCCCGATCATCACCAACCCCAAGCGGGCCGCGGAAGCCCTCCAGTGGGTGGTGCGCGAGATGGACCTGCGCTACGACGACCTCGCCGCGTACGGCTTCCGGCACATCGACGACTTCAACGCCGCCGTGCGGTCGGGCAAGGCCAAGACGCCCGAGGGCAGCGAGCGCGAGCTGACGCCGTATCCGTATCTGCTGGTGATCGTGGACGAGCTGGCCGACCTCATGATGGTCGCGCCGCGCGACGTGGAGGACTCCATCGTCCGCATCACACAGCTCGCGCGCGCCGCGGGCATCCACCTGGTGCTGGCCACCCAGCGGCCCAGCGTCGATGTCGTGACAGGTCTGATCAAGGCCAATGTGCCCTCCCGGCTCGCCTTCGCGACGTCCTCTCTCGCCGACAGCCGCGTCATCCTGGACCAGCCCGGCGCGGAGAAGCTGATCGGCAAGGGCGACGGGCTCTTCCTGCCGATGGGCGCGAACAAGCCGATTCGTATGCAGGGCGCCTTCGTCACCGAGGACGAGGTCGCCAAGGTCGTCGACCACTGCAAGGCGCAGCTCACGCCCAGCTACCGCTCCGACGTCACGGTCGGCAGCGGCCCGAAGAAGGAGATCGACGAGGAGATCGGCGACGACCTGGACCTGCTGTGCCAGGCCGCTGAGCTGGTGGTTTCCACCCAGTTCGGCTCCACGTCGATGCTCCAGCGCAAGCTGCGGGTCGGTTTCGCCAAGGCGGGCAGGCTGATGGACCTGATGGAGTCGCGCGGCATCGTCGGCCCCAGCGAGGGCTCCAAGGCACGCGACGTGATGGTGAAGGCCGACGAGCTGGACGACGTCCTCGCCGAGATCCGCGGCGGGGGAGCGTAGGAGCGGGCGGTCCGGAGCCGGGGATCGGCCGGTCGAGCGCGGGAACGGCCGGTCCTGTACGTACCGGGGGCCCGGACGGCCCACGCAAATGCGTAAGTCACGGGACTCGGGGAATGTGTTGGGGCAACCGTTTCTCCTGTTCGTACGTCAAGTTGATACAGGGGGGCTCGTATCGATGTACACGAGCGAACCTGTCGGCTTCCGACGACGATCCTGACCGCGATCCCGATGGCAACCCCGACTGCGATCCCGATGGCAATCCGGATGGCGGACAAAAAGTGATCGTCCGGTTGCCGCCGCGTTTCGTACCCCCCCTAGACTGAACTTCCAGCAGGTGGCTGCACCCTCGAAAGGCGCCCTCGTGTCCGTCGGCAACTCGCCCTCCGAAGACCGGCCTTCGGTCGGTCACGCCCTCGCCCAGGCCCGTATCGCGGCGGGGCTCTCCATCGACGAGGTCAGCATCAGCACGCGGGTGCGCGTCCCGATCGTGCAGTCGATCGAACAGGACGACTTCTCGCGGTGCGGCGGCGACGTCTACGCCCGCGGGCATATCCGGACCCTGGCGCGTGCCGTCGGCGTCGACCCCGAACCACTGGTCGAGCAGTACGTCGCCGAGCACATCGGCGAGGAGGCGCCCGCTCCCGTCGCGCCGCTCTACGAGGCGCAGAAGATCCGTTCGGAGCCGCGCCGGGCGAACTGGACGGCGGCCATGGTCGCGGCGATCGTCGCCGTGGTGGGCTTCGTCGGCTTCACGGTCTTCACCGGCGGCAGCGGTGGCGACAAGACCGCGGCGAACTCCCCGAGCCCGTCCGCGACCACCAGCGCGCCCGCCGTCACCCAGTCGCCGCAGAGCAACGGCGCCGATCCGAAGACGGACCCGACCGACAGCGCCATCGCCGCGGCCCCGCCCGGCAAGGTCACCGTCAAGATCAGCGCCGAGAGCGGCACGAGCTGGGTCCAGGCCAGTGACGGCAACGGCAAGCAGCTCTTCCAGAAGTCGCTGAAGAAGGGCGAGTCCCAGACCTTCACCGACGACAAGAAGATCAAGCTCGTCGTCGGCAACGCGGGCGCCGTCAAGCTCTTCGTCAACGGCAAGGACCTCGGCGCCGCGGGCGCCGACGGTCAGGTGGTGCGTCTCACCTACACGCCGGGTGACCCCACGCAGGGCTGAATTGTGCTTCCCCGCCGTTCCGGCGCCACCGCGAGCACCGGTGGCGCGGGGGCGGCGGCGACGTGGCCGGGTACGCTGAGCGTATGCCCGAACCCCGTACCGTCGCTCTTGTCACGCTCGGCTGCGCCCGCAATGAGGTGGACTCCGAGGAACTCGCCGGCCGGCTGGCGGCGGACGGATGGCAGTTGGTCGACGACGCCTCCGAGGCCGATGTGGCGGTCGTGAACACCTGCGGCTTCGTCGAGGCGGCCAAGAAGGACTCGGTGGACGCTCTGCTGGAGGCCAACGACCTCAAGGGGCAGGCGCGCACCCAGGCCGTCGTCGCGGTCGGCTGCATGGCCGAGCGGTACGGCAAGGAACTGGCCGAGGCGCTGCCCGAGGCGGACGGCGTACTCGGCTTCGACGACTACGCGGACATCTCCGACCGGCTGCGGACGATCCTGGCCGGCGGCGTCCACGCGTCGCACACCCCGCGCGACCGGCGCAAGCTGCTGCCGATCAGCCCGGCCGAGCGGCAGGCGGCGAGTGTGGCGCTGCCGGGACACGCGCAGGGGCACGGGACGTCGGGCGAGGAGCCGGTCGAGGCCGCCGCGAGCGCTCTTGAGGCTTCCGAGGACTTCGCGGCCCGGGCGCCCGCCGATCTGCCCGAGGGCGTCGCGCCCGCCTCCGGCCCGCGCGCGCCGCTGCGCCGCCGCCTGGACTCGGGACCCGTCGCCTCCGTGAAGCTCGCCTCCGGCTGCGACCGGCGCTGCACCTTCTGCGCGATCCCGTCCTTCCGCGGCTCCTTCATCTCCCGCCGCCCCTCCGACGTCCTCGGCGAGACCCGCTGGCTGGCCGGAGAGGGCGTCAAGGAGGTGATGCTGGTCAGCGAGAACAACACCTCGTACGGCAAGGACCTCGGCGACATCCGCCTGCTGGAGACGCTGCTGCCGGAGCTGGCGGCGGTCGACGGCATCGAGCGGGTCCGGGTCAGCTACCTCCAGCCCGCCGAGATGCGCCCCGGCCTGATCGACGCGCTCACCGGAACTCCGGGCGTCGTCCCGTACTTCGACCTGTCCTTCCAGCACTCCGCGCCCGCCGTGCTGCGCGCCATGCGCCGCTTCGGCGACACCGACCGCTTCCTCGAACTGCTGGACACCATCCGGGCCAAGGCCCCGGAGGCGGGTGTCCGCTCGAACTTCATCGTCGGCTTCCCCGGCGAGACGGAAGCCGATCTGGCCGAGCTGGAACGGTTCCTGGGCTCCGCGCGGCTGGACGCCATCGGCGTGTTCGGCTACTCCGACGAGGACGGTACGGAGGCGGCGACCTTCGGCGACAAGCTCGACGAGGACGTGGTCGCCGCCAGGCTCGCGCGGGTCTCGCGGCTGGCCGAGGAGCTGACCGCGCAGCGCGCGCAGGAGCGGCTGGGCGCGACCGTACGGGTGCTGGTCGAGGCGGTGGACGAGGAGACCGGCGAGGTGACCGGCCGGGCCGACCACCAGGCGCCGGAGACCGACGGACAGGTCGTGCTGGCGGTGCCCGACGGCGTTCCCGCCCCGCTGCCGGGGACCTTCGTCATGGCGAAGGTGACGGCGACCGAGGGCGTGGACCTGATCGCGGAGCCGCTGGACGTCCCGGCGGTTCCGGCGAGCCCTGAGGTTCCGGCGGTTTCGGCGGTTCCTGAGATTCCTGAGGATACGACCGGGACCGCGAGTGCCGCGGGGGGCGTGACCGACGCCCCGCGCGGCCTGCAGGAGGTGGGCAGATGACCGGAGCCCCCGCGCCCGCCGCCCCGGCCTCCTCGACCCCCGACCACCTCGGGGACCCGGTGCTGCCCAAGGCCGACCTGTGGAACATCGCGAACATGCTCACGATGGCCCGGCTGGTCCTGGTCCCCGGCTTTGTGCTGCTGCTCGTGCACGGCGACGGGCACGATCCGGCCTGGCGCTCCTTCGCCTGGGCCGCCTTCGCCGTCGCGATGATCACCGACCTCTTCGACGGCGAGCTGGCCCGCCGCTACGGCCTGGTCACCGACTTCGGCAAGATCGCCGACCCCATCGCCGACAAGGCGATCATGGGCGCGGCGCTCGTCGGCCTGTCCGCCCTCGGCGACCTGCCCTGGTGGGTGACCGTCGTCATCCTCTTCCGCGAGCTGGGCATCACCGCCATGCGGTTCTGGGTGATCAGGCACGGCGTGATCCCCGCCAGCCGGGGCGGCAAGCTCAAGACGCTCACGCAGGGCATCGCCGTCGGCATGTACGTCCTGATCCTGACCGGCCCGCTGGCCACCGTACGGGCCTGGATGATGGGCGCCGCGGTCGTTCTGACCGTCGCCACCGGCTTCGACTACGTACGGCAGGCGGTCGTCCTGCGGCGCGCGGGACTGGCGGCGGAGCGCGCCGCGGTCGCGGCGGCCTCCGAGGCGGTCGCGGAAGCGGCCGCCGCTCCGGCCCAAGCCCCGGCGGGTGCGACCGCGGCGGATTCCGTGGTCGGCGTCGAGCTGGAGGCCGAGGCCGGGGCCGAGCGACCGCAGGGCGTATGACCGCCGCTGGGCGGGCGGACGCGGCGGAGGTACTGCGGCTGCTGGACGAGCGCGGCCGGACGCTGGCCGTCGCGGAGTCCCTGACCGGTGGTCTGGTGGCCGCGGAGCTGACCGGGGTGCCCGGCGCCTCCCGGACCTTCCGCGGCTCGGTGACGGCGTACGCGACCGCCCTCAAGCACGAGCTGCTCGGCGTGGACGCGGCCCTGCTGGCCGCGCGCGGCGCCGTGGACGCCCAGGTGGCCCGCGAGATGGCCGAGGGCGTACGGGACCGGCTCGGCGCCGACTGGGGCGCCGCGACGACCGGTGTGGCGGGACCCGACCCGCAGGACGGGCAGCCGGTGGGCACGGTGTTCGTGGCCGTCGCGGGTCCCGGCGGTGCGGAGGGCGCCGCGCTCAGGCTGTCGGGCGACCGTACGGAGATCCGGCGGGCGACCGTGGCCGCCGTGTTCGAACTGCTGACCTCGGAGCTGAGGAAGACCCGCCCCGAGAAGAGTCCGGAGGCGAAGGATAGGGAAGAACACGGGGGGAAGGGATGTTTGCAGCCCTGAGTGAACACGACATCGCTCCCCGCACGGCCGGTGCCCGAGGCGGTACGGTGGGGCGAAGAGGATGCGGATTCGCGGTCCGAGGAGGGAGCCACCGATGATCCTGCTCCGTCGCCTGCTTGGTGACGTGCTGCGTCGGCAGCGCCAGCGCCAGGGCCGCACCCTGCGTGAGGTCTCTTCGTCCGCCCGGGTTTCCCTGGGCTATCTGTCAGAGGTCGAACGGGGGCAGAAGGAAGCGTCATCCGAGCTGCTCTCGGCGATCTGCGACGCCTTGGACGTTCCTATGTCCGAGGTGATGCGGGAGGTCAGTGACGATCTGTCGCTTGCCGAGCTGGCACAGTCGGCGGCGTCCGAGACCACTGCCGCGCCGATGCGGCCCCTGCTGGGTGCGGTCACTTCTGTCACGTCCATGACGTCCACACCGGACGAACGGATCACTATCAAGGCGCCCAAGAAGTCTGCCGAGGCTGTCGACGTGGTCGCCGCCTAGCCTTCTGACCCGCTTGTTCCGACGGCCCCGACCGGCTCGCTCCCGGTCGGGGCCGTTGGCGTGTGCCCGTACGTCCGCCGGGCTTTCGCTGGGCTTCGGGCCGGGCTTTCGTCCGCGCTGTTGTTCGTGCTTTTGCCATGTGTGCGAGCCCGAGGCAGGGTAGGCGGGGAGGGTCAAGGGGGGCGAAACGGACCTCATGGTGTCGATCCGCTAGGAGAGAACCGCATGACTGTCGTCAAGAGCCCGCTGTCGGAGCCGGACCGGAAGACCGTCGGAGACGCGCTGCAAGGCGCCCTGGTGGACCTCGTGGACCTGTCGCTGCTCGCCAAGCAGGTGCACTGGAATGTCGTCGGCCCGCGCTTCCGCTCCGTCCATCTCCAGCTCGACGAGGTCGTCGACACCGCCCGGCTGCACTCCGACACGGTCGCCGAGCGGGCCTCCGCGATCGGCGTGACGCCCGATGGGCGGGCCCGCACGGTCGCCGAGACCAGCGGGATCGACACGGTGACCGACGGCTGGGTCAAGGACACCGAGGTCGTCGAGATCCTGGTCGCCGCGCTGGACGCCGTGATCGTGCGGATGCGCGAGCGGATCGAGACCACCGAGCAGCCCGATCCGGTCAGCCAGGACATCCTGATCGGGATCACCGCCGACATCGAGAAGTTCCACTGGATGTTCCAGGCCGAGAACGTCTGACGCACGGCTGGGGTGGCGCTTTGCGTGCATATGTCGCAGCTGGTCGTGGCCGTGCGGTGACCCTTTCGGGTGAACGTTGCCCGGGACCTGCCGGCGCGCGGCTAGCGATCTTGGCGGCAGGGCATCGCACCTGAGTACGGGACCCGCCGCGGGCGGCCTCCCGCCGCAACCTCGGGGGTCCGAAGGAGGCGGCCATGCGCGCACTGCGAGTTTTCGTGCTCCAGGCCACGGACCGGGTGTGGGGCTGGTCATGGGACGGGTCATGGGGTCGGTCATGGCGCCGGTCAGCGGTGCGGCCGCCGGACCGGGAGACGCCGGACGGTTCTCCGGTCCGCCGTGCGGGATGCGCGGGCCGCGGTGCGGAATCCGGTGTCCGCCGTACGGGATCCGGCCGGGGCGTACGCTCCGCCGCCGTCCTTTTCGCGCTCGTCTGCGGGCTGCTGTGGTGGTGGGCGGTGCTGCGGCTGTGGATACGGCCGGAGGCCGTCGGGCCGTGGGAGGGCGCGATGGCCGCGGGCGGCTGGAGCCTCGGGCTCATACCCCTGCACGCGGTGCCGACGGTGAAGCGGCGGATGCGGGCGGCCGCGGCGGGTGACGCGGACGGGCCCTCGGTTCCGCGGGGGCCGATGGAACGAGTGCGGACCGGACGGCTGTCGCCCGACGCCGGATTCCGGGGATGCGTCCTACCAGGGCATGGCCACCCCGCCGTTGGGGCGGAGGATCTGGCCGGTGACGAAGGCGGAGGCGTCTGAGGCGAGGTAGAGCACGGCCGGGGCCACGTCCTCGGGCCTGCCGACCCGGCCCAGCGGGGACATGCGCGCCAGCGACTCCTCGGCGCGGCCCTGCGCCCTCTCGTCGAACACCCCGTCCGCGCCGGTGCCGTAGTGCGCGGTCATCGGGGTGCGGATGAAGCCAGGGGCCACGGTGTTGGCGCGGATGCCGAGCGGACCCAGTTCGGTGGCGAGGGTCTTGGTGAGCTGGACGACGGCCGCCTTGGACACGCTGTAGCAGAGCAGGCCGCGCGCGCCCGTGTCGATCGCGCTGGACGACATCGTGATGATGCTGCCGCCGCCGCGGTCGGCCATCGCGCGGGCCGCCTCCTGGGCGCAGTGCAGTACCCCGCGGAAATTCACCGCCAGGACGCGGTCCAGGTCGTCGTCGCTGGTGTCGAGGACGCCGCTGCTGTGCATGATTCCGGCGACGGCCGCCAAGATGTCGAGGCCGCCGTGGTCCCGGACGATGCCGGCGACGGTCCGGGCGATGGCCGCCTTGTCGGTGACGTCGAGCGCCCTGGGCTCGGCCCGCCCGCCGGCCGTCTCGATCAGCGCCGCCGTCTCGCGTACCCCAGGCTCGTCCCGGTCCGCGCACACCACGACCGCGCCCGCTGACGCCAGCGACCGCGCGCTGGCCCGGCCGATCCCGCTCGCCGCTCCGGTGACCAGGGCGACCCGCCCGCTGAGGTCGTACGCCGTGACCGTCATGCGTCCGACCGTACGACCGTATCTGACGGTCCGTCAATTGCCGTGCGGGGACGGACCTTTCTGGCAGCTCGGGCACCAGTACGCGCCCCGGCTCTGGTCCGCTCTGCCGTGCCGGTCGGTCCTGACCGTGGTGCCACAGCGCAGACACGGCCGGTTCGCCCGGTCGTAGACCCAGTGCGTACGGCCGCGCCGCGTATCGCCCGTGGTGATGTGGCCGGGACGCTCCTTGTTCGCCTCCAGCAGCCGCTTCGCCAGCGCGACCACCTTCTCCGGCGCCCTGACGTCGCCGAGCGCCGTCCACGGTGTCACCCCGCGCAGAAAACACAGCTCGACCACGTACACATTGCCGAGCCCCGCCATATTGCGCTGGTCGAGCAGCGCCTCGGCGATCTCCCGCTCCGGCTCGGCGACCAGCCGCGCCAGCGCCCGCGCCGGGTCCCAGTCGGGCCCGAGCAGATCGGGGCCCAGGTGGCCGACGGCCTCGGACTCCTCGGCGGTCGGCAGCAGCGCCAGCACCGGCAGCCGGTAGCCGACGGCCGTCCTGTGCTCCGTCTCCAGCACCGCCCTGATCTGGTGGGCGGGACCGCCCCGCCAGCGCTCACCGGGCGCGTACAGGTGCCAGGAGCCCTCCATCCGCAGATGCGAGTGGAGCGTCGCGCCGCCGTCCAGTCGGGTGAGGAGGTGCTTGCCGCGGCTCACGACGTCGAGGACCCGGCGGCCGGTCAGATCGGCCGTGGCCAATTGCGGCACCCGCAGGTCGGCCCGAACGAGGGCGCGCCCCGCCAACGCGTCATGCAGTCGGCGGGCCGTCAGCCAGACCGTGTCTCCCTCGGGCACCCGTCCATGATGACGCGGGGTGGGGGCGCGGGTCACGTCGGGGCGGCGGGGGTTTTGGCGCGCCCCTGGGGGCGGGGTGCTGGGGGTTCGGGTGCCGGATCAGCCGAGCAGGCGGCGTTCGGTCGCCGTGGCCACCGCGTCCGCGCGGGTGTCGACGCCGAGTTTGTCGTAGATCCGGCCGAGGTGGGTCTTGACGGTGGCCTCGCTGATGAAGAGGGCGCGGGCGATGTCGCGGTTGCCGAGGCCATGGGCGAGCTGGGCGAGGATGTCGCGTTCACGGCGCTCAACTGCGGTCCCGGCGCGCGCATATGGGCCATCACGCGCCCGCCGCGACAGGCGGCGACAGCGCGGTGCGGCCCGGCGAGGCGGCGCGGATCGCGGAGAACAGCTCCTCCGGGCGCTCGGCCTTCAGCAGGTAGCCGGTCGCGCCCGCCTCGATGGCGCGGGTGATGTCGGCGTCGGTGTCGTACGTGGTGAGGACGAGGACGTACAGGCCGCCGGGCGCCGTGCCTGTTCCGGGCGTCGCGGCTGCTCCGGGCGTCTCCGGCCGAACTGATTCGGCCGGTGCGTGGGCCGCAGCGGCGGCGATCCGGCGGGTGGCCTCGACGCCGTCGATGCCCGGACCGAGCTGGAGGTCCATGAGGACCACGTCCGGCCGCGTCTTCGCCGCCATCGCGACGGCCTCCTCGCCGCTGCCCGCCTGGCCCATCACCTCGATGCCGTCCGCGCCGGCCAGCAGCGCCATCAGTTCGGCACGCACCACGGCATGGTCGTCGCAGACCACGAGACGGACGGGACGGATCTCTGTCACGGCGCGGCCTCCAGGGCTTCGAGGGGGACGGCGACGGACAGCACGGCGCCCTCGCCGGGGGCGGACTCGATGCTCAGGGTGCCGCCGAGCTGGCCCACCCGCGCGCGGATCGCGGGCCGCGTACCCCGGTGGCGGCGACGGCGGCCGGATCGAAGCCGCGCCCGTCGTCGGAGACGTCGAGCGGCACCTGGCCGTCGAGGTACGTCAGCGTGAGCGTGGCGTGGGCGGCCCCGGCGTGCTCCGCGGTGTTGGCGAGCGCGCCCTGCGCGATCCGCAGCAGCGCCGAGCAGTTCGCCCGGGCGGGAGCGGTATCGCTCGGCCATTGAAGGCCGACGGGCGGGGGGACAATCACCCCGGCGTCCGACAGACATGAGACGTGCGGGAAGCCCGAAGCACCGGAGAAGCCGGAGAAGCGGGAAAACCCGGAGAAGCGGGAAAACCCGGAGAAGCGGGAAAACCCGGAGAAGCTTTCCGGAGATGGAGGAGACACCGGCATGGCCGACCTGAACACCAGGCTGCTGGACGCCGCCCACTGCGGCGACGCGGAGCAGGTGACCGCCCTGCTCGACGGGGGCGCGGACATCGAGACCCGCGACGACCAACGGTGCACCCCGCTGCTGCTCGCCGCGCTCGCCGACCACCCCGAGGCCGCCCGCAGGCTGGTCGCCGCCGGGGCCGATCCCAACGCGCGGGACTACCGCCAGGACACCCCCTGGCTGGTCACCGGCGTGACCGGCAGCGTCGAGATGATGCGCGCCCTGCTGCCCGCGCACCCCGACCTGACCCTCACCAACCGCTACGGCGGCGTCTCCGTCATCCCCGCCTCCGAACGCGGCCACGTCGCCTACGTCCGCGCCGTCCTCGCCGAGACCGACATCGACGTCGACCACGTCAACCGGCTCGGCTGGACCGCCCTCCTCGAAGCCGTCATCCTCGGCGACGGCGGCCCCGACCACCAGGAAATCGTCCGACTCCTCCTCGCCGCCCACGCTTCCCCCTCCCTCCCCGACGCCGACGGCGTCACCCCTCTCCAGCACGCCGAACGCCGTGGCTTCGTCGCCATCGCCCAACAACTCCGCGCCGCGACCTGACGCAGGCCCCCCGCCCCAGGCCCCTCGCCGGTCCCCGCCCCGCCGGGGCGGTCGACCGGCTGTGGCGAGCCCGCGACCGGTCGCCCAAGGCGGGGCGAGACGCGCCCGGCGGCGGGCGCGTCCGGGCGGCCCGCAGATCGGGGCGGCTCCCCCGCGGGGCCAGGTCGAGGCCCCGGCCCGCCACGACTTCCCCTCGCAGTTGCCCGCTGCTTCCGCTGCCCTGAGCCCGACCGGGCTCTATCCGCCGTCCCGCAGGCGCAGGCCGCGCGGAGTGGCGTGGAAGCCCGCGGCTTCCAGGGCACGGCCGAGGGGCGAGGTGAGGGCCGACTCACCGTTGGTCCGCTCCACCGTGAGGCGACCCAGCGCGCCCTCGCGGACGGCCAGCGCCAGCGCGTCCGCGGCGGCCTGGAGACGTATCTCGTCGTCGGGCCACGCCAGCAGCGTCTTGCCGCCGCGCTCGACGTAGAGGGCGGGCTCTCCGTCGATGAGGACGACCAGCGCGCCGGCTTTGCGGCCCGGTTTGTGGGTGACGCCTGCGGGCTGCTCGGGCCAGGGGAGAGCCGCGCCGTAGGCGTTCGCGGGGTCGGCGGCGGCGAGCACCACCGTACGGGCGCGGGAGGCATGCTCCTCCTCGCGGTCGCGCGCCGTGCTCAGGGCGCGCAGCCGGTCGACGGCGCCGTCCATGGCGAATTGGGCCGCCCCCAGTCCCTCCACCACATAGCCGCGCCGGGCCTGCCCGGTCTCCTCGAAGGCCGCGAGCACCCGGTAGGCCGCAGAGAAGCCGCCCGCGACGCCCTCGGCGGCCACCGCGCCCCGGGTGACCACGCCGTGCCGGTCGAGCAGCGTGTGGGTGAGGGCGTGCGCCCGCAGCGTCGGGTCGGGCTCGGCGGACGGTACGAGGGACCAGCGGCCCGCGGTGGTCGGCGGACCGGAGCGGGACGCCGTCGCACGCGGGGCGCGGGTCGCCAGCGAGCTGTACCGGCCGCGCGGCACGGACCGTGGTGCCCGGTGCGCGGTGGAACCCGCGGTGCGGCCCGAGCCGAGGAGCGCCCTGAGCGGCGACAGGGTGTCGTTGGTGAGCCGTCCCGACCAGGCCAGGTCCCAGACGGCGTCGGCCAGTTGGGGATCGGTGGTGTCCTGGCCCGCGGCCCGGACCTGCTCAGCGATCTGCCGGAAGAAGAGACCGTAGCCGCCGGACAGCGCGGCCAGCACCGCCTCGTGCAGCGGGGACAGCTCCAACGGCTGCGGGGCGGGCAGCAGCAGGGGGGCGCTGTCGGCGAGGTAGAGCGACACCCAGCCGTCCTTGCCCGGCAGGGCGCCCGCCCCCGCCCACAGGATCTCGCCGGAAGCCGTCAACTCGTCCAGCATCGCCGGGTTGTAGCCCGTCACCCGGGACGGCAGGACCAGCTTCTCCAGCGCCGATGCGGGTACGGACGCGCCCTGCAACTGCTCCACGGCCCGCACCAGCCCGTCCGGACCGCGCAGACTGTGCGTGCCCACGTGCTGCCACTGCGGGAGGAAGACGCCGAGCGTGGCGGGCGGCACGGGCTCCAACTCCTGCCGCAGCGCGGCCAGCGAGCGGCGTCGCAACCGCCGCAGCACCGTCGCGTCGCACCACTCCTGGCCCGCGCCGCCCGGCCGGAATTCGCCCTGCACCGTACGGCCCGCCGCCGTCAGCCGCTGCAGCGTCCCGTCCGCCACCGCAGCGCCCAGGCCGAATCTCCCGGCCGCCTCCTTTGTCGTGAACGGCCCGTGCGTGCGCGCGTACCGGGCGAGCAGATCCCCCAGCGGGTCTTTCACCGGCTCGGTGAACGCCACCGGCACGCCCACCGGCAGCGCTGTACCGAGCGCGTCCCGCAACCGCCCCGCGTCCTCGACCGCCGCCCAGTGCTCCGCCCCGGCGATCCGCACCCGGATCGCCCGCCTTGCCGTCTCCAGCTCCTCCGCCCACCCCGGCTCCGCGCCCCGCGCGGCCAACTCCGCACCGGTCAGCGGTCCGAGCACCCGCAGCAGATCCGCGACCCCCTCGGCGCTCTTCACCCGCCGGTCCTCGGTCAGCCACTGCAATTCGGTGTCCAACTCGGCCAGGACATCGGCGTCCAGCAACTCGCGCAGCTCCGCCTGACCCAGCAGCTCCGCCAGCAGCCGCGAGTCCAGCGACAACGCCGCGGCCCGCCGCTCCGCCAGCGGCGAGTCGCCCTCGTAGAGAAACTGCGCCACATAACCGAACAGCAGCGAGCGGGCGAAGGGCGACGGCTCGGGCGTGGTCACCTCGACCAGCCGCACCCTGCGGGCCTCGATGTCGCCCATCAGCTCCACCAGGCCCGGCACGTCGAAGACGTCCTGAAGGCATTCGCGGACCGCCTCGAGGACGATCGGGAAGGAGCCGAACTCCGAGGCGACTTGGAGCAGTTGCGAGGCTCGCTGGCGCTGCTGCCACAGCGGGGTGCGCTTTCCGGGGTCGCGGCGCGGCAACAGCAGGGCGCGGGCGGCGCACTCGCGGAACCGGGAGGCGAACAGGGCCGAGCCGCCCACCTGATCGGTGACGAGCTGTTCGACCTCGCCCTTGTCGAAGGCGACATCCGCCGCGCCCACCGGCGACTGCTCGGGGTCGAACTCCGCGCCGCGCAGCACCGGATCGGAGTCCAGCAGGTCCAGGCCCATCAAGTCCGCGTCCGGCAGCCGCAGCACGATCCCGTCGTCGGCGTGCATCGCCTGGGCGTCCAGGCCGTAGCGCTCCTGGAGCCGCGCGCCGAGCGCCAGCGCCCACGGCGCGTGCACCTGCGCGCCGAAGGGGGAGTGGATGACGACCCGCCAGTCGCCCAACTCGTCGCGGAACCGCTCGACCACGATCGTCCGGTCGTCCGGCACATGACCGCACGCCTGCCGCTGCTCGGCCAGATACGACAGCACATTGTCCGTCGCCCAGGTGTCGAGACCGGCCGCCGTCAGCCGCTCCCTGGCCCGCTCCGGTGCCAGCGCGCCCACCTCGCGCAGGAACGCGCCCAGTGCACGGCCGAGTTCGAGCGGGCGGCCGAGTTGGTCGCCCTTCCAGAACGGCAGCCGTCCCGGCACTCCCGGCGCGGGCGAGACCAGGACCCGGTCGCGAGTGATGTCCTCGATGCGCCACGAGGTGGTGCCCAGGGTGAAGACGTCCCCGACCCGGGACTCGTACACCATCTCCTCGTCCAGCTCCCCGACCCGGCCGCCGCCCTTCTTCGGGTCGGAGCCCGCCAGGAACACCCCGAACAGCCCGCGGTCGGGGATCGTGCCGCCGGAGGTGACGGCGAGCCGCTGGGTGCCGGGGCGTCCGGTCACCGTGTTCGCCACCCGGTCCCACACCAGGCGCGGGCGCAGTTCGGCGAAGGCGTCCGAGGGGTAGCGCCCGGCCAGCATGTCGAGGACCGCGATGTAGGCGGAGTGGGGCAGCGCCGAGAACGGCGCCGCACGCCGCACCAGGGCCAGCAGGTCGTCCACGTCCCAGGTGTCGAGCGCGGTCATCGCCACGATCTGCTGGGCCAGCACGTCCAGCGGATTCGCGGGCACCCGCAGCGACTCGATCGCGCCCTGCCGCATCCGCTCGGTCACCACGGCGGACTGCACCAGGTCGCCGCGGTACTTGGGGAAGACCACCCCGGTGGAGACCGCTCCCACCTGGTGCCCCGCGCGCCCGACGCGTTGCAGACCGGAGGCGACCGAGGGCGGCGACTCCACCTGCACCACCAGATCGACCGCGCCCATGTCGATCCCCAGCTCAAGGCTGGACGTCGCGACGACCGCCGGCAGCCGCCCCGCCTTCAGATCCTCTTCCACCAGGGCCCGCTGCTCCTTGGACACCGAGCCGTGGTGTGCCCTGGCCAGCACCGGCGGCGTGCCCTTGGCCGCGCCGGACTGGGCCATGATCTCGGCGGGGGAGTGCGCCTCGGGCAGCGCCTCGCCCTCGGCCCGCTCGTAGGCGATCTCATTGAGCCGGTTGCACAGCCGCTCCGCCAGACGGCGCGAATTGGCGAAGACGATCGTGGAGCGGTGCGCCTGCACCAGGTCGGCGATCCGCTCCTCCACATGCGGCCAGATCGAGGCCCGCTCGGCGGGACCCGCGGCCGGCCCGGTGTGCTCGGCCACCGGGGAGCCGCCCAGCTCGCCCAGATCCTCCACCGGCACGACCACCGACAGGTCGAACCGCTTCTGCGACGGCGGCTGGACGATCGTCACCTTGCGGCGCGGTGACAGATAGCGGGCGATCTCGTCCACCGGCCGGACGGTCGCCGACAGCCCGATCCGGCGGGCGGGCCGTTCAAGGAACTCGTCCAGCCGCTCCAGGGAGAGCGCCAGATGCGCCCCGCGTTTGGTGCCCGCGACCGCGTGCACCTCGTCCAGGATCACCGTCTCGACCCCGCTCAGCGCCTCCCGCGCGGCGGAGGTGAGCATCAGGAACAGCGATTCGGGGGTGGTGATCAAAATGTCCGGCGGCCTGGTCACCAGCGCCCGCCGTTCCGCCGGAGGCGTGTCGCCCGAGCGGATGCTGACTCGGACCTCGGGCTCCGGCAGCCCCAGCCGTACCGACTCCTGCCGCAGCCCGGCGAGCGGGCTGCGCAGATTGCGCTCGACGTCCACCGCGAGCGCCTTCAGCGGCGACACGTACAGCACCCGGCACCGGCGGCGGGCCTCGGCGGGCGGCGGGGTGCTGGCCAGCCGGTCCAGGGCGGCGAGGAAGGCCGCCAGCGTCTTGCCGGAACCGGTCGGCGCGACAACCAGCACGTCGGAGCCCTCGGCGATGGCCGACCACGCCCCGGCCTGGGCGTCGGTGGGCTCGCTGAACGCCCCCGTGAACCACGCGCGGGTGGCCGGGGAGAACGCGTCGAGACTGCTGCGACTGGACATGGCATCCATCCTGCCTCGCCGCACCGACACCGCGCGGCGGCCGACCCCTCAGCCTGTGGATAACTCGCTGGACGCCCCGGCCCGCCACCGGTCCACAATGGCCCTGTGACGGTGCGAGAGCAGGCCAGGTACTGGGAACACCCCGGACTGCCCGGAGTCGACCTGCTGCGTGCCCGCTATGTCCGGCACACCTTCACCCGGCACGCCCACGACAGCTACGTGATCGCGGCGGTCACCGGAGGCGTCGAGGGCATCGGGCTGCCCGGCGGAGCCGAGCGGGCGGGCGCGGGCGGAGTCGTCCTGATCAACCCCGAGACCCCGCACACCGCCTACGCGGGTGTCGAGGAGGGCTGGAGCTACCGGGTCCTCTACCCCTCGCCCGCCGTGGTCGCCGCCGTCGCCGCGGAGACCACGGCACTGCGCGGCACCCCCTCCTTCAACGCCTCCGTGCTCGACGACCCCGTGACCGCCCGCATGATCGCCGACGTCCATCGCGCCGCCGAAGGGGACAACGCGCTCGCCGCCGACACGCAGCTGCGCCTGGTCGTCGCCCGGATGCTCGCCCGTCACGCGAACTCCGCGGCCCCCGGACCCGTGCCCGTCGCGGGCGCGGGCGTCGCGGCCCGCGCCCGCGACCTGCTGGCCACCCGCCTGGCGGCCCCGCCGAGCCTGGAGGAACTGGCCCGTGAGGTCGGCACCGGCCCCTTCGCCCTGCTGCGCGCCTTCAAGGCCGCCTACGGGCTGCCGCCGCACGCCTGGCTGACCGGTGAAAGGGTCAGGGCCGCCCGCCGCCTGCTCGACACAGGCGTCAGCCCGGCCGACACGGCCGCCGCCGTCGGCTTCACCGACCAGCCCCACCTCAACCGGCACTTCGCCCGGATCGTCGGCGTCCCGCCCGGCGCCTACCAACGCGGGCGCAAGAACGTACAAGACCCGCCGTCCCGCCGTCCCTAGCCTCATGCGGGTGACGGGACACCCGATAGCCACAGAACCCGCGGAATCCGCCGACCGCAGAGAATCCACCGGGTCGGCGGACCGGCAGCCGCGCCCCGCGCGCGCCCAGGTCGTCCGCGACGCCCTCGGGGTGGGCGTCGCCGTCGGGCTCTCCGGCTTCGCCTTCGGCGTGACCTCCGCCGGAGCCGGGCTCGCACTCGCCCAGACCTGCGCCCTGTCCCTGCTGGTGTTCACCGGAGCGTCGCAATTCGCCCTGGTCAGCGCCCTGGGGGCGGGCGGCAACCCCTTCGCGGCAGCCGCAGGAGCCTTCTTCCTCGGCACCCGCAACGCCTTCTACGGGCTCCGGCTCTCCCAACTCCTCCGCCTGCCCGCCGCGATACGGCCGCTGGCCGCGCAGTGGGTCATCGACGAGACCTCCGCGGTCGCGCTGGCGCAGAAGGACCGCGCCTCCGCGCGGCTGGGCTTCACCGTCACCGGAGTCAGCCTCTACGCCCTGTGGAATCTGACCACCCTCATCGGCGCCCTGGGCGCCTCGGCGCTCGGCGACCCCGCTTCCTGGGGGCTGGACGCGGCAGGCCCCGCCGTCTTCCTCGCGCTCCTCGCCCCCATGGTCAAGGGGCGCGCCGAACGGGCGGTCGCCGCGGTCGCCGTCCTGCTCGGCCTTGTCTGCCTGCCACTCCTGCCCGCCGGGGTCCCGGTCCTGGTCGCCGCCCTGGCAGCGCCCCTCGTCCTGGCCGTCACCCGCGCGAAGCGCACCGGAAAGGACGCGTCAGGAACCGTACGGAAGCCGGAACGGGTACCAGTAAAGGCACCAGCACAGGCGCGGGAAGAGGGAGAGGCAGCGGAATGAGCACAGGAGCGAGTACCTGGATCGCCGTCCTCGTGACGGCCCTCGGCTGCTACGCGGTCAAACTGCTGGGCCTGTCCGTACCGGCGGGATTGCTGGAACGCCCCCTGGTCAAGCGCCTCGCCGCGCTCGTGCCCATCGCGCTCCTAGCCGCGCTCACCGCCCTCCAGACCTTCGGCACCAGCGGACTGCGGTTGGCCGTGGACGCGCGCTCGGCCGGGCTCGCGGCGGCGGCCGTGGCCCTCCTGCTGCGGGCGCCCTTCCTCGTGGTGGTGGCCGCGGCCGTCGTCGTGACCGCGGCCGTACGGGCCGTCTCCGGCATGTGAGCCACGGGCCGGTCCTGCGCGACATCCGGTGCCCGGTCACCGGTGTAAGGACCGGGCACCTGGATCAGCGCCCCTTACCCGCGCGGCCTCGACGTCAGCCGAGACGGCCGTACGCGCGCAGCGTCCGCAGCGCCTCGATCGTCACCATGGGCCGCCCTTCGAGGGCGGAGCCGGGCGCCCACTCGCGCCAGGTGATCGGCCAGCCTCCGTCGTCGCCCTGCTGCCCCGCGAGATGGTCCAGCGACCGTTCCATCTCGGTGTCGGTGAACCACGACCGGGCGGCCGAGTCGGGGGAGGGCGCGAAGTCGTGGGCGAAGTGGTGTTCGCCCGGCGCGTATCCGGTCGGCGGCGCGACCTGCCCGGCGCGCTCGGGCTCCAGCAGCGCCAGACCCTGCTCGCGCACCAGTCGTCCCAGCCGCTCCACCGCGCCCTGCGCACGCGGCCGGTTTTGCGCCGAGGCCAGGAACGCCAGCGAGGCCAGCACCTCATAGGGATGCGTCCGGTCCAGGGCGTCGATCGCCGCCCAGCAGAAGTCCGTCGACCTGAACAGCCACGCGTGCCACACCTCGTTGCGGCGCAGCAGCCCCACCACGGGTCCGGTGGCGAGCAGGTCACCGGGCGGGTCGTCGGAGATCCGCATCCAGGGCGCGTACGGATAGCCGCGCAAGGACGCGTCGACCGCGGGCAGCGCGCCCTCAGCCGTCGAGCACGCCGTCAGATAGCGGCAGATGCGCTCGGCCCTGCCGCCCCTGCACCGGTCGATCTCGTCCAGCACCCGCAGCGCGTACGCCACGTGCAGCGGCTGGCTCACCGGACCGCGCAGGTCGGGCTCCAGCGCGTGGCCGTATCCGGCGTCGTCATTGCGGTACGCGTCGAGCGCGGTCTCGACCGCGTCGCCGTCGCCGTCGAGGAAGTGGAAGGCGAACCTGCGCTGCTCGAGCACACGGGCGGTGAGCCACACGAACTGCTCGGCGCGACCTAGCGGGGTTGCTGGCATGCGCGCACCCTAGGGCGTGCGCGGCGGCCTGAACACGGCTGAGCCGAGGAGCCACCCGGCTGTGTGACGGTACGCGTGCGGGCGCGGGATACTGGCAGTCATGCGGTTGACGATTTTCTGGGAGCGGATGCGCGCGCACTTCGGCGACGCGTACGCCGATTCCTTCGCGCGGGACCATGTGATGGCCGAATTGGGCGGCCGTACGGTGCATCAGGCGCTGGACGACGGCTGGGAGGCCAAGGACGTCTGGCGCGCGGTGTGCGCCTCGATGGACGTGCCCGCCGCCAAGCGCTGACGCGGCGTCGCGAGCGGAGCGACGGATTCAGGAGTGGCCCGACACCCCCGGCGGGTCGCTTGACATCAAATTCGAACATCCATTCTTATGGCTTGTGCCGGGTGGATTTCCGTGGTGACGAAGCGTGTTTCCGCCGGAGTTATCCACAGCACGGGGCGACGGCCGGGCGCGTTGTCAGTGCCAGGCGCTAGCGTCGTGGACGTGAAGCGATCGAACCAGACATCCCGGGTGGAGCCCATGGCAGGAAACGACCGCGAGAAGGCGCTCGACGCCGCGCTCGCGCAGATTGAACGGCAGTTCGGCAAAGGCGCGGTCATGCGCCTGGGCGACCGGCCGAACGAACCCATCGAAGTCATCCCCACCGGATCGACCGCTCTTGACGTGGCACTCGGCGTCGGCGGGCTGCCGCGCGGCCGAGTGGTGGAGGTCTACGGCCCGGAGTCCTCCGGTAAGACGACCCTCACCCTGCACGCGGTGGCCAACGCCCAGAGGGCGGGCGGCACGGTTGCGTTCGTGGACGCCGAGCACGCGCTGGACCCCGACTACGCCAAGGCGCTCGGCGTCGACACGGACAATCTGATCCTGTCCCAGCCGGACACCGGCGAGCAGGCGCTGGAGATCGTGGACATGCTGGTCCGCTCCGGCGCTCTCGACCTCATCGTGGTCGACTCCGTGGCAGCCCTCGTGCCACGGGCCGAGATCGAGGGCGAGATGGGCGACTCGCACGTGGGTCTCCAGGCCCGCCTGATGAGCCAGGCCCTCCGCAAGATCACCAGCGCGCTCAACCAGACCAAGACCACCTGCATCTTCATCAACCAGCTCCGCGAGAAGATCGGTGTGATGTTCGGCTCGCCGGAGACCACCACCGGTGGCCGCGCGCTGAAGTTCTACGCCTCCGTCCGGCTCGACATCCGCCGGATCGAGACTCTCAAGGACGGCACCGAGGCGGTCGGCAACCGTACCCGCGTCAAGGTCGTCAAGAACAAGGTCGCGCCGCCCTTCAAGCAGGCCGAGTTCGACATCCTCTACGGCCACGGCATCAGCCGTGAGGGCGGCCTGATCGACATGGGCGTCGAGCACGGCTTCGTCCGCAAGTCCGGCGCCTGGTACACGTACGAGGGCGACCAGCTCGGTCAGGGCAAGGAAAACGCGCGCAATTTCCTGAAGGACAACCCCGACCTGTCGGACGAGATCGAGAAGAAGATCAAGGAGAAGCTCGGCGTCGGCGTGCCGAAGGTCGAGGCGCCGGGCGCACAGCCCGGGGCGGACGCGGCAGGACCCGCGGCCGTGGCCAAGACCGACGCTCCCAAGGCCGAGGTCCCCGCGCCCAAGGGCGCGAAGGCGACCAAGGCGACCGCCGCCAAGGCCTGACGCCGTGGCGCGCAGGTCCACTGAGCGCGGCGGCTCTTCCGAGTCGAGGGCCTCGCGAGAGCCGCCGCTCGATCCCGAGGAGCAGGCGCGGGCGCTGTGCCTGCGCCTGCTCACCGGGACACCCCGCACCCGCAGGCAGCTCGCCGACGCCCTGCGCAAGCGCGAGATCCCGGACGAGGTCGCCGAGCACGTCCTGGAACGCTTCCAGGACGTGGGGCTGATCGACGACCAGGCGTTCGCCAACTCCTGGGTGGAGTCCCGGCACCGCGGCCGGGGTCTCGCCCGCCGTGCCCTCGCACAGGAGCTCCGCCACCGCGGAGTGGACGCGGAGCTGGTGAACGAAGCGGTCGGACTGCTCGACCACGACCAGGAGGAGCAGACCGCCCGCGAGCTGGTACGCCGCAGGCTGCCGGGCACCCGCGGGCTGGACCGCGACAAGCGGATCCGCCGCGTCGCGGGCATGCTCGCCCGCAAGGGCTACTCCGAGGGCCTGGCCCTCCGGGTGGTCCGGGAAGCGCTCGCCGCCGAGGGCGTCGAGGAGGAGCTCGAAGAGGAGCCGTGGGAGTGACGGCGGCGAGGACGGCGGAATCCTGGAAGGTGAGGGAGTACGAAGGCCCCGCCACCGGGCGTCGCCCTGCCACCAGGGTCTCCGAAAACCGCCCCGCCGTCCGGCACCGAGACCATCAGCCAAGGGAAACGGTGCCGGTGACCGGCAGCCCCGGCCGACTGGCGGTGACCGTCCGGCAGGGCGTGTCCGGCCCGGCTGCTACCGGGTGTGCCCGCTGACCCGCGTGCCCGCCGCGCCGCCGGGCCCGCCGCCTTCTCCGTCACCGTCGTCGGAGTCCGGCTCCGTACCTTCGCCGGCCGCCGGCACCGGCGGACCGCCGCGGGCCAGGTCGGCGTACGAGTACAGCTCCGCGGGGCGGCAGCCCACCATCGCCGTGACCAGTCGCCCGTCCGGCCGGATCAGCAGCACGCTGTGCGCGGTCGCCCCCGGATACGTCTCGGCGACGACCAGTTCCGCGCGGGTCGGCAGCGCGGCGACCGCAGAGGCGAGCCGGGGCATGAGCCCGGCGGTCAGCCAGTGACGGCTGTCCCACACCCCCGTACCCGGCGCGATCAGCACCACGATCAACCCCCGGCCGAGCCGGTCCCGCAGCCGTCCGACGGTGCCGTCGAGCGCGGTCACCGATACATCGGTCACCGCACCGCCCGGCGGCGTGTCGCACCCGGCGACCAGCGGCGACGGCCCGGACTTGCCGCCACCGGAGCGCGGCGCGGGCAGCGCGAGCGGCGAGCGCCCGTAGACCGAGGACGCGGCGGCGGACCCCCGGCCGAGATGGCTGTCGGTCAGCAGCTCCGCCTGGCCGCGCGCCGAGCCCGACAGCACCGCGTGCCGTACCGTCTGCCACGCGCCACTGGCCCGCAGCAGCGGAAGCGCCTGGTCGGTGGCGCGCAACCGGGCGCCGACCGCCCCGCGCCGCTCCGCCTCGTAGCTGTTCAGCAGTATCTTCGACGCGCCGTCGTGCCAGGCCAGCGAGAGCTTCCAGGACAGATTCTCCGCGTCCCGCAGCCCCTCCTCGACGCTCTGTGCGCCGAGCGCGCCCATCAGGTGTGCGGCGTCCCCCGCGAGGAAGACGCGCCCCCTGCGCCAGCGCCTGGCCAGCCGCTGGTGCACCGGATAGTCGGCCGAGCCGACGAGTTCGTACGGGACGACGCTGCCGCACCAGGCGGTGAGCGTGGACCGCAGCCGTTCCACCAGCGCGTCGGACGTGAGCAGCCGCCCCTGCGGGGGCAGCAGCCAGTCCAGCCGCCACAGGCCGTCCGGCAACGGACGGGCCGTCACCTCCTGGCCCGCGGGCGCCCCCGGCGGGTCGCGGTGCAGCAACGCCACACCCGGTTCGGGGAGTTCCGCGCGGATCACCGCCACCGCGTGCCGGTCGACGGCGGTGCGGCCGGGGAAACGTACGCCGGTCAGCTTGCGGACCGTCGAACGGGGACCGTCGCAGCCGACCAGGAAACTGCCGCGCCACCAGGTGTCGTGCGACCCGCGGGTGTGCACGGTGATCCCGAGACCGTCCTGCTCGAAGGCGTCCACCCGGCAGCCCGGCACGATCCGCACCGACCCGCAGGCGAGCAGCGCGTCGCGCAGGCCGCGCTCCAATTGGTGCTGCGCGATGTGCGTGGGGGAGTCCTGCGGTCCGAATTCGACGCGCAGCACTTCCGTACGACGGCGCAATGTGCGCCAGGCCGACCAGGAGGCTCCGTCGCTGCGGACACCGGCGTAGCCGAGCCGTTCGACGAACGCGACCGTGTCGGGGCCGAGGACCGCGGTGCGTGGGCGCCGTAACCCGTCGGCATCGGTCAGTGCCTCCGCCTCGTCGAGGACGATGACGGGGACGTCGCGGCGGGCCAGAGCGAGGGCGAGGGCCAGGCCCACGGGACCCGCCCCCGCGACGATCACCGGGTCCATGGAGAGGCCCCCGGAAGAAGTGCGGTCACAAAGCGTATGCAACCCACTGCGCCTTCCCACGTCAAGCGACGGTCCCGCCTCGGCGCGGTGCGCCGCTCCACGCGCCCTCCGCGCTCCGTGCGCGCCCTCGGGCACCTCCGGTGCGTACCGGGTCGGTAACGGTCCGCCGCGCGAGCCGGTAGGGCCTTGACGCACCCCGTGCCGATCGGCGTGGATTCGGTCCACAGGCACCGCTACCACACACGAACAACAAGATCAGCCGAAATGATCATAAGACCGGATGAACAGGGAGGTTGACGATGCGACTGCTCCTCGTGGAGGACGACGACAGGGTCGCCTCCGCCCTCTCCGCGGTCCTCGGCAAGCACGGCTTCGACGTGCGGCACGCCCGCAGCGGCGAGGAGGCGATCCAGGCGCTGCTGCCCGGCGACGGCCCCGCGTACGACTGCGTCCTGCTCGATCTGGGGCTGCCCGATCAGGACGGTTTCGAGGTGTGCAGCCGGATACGCCGCCGTACCGCGACCCCGGTGATCATGGTGACCGCGCGGGCCGACGTACGCTCCCGGATCCACGGCCTCAACCTGGGCGCGGACGACTACGTGGTGAAGCCGTACGACACGGGCGAGCTGCTGGCGCGGATCCACGCCGTGAGCCGCCGCCCGCCGCTGAACGGGCAAGGTGCCGCCGGGCCGACGGCCACCGGCCCGACCGTCGCGGGCACCGGAGTGCTGGCCGCCGCGCGGACCGGCGAGACCGGCCCGCAGGAGAGCGCCAAACTGCTGCTCGGCACGGTCACCATCGAACTGTCCACCCGCCGCGTCACCGTGGAGGGCGATCTGATCGCCCTCACCCGCAAGGAGTTCGACCTGCTGTCGCTGCTCGCCAAACGGCCGGGTGTCGTCTTCCGCAGGGAGCAGATCATCAGCGAGGTGTGGCGCACCGCGTGGGAGGGTACGGGTCGCACCCTTGAGGTCCATGTGGCATCCCTGCGCTCCAAGCTGCGGACCCCGGCGATGATCGAGACGGTGCGCGGGGTCGGATACCGGCTCGTCGTCCCCGTCGGCTGACCGTCGAGGCCACCACCTTGCGCTCCCGCCTGCTCCCGCTGCTCATCGTGCTGATGGCCGGCGTCCTGCTGGCCCTCGGCTTCCCGCTGGCCGCCAGCCAGGCCGCGTCCCAGCAGCAACGCGTCGTGGTCGACCGCATCGACGACACCACGCGCTTCGCGGCACTCGCGCAGTACGTCACCGCGCGGGACGAACAGACCGCCGTGGACAGCGCCGACGACGAGCGGCTGCACACCCTGCGCACCGAACTCACCCGCTACAAGGAGCTGTACGGCATCGACGCCGGAGTCTTCTACCGGGACCGCACCGCGATGGCCGCCGCGCCCGGCGACTGGCAGGTGCCGGACGAGGGCGAGCTGTTCGACGCCTACAACTCGGCGCTGCTCGGCCGCCGCACCCACGACCCCCGCCAGGTGTGGCCGTGGCAGACCCGCAAACTCGCCATTGCCTCGCCGATCGTCCGGGACGGGGACGTCGTCGCCGTCGTCGTGACCGATTCGCCGACCGGCGCGCTGCGCTCCCGCATCCTGCACGGCTGGCTGCTGCTGGCGGCCGGGGAACTGGCGGCGATGGCCATCGCCGTGCTCTTCGCCGTCCGCCTGACCGCCTGGGTGCTGCTTCCGGTCGCCACCTTGGACCGCGTAACCCACGACATCGCGACCGGCCGGATGAAGTCGCGTGTCGGAACGGCGGGCGGCCCGCCGGAACTCCGCCGCCTGGTCCGTTCGTTCAACGAGATGGCCGACAACGTCGAGGAAGTCCTCGACCAGCAGCGGGCCTTCGTGGCGGACGCGTCGCACCAGTTGCGCAATCCGCTCGCCGCACTGCTGCTGCGGATCGAATTGCTCGGCCTGGAACTGCCAGACGGTCACGACGAGGCCGAGGCGGTGAAGGAGGAGGGGCACCGGCTCGCCCAGGTGCTCGACGACCTGCTGGGCCTGGCGCTCGCCGAACGCTCCGGCAGTCATCTGGCCGTCACCGATCTCGCCGCGCTCGCCCGTACCCGCTCAGCGGCCTGGCGACCGGTCGCCGACCAGGCGGGAATCTCCGTGGAGTTCACGGTGGAGGGGGAGGACCGGGGAGGCGAGAGTCCGGGGGAGCGGGCGGCGCTCAAGGTGACCGGGTGGGCCGACGCGGTCGCGCTGTCCAGCGCCTTGGACGCGGTGATCGACAACGCGATCAAATTCACCCCGCGCGGCGAGGCCGTCCATGTGCGCGTGGCGGCGGACGACCAGCGCACCGCGATCTCCGTCGCCGACAGCGGCCCCGGTCTGACGGACGAGGAACTCGCCAGGATCGGCGATCGTTTCTGGCGCAGCGCCCGCCACCAGAATGTGCACGGCTCCGGCCTCGGCCTGTCCATCGCCCGCGCCCTGCTGAGTCAGGGCGGCGGCGCCATCAGTTACGGGCGGCGCGATCCGCACGGCCTGGAGGTCATCCTGACGGTGCCGAGGACGGCGCCGGTCGGGGCGTGACCGTCCGGTTGTCGGATCGTACGACGTCTGATCATGACCACGGAATGCGCGGCGGGGTGAGCGCGCGACAGGGTCGGGGCGGAGGAGCACACGCTACGGCTTCACCGACCGGTAGTACCGCTCCGCGCCGACATGCAGCGGCAGCGGATCGGTGAACACCGCGGTCCGCAGGTCCACCAATTGCGCCGCGTGCACCTCCTTGCCGATCGCGTCCCGGCTGTCGATCACCGCACGGGTGAGCCGTTCGACCAGGCCGGTATTCGCGCGGTCCGTGGTGACCAGCAGATTGGCGACGGCGATGGTCGCGATCGCCTGCCCCTTCTGCGCCTGCGGATACGCGTCGGCGGGCATCACGGCCTGCCGGTAGTACGCCATCTGCGGTCCCATGGAATGCAGCTTCGCCACCAGGTCGCCGAGTTGGACGAGCTTGATGCCCGGCGAGGAGTGCGCCATCTCGGCCACGGCGGCGGTCGGCAGCCCGCCCGACCAGAAGAACGCGTCCAGTTGCTTGTCGCGCAGCATCGCCGGCGCCTGGTCGATGCCGACCGGTATCGCGTCCACATCCTTGGTGATGTCCAGGCCCGCCGCCGCGAACAGCCGCCTGGTGATCAGATTGACCCCGGAGTCCGCCTGGCCGACCCCGACCCGCAGCCCGCGCAGATCGCGCGCGGACCGGACCGTGGAATCGCTCGGTACGACAAGCTGCATGTAGTCGTCGTAGAGCCGGGCGCAGGCGCGCAACTGGTCCTTGCCGGGACCGTCGTAATTGGCGACGGCGTCGGCCGCGGCGATGGTGAAGTCCGCCCGTCCTGACGCCACTCGCTTGATGTTGTCGACCGAGCCCTCGGTGTGCACGAGATTGACCCGCACTCCCGGCAGCGCGGTGTGCAGATCGCCCTTGAGGAGCAGCCCGTACTTCTCGTACACCCCGTTGGCGACCCCGGTGGCCAGCGACATCGGCGCCCGCGGATACGAAGGACCCGCGTTCGGCAGCAGCCACCACAGCAGGAGGGCGAGCACGGAGACCCCGGCCAGCAGCGCCTGGAGCACGCGCCGTCGCCTGCCCAGCGCGGCATCGCGCAGGCGTACGACGGGGCGGGGGAGGTCCATGCATGGGGATCCTGCCAGCCGGGCGGGAATCGGGGAAGGGCGGTCGGCGGCGGCCGGTCCCGGGAAGGCGGGGGCGCCGGGCCCCGGCGACCACGTACTCTGGGTGATTGTTATGAGCGCGCGTACTTACGAGGTCCGCACCTACGGGTGCCAGATGAACGTCCACGACTCCGAGCGGCTGTCCGGCCTTTTGGAGGACGCGGGGTATGTCCGCGCGCCTTCCGACGCCGACGGCGCGGATGTCGTCGTTTTCAACACCTGCGCGGTGCGGGAGAACGCCGACAACCGGCTGTACGGCAACCTCGGCCAGCTCGTACCGAAGAAGGCCGCCAGGCCCGGCATGCAGATCGCCGTCGGCGGCTGCCTGGCGCAGAAGGACCGCGACACCATCGTGAAGCGGGCCCCCTGGGTCGACGTCGTCTTCGGCACCCACAACATCGGGCAGCTCCCGGTGCTGTTGGAGCGGGCCAGGATCGCCGAAGAGGCCCAGGTCGAGATCGTCGAGTCGCTGGAGACCTTCCCCTCGACGCTGCCCTCGCGCCGCGAGTCCGCGTACGCCGCCTGGGTCGCGGTCTCCGTCGGCTGCAACAACACCTGCACCTTCTGCATCGTCCCCGCCCTGCGCGGCAAGGAGAAGGACCGCAGGCCCGGCGATGTGCTCGCCGAGGTCGAGGCCCTGGTCTCCGAGGGCGTCGTCGAGGTCACCCTGCTCGGCCAGAACGTGAACGCGTACGGCTCCGACATCGGCGACCGCGAGGCGTTCGGCAAGCTGCTGCGCGCCGCGGGCACCATCGACGGCCTGGAGCGGATCCGCTTCACCTCGCCGCACCCGCGCGACTTCACCGACGACGTCATCGCCGCCATGGCCGAGACGCCCAATGTGATGCATCAGCTCCACATGCCGCTCCAGTCCGGCTCCGACACGGTGCTGAAGGCGATGCGCCGGTCGTACCGGCAGGATCGTTACCTCGGGATCATCGAGAAGGTGCGCGCCGCGATGCCGGACGCCGCCATCACCACCGACATCATCGTGGGCTTCCCCGGCGAGACCGAGGAGGACTTCGAGCAGACCCTGCACGTGGTGCGCGAGGCCCGCTTCGCGCAGGCCTTCACCTTCCAGTATTCCAAGCGGCCCGGCACCCCCGCCGCCGAGATGGACGGCCAGATCCCGAAGGCCGTCGTCCAGCAGCGGTACGAGCGGCTGGTCGCGCTCCAGGAGGAGATCTCCTGGGAGGAGAACAAGAAGCAGGTCGGCCGCACGATCGAGGTGCTGGTCGCCGAGGGCGAGGGCCGCAAGGACGACGCCACCCGGCGGCTGTCCGGTCGCGCGCCCGACAACCGCCTCGTGCACTTCGAGCGCCCGGACGAGCCGGTCAGGCCCGGCGACATGGTGACCGTCGAGATCACCTACGCCGCGCCGCACCATCTGCTCGCGGAGAAGCCCGCCGCCGCCGTACGCCGTACGCGGGCGGGCGACGCGTGGGAGCGGCGCAACGCGGCTCCGGCCGCGCCCCGCACGGGCGTGATGCTGGGCCTGCCGACGATCGGCGCGCCCGCCGTGACGGAGCCGGCGTCCCTGGGCGGATGCAGCGTCCAGTGACGCGCGCGGTCCCGGACACCGGTGCGCGGCTGAACGTGCCGACGCCGTTGTCCGGCGACGGCCGTCTATCCGCGAGGCCGCGCCGGTAAGGTTTCGATCATGCTGGTCGCCGCTGCCGTCTGTCCCTGTCCGCCGCTGCTGGTCCCGGAGGTGGCGGCAGGCGCCGCACCCGAACTCGACGCTTTGCGGGCCTCCTGCGCCGACGCGATCGGCGTTCTGGCCGCTTCCCGGCCCGACCGGCTGGTCGTGATCGGTCCGGCGGACCGGTCGCACCGCGGTGCTTTCGCCGAGGGCGTCACAGGCTCTTTCCGGCCGTTCGGTGTCGCGCTTGACGTCCGCCTCGGACCGGAACCCGGCGCGGCGGCCGACGTCACGGCCGAGCCCGCCGCTGAGCCCGCACGCACATTGCCGCCCTCGCTCGCCGTGGCCGCCTGGCTGCTGCGCGGCTGGCACGCCGCACCCGTCGAGGGCCTCGGGGTCGGCGAGCAACTGGAACAGCCGCGCTGCGCCGCCGCGGGCCGCGCTGTCGCCGAGGCCGCGGGACGCGTCGCCCTGCTCGTGATGGGGGACGGCAGCGCCTGCCGTACGGTCAAGGGGCCCGGCTACCTGGACGAGCGCGCCGAGCCCTTCGACGTGGCCGTGACCGCGGCCCTGGCGGCCGCCGACACCGACGCGCTCACCGCGCTGGACGCGGAGTTGGCCGATGCGCTGAAGGTGTCCGGCCGGGCGCCGTGGCAGGTGCTCGCGGGCGCGGCACAGGGCGCGAGCCTGGCGGGGGAGCTGCTGTACGAGGCGGCGCCGTACGGCGTGGGCTACGCCGTGGCGACCTGGACCTGAGCCGGAGAGCTACCCGGATATCCGACCCGGAGCCCCCGCCCGGACGCGCGACTCGGACGTCGTACGGCAGGGCGCCGCGGGAGCGCTCAGGCGGTCGCGTCGCCGTCCTTGCCGCTCTTGTCCTTGAGGTTGCCCAAGGCGCCCTTGGCCTTGTCCACCCCGGTGCCGATCTTGTCGCTGTACTTGCCGCCGGTCTTGGAGTCGACGGTGTGCGCCGCCTTCTCCAACCCCGACTCGATCTTGCCGCCGTGCTGCTGCGCCAAGTCGCCGGCCTTGCTCTTCGCCAAGCCCAGCTTGTCCTTGAATGTGTCCTTGAGGCCCATGCGGCACCTTCCCAAGCATCGTGAATCCCCCGCCCTGTTCCCGACCATACCTGTGCCCGTCCTGACCTGCTTCACGCCAATCGATCGAGGTCAGCGGCCAATGTTTGCGAGACTGGCCACGTGAAGAACCGTGTGATCGCCGTCGTCGGCCCGACCGCAGCCGGGAAGTCCGATCTGGGCGTGGCCCTGGCCCGGATCCTGGACGGCGAGGTGATCAACGCCGACTCCATGCAGCTCTACCGCGGTATGGACATCGGCACCGCCAAGCTCAGCCCGGACGAACGCCAGGGCGTGCCGCACCACCTGCTGGACATCTGGGACGTGACACAGGCCGCCAACGTCGCCGACTACCAGCGCCTCGCCCGCGTCGAGATCGACCGGCTCCACGCCGAAGGTCGCGTCCCGGTGCTCGTCGGCGGCTCCGGCCTCTACGTACGCGCCGCGATCGACGCCCTGGAGTTCCCCGGCACGGACGCGGCCGTCCGGGCCCGCCTGGAGGCCGAACTCGACATGCGCGGCTCCGGCGCCCTGCACGCCCGGCTGGCCGCGGTCGACCCCGAGGCCGCCCGCGCCATCCTGCCCAGCAACGGCCGCCGGATCGTTCGCGCCCTCGAAGTCGTGGAGATCACCGGCCGCCCCTTCGCCGCCAACCTCCCCGGCCCCGAGGGCGTCTACGACACCGTCCAGATCGGCGTCGACGTCCCCCGGCCCGAACTCGACGAACGTATCGCCCTGCGCGTCGACCGCATGTGGGAGGCCGGTCTGGTCGACGAGGTCCGCACCCTGGAGGCCGCAGGGCTGCGCGAAGGACGGACGGCCTCCCGCGCGCTCGGCTACCAACAGGTGCTCGCCGCGCTCGCCGGTGAGTGCACCGAGGACGAGGCCCGCGCCACGACCGTACGCGCCACCAAGCGCTTCGCACGCCGTCAGGACTCGTGGTTCCGCCGCGACCCGCGTGTGCACTGGCTCACGGCCCGCGGCACGGAACTCGCGCACCAGGCGCTGACGTTGCTCCAAGAAGCGGTTACAGCCTGATCACGTGATGGCATCGGGACGCTCCGGCGTCCCGGACCTGCCGGTCGACCGTGCCATCATCGAGCATCTAGCTACGGTGTCGGAGAATCGGGAGGGCGCGTGGCGATGGAAGCCGGCCCACGCGACACCCCAGCCGGGCGCGACCCCGCGGCGGAAGCCCAGATTCCCCCGGAGTTTCCGCGCAATGGCGCGATCCCCGAGTCGAGGAACACCCTGGAGCCCTTCGAGCCCCTGGACTCCCTCGGCTCCCTGGAAGCGATCGAGCCCCTTCCGCCGATGGAGGAGGGCCAGTCCTTCCGCGAGCTGCGCCCCCAGCGCCGACTGCGGATCTGGCAACTCGCCCCGATCATCGCCCTCGCGGTGAGCGGATCGCTGATGTTCGCCTTCCCCCTCGCCTTCGAATCCGGCGACGCGGGACCTGTCGTCGCCATGCTCGGCCTGCTGCTGTGCTGCTGCTCCGCCGGGTGGGGCCTGATGGCCGCCCGCCGGGTCGGCTACACCTGGCCCGGCCTGCCCGCCCGCGGCTCCGGTGCCCGTGTCGACTGGCGCTACGTGGCCGGGTACACCGCGCTGATCGCCCTGCTGGCGGTGCTCGCCGTCTGGCGCGTAGCCCGGCTGCGCTGACGGCCCCGCCCACCAGCCCGTCCCCCTCCGTCGCCCGCGTACGATCGATGACGTGACTGACGCGCGCCACGACACCGCACCGCTCGCCTTCCTCAAGGGCCACGGCACCGAGAACGACTTCGTGATCGTCCCCGACCCGGACGGTCTGCTCGACCTGTCCCCGGCCGACGTCACCCGGCTGTGCGACCGGCGCGCCGGAATCGGCGGTGACGGCCTGCTGCGCGTGGTCCGCTCCGCCGGCCACCCCGAGGCCGCGGCACTCGCCGACCGGGCCGAGTGGTTCATGGACTACCGCAACAGCGACGGCAGCATCGCCGAGATGTGCGGCAACGGCGTCCGCGTCTTCGCCCGCTACCTCCAGCGCGCCGGCCTGACCGACGCGGGCGATCTGGCCGTCGCCACCCGCGCCGGCGTCCGCGACGTTCACATCGCCAAGGACGCCGACGACGGCACTCCTGGCGACATCACGGTCTGCATGGGCCGCGCCACGCTTCCCGACGGCGCCGTCACCGTCACCGTGGGCGACCGCAGTTGGCCCGCGCTCCACGTCGACATGGGCAACCCGCACGCCGTCGCCTTCGTTGACACCCTCGCCCATGCCGGTGACCTCCTCCGTGCTCCGGCGGTCGCCCCCGCCGACGCCTACCCGGCGGGCACCAACGTCGAATTCGTCGTCGACCGCGGGCCGCGCCACGTGGCTCTGCGCGTCCACGAGCGCGGTTCCGGCGAGACCCGCTCCTGCGGCACGGGCGCCTGCGCCGTGATGGTCGCCGCGGCCCGCCGTGACGGCGCCGACCCGGCCGTCACCGGCCGCCCGGTCACGTACATCGTCGATGTCCCCGGCGGCCGACTGGTGATCACCGAGACCGCCGACGGACAGATCGAGATGACGGGACCCGCGGTGATCGTCGCCGAGGGCGTCATCGACCCGGCCTGGCTCGGCGGCCCCTCCCGCTGACCCCGGTGCCTGAACCACCACCTTTCCGGCGGTATCCGACCGGGATTCCCGCACACGTTCCCTCGAACGGGTGATGGGGATCACTCTCGGCGAGAGCGTGACTGCCGCACGTGGTGGGCTCGGTAGCATCAATCACCGGCGCGGCCCCACGGGGCGTGGAGAGCGTCCGCAGCCGGTTCAGGCTGCTGGAGGTGCCCGATGAGCGCAGACAACGCGGTGGACGCCGGCCGCAGTGCCGGGGCTCCGCGCCGTGGACTGCGCCGGATCGACCTGCTCAGGCTCGGCCGCGCGGCGCTACTCGGCCCCAGCGGCCGGGACCGCGTGCCGGACGCCATCGAGCACCTCACCAAGGTGCACCGCGCGCGCCACCCCGAAGCGGGCCCCGAAGCGATCGAGACGCTGCGGCGGGCGTATGTGCTCGCGGAGTCCTCGCACCGCGGTCAGATGCGCAAGAGCGGCGAGCCGTACATCACCCACCCGCTGGCGGTCACGCTGATCCTCGCCGAACTGGGCGCGGAGACCACCACCCTGACCGCCTCCCTCCTCCACGACACCGTCGAGGACACCGATGTGACGCTCGATCAGGTACGGGAGGAGTTCGGCCAGGAGGTCAGCTATCTCGTTGACGGCGTCACCAAGCTGGAGAAGGTCGACTACGGCGCCGCCGCGGAGCCGGAGACCTTCCGCAAGATGCTCGTCGCCACCGGCAATGACGTACGCGTGATGTCGATCAAGCTCGCCGACCGGCTGCACAACATGCGCACCCTCGGGGTGATGCGTCCCGAGAAGCAGGTGCGGATCGCCAAGGTCACCCGCGATGTGCTGATCCCGCTCGCCGAACGCCTCGGTGTGCAGGCGCTGAAGACCGAGCTCGAAGACCTGGTCTTCGCGATCCTCCACCCCGAGGAGCACGCCAGGACGCGCGCCATGATCGCCGCGAACGCCGCCGGACCCGACCTCCTCGCGGCTGTCGCCGAGGACCTGCGCAAGGTGCTGCGCGAGGCGGACATCGCCGCCGAGGTCGCCATCCGCCCGCGGCACGCGGTCTCCGTCCACCGCGTCCTGCTCAAGCGCGGCGGCGCGGAACTCGGCAGTTGCGACTTCGGCCGCCTGCTCGTCGTGGTCGCCGAGGACGCCGACTGTTATGCCGTGCTCGGTGAGCTGCACACCTGCTTCACCCCGGTGATCGCGGAGTTCAAGGACTTCATCGCCGCCCCCAAGTTCAACCTGTACCAATCGCTGCACACCGCCGTCGCCGACGAGCGCGGCCGGATCGCCGAAGTCCTCGTCCGCACCCGGCGGATGCACCGGGTCGCGGAGGCCGGGGTGATCGCGCTCGGCGATCCGCACGCCGTGGAGGAGACTCCGCAGGCCGCCGAGGCCGAGCAGGGGGCGAGCGCGGCGGAGACCTGGGGGAGGGTGGACCCGACCCAGCCCGGCTGGCTCGCCCGGCTGTTGGAGTGGCAGCGCGACGCCCCCGACCCCGACACCTTCTGGTCCGCTCTGCGGGACGACCTCGCCCAGGACCGCGAGATCACCGTCTTCGCCACCGAGTCCGGCGAGTCCATCGGCACGATGCGGCTGGCCGCCGGGGCGAGCTGCGTGGACGCCGCCTACGCGGTGCACGGCGAGGCCGGTCACCAGTGCGTCGGCGCCCGCGTCAACGGGCGGCTGGCGCCGCTGGGGACCCGGCTGCGCGACGGCGACACCCTCCAGCTCCTGATGGACGACTCCGCCACCTCCGGCCCCGACGCCGACTGGTTGGAGCACGCCATCACCCCGGCCGCCCGGATCGCCATCACCAGGTGGCTGACCCAGAACCCGGCGACGGCAGACGAGGACAAGCCGACGTCGGCCCCTGCGGTACGCCCGACCCACGCCGCGGGCCAGGCGCGCGCCGCCGAACCGGTGGCGGTCACCGACCTGCCGCACGCGACCGTACGGCTGGCCCGCTGTTGCACGCCGGTGCCTCCGGACGGCCTCACCGGATTCGTCATCCGCGGCGGCACCGTCGCCGTCCACCGCGTCGAGTGTCCGAGCACCGCCCGGATGGTCACGGCGGGCCGGGCGCCCGTACCCGTCCGCTGGCGCGACGACAGCCCCGCCAACGGCTTCCGGGCCACGATCCTCGCCGAGGCACTGAGCCGCCCGCGCCTGCTCGCCGACCTCACCGAGGCCATCGCGGCCCAGGGCGTCGGGATCGTCTCGGCCGCGGTGGAGCCCCCGCAGGAGCACCGGGTGCGGCACACGTACACGGTGGAGTTGCCCGACCCCCAGGCGCTGGCGGTCCTGATGCGGGCGATGCGGTCGGTGCCGGGTGTCTATGACGTCTACCGCGCGCGACTGGCCGTCACGGCGGCGCAGCCCTGAGACCAGGGCGCACACACGCTTGGACGCGTGCGAGGACTCTCGTGAGGACGCGTGCGCGGAAGCCCGGGTGAGCACCTGTGGGGACTTCGGGATGGGGATCATCACTCTCTCCTTCGATCGTTACTCCCAGTGAACGTCTGGTGGCAGATCGTAGGTTCCGGGGTGATCGTCACCCACTCGAGTGAATCCGGCGACGGCCGCCGGAGATCCGGTCCTGTCGACCGGCGGACAGCCCTCGCGGGTATCCGCGGCGAAACCCGCGTGACCGCGAGTGCCCGGCGTGCGACCATCGTAGTAACGGCAGAAACACCGCCGACCCGTTGACCGCTCGACCAAAGGATCCAATGACCTCCTCTTCTTCTTCCTCTTCGAACAACCGCCAGCGCCTCCCCGAGAGCCTTCGGGCCGACGCCCTGATGGAAGAGGACGTCGCCTGGAGTCATGAGATCGACGAGGACCGGGACGGCGACCAGTTCGACCGCTCCGAGCGTGCGTCGCTCCGCCGGGTCGCCGGACTCTCCACCGAACTCGAGGACGTCACCGAGGTCGAGTACCGGCAGCTCCGACTGGAGCGCGTGGTGCTCGTGGGCGTCTGGACCACGGGGACCGTTGACGACGCCGAGAATTCGCTGGCCGAGCTGGCGGCGCTCGCCGAGACCGCCGGAGCACTCGTCCTCGACGGCGTCATCCAGCGCCGCGACAAGCCGGACCCGGCCACGTACATCGGATCCGGCAAGGCACTGGAACTGCGTGACATCGTCGTGGAGACCGGCGCCGACACCGTCGTCTGCGACGGTGAGCTGAGCCCCGGCCAGCTCATCCATCTGGAAGACGTCGTCAAGGTCAAGGTGGTCGACAGGACCGCGCTGATCCTCGACATCTTCGCTCAGCACGCCAAGTCCCGTGAGGGCAAGGCGCAGGTCTCGCTGGCACAGATGCAGTACATGCTGCCGAGGCTGCGCGGCTGGGGTCAGTCGCTGTCCCGGCAGATGGGTGGCGGTGGCGCCGGTTCGTCCGGGGGCGGCATGGCGACGCGTGGTCCCGGTGAGACCAAGATCGAGACCGACCGTCGGCGTATCCGCGAGAAGATGGCCAAGATGCGTCGGGAGATCGCGGAGATGAAGACCAGCCGCGACCTCAAGCGCCAGGAGCGCAAGCGCCACAAGGTGCCGTCGGTCGCCATCGCCGGATACACCAACGCCGGTAAGTCCTCGCTCCTCAACCGGCTCACCGGTGCGGGCGTCCTGGTGGAGAACGCGCTGTTCGCCACCCTGGACCCGACCGTGCGCCGCGCGGAGACCCCCAGTGGACGGCTCTACACCCTGGTGGACACCGTCGGGTTCGTGCGGCACCTGCCGCACCACCTGGTCGAGGCCTTCCGGTCCACGATGGAGGAGGTCGGCGACGCCGACCTGATCCTGCACGTGGTGGACGGCTCGCACCCGGTACCTGAGGAACAGCTCGCGGCAGTACGCGAGGTGTTCCGCGATGTCGGCGCGCTGGACGTGCCCGAGATCGTGATCGTCAACAAGGCGGACGCCGCGGACCCGCTGGTCCTCCAGCGCCTGCTGCGCAACGAGAAGCACGCCATCGCGGTCTCCGCCCGCAGCGGCATGGGCATCGACGAGTTGCTGGAGATCATCGACCAGGAACTGCCGCGGCCCGATGTGGAAGTCGAGGCGCTGGTGCCGTACACGCACGGCGGCCTCGTCTCCCGGGTGCACGCCGCGGGTGAGGTCCTCTCCGAGGAGCACACCGGTGACGGCACGCTGCTCAAGGTGCGGGTGCACGAGGAACTGGCCGCGGAACTGGCCCCGTTCACGCTCGTGGCCAGGACCTGACAGCACTGAGGTGCCACGGCAGCGCGACGCCGGGTCGCCGCCGCGCACGCTGACATGGGTAAGGGGCCGCCTCCAAGAGGCGGCCCCTTACCCATGCGTCGTCCGCTAGTTGAACTTCTGGCTCACCCCGTCGAAGACCTTCTTCGCCTCGGCGCCCAGGTGCGGCCCCGCCAGCCAGGTGTTCGTCACCGGCCCGATCGACGTATTGCTGACCAGTGCCGTCGTCCCGTCCGGCCGCTTGGCGAACCAGCCGCCGCCCGACGAACCACCCGTCATCGTGCAGCCGATCCGGTACTCCGTCGGCGCCTGGGCGCTCAGCGACAGCCGGCCCGGCTTGCCCACGCAGTCGTACATCTGCTGCCCGTTGAAGGGCGGCGCCGCGGGATAACCCCAGGCGCCCATCGTCCCGATCTGCGTCGCGGACGGCGCGTCGAACCACACCGGCATCGCCGTACCGACCGTCTCCTCCAGCGACTTGCCGCCCGCGCCCTCCTCCGGCTTCACATGCAGCACGGCGAAGTCGTACGGCGAACCGCTGCCGCCGGACTCGGCGCCCGTGCTGATCCACTGGTCGGAGGTGCTGGCCCAGTCGGCCCAGAACACGCCGTACGGCGCCAGCACATCACGCGAGGCGCCCTCCAGGGCCGCGGCGCTCTTGCCCGTGTCGTTGTAGGCGGGGACGAAGGCGATGTTGCGGTACCAGCCGCCGGACGCGCCCGCGTGCACGCAGTGGCCCGCAGTCCACACCAGATTCGACTTTCCCGGATGCGCCGGATCCCGGACCACCGTCGCCGAGCAGACCATCGAGCCCTTGGGCCCGTCGAAGAAGAGTTTTCCGACACCAGGTGCGGCCTCGTGGTACGGCGCCGTGACCCGGCTCGCCTGCACCGGATCCGGCGCAGGGTCGCTCTCGCCCTGGTCGGCCGACACGTTGGTCGGCACCTTCTTGTCGCTCTGGTCCGCGCCCTTCATGCGGTCGTCGCTCCACAGCCCGTTGATCACCGGGTTGACGAAATCCGCCGCCTTGCGCAGCCACTTCGCTTTGTCCCAGTTCTTCCAGCCGCCCTTCTTGTACGCCTGCTCCCACTTCTTCAGGTCGTCGAGGCTGGTCGGGAAGGACGTCGGCAGACCGAGGTTGTTGCCCGACGTCACCGACGAACTGGGCTTGGCGTCCGCGGAGTCACCGGACGACCCGCACGCGGTGGCGGTGCCCGCGAGGAGAACGGCTGCCGCCGCCGCGGCCACCAAGGGCCTTCGTATGGATGACATGGACTGCTCCCCCTGAGATGTCTTCGGCTGTACGGCAGTTGCCGCCCCCGATGCGCGGTGGCCACCACTATGCCGCTGGTGTGAGGGACGGCCGGGGGTGTTCGCCGGTTCCGCGCCGAAAGTCTCCGGGCCGCCCGTGATCGAGCCGTCACCCAGTCGTTAGTACGGCGGGGGACGACTGCCTGGACGCCGACCCGGAGGAGTGAGCACGTGGCCGCCATTTCGAGCGCGCCGACACAACGACTGGCGGCATCGGCCGAGGTGTCCGCCGAGGGATCGGCCGACGATTCCATGACGGGGGAGGCGATCCTCCGCAGGCAGGCGCAGCGCGAATCGGCCGCGCGCACCTATGCGCGGTCCCTGCCGGTGGTACCCGTCCGCGCCCGCGGGATGACCGTGGAGGGCGCCGACGGCCGCCGGTATCTCGACTGCCTGTCCGGCGCGGGAACCCTCGCCCTCGGCCACAATCACCCCGTCGTCCTGGAGGCCATCAGGGGCGTCCTGGACTCGGGCGCTCCCTTGCACGTCCTGGACCTCGCGACTCCGGTCAAGGACGCCTTCACCACCGCGCTGTTCGAGACGCTGCCGGCTCAACTCGCCGAGCACGGCCGCATCCAGTTCTGCGGCCCCGCCGGGACCGACGCGGTGGAGGCGGCCATCAAGCTCGCCCGTATCGCCACCGGGCGCGGCGGACTCCTCGCATTTTCCGGCGCCTACCACGGCATGACGGCCGGCGCGCTCGCCGCTACGGGTGACACGGCCGTCCGCGGCACCGTCGGCGAGGCGGACGCGCGGATCACCCGCCTGCCGTACCCGTACGACTACCGCTGCCCGTTCGGCATCGGCGGCGACCGGGGGGCCGAGCTCTCGGCGCGCTGGACCGCGCATCTCCTCGACGACCCCAAGGGCGGGGTGCAGCCGCCCGCCGCGATGCTCCTCGAACCGGTGCAGGGCGAAGGCGGCGTCATCCCGGCGCCCGACACCTGGCTGCGCACGATGCGCGAGATCACGGCCGCGCGCGGCATCCCGCTGGTGGTTGACGAGGTGCAGACGGGCGTCGGCCGTACCGGCACCTTCTGGGCCGTCGAGCGCAGCGGAATCGTGCCCGACGTCATGGTGCTGTCCAAGGCCATCGGCGGCAGCCTCCCGCTGGCCGTGATCGTCTACCGCGAAGAGTTCGACGCCTGGCAGCCGGGTGCCCACGCGGGCACCTTCCGCGGCAATCAACTGGCCATGGCCGCCGGCACGGCCACGCTCCGCTTCGTACGGCAGCACGCGCTGCACGAGCGCGCGGAGACCGTCGGCGCGCGCATGCTCAGCCGCCTGCGCGGACTCGCCGCGCACCACGATTGCATCGGCGACGTCCGAGGACGCGGTCTGATGATCGGCGTCGAACTCGTCGACACCGAAGCCGAGCCCGACGACTACGGAGCGCTTCCCGCCGCGCCCCCGCTCGCCGCCCGCGTCCAGCAGGAGGCCCTGCGCCGCGGACTCATCGTCGAACTGGGCGGACGGCACGGAGCCGTGATCCGGCTGCTGCCGCCGCTGACCATCACCGACGAACAGGCCGAAGCCGTGCTCGACCGGCTGGCCGCCGCCATCGACGCCGCGCGGACCGCGACGCGAGGCGGCCCGGCATGACCCCGGCGGACCGACCGCGAGAAGCCGTGCCGCCGCGCGGTACCGACGAGTGGAGCCCTGGCATGACCGCACCCGTGGACCCCGGCACCCCCATGCCGCCCGGCGCGGCGGTGCCGCTGGCCGCCGCCGTACCGGTGCAGCGACCGCGCGCCGCCGCGGCCGACCAGGATCCGGACCCGTTGGAGCACCCGGACCCGTACCGCGTCGCCGAAGCGGCGAGCGCCGAGAATCTGCTGCGCTGCTGGGTCCGCGAGACGGGCCTCACGGAGCCCGCCGACAGCCTGCTGCGGATCCCGCTGCCCGCCAGCGGCACGCAGGCCCAGGCGGCTGTCCTGTACTGGTCGGCCACCGGCCACCACCGCTTCGGGCCCGTCCGCCTCACAACCGCCCCGAGCCGCCCGCTGACCGCGGTCGCACTGGCCACGTTCCTGGCGCGTGAAGGCGGCGGCGCGGCGGCCGAGGGCGACGACCTGGTGGCGAGGGTGGCCGATTCGGTACGCAGGACCGCCGTGTTCGTCAGCGAGCGGCGTGCGCGGCCCGGCAGGCCCGAGCCGGAACTGCCCTTCCTGGAGTCGGAACAGGCCCTGCTCCTCGGTCACCCGACGCATCCCGCGCCCAAGGCGCGCGAAGGGCTCAGCGAGAGCGAGAGCGCCGCGTACTCGCCCGAGACGCGCGGCTCCTTCGTGCTGCACTGGCTCGCCGTGGACGCCGCCGTCCTCGCCACCGACTCCGCGTGGACCGACCGCGGCCGTCCCGTACCGGCCGCCGATTTGCTGACCGCGATGGCCGGGCCCGAACTCGCGTGCCCGGCAGGCACCGCGCCGCTCCCGCTGCACCCCTGGCAGGCGCGTGACATCCTGCACCGGCCCGCCGTCCAGCGGTTGTTCGACGCCGGGCTGCTGCGTGACCTGGGCCCGGTCGGTGACCCCTGGTACGCCACCTCATCCGTGCGGACCGTCTACCGTCCCGACGCGCCCGCGATGCTCAAGCTCTCCCTGGCGCTGCGCATCACCAACTCCCGCAGGGAGAATCTCCGCAAGGAGCTGAGGCGCGGCACCGAGGTGCACCGGCTGCTGCGCAGCGGGCTCGTCGCGCGGTGGCACGCCGCTCACCCGGGCTTCGACATCGTCCGCGACCCGGCCTGGCTGGGTGTGGACACGCCGGACGGCACACCGGTGCCCGGCCTGGACGTCGTGCTCAGGCACAGCCCGTTCGGCCCCGGCGACCAGGCGCACTGCGTGGCGGGACTCACCTCGCTGCGCCCCTGGCCCGGCGTTCCCGCGCCCGCGCTGCGCTCCCGGCTGGCCATGCTCGTCACCCGCCTCGCGGAGCGCACCGGAAGGCCCGCGACGGCGGTCGCCACCGAGTGGTTCCTGCGTTACCTCGACGCCGTCGTACGGCCCGTGCTGTGGCTCGACGGCGAGGCGGGCATCGCCCTGGAGGCGCATCAGCAGAACACTCTCGTCCTGCTCGACGCCTCCGGCTGGCCCTGCGGCGGGCGCTACCGCGACAACCAGGGGTACTACTTCCGCGAGTCGCACCGCGCGGAGCTGGAACGCCAGCAGCCGGGCATCGGGGCCGACAGCGACACCTTCGTCGCCGACGAGGTCGCGGACGAGCGGCTCGCCTACTACCTCGGTGTGAACAACGTCCTCGGTCTCATCGGCGCCTTCGGTTCACAGCGGCTCGCGGACGAGCAGGTGCTGCTCGCCGCATTCCGCCGCTTCCTGGCCGCCGCCGCGGGAGGCCGCAGCAGCCTTCCCGCCCGGCTGCTGGACGCCCCGGAACTGCGCAGCAAGGCCAATCTGCTGACCAGGCTGCACGGAATGGACGAACTCGTCGGACCGGTCGACAGCCAGTCGGTCTACGTCACCATGCCCAACCCGCTGACCGTCTGAGCGGACCGTCCGGCCGCGCGCCCGTCCCCGGCCCTCGCCCCCGGACCCGTACCCCGCCGGGAACCGGTCCGGACCCCGACCAGGTCCGGACCCCGCTCAGGAGAGGAAGGAGCTTCCGTGACACCCGCCGACTCCAGTACCGAGGACACCCTCGACCTGAAGCTGCCGCCCGAGGTCCTGGCCCTTTTCGCTGCGGCGGCCTTCGACGCCGCCGAACCGGACACCGAGGACCCGGCGGGCGCCGCGAGGCCAGGACTCCTCGGCGCGGCCGCCTCCTGGCCGGCCGTCGAGACCCCCGCAGGCTCCTTCCGGCTGGCGCCGGTCCGCGTCGACCGCGACCTGCCCCTGCTCACGCGCTGGATGAACGACCCGGCCGTCGCCGAATTCTGGGAACTGGCCGGCGACGAGCGCGTCACCGAGCGGCACCTGCGCGGCCAGACCGAGGGCGACGGACGCAGCGTCCCCTGCCTCGGCGTGCTGGACGGCACGCCGATGAGCTACTGGGAGATCTACCGCGCCGATCTGGACCCGGTTGCCCGCTTCTACCCGGCCCGGCCGCACGACATCGGCGTCCACCTGCTCATCGGCGGCGTCGCCGACCGGGCACGCGGCCTCGGCGGCACACTGCTGCGCGCTGTGTGCGACATCGTCCTCGACCACCGCCCCGGCTGCCCACGAGTGATCGCGGAACCCGACCTGCGCAACACTCCCTCCGTCGCCGCCTTCCTCACCGCGGGCTTCCGCCTGTCCGCGGAACTCGAACTGCCCGGCAAGCGGGCGGCCCTCATGATCCGCGACCGTTCGCTGCGCCACCGGCTCTGAGCCCGGCCGGCAGCGCCTGCGCGCCCCGACCCCGCGTCCTTCGGGCGCTGCCTCGGCGGCGGTTCCCCGAACCCTCCTCACCCCTGCCTTCCAGGTCACCAGGTCCCCACCGCAGGAGCCTCACTGTGCTCACCCCCTCCGTGTCCGACTCCGCCGCCTGGCAGCACGCGGCCAGGCGCCTGCTGGCCAAGATGCTCGCCGAGTTCGCGTACGAGGAGGTGATCGTCCCCGAACCGGAGCCCGCCGAGGGCCCGACCGCGTACCGGCTACGGCTCAGCCCGGACGTGACCTACCGCTTCCGCGCCCGGCGCGGCGCGTACGGCAGTTGGTACGTGGACGCGGACAGCGTCACGCCGACCGGTGACCCGCTGCACTTCCTGCTGCACGGCCACGAGAGCGTGCTCGGCCTGAGCGGCGACACCACAGGGCACCTGATCCAGGAACTCCTCGCGACGCTCCGCGCCGACGTGCGGCTCGACAGCACCGCGCTGACGGCGGCCGAACTCGCCGACCTGGACTACGCCGACCTCGAAGGCCACCAGACCGGCCACCCCTGGCTGGTCGCCAACAAGGGACGTATCGGCTTCTCCGCCGCCGACGCCGCCCGCTGGGCACCCGAGGTGCGCAAGCCGCGGCGCCTGCCCTGGATCGCCGTACACCGAGACCTCGCCCGATACCGCGGTATCTCCACGCTCGCCACCCCCGATCTCCTCTACGCCGAAGAACTCACCCCCGGCACCCTCGACACCTTCCGGCACACCATCGCCGACCGGAACCGCGACCCCGCCGACTACCTGCTGCTGCCCGTCCACCCCTGGCAGTGGGACCAGGCGATCGCGCCGCTCTTCGCCCCCGCGATCAGCGACGGATCCATCCTCCACCTCACCACTGACAACGACATGCGGCTGCCCCAGTAGTCGATCCGCACCTTCCTCAACACCAGCCGCCCGCACCGGCGCACCGTCAAGCTCCCGCTGTCCGTCCTCAACACCCTGGTCTGGCGCGGCCTGCCCACCGAACGCACGCTGGCCGCCCCGGCCGTCACCTCCTGGGTGCGGGGACTGCGGGACGCCGACCCCTTCCTGCGGGACGAGACCCGGGTGATCCTGCTCGGCGAGGTCGCCTCCGTCACCGTCGAGCACCCGCAGTACGACCGGCTGCCCACCGTCCCGTACCAGTACCGCGAACTGCTCGGCTGCATCTGGCGCGAGCCGCTGGCCGCCCACCTGGAACCGGGAGAGCACGCCCGTACCCTCGCCGCGCCGCTGCACACCGACCCGAACGGGCGATCTTTCACCGCCGAACTCGTCGACCGGTCCGGTCTCGCGCCCCGCGTCTGGCTGCGCCACCTCTTCGCGGCGCTGCTGCCGCCCCTCCTGCGTTTTCTCTACCAATACGGCACGGTTTTCTCCCCGCACGGCGAGAACACCATCGTGGTCTACGACGAGCACGACATCCCGGTACGCCTCGCGGTGTAGGAATTCGTCGACGACATCAACGTTTCCGCGGACCCACTGCCCGAACACGACAGCATGCCGGACGACGTACGCCAGGTGCCGCTCACCGAACGGCCCGAATTCCTCACCCAGTTCATCCATGCCGGACTCTTCATCGGGGTCCTGCGCTATCTCACGCCCCTGTGCGAAGCACAACTGGACGTGCCCGAAGCCGAATTCTGGACCCTGGTGCGGGACGAGATCATCCGCCACCAGGAGCGCTTTCCCGAACTCAAGGATCGTTTCGCCGCCTTCGACCTCCTCATGCCCCGCATCGACCGGCTCTGCCTCAACCGCAATCGGCTGCACCTCGACGGCTACCGCGACCGGGCGCAGCGCCCGCACGCCGCCGCACACGGCACGGTCGCCAACCCCCTCCACCTTCCCCGTCCCTGAGGCGCGCCGCGACCGAGCCGATACGATCCGAGCACGGGGACCCGGTACGGAATCCTGTACGGAACGCGTACGGGAATCACCGCGGAAAGGTGGGGGCGGGCATGCGGGAGGCAGTGGGCGCCGAGCCCTGCCCGGAGTGCGGTACGGCCGTGCGGCCGGGACAACTGCTCTGCCAGGGCTGCTTCGTGCCCTTCGCGCTGATGGCCGCGGCCCGCGCCGCGCAGACCCCGCCGCAGGGAGCCGCCCTGGAGGCACCCGCGGAACCGACCGCGCTGCTGCCGAGCGCCCACGGCGCCGACTCCGAACACACCCGGGTGATCAACGTGATCCCCGGAGCGCTGCCCCGACCCCTGGAGACGCGCAGGGACGCACCGCCGCGGGCGCTGAGGCTGCGGTTCCCCAGCGGCGAGATCGTCCCGGTGGAGCCGGCCAACTCGATCCGGCTCGGCCGCGACCCGAAGTACTGCCCCGCCGTGCCCTTCCTCGCCGCGCACGACAATCTGTCCCGTATCCACGCCACGGTCGGCGTCGAGCCCGACGGCTCCGCCTGGATCTCCGACGAGAGCTCCACGAACGGCACCTTCGTCCACGGCTACCGGCTCGCGCCCGGCGAGCGGGCGCCCGTACGGCCCGGCGACACCCTCCGGCTCGCCGCCGACGTCACCGTCCGCGTACTGCTCTGACCTCCGCGTAGGCGGCGATACAACGGGCCAGCGGGTGCTCGGGGCCCAGCGCCTCCGCGGCGTCGGCCGACAGTTCCTCGAAGCGGCGGACGACGGCGGCCGTGCCGTTCAGACCCTCCAGGGCCCGCGCCCGGCCGAAAAGCGCCGCAAATGGTGCGGCCTCGTTTTCCGCACCCTGGCGCGTGATGTGCTGGAGCGCCTGCCAGTAGCGCTCGTCCGCGTCGGTGAACCGGTCCGCGGCGAGCAGCCCCTCGGCATCCTCCAGCAGCGCCCACAGCACATGGCCGGCGCTCCGGTCCAGCACCGTGGGACTGCGCCGTACGGGAGCGGGCCGCATCAGCGCACGCAGCCGCTCGGCCACCTCCCCGGCGTCGGCGGGCCGGTCGTCCGGCTTCTTGGCGAGCATCCGGTGCACCAGGCGCGCGAGTCCGGCGGGCACCTCGGGGCGCCTCCGCTCGATGGGCTCCGGCGCCTCGTGGACGTGCATGTACGCGTATCCCACGGACGTCCCGGCCGAGAAGGGCGGCCCCTCGGCGAGCATCGCGTACAGCACGCAGCCGAGCGAATAGAGGTCGGACCGCGCGGTCACCTCGGCGCCGCGCGCCTGCTCGGGCGAGAAGTACGGCGGTGAGCCCATGACCGCCCGCGGATCGGTGTACCGCGTGGCGCTGTCGTCGCGGTGCGCCACCAGACCGAAGTCGCAGATCTTGACGGCGCCGTCCGGGAGAAGCATCAGATTCTCCGGCTTGATGTCCCGGTGGACGAGCCCGCGCTCATGCGCGTGCCGCAGCCCGGCGCTGATCTGCGCGCCATAGGCGATGACATCGGCCACCGGCAGTCCGCCGCGGTCCAGCAGCACTTGGCGGAAGTCCGCGCCGCGCAGCAATTCCATGACGATGAACGGCCTGCCCCGGTGCTCGCCCGCGTCATGGACGGTGGCCACATTGGGATGGCTCAGCGCGGCGGCGGCCATCGCCTCCCTGCGGAACCGGCCCTGGCGCTCGTCACGTTCGCCGTCGCCCCAATCGGCGCGCAGCGTCAGCACCTTCACCGCGACACGCCGCCCCAGACTCTGGTCGAGAGCCGCGTAGACCTGCCCGTATCCGCCGCCGCCCAGCGACTCCTCCAGGAGGTACCGGTCGCTGAGGACCGTACCGATCCCGATCTCCCCCGACACGTCGTCCTCGTCCCCGTTCGTTCGCCGTCGCGGCCCGGTTCACCCGGGCGCCTGCCCCGGCGGCCACGGTACGGCCATCATGGTGGGACCCGCCGCGTCCGCGCTCACCCGCGGTCCGACGGTACCTTCCGCCGGGTCCTCCTCGAAGACGAACTGCCGGCCGCTGGGCAGCAGTTCCAGCCGTTCGTGCAGGACCACGGAATCACCCTGGCGCAGATGCCACAGCGCGCCGTGCGGCAGCGGCACCAACTCGTCACCTGTCGGGCGGCGGCGCCGCACCCAGGTGCCGTTCGCACTGCGCTCGTCCACCACGCTCAGCCCTGTGCCGTCGTAACTGACCATCACATGGGTACGGCTCACCGACTCGACCTCGGTGTCGTCGATCCAGGTGCCGAGGACGACACCGCCGTCGGCGGGCGCCCGGCCGACCGCGAGCGGCTCGCCCGCCGTCACCATGAAGCGGCCCCGCACCGTCCCGTCCATGACCACCTTCACCTGCGCGCGGGACGGACGGGGACCCGCGTCCGCCAGGGGCAGCCCGTGCGTCGGGCAGAGAACCTGGGATTTCCGGCGGCGGGGGAGGGCGGTGCTCGGCCGGTCGGCGGCGCCGAACAGCGGGCAGTCGGCCTCGGGACAGCGCCAGTCACGGCTGAGGACCGCCCGGTGCGCCGACCGGTCCCAGCGCCGGTACACGCCCGCCTCCAGGAGCAGCCCTTCCTCCTCCTTGCGGGAGACCTGCCACTCGGGAGGCACCGGCATGATCCGCGGCCGTACGCCGATCACGCCGTCCGGCTGGAGGAAGGGCCGCAGGAAACGGTCCCGGTTGCCGGGAATCCACGGATAGGCGCGGTGGAAGTCCAGGAAATTGTCCGCGCTGACCACCCGCAGCTCCAGCGCGTCGGCCAGTTCAAGGATGCGGTCGTCCGCCCGCGGCAGGACCTCCAGCAGCCCTTCGAGATACCAGCGGTCCAGGCTCTGCCGTTCCTCGGGCGTCAGACGGCCGTCGGTCAGCAGGGAGCGGTCCGTGATCGCGTACACCTGGACGGCGGGATCGCGGGTGAATTCCGCCAGCGCGTCCAGCAGACCCGACAACCGGGCCAGATCCGCCGCCCGTTCCCCGCCGAGCGCCGGTTCACGGACCACATTCGCGACGTCGATCACATATTCCGCGGCGGAGGCATCCAGAGTCAGGCGGCGCTCGAACGGCATGTGTCCAGAAGCTATCACCGCCCGACTTGAACGGTCCGCCGAACGATCCGCGGCACCCGGCGCGGACGGCGATGTCAGTGCGGCCCTCTAGGCTTGCCTCCCTATGACTGCCACGCCCCCACCCGCGCTCACCGACCTGCTGCACGCCGCCGTCACCGCCGTCGGAGGTGTCGAGCGGGCCGGTCAGGTCACCATGGCCCAAGCCGTCGAGGCCGCCGTGGACGACCAGTCCCATCTGCTCGTCCAGGCCGGTACCGGCACCGGAAAATCGCTCGGCTATCTGGTGCCCGCGCTCGCCCACGGCGAGCGCGTGGTGGTGGCCACCGCCACCCTCGCGCTCCAGCGCCAGCTCGTCGAGCGCGACCTGCCGCGCACCGTCGACGCGCTGAAGCCCCTGCTGCGCCGTGAGCCGCAGTACGCGATGCTCAAGGGCCGCTCCAACTACCTGTGCCTGCACCGCCTGCACGAGGGCGTGCCGCAGGACGAGGAGGACGGTCTCTTCGACCCCTTCGAGGCCGCCGCGCCGACCAGCAAGCTCGGCCAGGACCTGCTGCGGCTGCGCGACTGGGCCGACGAGACCGAGACCGGCGACCGGGACGGCCTCACCCCCGGCGTCTCCGACCGAGCCTGGAGCCAGGTGTCGGTCACCTCGCGCGAGTGTCTGGGCGCCACCAAGTGCGCCTACGGCGCCGAGTGCTTCGCCGAGGCCGCCCGCGAGCGCGCCAAACTGGCCGACGTGGTGGTCACCAACCACGCGCTGCTGGCGATCGACGCCATCGAGGGCGCCCCGGTGCTGCCGGGCCATGAGGTCCTGATCATCGACGAGGCGCACGAACTGGTCTCCCGCGTCACCGGGGTCGCCACCGGCGAGCTGTCCCCGGGCGCCGTCAACCGCGCGGTCAAGCGCGCGTCCCGGCTGGTCAACGAGAAGGCCGCGGACGCCCTGCTCACCGCTGCCGAGGGCTTCGAGCGCGTGATGGAGCTGGCCCTGCCGGGACGCCTGGAGGAGATCCCCGAGGATCTGGGGTACGTCCTCGCGGCGCTGCGCGACGCCTGCCGCCAGGTCATCACCGCCATCGGCGACACCCGCGACAAGTCCGTGCAGGACGAGGACGCGGTCCGCAAGCAGGCCCTCGCCGCGGTGGAGCACATCCACGAGGTCAGCGAGCGGCTGGTGCTCGGCTCCGAATTCGACGTGGTGTGGTGCGAGCGGCACGACCGGTACGGGGCCTCGCTGCGGGTCGCCCCGCTGAGCGTGTCCGGACTGCTGCGCGAGAAGCTCTTCACCGAGCGCTCGGTGGTGCTCACCTCCGCCACCCTCAAGCTGGGCGGCGACTTCAACGGGGTGGCCGCGTCGCTCGGCCTGGCCCCCGAGGGCACCGAGGGCGAGGACGTCCCCCAGTGGAAGGGCATCGACGTCGGCTCGCCCTTCGACTACCGCAAGCAGGGCATCCTCTACGTCGCCAGGCACCTCAACCAGCCGGGCAGGGACAGCAACCGCGAGGACATGCTCGACGAACTCGCCGAGCTGATCGAGGCGGCCGGCGGCCGTACCCTCGGGCTGTTCTCGTCCATGCGCGGCGCCCAGGCCGCCGCGGAGGCCATGCGGGGCCGCCTGGACCACCCGGTGCTGCTCCAGGGCGAGGAGACGCTCGGTGAGCTGATCCGTACGTTCTCGCAGGACGCCAAGACGTGTCTGTTCGGGACGCTCTCGCTGTGGCAGGGCGTCGATGTGCCGGGTGTGAACTGCCAGTTGGTGGTGATGGACCGGATCCCGTTCCCGCGGCCGGACGACCCGCTGATGAGCGCCCGGCAGAAGTCGGTCGAGGAGCACGGCGGCAACGGCTTCATGGCCGTCGCCGCCACCCACGCGGCCCTGCTGATGGCGCAGGGCGCGGGACGGCTGATCCGGGCGATGGGCGACCGCGGCGTGGTCGCCGTACTCGATCCACGGCTGGCCAACGCCCGCTACGGCAGCTTCCTGCGGTCCTCGATGCCCGACCTCTGGTACACGACGGATCGCAATCAGGTCCGGCGTTCTCTGGCGGCGATCGACGCGGCGGCGACGGCGGAGGTCGTCGGCTGACAGGACGGGGACAGGGCGGGGACAGGGCCGACCGGAGCGGGGCTTCAGGCCGGCGGCTGACAGGGGAGTCGTGCGGCTCAGCCGACAGGAGGACGGCCGCTCAGCGGGCATGGCGGGGCCCCGGAACCGGCGCAGAGGTCCCGGGGCCCGTTCGTTGGGGTCGGTCAGACCCGGCGGAGCACCGCCACCACCTTGCCGAGGATCGTCGCCTCGTCGCCGGGGATGGGCTGGTACGCCGCATTGTGCGGAAGCAGCCACACGTGGCCGTTGTCCCGCTTGAAGCGCTTCACCGTGGCCTCGCCGTCCAGCATCGCGGCGACAATGTCCCCGTTCTCGGCGACGGGCTGACGGCGCACCGTCACCCAGTCGCCGTCACAGATTGCCGCCTCGATCATCGAGTCGCCGACCACCTTGAGCACGAACAGCTCGCCGTCGCCGACCAGTTGGCGGGGAAGCGGGAAGACATCCTCGACCGACTCCTCGGCGAGGATCGGGCCGCCCGCCGCGATCCGGCCGACGAGCGGTACATACGAGGCGGAGGGCTTGCCCGCCGTGTCGGTGGGCTGCGGGTGGCCGCCGTCGGAGCCGCGGACCTCGTACGCGCGGGGACGGTGCGGGTCGCGGCGCAGGAAGCCCTTGCGCTCCAGGGCCATGAGCTGGTGGGCCACCGAGGACGTGCTGGACAGGCCGACGGCCTGGCCGATCTCGCGCATGGACGGCGGATATCCGCGGCGCTGCACGGAGTCCCTGATGACCTCGATGACGCGCCGCTGCCGCTCGGTGAGCCCGGAGCTGTCGGCACGAATACCGGGGGGCCGCCCGGGGAGCGATCGTGCGGGCTTCGGGCTGTTGTCTTCGCCTGTCACGTCCAACGGGCCGATCCGATCCTGGGAGCGGTCATGGGCGGTCAATGTGGCGCTGTCTGCGGTGGTGGTCACGGCGGCCCCTTTTCGATGTTCTCCCACCGCATGGACTGCGGCCGGCCCGCTTCGCAGTCGCGGGCAGTTAGTACAACGGTAGTGGGTTTCGAAAGGTTGCGCCAAACACACGTTCGAGTGAATCTGCGTAAATCCGCTGACGTGATCAAGGTATCGGGTGTATTGGTCGAATGGAAGTTCGATTATCTACGGCCTGCCGAGTGTCCTGGGGGCTCCATGCGGCTCAGTCTGCCACCCGTGCCCCGGCGGCGGGCCGTCACGACACTTCCCCTAGGCTCACCTCCGGCCGCAAGTGCGACACGCGGAGCGGCGGTGTTTGTCCGCCGCCCCCAGATCTAGTGGTTGTATATGCACCAGCCACCACCCGTAGTGGTTTCGCAGGGGGCCGGCGGCCCCAAACTCCGCGGGATCGCCTATGCTTGGGACTGCTTCGAGGGGCCGGCAAGGCTCCCCGAAGGCCACTTTGTCGTGCGCTCACCGCGGGTGAGGAAGGGAGCCGGGAACCATGCACTGCCCCTTCTGCAAGCACCCCGACAGTCGCGTCGTCGACAGCCGCACCACCGATGACGGCACCTCGATCCGCCGCCGTCGGCAGTGCCCGGACTGCGGTCGCCGTTTCACCACGGTCGAGACCGCGTCACTGATGGTCATCAAGCGCAGTGGAGTGACCGAGCCTTTCAGCCGCAGCAAGGTGATCGCGGGCGTGCGCAAGGCATGCCAGGGTCGCCCCGTCACCGAGGACGCCCTCGCCCAGCTCGGGCAGCGCGTCGAGGAGGCGGTCAGGGCCACCGGCAGCGCCGAGCTGTCGACCCACGACGTGGGACTGGCCATACTCGGTCCGCTTCAGGACCTCGACCTGGTCGCGTATTTGCGCTTCGCGTCGGTCTACCGGGCGTTCGACTCGCTCGAGGACTTCGAGACGGCCATCACGGAGCTGCGCGAGCAGTTGCCACCCACCACTCCCGGCGGGCTCGACGAGGACCTCGGAGTCCCCGCGCCCGCAGTCGCCGCCGACTGAGCGGAACGGCGGGACCCACAGATTTGCCGGAGCGCCAGGTGCGCCGAGGCGGCAGACATCACCGTGTTGCGGGAAGATCCGCGCACATTAGGGCGTTTTCGCCCGTATAGGGAGGCGGAATGACAGAGACGACGAGCGGCCCGGCACGCGGTTCCCGTACCAAGGGATCCAAGGCGAGCAAGGGTCTGCGCATCGAGCGCATCCACACCACCCCCGGCGTGCATCCGTACGACGAAGTGGTCTGGGAGCACCGTGACGTCGTCATGACCAACTGGCGCGACGGCTCGATCAACTTCGAGCAGCGTGGCGTCGAGTTTCCCGACTCCTGGTCGGTGAACGCGGTCAACATCGTCACCAGCAAGTACTTCCGCGGCGCGGTGGGCAGCCCCAAGCGCGAGAAGAGCCTGAAGCAGCTCATCGACCGAGTGGTGCTCACCTACCGCAAGGCGGGCGAGGACCATGGATATTTCGCCTCCCCCGCGGACGCCGAGATCTTCGAGCACGAGCTGACCTACGCGCTGCTGCACCAGGTGTTCAGCTTCAACTCCCCGGTGTGGTTCAACGTCGGCACCGCTCAGCCCCAGCAGGTCTCCGCCTGCTTCATTCTGTCCGTCGACGACTCCATGGAGTCGATCCTCGACTGGTACAAGGAAGAGGGCATGATCTTCAAGGGCGGCTCCGGCGCCGGCCTGAACCTCTCCCGGATCCGCTCCTCCAAGGAACTGCTCTCCTCCGGCGGCAACGCCTCGGGACCGGTCTCCTTCATGCGCGGCGCGGACGCCTCCGCGGGCACCATCAAGTCGGGCGGCGCCACCCGCCGCGCCGCCAAGATGGTCGTCCTGGACATCGATCACCCCGACGTCGAGGCGTTCATCGAGACCAAGGTCAAGGAAGAAGAGAAGATCCGCGCCCTGCGCGACGCGGGCTTCGACATGGACCTGGGCGGCGACGACATCACGTCGGTGCAGTACCAGAACGCCAACAACTCCGTCCGTGTGAACGACGAGTTCATGAAGGCGTACGAGTCCGGCTCGAAGTTCGGGCTGCGCGCCCGGATGACCGGTGAGGTCATCGAGGAGGTCGACGCCAAGGCGCTCTTCCGCAAGCTCGCCGAGGCCGCGTGGGCCTGCGCCGACCCGGGCATCCAGTACGACGACACGATCAACCGCTGGCACACCTCGCCGGAGACGGGCCGGATCACCGCCTCGAACCCGTGCAGCGAGTACATGCACCTCGACAACTCGAGTTGCAACCTCGCCTCGCTCAACCTCATGAAGTTCCTGCGCGACGACGGCAAGGGCAACCAGTCCTTCGACGCCGAGAGCTTCGCCAAGGTCGTCGAGCTGGTCATCACCGCGATGGACATCTCCATCTGCTTCGCCGACTTCCCGACCCAGAAGATCGGCGAGACCACCCGAGCCTTCCGCCAGCTCGGCATCGGCTACGCCAACCTCGGCGCGCTGTTGATGGCAACCGGCCACGCGTACGACTCCGACGGCGGTCGCGGCCTCGCCGGTGCCATCACCTCGCTGATGACCGGCACTTCCTACAAGCGCTCCGCCGAACTGGCCTCGGTCGTCGGCGCGTACGAGGGCTACGCTCGCAACGCGGACGCCCACAAGCGCGTCATGAAGCAGCACTCCGACGCCAATGGCGCCGCCACCCGCGTGGACGACCTGGACACCCCCGTCTGGGCCGCGGCCACCGAGGCCTGGCAGGACGTCGTCCGGCTGGGCGAGAAGAACGGTTTCCGTAACGCGCAGGCGTCGGTGCTCGCGCCGACCGGCACCATCGGCCTGATGATGGACTGCGACACCACGGGCGTCGAGCCGGACCTGGCCCTGGTCAAGTTCAAGAAGCTCGTCGGCGGCGGCTCGATGCAGATCGTCAACAACACGGTGCCCGCGGCCCTCAAGCGGCTCGGATACCAGGCCGAGCAGGTCGAGGCGATCGTCGCCCACATCGCCGAGCAGGGCAATGTGATCGACGCCCCCGGTCTGAAGCCCGAGCACTACTCGGTCTTCGACTGCGCCATGGGTGAGCGCGCGATCTCCGCCATGGGTCACGTACGGATGATGGCCGCCGCCCAGCCGTTCCTGTCGGGCGCGATCTCCAAGACGGTCAACCTGCCGGAGACGGCGACCGTCGAAGAGGTCGAGGAGGTCTACTTCGAGGGCTGGAAGCTCGGCCTGAAGGCGCTCGCGATCTACCGCGACAACTGCAAGGTCGGCCAGCCCCTCTCGGCCAAGAAGAAGGACGAGAAGCCGGCCGAGGCCGCCGCCGAGGCGCCCGCCGCAGTCGAGAAGGTCGTCGAGTACCGTCCGGTCCGCAAGCGCCTGCCCAAGGGCCGTCCCGGCATCACCACGTCCTTCACGGTCGGCGGCGCCGAGGGCTACATGACGGCGAACTCCTACCCGGACGACGGCCTCGGCGAGGTCTTCCTCAAGATGTCCAAGCAGGGCTCCACCCTCGCGGGCATGATGGACGCCTTCTCCATCGCCGTCTCGGTGGGCATGCAGTACGGCGTCCCGCTGGAGACCTACGTCTCGAAGTTCACCAACATGCGCTTCGAGCCCGCCGGTCTCACCGACGACCCGGACGTACGGATGGCGCAGTCGATCGTCGACTACATCTTCCGCCGCCTGGCGCTGGACTTCCTGCCCTTCGAGACCCGCTCCGCACTGGGCATCCACTCCGCGCCCGAGCGGCAGCGCCACCTGGACACCGGCTCCTACGAGGCCGCCGAGGAAGAGGTCGACGTCGAGGGCCTGGCGCAGTCCGCGCCGCGCGAGGTCCGCGAGGCCGAACCCCGTAAGCCGCTGGCCGTGGCCAAGCCCGAAGCGGGCGCGGCGGCGGTACCGGCACCCAAGGAAGCGCACAACTCCACGGAACTGCTGGAGATCCAGCTCGGCCTCAACGCCGACGCGCCGCTGTGCTTCTCCTGCGGCACCAAGATGCGCCGCGCGGGGAGCTGCTACCTGTGCGAGGGCTGCGGATCGACGAGCGGTTGTAGCTGACATCCCGGCGCGGCCCGTTAGTTGAACTGACTGGTCAGGGCGGTGGGGGCGGGGGGCCCCCCGGGGCCCCCCCCGAGTCGCGGCGGGCGGCGGGCCCCACCCAGGGCACACCCCCCCCCCGCCCCGGACCCGGGGGCGCCCCCCCAACCC
>NZ_JBIBHM010000023.1:0-63590 GCF_042957025.1 Streptomyces sp. NPDC008139
GGCCGGCTCACCCCCATCGAATACGAGACCGTCATGACCACACCGGCCTACCAGGCCGCGTGACCCAACCTGTCACCCGCCCCTGCACCAGCCCCGTGGTGCGGCGGATGTTGTCGGCGCCGGTCAGGCGGGCTGTCCAGCGTTCCAGGCCGAGGGCGAAGCCGCCGTGCGGGGGCATCCCGTGCGCGAAGGCGGACAGGTAGCTCTCGTACGGCTCCGCGGACTCGCCGCGCGCGGCCAACGCGGCCACGTAGTCCTCGTAACGGTGCAGCCGCTGCCCGCCGGTGACCAGTTCCAGGCCGCGGAAGAGCAGGTCGAAGCTGTTGGAGTACGCAGGCCGCTCCGGGTCCGGATGGGTGTAGAAGGGGCGCTTGGCCATCGGGTAGCCGGTCACGAACAGCAGCTCGCTGCCGTGCTCGCGCAGCGCCCATTCGCTGAGGAAGCGTTCGTGTGCCGGTGCGAGGTCGGGCTCGTCCACGCCGAGCATCGTCATCGCGTCGGCGAAGTGGATCTGCGGGATCTCCGCAGGCACCTCAGGCAGCGTCAACTCCAGCCGCTCCACAGCCTCGGCGGACCGCTCCTCGATGCCCTCGACCATGCCGGCAACGGCTTCCCGCACCACGGCCATCACGTCGCGGTGGTCGGTGATGAACCCCAGCTCGGCGTCGAGGCTGGTGTATTGGGCCAGGTGGCGGGCGGTGTCGTGCGGCTCGGCGCGGAAGACCGGGCCGGTCTCGTAGACCCGCTCGAAAACCCCGACCATGGCCTGCTTGAAGAACTGAGGGGACTGCGCGAGATAGGCGGGGCGGCCGAACCAGTCCAGAGCGAAGACGTTCGCACCGGACTCCGTTGCCGAGGAGACGACCTTCGGCGTGTGGATCTCGGTGAAGGACAGTGCGTCCAGTGCGGCCCGGAATCCGGCCACCGAGGCGGCGGAGAGCTGGAACGGCGCCTTGAGCTGCGGATGGCGCAGGGCTACGGGTGCGTGGTCGAGGATGGTGGGCAGTCCTGCGGACACTGCGGGGCGGTACAGGTCGAACGGCGGGGCTTGGGCAAGCGAGGACAGCGGCTCGATCTGCGGGGAGGTCAGTTCGACCCCGCCGGGCGCCTGCGGGTTGGCGGTGACCGTGCCGCGTACCCGCAGCACGGTCTCTTCGGGGACGTCACCACCGGGCGCGGTCAAGACGACCTGGGCCAGCCCGGAGCGGTCCCGCAGGACCAGGAAGGTGACGGATTTCAGTTCGCGGCGGCGGTGCAGCCAGCCGGAGACTTCGACGGTTTCGCCTACGTGCGCCGGCAGTTCGGCCGTCAGGACGCGGTTCGTAGTGTGGATCATCGCGGCCCTCCAAGGGGCGTCGTGGTGATCCCTTCTGGGTGCGGGCGAGAAGGGCAACTCGCGGTGCCACCGCACCTTCGCCGCCACGCGCAGCGTGACGGCCTCGTTCCTGCCCGGTGACGGGGGCAAACCGGCGGGGCATGGGGCCTTCGGCCGTTCCTCCCCGCGCTCGGGAGTGTCTTCACCCCAGGTCGCGAGGCTGCCTTCTCAGCTACCGGCAGCTCTCTCGGCTCGCGTGGGCCTGTGGTTACTCGTCTCCGTCTACGCGTTACGGCCGAGAATACGGAGACTACTGCGTGTCAGCAACGAGATACCCAGCGGGTCGCTGGTCGGAGAGATCGAGCTGGCCGGCGGACCTGCTGCGGCCGGGCGGCCGCAACCTCGGCCCTCAGCCCGGGGAGAGGTCGGCCCGGCCGCTCTTCATCGCCGGACACCTCGACGCCGGCCCGGCCGCGGGCGTGTGGTTCTTTCCCGGCCCGAGAACCTGAACCAAGTGCCGTCTGGCGCGGCACACGAGGAGCTCGGTCAGGCCCTGGCCGGATGAGACGCCCGGACCTCGTCGCGGGGAAGAGGGACAGGGCTCGGGCGGGCGTTCCGTCGGCCTACGGGGTGCCGTTGCGCCGGTAGCCGACCCAGAGCCGGCCTCCGGCTTGGTCCAGCACCTCGTTCACCATGGTGACCAGCGGCGTCGTCTGGCCTTCGAGGGCTTGCTGGACGGCGTCGTGCAGGCGCGCGCTCATGCCGGGGGCCGCGGCGTCAAGGCGGCGGGCGAGCCACTTGCCGCCGCCGTTCCAGGCGGTGTGGAGCGCGAGGGCGAGTTCGGCGGTGCGGCGGGCGAGTTCGGTGCAGATGAAGAGGCGCTCGCCCTGCTCGGTGCAGCCTGCGAGATCGTCCAGGAGGTCGGTGAGCGCGTAGCGACGGTCTTCGATCTCCTGGGCGGGGGTCGGTGAAGGCCCCGCGGCGGCCAGCGACTTCGCGTGGGCGCCGATGCGTGCGCCTACGCCGTCCCGGTCGAAGAGCAGAACGCCGCCTGCGCACATCCACATGAGCGGCGAACTGCGGTTGCGTACCTCGCGTTCGACGAAGGTGTGCCAGGACTCCTCGGTGTGCACGAGCAGTTCGACCGGCCAGCCGTGCTCGTGGACGTTCAGGCGGTAGGGCGCCGGGACGCCGTGCAGCAGGACCACGATGTCCAGGTCGGAGGTCGCCGTACGGCGGTCTGTGATGACGCTGCCGCCGAGGAAGGCGCCCCGTGCCTCGGGGTGGTGTTCCTCGACTACGGCGTGCGCGGCGTCGATCGGTTCCATGAGGGGATTGTCGACGGTCGGGATCCGGGACGCACCACCGTTTCCTCCGGCGGATCCCGGGCTCGACCGTTGGACTTGGAGAGCTACCGCGCCGATCAGTGGATGTGGTGGCCGTCCACGTTCCAATTGTCGGGGAGGGGCGACTCGCAGAAGACGCAGACGAAGTCGCCCTCGCGCACGACGTTGACCTCATCGCAGGCGGGGCAGCGGCGGAACACCACCTCGTGGGTGAAGCCCCCAGGGTGGACGATTCCGGCGCGGGCAAGGGCTGCGGCGACGCTCGGCCAAGAGCTGGGGTCCGGGCAGTAGCCGGTCGACTGGTTGCTGACGTCGGTGATCGACCACCGCCCGGAGGACTGGAGGAAGCTCATCTCGCCCGCGCTGAGGACCGGTGCTCCTCCGGCACAGGACACATGCTCGCTCCGGCGTGGTGCGAGGCGCAGCAGGCCGTCGGTGCCGATCACGAAGGTGAAGGGCTCCGCCCGTTCCTCCGGCCCTCGGGATGAGAACCAGCGGGCGAGGTCTTCGGGGGTACGGACGCTGTGGCCCTCGTCGCCGGGCCGGACGCGGGCCTTCAGCTCGGCCGGGCCCACGTACCGATAGCTCCGCCACTCCGTGGTCATCTCGTCAAGCTACCCACCCGAGGGGCTGGGGCTGGACGAATTACCTCCTCCGGCTCGGGACCCGCGCAGGCGGCGGAGGAATCTGTGGCACTGGGTGGGGCGTTGGAGTCGGGCGCTGTTGCTGGGGTGCGTACTTCGGGGCAGCGGGGAGGTTGGCCTCGTGGCGGAGGCACCAGAGGAGGACGTCGGTCAGGGAGTCGGCTGTCGTGAGTTCGCGGTTGTCCACAGCCCTGTGGAGGAGGGTGACGGGGTCGTGGCCGGCTTGGGCGGCTTCGGTGAGGGTGGCGGCCAGGGCGGGCCAGTGGGGTTCGGCTTGGATGCAGGCGGCCTCCGTCGGGAGGACAGCGCGGATCACTTCTGCCGCGTGTTGCTGGGCCGAGGCGGGGAGGGTCTGGCCGGTGGCGCGCATCGTCGTGAGGGGCGTACTGGCTGCGGCCTCGTAGGCCGCGCGGAGGTCGGTGGCCGTCTGGCGCGCGGCTGCGGCCTGTTGGGCGTGACCGCGGGCTGCGTGCCAGTGGGCTGCCATCACTGCGGCCGTGATGAGGATGCTCAGGAGCATGGCCGCCGCGGCACCGTCTTCGCCTTTGCCTAGGGCTGGGCCGGACTGGATGAGGTCGCGGGCTGCCTTGCGCAGAACCTGGTTGTGGGCGTTGCTGGCCTGGATGTGGGAGCGGGTGGCTCGTTCGAAGGTGCGGGCTGCCGCTTGGAGTTCGGTGCGGGTGGTGGCCGGGCTGGTCTGTGCGAGAGCGTCGAGGACTTCGCCGATGCCGATGAGGTGGTCGGCTGCGGATTCGTCGTCGTCCTGGGCCAGCGATCGGAGAACGTCTGCTGCGGCTGTGGTTGCGGCGCGACGGGCCCGGGCTGGTTCGGTGGTTCCTTCGGAGGGTGGCGTGGCGTCGGCGGCCAGGCGCTGCCGGATGCGGGGGAGGGACAGGTCGGGGGCGAGCTTCGAGCCGGAGAACCAGATGGGCTTGCCGTCGCGGTTGCGGTCGCCCGGGAGGGCCACGGAGAAGCCGGTCACGTCGCCGGAGGGCGCCACGCGTTAGGTGATCCGTACGCCCTGTGCGGTGAGGCGGTGGAAGAACTCCTCCTCGGTCGACGCTCCTGCCAGGGCGCGGCGGACGGCGTCGCGGAGCTGGTCGCGGGCCGGGCTCTCCAGGCCGCGGCGGTCGGCCTTGCGGCGTTCTGCGCTGCTGGCGCGTTGGGCTGCGGTGCCGTCGCCCGGGTGGAGTTCGCGCAGGCCGTAGTCCTTCTCGATCGCTCGGGATTCGGCCTGGACCGCTCGCTTGTCGAAGTTGCGGCGGGCGGTGCGGCCGTCTTCGCGGACCAGGGTGGCGGCGATGTGGATGTGGTCGGGCGCATGGCGTACGGCGACCCAGCGGCAGGCCTTCGCGTCGCCTTCGGGTGCGATGCCGGCGGCGTGCACCATGCGGCGGGCAACGGCGGCCCACTCGTCGTCGGACAGGTAGCGGTCGTCGGCGGCGGTGCGGACCGAGCAGTGCCAGATCGTCGTCTTCGGGCGCTGTTCGCGGGGGAGGGACTTGACCGGCAAATCGAGTTGGCGGGCGAGCTTCGAGACGGCTTCGCGGCCGGCGGTGGGGCCGGGGTCAGGGGCGAAGCCGTTCCAGGAGGCGACCATGTGCTGGCCGGTGTGCTCGTTGGCTTTGCCGGGGCCGTAGAGGTACGTGATCAGGCCGTACGTGCCGCCTGTGCCGGTGGTGATCTTGGGTATCACGGGGCCGCTACTTCCAGGCGATCTCGGTCGCGACTGCGTCTACGCCGTCGAGGGCAGCACGGGTGAGCCGGAGGGTGCTCTGGGCCAGGGCGTGGAGGGGGTTGGCCGGGCGGAGGTGGAACAGGACCTGGTTGAGGTTGTTGCCGACGCCTGCGAGTTGGCGGTTGGACTCCATGAGCTCTTCGAGTTGGCGGCGGGTGTCGGCGATGGCCGCCCTCGGGTCGGAGCGTCGTGCGGCGAGGAGTGCGGCCGCAGCGGCGTACCCGCCGGGCTTGAGGTTGCAGGTGCCGGCTGCTGTGGTGAAGGCGGCCCATTCGCTGTCGCTGAAGCAGGGGTGTGCGCGGTTCCGGCGGGGTTCGCACATCCGCCTGCGGTGCTGGAGGGTGATTTCGGCGGCCGGGGCACGATGGGGCCGCTTCGGTTCGGTGCGGGGGACGGCAGACACGGCGGAATCGACGTGGCTTACGGCCAGGGCGACGCCTTGGAGGAGGGCGGCCGATCGGGCGTTCGGAGTGCCGCCGGAATTGAGGTGGTGGGCGAGGTGGTTGAGTCGGCCGCCGGTCGCTCCGAGGGCGCTGTTGGCGGTCATCAAGGCTTCGAGGTGGCGGCGTTCGTCGTCGATGCTGGTACGTCGGCCGGTCCGGGAGTACGCCACGGTTGCAGCTGCGGTGAAGCCGCCCGGCGTGAGCTGGCAGGCGTGTGCTGCGGCGGTGATCTCGGTCCATTCGTCGTCGCTGAAGCAGGGGTTGACGCGGTGGCTGCGCGGGACCGCAAGGCGTCGTCGGTGGTGGGTGACGGTTTCGGCAACGGTGGTGATGGGGGCAGTGCTTGCGTCGGCTTCTGGGCTGGCAGCGGGTGCTGTCGTGATGCGGTCGTACGTCCCACTCGGCACCCCTGGGCCGAGAGCCGCCGACGCCGCCCGCCCCGTGGCGGCGGCTTCGGCCCAGCCCGCCACCCCTGGGGCGGGCAGTACCCCGGGATGACTCATCCCGGGACAACTTGCTCCGCCGGACGGTGGGCTGTTGCGGTTGCCCGCGAGCCTGGGTGCGGTGCTGGGGCCGAGGTGCGATGAGGTGGCTGGTGTATGGCTGCTGGCGGGGTTCGACATGGCGGGACTCCGTGGCTGTGGGCCGCTCCCGAGGGTTGGGAGGGCGGCGGCGGGGGCGCTCGGAGGGCTGGTTGCGCCGGTTCTTCGAGCACCACCGCCGTCTCGTCGGCTCAGTCCGTGGGGGATGCGGGCTGCTCTCGGGCGAGCTGGGCGAGGGCTTGGGCGATGCGGTCGTTGCCGGCGGACAGCCCGGCGGCCTGGATCGCTTCGCGGGCCTCGGCTCGGCTCACCTGGCCGGAATCCGGGTACGCGCCGGCGATGACGGCTGCCAGTTCGTCGATGGTGGCGTCGGCTCGTCGGCCGGGGCGGCCGGTGCCGGTCTGCATTCGTGAACGGCTCGGTGCAGTGCGGCGGGTGGGTGCTGCTTTCCGGCCGGAGGTTTCGGCGCGATGGGTTTCGGCCCGTACTTCCGTGAACGGCGTGGTCGATGCGGCGGCCGGAACCCGCTCCGTTACGGCCGGACTGGGGTTCGGTGTTCCGGCCGGTGTTGGTTCCGGCGAGGAGGGGGCGTGGCGGGTGACCAGGACGTGGAGGTGGGTGGCACCGCCGAGGGCCAGCGGGGCGATCGTGGAGAGGATCCCAACCGGGGCGTTGCCCAGGATCAGGGTGTGGGTGCCGGGGGAGTTCAGGCGGATGGCGTGCGGGGCGTTGGCCCACAGGCTGGCGGTGCTCGCGGCGGCGAAGAGGGTCCAGGCGTAGCGGCGGGCGCTCGGCGGAGCGTCGCGCAGGAGGAGGATCGCGCGGACCCCGTACCCGATGAAGCCGTCGACAATGATCGGGAAGAGGTAGGCGAGGACGGGTCGTACGTGGGCGGCCAGGGCGACTTGGCGCAGCGCGTCGAAGGACAGCGTGCACGCGGAGCCGCCCAGCAGCAGGATCGCGAGGCTGTCGAGTGGTCGCGCGCGGCGTCGTCGGGTGCGCTCGGGTATCGGGGTAGAAGGCGTTGGCGACACGGGCGTGGGCATGCGGGCTCCAGGCATGGCGGTGGGCGGTGCGAGGCGCGCGTGAGCGCGGGCAGGCGGCATCGCCCGGTGGATCGGGGGAGGGGCGCGCGTCAGGGCAGGGACGGGCGCGGGGCGGCGACAGCCGCGAAAGGCGAGGTCAGGCTCTTGCGCCGACCAGCGGGCCCGGGCGGTGGCTGCTGAGGGCGGCGCGGGCCAGGGCTCGTCCGCGTGCGGCGGTACGGGCCCGCTCGGCCAGGGCGTCCTGTGAGGTGGCGTCCAGGCCCGCGCAGGTGCGGCAAATGCCCTCGTACGGGGTCGGCCGCGCGCATGCCGTGCACTCGTACCGGCGAGGCGGCGCGGTGATCGGCTCCGGCGCCGGGGGCAGCTTGCGGGTGAGGCGGTCGCGCAGGAAGGCCGACGCGCTGTGCACCCGTTCGGGCAGGCCGCCCAGGAGAGCGGAGGAGAGGTCGCGCGGGCCGAGGCCGCGCTCCAGCCAGGGCGCCACCAGGGGCGCGAGCGTTATCGCCTCTGCTGCCCCGAGGTGCAGGCGCGGCTCCGCTGCGGTCACGCGGTGGAGAAGCGCCGCCGCCTCGGCGAGCGCCGGGCTTGGGGGTGCGGACGGGGTCTCCCGCCGCCCTCCCGGGGCTGGGGCCGGTGTCCGCTGCGCGGGGAGGGTGGGTTCTTTCCCGGGGTCCTTTAGGGGGTGGGCGTCACGAGAACCGCCCGCTGATCGACCGGAGCCCGGACGTACGGCACCCGGTCCCACCCGCGGGGAGTCGTACACGTGGCTCTCGCTGACGAAGGTGCCGTCCGGGCGGCGTACCCGCTCGACGCGGTAGTAGCCGAAGGCGGCCAGCTCACGGAGGGCCTTTGCCACGGTCAGGCGGCCCTGGGGGCTGGTGTCTGCCATGTGGCGGCCGTCCTCGCGCCAGCCGTCGGGGCGGGAGAGGAGATCGGCGAGCAGGCCGCGGGCGGTGTAGGACAGCCGCCGATCTTGCAGCAGCGCGTTGGGCAGGACCGTGAAGCCGCACGTGTGGCGGCTACGATGAATCTGCATGGGGAGTGGGAGCTCCTTGTGCCGGACCCCGGAGCGTTGGCGCGCTGCCGGGGTCACCCTATTAAGTTCACTGGTGACAGAACGTACCACGTGGTTCGCCCAAGATCGACTGCTCTTGGGCGTCTTGTTGCCCGGCGGAACGTTCCTCCCTTGAGCGAGGGCGAGACCGCAGGCGAGAAGCATGCGCACGGCGTCCTCCCTCGGTCGGCGGCCGGGCTCGACCCGGCGGTGGGAGCGGCACAGTACACCCTTTTTCCGGACTGGCCTCCGACGGCGATCCCCGCGTAGCTCCGTCGGGGGCGCGTACGGCGTTCGCTGCTTTCAGGCGCGCGGGAGTGCCAACCACCGTTCGGCGCGACTTCGTTTGTCCGAGTCTCCGGAGCGGAGAGCATGCGCCAGCAGCCGGGCGCGCAGGGGTTCTGGGGAGGCCGGCGACGTCCAGCTTCTGGCGCGGGCGGGTTTTCCAGCCGACCAGGTGCCGCACCGCTCCGGCGTCGTGCCGTTCCTCCGCCCGCTGGTCGGCCAGAGCGGTGAGCAGGTCGGCGATCGGCACCCTGCCGAGCAGTTGGCCGGGCACGTCCTCGTGGACGGGGTAGCCGGAGCAGCGCCCGCTTCCGGAGCCGTGCCAGTGGAGCAGTGCCAGCACCCGTTCCACTGGATCGGGGAACGTCGACTGCAATCGCTCCGTGAGTCCCGCGAGCAGGTCGGGGGAAGGCCTGGCGCCGGTGCGGGAGAGGTCGAGGATCCGGTCGGCGGACCCCTCCAGCCCGGTGGGCATCGCGGCCAGCCAGCTGCGCTCCTCTTCGGCCCCCTCCTCCGCGCGCTGCCGGTCGGCCTCGAACTGCTCCGTGGGGCCGGGCATGCCGTGCCTGTCCAGCCAGGCCAGGAGCAGGTAGCCGTTGGCGAGGACGGCGTCGCCCTCCCACTGCCCCCACCTCAGGGTCGCTCCGTGGTGCAGGACGACGACGGCGAGCCGCTCACCGTCCCGGCCGAAGAATTCGAAGCGGACGTCCCCGAGGCACATGCAGTGGAACCCGGGCAGCGATTCCACGGCCATCGCTGTTCTGAGTTGGGTCGACTCCGCCAGATCGGAGAGGTCCACCCGGATCTCTCAGTTCGCCCCGAGCCCGTTCACCGCGCTCATCCGGGCGACGTGTGCTTGCTGCAGCACGCTGTCCAACGCCGCCGTCTCGTCCGCCAACTGGTCCTCCTCGCCGGGGGCCACGGATGCCCGGTTCGCGCGATCTCACCGCAGCTCCGGCTGTCTCGCAACCCAATTCCCCCAGGCTCGTTGCTCAGCTCGCACGCCGACGGGCGGACCCTTCCGGGGTGAAGACGAAGCTGTCCGTGAACAGGGCGCCGCCGTTCCGGAAGGCCCAGAGGACGGGTTCGGCATGGACGGAAGCCAGCGATTGGCCTGGAGTCTGGGCGAAGTCGTTCCAGAGGTGGAAGCAGAGCAGAGCGTCGTCGCGTTGGTCGGTCGCGTAGGCCAGCGTCTTGGGGCGGTTGGGGTTGTTCCCCCCGAAGAGGACCGAGGGCGGGCCGAACTCCGCAAAGACGTCGCTGAGGAGACGGTCCTTGCGGCACCAGGTCTCGCTGACGCGACGGATCTCGTCGTGCTCGGCCGAGGTGAGGGTCCGGTCACGGCGCAGCCATCCCTGGCGGTGTGCGATCTCGGCGTAGACCGAGGCAACGGCGCCCTCGTGCGCCTCACCCCAGAGATCTTGGAAGGCTCCGCGCACACCGGTGGAGAAAGATGCTCGGCGGGTTTGCAGGTCCTCCAGCTCCTGCTTCCACGCCTGCTCGGCCGCGTCCGTGAACGCCACGGCGTCGAAGTAGAGCCTGATCGCCACCTCGCCGCCATACATTCCTGGGCGGCGCAGGGCGCCGTTCAAGTGCGTGACCAGGTAATCGAGCACATCTTGGACTGTGCGCTCGTCGCTGGGGCCGGTCGCGTCGGTCATCGTCTGCCTTTCGGTTGGCCCTTGGCGAGGCACTCGTCCCAGCCCCGGCGGGCGCGGGGCGTCGTCGGAGCGTGACAGGTCAGCGCATGCGGGAAGATCTCCGGCGGCCTGTCGGCCGAATTCGAACTACCAGCCGGGGAGGGAGGGCCAGCAGCCCGGCGTCGGCGCGTCGAAAACCCGGGCCTCCGCGCGGGCAGCCGTGGGGCGACTACTCGTCGTCCAGGCGCTGGAGGATCTTCTCGAAGTCGCCCTCGTCGAGGGCGCCACTGATCGCCTCGGCCATGCTGACGACGCCGGCCTCGCGAACGATCAGCCCGTCCGAGCACCAGAAGTAGCTACCTCCCGCCTCCTCGCCGGTCTGGGCCCACCTTTCCATCAGGCGCTGCACCTCGTCGACGGTGAACAGGGTCGCGCTCCAGCCTGAGCCGTCCGTCAGTCGGACCTCGACGTCGACGTTGCACACCGCATCCAAGTCCTCGCCCGCTCTGGGCAGGAAGGACGCCACGAACCTGTCGGTGCGGACCCGGTACCAGGGCTCGTCCCACCAGCCTTCGGCCGACTCAAGCGGTTCGTCTGTCATCGGCTAAGTATCCCGAGCGGATCGCCGGGGGCTCAACGGACTTCCTGCGGCGCCCCGAGGCGTGTCCGGGATTTCGTGCTACCGTCCCGCAACGACCGCCCGACCAGGCGAAGTCGTACGCGAATCCGCTTCCGCAGGGCCGCGACAACGAGGTACAACAGCACCTCCGCCAGCCGACCGGCCGCCCGTACCCGTACCGCCGACGAAGGAGGGACCATGCGTTTGCCAGTCATGCCGTGTTGGGACCTCAACCGGCGCCGGAGAACCGCCTGCTGACCTTGCGCCGTTCCGCGCCAAGGGTCTGAGCAATGTCGTCCCGCTGCGCCAACCGCAGCCCCCACGCGCCCTGTTACTGCCCCTCCCTTGTCCTGAGGTCCCACCATGTCCCCTCCCGCTTCCCCGCTGCCCGTGCTCTACCGGCCCGCCCAGATCGCCGACGTCATCGGCTGCTCCGAGTGGTGGGTCAAGGAGCAGGCCCGGCGCCGCCGGATTCCGTTTACGCGGCTCGGTGGCAGCTATCGCTTCACCGCCGCGCACCTCGCGGAGATCATCCGCATCTTCGAGGAACGGCCGCTCGCACCGCCCGACGCCAGCACCCTGCCGTCCGCCAGGTCGGCGTACCGCCACGCTCGCGCCCCCGGACCGGCCGAGCCTCGGCTTAGCGCCCGACCGCCGCGCCGACGGCGGGCGCCCGCGGGACCCCAGACCACCAGCCAGGAAGGTGCCAGACATGGGATACGGCGAAAAGCGCGGCGACTACTGGCGGGCCCGCTACAAGATCGCGCCCGGCAAGTACCGCACCCTCGCCGACGGCAACGGCGAGTTGCTGCGCTTCCGGACGAAGCGGGCTGCTGAGCAGGCCGCCAACGAGGAAGAGGCGAAGGTACGCGGCGGGCGGTGGCATGACCCGGCGGCGGCGCGGATCACCTTCGGGGAGTACGCCAACCGCTGGTACGCCGCCCAGGACCTGGCCCTCTCCACCATGCAGAACTACCGGCGGCACATCGAGGAGCACCTGCTGCCGTACTTCAACGACCTGGAGGTCAGTGAGATCAACCGGCACCACGTCGAGCAGTGGGAGCGGCAGGAGCGGGGGCGGGGATACGCGGCCGCCACCCTGAAGACCTGGCGCAGCACCCTGCATCTGATCCTCGGGGACGCCGTGGACGACGGGCTGCGCGAGACCAATCCCGCCGCTAGGCGCAGGGGGCGCGGCAAGCGTGCCGGGCGCTCGCGCAACCGCGGGCGGGAGAAGGTGATCACCGACGCGCTCGGCATCCTGCTCATCGCCGAGCGCGCCGCGCTGCTCACAGGGCGGGACGACGAGTTCGTCGCCCTCGTCACCAAGGGCTACACCGGTGTCCGGGGGGGCGAACTCATGGGCCTGGAGACGCAGTTCATCCGGCCCGGCACTCTCCGTGTCGAGTGGCAGCTCTACGAGCTCGACGGCGGCGAGTTCCACCGCTGCCCGCCCAAGGACGACTCCTACCGGACCATCGACACCCCGGACTTCCTGACGAGGCTGCTCACGCGCCACGTCTCCGCCAAGCGGCCGGAGCCCTGCCGCTGCCACGGACTCCGGTACGCCTTCAACGGCTACAGCACCGCCAATGGGGCAGCCCGCCGACCCGGTGCGAAGATTGTTGATGTCGCCCGCAAGGCCGGGGTCTCCGCCGGGACCGTCTCCAATGTCCTCAACTGGCCCGACAGCGTTTCGGAGGACAGGCGGCTCCGGGTGGAGGCAGCCATCGCCGAGCTCGGGTACGTCCGCAACGCCAGCTCAGGCGAACTCGCACCCCACTGGCGGCGCAGCGGCTTCGCCTCGTGGCTCTTCTATCCGGCCACCACCGGCTCCTACCCGAACCGAGCCCCGTACGACGCTCACCCGGTGCCGCTGCTCGCCGATCCCTGGCCCGGCATCCCCGCCCGCGGCCGGGGCGCCGCCAACCGGGCCCAGGCATGCTGGGTGCCGATCGCCCCGGGCCTGACGCCCCACGGCCTTCGCCACACCCACCGGACGATCATGGAAGAAGCCGGCACCCCACCCAAGCTCATGGACGAACGCCTCGGCCACGAGGACGGCTCCGTCCAGGCCCGCTACTCCCACGTCACTCCGCGCATGCGCGCCCGCCTCATGGACGCGCTCACCGAGCAGTGGGAGGAGGCACTCGACATACGCCGCGCAATGAATCCCGGCTCCCCGGTCGGGGCGCTCGACGCGCTCCTCAGATCGGGAGAAAGGCCAGGCCAGAAGGCGGAAGAAGAGAGCCCCCGACCAAGATCTTCTCCCAATTTTCTCCCAAGACCCCCTCGGAACGCCGTGAGGGGCGGTCTTCCTGATTGGAAGACCGCCCCTCACCTGCGTGTTTCACCGTCGGGGTGGCGGGATTTGAACCCACGGCCTCTTCGTCCCGAACGAAGCGCGCTACCAAGCTGCGCCACACCCCGGTGCAACGGGGTTTACTTTAGCGGACGGGGGGCTGAGGGCGAAATCCGGTTTCTTCGGGGGGAGGGGCGGTGGTGGGCGAGGAGGATCAGGAGGAGGGAGGGGGCGGCGAGGGCGAGGGCGAGGAGGAGGGTGGCGGGGTAGCCGCGGGTGTCGACGTCGAGGAAGGGATAGGGGTAGCCGGAGAAGGGGCCGCGGATGGGGGCGACGGCGAAGTAGGCGAGGGGGAGCAGGAGCCATTGGCCGGCGTAGCGCCAGGGGAAGCGGCCGGGGGCCGTGAGCAGGAGCCAGTCGAGGACGACTGTGAGGGGGGTCATGGTGTGGAGGAGCTGGTTGGAGAAGGTGAGGGCGCCGGTGCGGGCGCCCAGGGCCTCGGACTCGGAGAAGTCGCTCGCGTCATTGGCGAGGACGAGGTGGTAGACGAGGCCGGTGATCACGATGCAGAGCAGGACGGCGCCGTAGATCAGCGGGGGGATCGGGGGACGGCGGGTCCAGGTGCGGTACGCGGACCAGGCGAAGGTCAGCGCGATCGCCGCGTTGGTGAGGATCGTGAAGTACGTGAAGACCCGCAGCGGCGGGAAGTGCGCGCACTCGATGGTGATTCCCGTCACCGCCGCTGCCGCGATCAGCAGCCGGAAGGCCGCCACGTACGGACGGGGGCTTGCAGGCATGCCTCACCGTACGAGACGGCGGACGGCGGGACGGGTCAGCGGCTGGTGAGCGTCAGGAGTGTCGCCTCGGGCGGGCAGGCGATACGGACCGGGGTGAAGCGGTTGGCGCCGCAGCCCGCGGAGACGTGCAGGTAGGACGTGGAGCCGGTGGCCGTATGGGTGGACAGGCCCTTGACGCGGTCGGTGTCGAGGTCGCAGTTGGTGACCAGCGCGCCGTAGAAGGGGACGCAGATCTGGCCGCCGTGGGTGTGCCCGGCGAGGATCAGCGGGTAGCGGTCGGAGGTGAAGGCGTCCAGGACGCGCAGGTAGGGCGCGTGGACGACCGCCAGGTTGAAGTCGGTGTCCGGGTCGGGGCCGCCCGCGACCGCGGCGTAGCGGTCGCGCTTGATGTGCGGGTCGTCCAGGCCGGTGAGGCCGAGTACGGGGCCGTGGTCGAGCTTGAGCTGCCCGCGGGAGTTGCTGAGGCCGACCCAGCCCGCCGCGTCGAACGCGTCGCGCAGCTCGCCCCAGGGGTTGCGCAGGACGCCGTGCGCGGCGCGGTCCTTGCCGTTCAGACCGTGCTGGCCGCGCGCCTTCTCCACCAAGTACCGGGCGGGATTACGGAACTTGGGACCGTAGTAGTCGTTCGACCCGAAGACGTACGTGCCGGGGAATTGCATCAACGGGCCCAGCGCGTCCAGGACTTCGGGTACGGCGGTGGGGTCCGACAGATTGTCGCCGGTGTTGACGACCAGGTCGGGGCGCAGGCCCGCCAGTGACTGGAGCCAGCGGCGCTTCTTGTTCTGGCCGGACACCATGTGGATGTCGGAGACCTGGAGGATACGGATCGGGCGCATGCCCTCGGGCAGCACCGGGACATCGACGCGGCGCAGGCGGAAGGACCGCGCCTCGAAACCGGCCGCGTACGCCAGGCCGGCCGCGCCGGCCGCCGTCACACCGAGGGGAATTCCGTATCGCGCGCGCATACGTCCATCGTGTCAGAGTCCGGGCCGTGCGCGCGCCAAGGCCCCCGACCGGTGCCGGGCGCACCCTTGAGCCGGGGGCACCCTTCAGGCGGGCGCGCCCTTCAGCCGGGGGCACCCTTCAGGCGGGCGCACCCTTCAGCCGGGGGCACCCTTCAGGCGGGCGCACCCTTCAGCCGGGCGCACCCTGACATGGGCAGCCACACTGGGCAGCCGCACGGGCCCTCGACGGACAGCCGGGCGCACCCTGCCACGGACAGCCGCACAGCCCCCGACGGGCAGTCGCCCCCCACCTCCCTCGTATATGCGGCGCGACCGCCCCGCAGGGATGCGAAACTCGGCGTATGACCACCACGCTCAAGCAGCGACTGCACGACGACCTCACCAAGGCGATCAAGGGACGCGACGAACTGCGCTCCGCCACGCTCCGGCTGACCCTCACGGCCATCACGAAGGAGGAGGTCGCGGGCACCACCGCGCGCACCCTCTCCGACGACGAGGTGCTGAAGGTGATCACGCGCGAGGCGAAGAAGCGGCGGGAGGCGGCCGAGGCCTTCGCGCAGGGCGGCCGGGCGGAGTCGGCGGAGCGGGAGCGCGCCGAGGGCGAGGTGCTGGCGGAGTACCTGCCCAAGCAGCTCGGGGACGAGGAGCTGACCGCGATCGTCCGGGACGCCATCGCCGAGTCGGGGGCCGAGGGACCGCGCGCCATGGGCGCCGTCATGAAGATCGTCAACCCGAAGGTGGCCGGGCTCGCGGAGGGCGGCCGGGTGGCCGCCGAGGTGAAGCGCCAGCTCGCGGGCTGATCCGCCGCACTCATCAGCAGACCTCACGCGTAAGGGGCGCCCTCCCAGGAGGGCGCCCCTTACGACGTCACTTATGCGCGGGCCGACGCCTCACACCTGCGTCGGCCTGCGTCGGCCTGCGTCGACCCCTACGTCGCCCCCGTCGTACCCCCGGCCCGGCCGTTCCCGCCGCCGGTGGTCAGGCCGGGGAAGGTCGGAAAGGGGTTGGGGCTGCCGTTGGTGGCGCCGTTGGCGCCGGTCGCGCCCACGGTCGTACCCGCCGTCGCACCGCCGTTGGTGCCGCCGCCGGTGGCGCCCGCCGTGATGGCGCCGGTGGTCGTGCCCATGGTGGTGACGCCGCCGGGGCCGTGGCCGCGGCCCTTGTGCTTGTTGTCGGTGTTGGTGGCGTTGCCCGGGTTGTTCGGATCGGGCGACGCCGGAGGGTTCTTGCCCTTGTCCGGGATGTTGAGCGGCACCGTCACGAAGCTGAGCACCGGCTTGCCCTCCAGGGACGCGGAGACGGCGTCCTTCCAGATGGGGGCGGGGCCGTCGGCGCCGTATACCAGCGGGTAGTACTTGCCGCCGATGGTGATGTTCTTCATCTTCTTGGAGTGCTTGGGGTCACCCATCCACACGGCCGCCGCCATGTTCGGCGTGTAGCCGGCGAACCAGGCCGCCCACCGGTCGTCGGTCGTACCGGTCTTACCGGCGGTGTCCCGGCCGTCGTCCAGGTTGGCCGCCTCGCCCGTACCGTCGTCGACGACGCCCTTGAGCATCGTGTTGATGGTGTCGGCCGTGTTCTGCGACATGGCCTGCGAGCAGAGCGACTTGGGCACCGTCAGCTTCTTGCCGCCCGCGGCCGTCACGGACTGGATGGCGATCGGCGTGCAGTAGACGCCGCGGTTGGCGAAGGCGGCGTACGCGGCGGCCACGTTGAGCGGCGACACCTCGTTGGTGCCGAGGGTGAGCGAGGCGATCTGGTTCAGCGGCTTGCCGTCGGCGCGGTTGAGGCCCAGCTTGGTCGCCATGTTGACGATCGGGCAGAGCCCGGTCTGGCTCTCGAGCTGGAGGAAGTAGGTGTTGATCGACTTCTTCAGCGCCTCGGGCATCTGGTACGGGCCCACCTCGGACGGGTCCTCGTTGCCCGTCTCGTCGGTGCCGTGGATCGTGTTGTTGTCGCAGGTCGTGACGTCGGGATACGTCATCTTGTTCGGCGACGGCTCCGACTGGTCCGGCTTGTAGCCCGCTTCGAGCGCCGCGGCGGCCGTGATCGGCTTGAACGTCGAACCGTTCTGGAAGCCCTGGCCGCCGCCCATGTTGGCGTTGACCGAGAAGTTGATCTGCGTCTCGTTCTTGCCGAAGCCGTACGGCTTGCTCTGGCCCATCGCGACGATCTTGCCGGTGCCGGGCTCCACCAGGGTGACGGCGGCGGCGATGGCGTCGCTCTTGTAGACGTGCTTGCTGATGCCGTCCAGCACACCCGCCTGCGCCTTGGGGTCGAGCGTGGTCTTGACGGTCAGACCGCCGGTGTCCCAGGTCTTGGCGCGCTCCTCCTTCGTCTTGCCGAAGGCGGCGTTGGTGAGGAAGGTGTTGCGCACGTAGTCGCAGAAGAAGCCCGCGCCGTTGACGGCGGTGATGCAGCCGTTCTTCGGCGAGCTGACCTTCAGGCCGAGCGGCGCCTTCTGCGCGGCGGCGGACTGCTCAGGGGTGATGTCCTTGAGCTGCGCCATGCGCGCCAGCACCGTATTGCGGCGCTTGAGGGCTTCCTGCTCGTCGTTGATCGGGTCGTAGCGGCTCGGCGACTGGACCAGGCCCGCCAGCAGCGCGGCCTCGGTGAGCGACAGGTTCTTGGCGTGCTTGCTGAAGTACCGCTGCGAGGCGGCCTCGACGCCGTACGCCTGCTCGCCGAAGAAGGTGATGTTGAGGTAGTTCTCCAGGATCTTCTTCTTGCCGAGTTCCTTCTCGACCTGGATCGCGTACTTCATTTCCTTGATCTTGCGGCCGATCGTCTGCTGGGTGGCGAGGGCGACCTTGCTGGGGTCGTCGCCCGCCTCCTCCACGAAGACGTTCTTCACGTACTGCTGCGTCAGGGTCGAGGCACCCTGGGTGCCGCCCTCCGACGCGTTGTTGCTGAGCGCGCGCAGGATGCCCTTGGGGTCGAGCGCGCCGTGCTCGTAGAAGCGCGAGTCCTCGATGGCGACGATGGCGCTGAGGACATTGGGGCTCATGTCCTCGATCGGGACGACGGTGCGGTCGCGCGAGTAGACCGTGGCGATCAGGCCGCCGTGCGCGTCCAGGATCTTCGACGCCTGGCTGAGCGGCGGGGTCTTCAGCTCGCCCGGCAGGTCGTCGAAGCCGGCCGCGGTGCCCTTGGCCGACAGGCCGAGCGCGCCCACGGCGGGCAGCGCGATGCCCGCGAGGACCACGCCGGAGAGCACGCTGACGCCGAGGAACTTGGCGGCCTGCTGGGCTGTGCTCAGCCCCCCGCCCGATCGCTTGTGTGCCATGGAGGCAGCCTACGTTGCGATTCCCCGGACGTGCGCCCAACTGTTCGCCTACTCTGTAACGGACAGGGCGCGATCGTCGGGCGCGTTTCTGCCTTCCATCGTCACTCTTGTGAGTGATGAGAACTGCCCGAAATTCGGCATATGCCGAGGGACTTGTCCCTTATGGCGAGACGATGTGTGCCGCTTCGCCTCTTAAGTCCGATATTGGTGCCGCATAAGCCCGCCTCACTCCGTTGGGTGATCTCCCGCGCACGCATAGTCCGTTCGGGCCATGCAAGATTGGGCCGGAAAGGGCTGTTGCGCCGCGCCTACCTTCCGTAACGTCCTCAACTGGCAACGGTGAATATGCCGCTTGCCGCCGTGGGGGAGCCTCGATTCGGGAGAGGACGGCGCCAGCATGAGTAGCTGGGTAACCGACTGGAGCACGCAGGCGGCGTGCAGGACCACAGATCCGGACGAGCTGTTCGTCCAGGGCGCGGCTCAGAACAGGGCCAAGGCGGTGTGCACCGGCTGCCCGGTGCGGACCGAGTGCCTGGCGGACGCGCTCGACAACCGGGTGGAGTTCGGCGTGTGGGGGGGTATGACCGAGCGTGAACGCCGTGCGCTGCTGCGACGGCGCCCCATGGTGACCTCGTGGCGCAGACTGCTGGAGACGGCACGCACCGAGTATGAGCGCAGCACCGGCCTCATCCCGCTCGACGACGAGGACGACTACGCCGCTGCGGGCTGACGACCGGTCAGAACCGCACCATGATGTACGTGGTCCGGCCCCGCGTCACCGCGCGGTCCCACCTCGCACCACTACGCGGCCGCGATCCGACCTCGCACCACTACGCAGCCGCGGGCCGACCGTCCGCCAACTGCTCGCCGATCGCCCGCAACCCGGTCAGATCGTGTACGTCACCGGGCAGCGCTGTCACGTCCACCATGGGCACCTCCGGGTGGACGGACACAAAGCGGTCGCGCGTGCGTCGTTCACGCGCGACCACCTGCATGCGTTCGGCATGGAGGCGCAGCAATCCGGCGGCCAGCCGTTCGGTACCGGCCGCGGTCGCTGTGCTGGACGTGCTCGCAGTGCTGGACGTGCCTGAACCGCTGGCGCTCGAGCTGCCGGCGGTGCTTGCTGGACTGGATGCGGAGGCCCGCTGGGAGTCAGCCTTCCCGGTCGGATGATCCACAATGCCGCCGTCCGCAAGATTTTCTTCCAGCGCCTCCTCCAGGGCCTCGGCGGCGGCCAGCGCCCGCTCCGCGGTGAGGTGCGCGGCGCCGCTGCCGTGGACGCGGTTGAGTACGAGACCGGCGAGCGGCATGTCCTCGGCCGCCAGGCGCTCCACGAAGTAGGCCGCCTCCCGAAGGGCGTCCCGCTCCGGGGCGGCGACCACCAGGAAGGCCGTGCCCGGCGCCTGGAGCAGCCGGTACGTGGCGTCGGCGCGGGTCCTGAAGCCGCCGAACATGGTGTCCATGGCGGCCACGAAGGTCTGCACGTCGCGCAGCAGCCCGGCGCCCATCACCTTGCTGAGGGTGCCGGTCATCATCGACATCCCGATGTTGAGGAACTTCACCCCGGCCCGGCCGCCGACCTTGGCCGGGGCCATCAGCAGCTTGATGAACTTGCCGTCGAGGAAGGAGCCGAGCCGCTTGGGCGCGTCCAGGAAGTCCAGTGCGCTGCGGCTCGGCGGGGTGTCGACGATGATCAGGTCCCAGGCGTCCTGGGCCCTGAGCTGGCCCAGCTTCTCCATCGCCATGTACTCCTGCGTGCCGGCGAAACCGGCCGACAGGGACTGGTAGAAGGGGTTCTCCAGGATCGCGCGGGCCCGCTCCTGATCGGAGTGCTGGACCACGACCTCGTCGAAGGTCCGCTTCATGTCCAGCATCATCGCGTGCAGCGAACCGCCGGCGGACCGATCAATTCCGGCCACCTCGCGCGGGGTGTTGTCCAGTTCGGTCAGGCCCATGGACTGGGCCAGCCGCCGCGCCGGGTCGATCGTGAGTACGACGGCTGTACGGCCGCGCTCGGCCGCGCGTACGCCCAGGGACGCGGCGGTCGTCGTCTTGCCGACACCGCCGGAACCGCAGCACACGATGATCCGCGTCTTGGGGTCGTCGAGCAGCGGGTCGATCTCCAGCACGGGGCTCTCCAGGCTCATGGGTCAGGCCTCGTCTCCGGTGTCGGTGTCTTCGTCCGGGTGAGCGGCGGCGTCCGCAGCGGCACGATCGGCCTTCGAGCCGTCACCCTCGGCGCCCGCAGCGGCGCCACCGGCGTCCGGGCCGTCAACGTCGGCGTCATCGGTGTCTTCGTCCGGGTGAGCGGCGGATTTCCCGCGGGCGCCGTCCTCCGCGAAGGTGCCGCCGAAGCCCGGCACGGCCTGCTTGCGCAGGCTGTCGGCCAGCCGGTAGAGCCCGCCGAGGTCCACGCCCTCGCCGATCAGCTCCAACTCCCTTACGGGAAGGCCGAGTCCGCCGATCTCGGCGCGCTGCTCGCGCTCCAGGACCACCCGCTCGGCGTGCTCGTACGCCTGGGTCAGCAGCGGGTCGACCAGCCGCTCGGCGACCCCGCCGCGCCGGGCGCCGCCGAGCCCGGCCTGGGACAGCGCCTTGGCGACGGCCGTGCGCCGCTTGCCGACGCCGCCACCGCTGCCGACCGCCGGGAGGTCGGTGACCTGGGCGAGGGCCGCGTCCTCCAGGAGCACGGGGCGCACCATGTTGACGATGACGGCGCCCACCGGCAGCCCGGCGGAGCGCAGTTCCGCGACGCCGTCCATCGTCTCCTGGACCGGCATCTCCTCCAGGAGCGTCACCAGGTGGACGGCCGTCTGCGGGGACTTCATCACGCGCATCACGGTCTGCGCCTGGTTGTGTATGGGGCCCATCCGGGCCAGCCCGGCGACCTCGTCGTTGACGTTGAGGAAGCGGGTGATCCGCCCGGTGGGCGGGGCGTCGAGCACCACCGCGTCGTACACCGGCCAGCCCGCCTTGTCCTTGCGGCGGACGGCCTCGCACACCTTGCCGGTCAGCAGCACGTCCCGCAGCCCGGGGGCGACGGTGGTGGCGAAGTCGATCGCGCCGAGCTTCTTGAGCGCGCGCCCGGCGCGGCCGAGCTTGTAGAACATGTCCAGGTAGTCCAGCATCGCCAGCTCGGCGTCGATGGCCAGCGCGTGCACCTCGCCGCCGCCGGGTGCGGAGGCGATTTTCCGCTCCTGGTACGGCAGCGCCTCGGTCTCGAAGAGCTGGGCGATGCCCTGCCGCTCCTCCACCTCGACCAGCAGCACACGCCGTCCCTCGGACGCGAGCGCGAGGGACAGCGCGGCGGCGACCGTGGTCTTTCCCGTGCCGCCCTTGCCCGTCACGATGTGGAGCCTGACGGCGGAAGACTGTTGAGGGCTCACCTTGCGAGCCTAACCACTGAAGGCACCCCGTACTCGGGCGGCCGTCCGGTTGGGGTGACGGCGCGATGACCGCCGGGTGTCGATCCGGGGCGGCGGCGCGGGGCCGAGCGGGGGCGCGGCAGGGGTCCGGACGTGGTCCGCGTACGGTCCCCGCCGGTCGGGGAGCGCCGTGCCGGACGGCCGCCGGGGAGGCACTACAGTCGCCGTATGGCGAAGAAGTGGGAATACGCGACCGTGCCGCTGCTCGTGCACGCGACGAAGCAGATCCTCGACACGTGGGGCGAGGACGGCTGGGAACTGGTGCAGGTCGTGCCGGGGATGAGCCCCGAGCAGCTCGTGGCGTACTTCAAGCGGGAGAAGGCGGCGTGAGCGGCGCCGTCGACGCGCGGCTCGCGGAGCTGGGGCTGACGCTGCCGGACGTGGTCCCGCCGCTGGCGGCCTACCAGCCCGCGGTGATCTCCGGGCGGTACGTCTTCACCTCGGGGCAGCTCCCCATGGTCGAGGGCAAGCTCGCGCTGACCGGCAAGGTCGGCGCCGAGGTCACCGCCGACGAGGCGAAGGACCTGGCCCGCACCTGCGCGCTCAACGCGCTGGCCGCCGTCCGCTCGGTCATCGGTGACCTCGACCGGATCGCCCGTGTGGTCAAGGTCGTCGGCTTCGTCGCCTCCGCCCCCGACTTCACCGGCCAGCCCGGTGTGATCAACGGCGCCAGCGAACTGCTCGGCGAGGTCCTCGGCGAGAAGGGCGTGCACGCGCGCAGCGCCGTCGGCGTGGCCGTCCTCCCGCTGGACGCCCCGGTCGAGGTCGAGGTCCAGGTCGAGCTGACGGACTGAGTCCGCCTGTCCGGCGCCCGCGGGGGAGCTCCCTGCGGGCGGCGGCTCTCGAACGTCGCGGGCAGCTCCCTGCGGGCGGCGGTTCTCGAACGTCGCGGGGGGCTCCCTGCGGGCGGCGGCTCTCGAACATCGCGCCGGATGGACGTAGCATCCCGCCCATGACCAGGACCGACGGACAGATGTTCCCCGCCTCGTGGCCGGACCGCATCCGGGCGCTGACGAGCGGGGAACTGGTCCCCGTCACGCCGCGGCGGGCGGCGACCGTACTGCTGCTGCGGGACACCGACGCCGGCGGACCCGCCGTCCACATGCTGCGCAGACGCGCCTCCATGGCCTTCGCCGGGGGCGCGTACGCGTATCCGGGCGGCGGCGTGGACCCGCGCGACGAGCGTCCCGTGGGGTGGGCGGGGCCGTCGCTGGAGGCGTGGGCGGCGGCGCTGGGGGCGACCGAGGCGGTCGCGCAGGCCGTGGTGTGCGCGGCGGTGCGGGAGACCTTCGAGGAGTCGGGGGTGCTGCTCGCCGGGCCCGACCCCGAGACCGTCGTCGCCGACATCACCGGGGCGGACTGGGAGGCGGACCGGGCCGCGCTGGCCGGTCACCAGCTGTCCTTCGCCGACTTCCTGGCCCGCCGCGAACTCGTCCTGCGCTCCGACCTGCTCGGCCCCTGGGCGCGCTGGATCACCCCGGAGTTCGAGGAGCGCCGCTACGACACCTGGTTCTTCCTCGCCACCCTCCCGGCCGGGCAGCGCACGCGGGACGTGTCGGGCGAGGCGGACCACACCGTGTGGCTGCCGCCCGCCGCGGCCGTCGCGGGCTACGACCGCGGCGAGCTGAGCATGCTGCCGCCGACCGTCACCACCCTGCGCGACCTGCTGCCGTACGCCTCGGCCGCGGACGCGCTCACCGCCACGGGTGACCGCGACCTCACCCCGGTCCTGGCCCGCGCCGCCCTCGACGAGCACGGCGACGTCGTCCTGACCTGGCCGGGCCACGACGAGTTCACCCGCTTCATCCCGGGCACGGCGGGCCCGCTGCCGGACCGGGGCCAGAGCCGGGACCAGGACCAAGACCGGGCTCAGGACCAGGACCGGGCTCAGGATCAGGGCCGGGCTCAGGACGCGGTGCGGAGCGAGGACCCGGACCGGGCCCGGGACGAGGGAGCGGGCCGATGACCGCCGCGAAGCCGCCCGGCGAGCCGCGCGCCACCATCGGCGGCCGGGCCACCGCCCGCGCCCTGTGCGTGCTGGCTCCCAACCCCTCGGCGATGACCCTGGACGGCACCAACACCTGGATCGTGGCCGAACCCGACTCACCGCTGGCCGTCGTCATCGACCCCGGCCCGCTGGACGAGGGCCACCTCGCCCACGTGGTGGAGGTCGCCGAGCGGGCGGGCAAGCGCGTCGCCCTCACCCTGCTCACCCACGGCCACCCCGACCACGCGGAGGGCGCGGCCCGCTTCGCCGAGCTGACCGGCACCCGCGTACGGGCCCTGGACCCGGCGCTGCGGCTCGGCGACGAGGGCCTGGCCGCGGGCGACACCGTCACCACCGGCGGCCTGGAACTCCAGGTCGTCTCCACACCCGGCCACACCGCCGACTCGCTCTCCTTCCACCTCCCGGCCGACGGCGCCGTCCTGACCGGCGACACCGTGCTGGGCCGCGGCACCACCGTGGTCGCGCACCCCGACGGGCGGCTCGGCGACTACCTGGACTCGCTGCGGCGGCTCCAGGCCCTGACGGTCGACGGCGGGGTGGACACCGTGCTGCCCGGGCACGGCCCCGTGCTCACCGACGCCCGCGGCGCCGTCGAGTACTACCTCGCCCACCGCGCCCACCGGCTCGCCCAGGTCGAGACCGCCGTCGAGTCGGGGCTGCTCACCGCCGCCGACGTCGTCGCCCACGTCTACGCCGACGTCGACCGCTCCCTGTGGCCCGCCGCCGAGCTCTCCGTCCAGGCCCAGCTGGCCTACCTACGCGAACACGGACTCATCGATCTGCCATGACACCCACCTCTCCGGCGTCACCCGCCGCCCCTTCGCCCGGACCCGCCTTCGAGCCCTGGTCGCCCTCCTTCGTCGCCGACCCCTACCCGGCCTACGAGGCCCTGCGCGCGGCCGGCCGCGCGCACTGGTTCGAGCCGACCAGGCAGTGGCTCATCCCGCACTACGACGACGTCAACGCCCTGCTGCGCGACCGCCGTCTGGGCCGCACCTACCTGCACCGCTTCACCCACGAGGAGTTCGGCCGCGAGGCACCGCCTCCCGAGCACGAGCCGTTCACCACGCTCAACGGCAACGGGATGCTGGACCTCGAAGCCCCCGCGCACTCCCGCATCCGCCGCCTGGTCGCCAAGGCCTTCACTCCGCGCACGGTGGAGAATCTGGCCCCCACCGTCGAGCGCCTGGCCGCCGAACTCATCACCTCCCTGCACGCCGACGGCGGCGGCGACCTGCTCTCCCGGGTCGCCGAGCCGTTGCCGGTCGCGGTCATCGCCGAGATGCTGGGCATCCCGGCCGCCGACCGCGGTCTGCTGCGGCCCTGGTCGGCGGCGATCACCGGGATGTTCGAGCTGAACCCCACCGAGGAGAGCGCCCGCCGCGCGGTCGCCGCCAGCGAGGAGTTCTCCGCGTATCTGCACGAACTCATCGCCGCCCGGCGCACCGACCCCGGCGAGGACCTGATCAGCGCGCTGATCGCGGCCCGCGAGGACGGGGACGTGCTCAGCGAGCAGGAGATGATCTCCACCATCGTGCTGCTGCTGAACGCGGGCCACGAGGCCACGGTCAACACCACCACCATCGGCTGGCTCAACCTCTTCCGGCACCCCGACCAGCTCCGGCTCCTCTACGACGCCCCCGACCGGCTGCGGGACGGCGTGGACGAGATGCTGCGCTACGACACTCCCTTGCAGATGTTCGAACGCTGGGTGCTGGACGACATCGAGGTCGGCGGCACGGTCATCCCGCGCGGCTCCGAGGTCGCCCTGCTCTTCGGCTCCGCCAACCGCGACCCGGCCCGCTTCACCGACCCCGACCGCTTCGACGTCACCCGCCCCGCCGCCGACAACCGGCACGTCAGCTTCGGCGCGGGCATCCACTACTGCCTCGGCGCCCCGCTGGCCCGCCTCGAACTCGGCGCGTCCTTCGGCACCTTCCTGCGCCAGGCGCCCGGCCTGCGGCTGGTCGCCGAGCCCGCCTGGAGCCCCGGCTATGTGATCCGCGGACCGGAGGAGCTGCTGGTCACCTGGTGACGGCGCGGGACCGTGCGCAGGACGGTGGGGCGGACGGGCGCAGGACCGTACGACGGGCTCGCGCGCACGGCCCTGCGGGGATCGCCGCGGGTCAGCCGGTGACGAGGTCGCGGCGGCGAAGCCCGGCCAGGCCGGCCGCGAGGGTCCCGGCGGTCACGAGTATCAGCCAGGCGTACGGCGTCGCGGTGATATCGCCGCCGGGCAGCTTCGGCACGTGGGTGAACGGCGAGAGGTCGAGCAGCGGCTGCGGCAGCCGCAGCAGCGGGCCCAGCTGACCCATCATCACGAAGAGCCCGAGCAGGCCCCAGGCGGCCGTGGACGCCCTCGGCAGCAGGCCGAACAGCAGGGTGCCGAGCCCGATCAGCACCCACACGGCGGGCGCCTGCGCGACGGCCGCCCCGATCAGCCGGGGGACCTGCCCGCCGATGTCGTTGATGGCGCCGCCGTAGGCCAGGCCCATCAGCAGGCCGCCGGCGGCCAGCAGGACGACGGTGCCGAGCAGCGCGTGGACGAGGTGGCTCGCGGCCCAGCGCACCCTGCCGACCGACTGGGCGAGCACGGCCTCCGCGCCCTGCCCGGTCTCCTCGGTGCGCAGCCGCAGCACGCTCTGCACGGCGAAGACGGCGGCCATGATGCCGAGCAGGCCCATCGAGGTCGACAGGAACGCGTCGGTCAGGCCCTGGTGGCCGCCCATCCGCTGGAAGATGTCGTCCACCTGGCCGTTGCCCCCGATCAGATCCCCGACGGAGTCGGTGACCGAGCCGTAGACCCCGCCCGCGACCGCCAGGCCCGCGGCCCACGCGTACAGGGTGCCGCGCTGCAACCGCCAGGCCAGGGCGACGGGTCCGTTCAGCGAGCGGGCCGCCCACGCGGGTCCCGGACGGGCGGGCAGGAGACCGGCCCCGGTGTCCCGGCGGGCGACCAGCGTGTACGCGGCGCCGCAGGTCAGTACGGCGAAGGCGGCGGCGGGCAGCAGCACCCACCACGCCTCGTCGGCGTACGGGTGGAGGTGTTCGAGCCAGCCCAGCGGTGAGATCCACACCAGGGGCGAGGAGGAGTCGGTGGTCGCGGCGTCCCCGGCGGCGCGCAGCAGGAAGGCGCCGCCTAGCACGGCTCCCGCGACGCCCTTGGCGAGCCGCGCGGTCTCGGTGAGCTGGGCGGTCACCGCGGCGACCCCGGCGAACATCATGCCGCCGACCGCGAGGGCGACGGCGAGCGCGACCGAGCCCGTCAGGCTCTGGCCGAGCACGGTCATGCCGCACAGGACGACCAGGGCGATGGCGACGTCGGCGGTCGCGGCGGCCGACAGGGCGGCGGTGAGCGGGGCCCGGCGGTCGACCATGGTCGCGCCGAGCATTTCCTGGCGGCCGGTCTCCTCTTCCTCACGGGTGTGCCGGACGACGATCAGCATGCTCATCAGCCCGGTGAGGGACGCGCCGAGCACGCCCATCCGCCAGCCGGTGAGCGCGCCGATCGTGTCCCAGTCGTAGATGGGTCCGAAGAGCGCGCGCAGCGGCGCGCTGGCGTTGGTGCTGCGCGCGAGGTCCGCGCGGTCGGCCTGGTCGCCGTAGAGCGTGCGGAAGGAGGCGGCGGTGCCGATGACGGACGCGGCCAGCACGTACAGCCAGGCCGGGATCATCAGCCGGTCGCGGCGCAGGGCCAGTTGGGTGAGGGCGCCGGTGCCCGCGAAGCCGCTCATCGGGGCGTCGCCTTACGCGGACCGGTCGCGGACGGCGTACCGGATGCGGACGTATCGGTAGCGGACGGCCCGTCGGGTCCGGACGGCGTACCGGCCGGGCCCTCGACAGCCGACGCGTGACCGTCGGCGTCCGGGTCCTCGTAGTGCCTGCGGAACAGCTCCTCCAGGGTGGGCGGGCGGCTGGTGAGGCTGCGGACGCCGGTGTCGGCGAGAGCGCGCAGCAGGGCGTCGAGCTTGTCGGTGTCGGCCTGGAGGGTGACGTGGTGCCCGCTGACGTCCACGTCGTGCACGCCGGGCAGTTCGTCGAGGCCGTGCGGTGGGGCGGCCAGTTCGGCGGTGACGCTCGTGCGGGTCAGATGGCGCAGCTCGCCGAGGGCGCCGGTCTCCACGGTGCGGCCCTGGCGGATGATGCTGACCCGGTCGCAGAGCGCCTCGACCTCGCTGAGGATGTGGCTGGACAGCAGCACGGTCGCCCCGCGGTCCCTGGCCTGCTCCACGCAGCCCTGGAAGACCTCCTCCATCAGCGGGTCGAGTCCCGAGGTCGGCTCGTCCAGGATCAGCAGGTCGGCGTCCGAGGCGAAGGCGGCGACCAGGGCGACCTTCTGCCGGTTGCCCTTCGAATACGCGCCGCCCTTCTTCGTCGGATCCAGCTCGAACCGGTCGAGCAGTTCCTGTTTCCGGCTCGCGGCACCGCCGTCGCCCCGCTCGCCGGTCTCCCCGCGCCCGCGCCACCGGCCGCGGACAGCGCCTCCGCCGCCTCCGCCGCCTCCGCCGCGCAGTCTGCCGAAGAGGTCGATGATCTCGCCGCCGCTGAGATTGGGCCACAGCGTGACATCGCCCGGCACATAGGCGATCCGCCGGTGCAGGGCCACCGCGTCCCGCCACGGATCGCCGCCGAGCAGCCGGGCCTCGCCGCCGTCGGCTCTGATCAGGCCGAGCAGGACGCGGATCGTGGTGGACTTCCCCGCCCCGTTGGGACCCAGGAAGCCGTGCACCTCGCCGGTGCGGACGGACAGGTCGAGTCCGTCGAGTGCGTGTGTGCGGCCGAAGGTCTTGCGGAGCCCGGCCACCATGATTGCGTCCGTCATGCTTGTGAAGCTACAGTACATTCAGAAATTTGTGAAGATAACGAAGCGGATAAACTTCACTCAGCGTGACTTGGTCGGATCGGACGAGGGAGGCGGCGGCCATGGCGGACCCGCGGGACGACGAGAGACCTGCGGAGGTGCTGACGTTCATCGAGCGCTTCGCCGCCGAGATGGTCGAGGCCGGAATGCAGCGGATGGCCGCCCGGGTCTTCTCCGCGCTGCTCGTGTCCGAGAACGGCGCGCTCAGCTCCGCCGAGCTGAGCGAAAGGCTCCAGGTCAGCCCGGCCGCGGTCTCCGGCGCCGTGCGCTACCTCGCCCAGGTCGGCATGGTGCACCGCGAGCGCGACCCCGGCTCGCGCCGCGAGCTCTACCGGGTGCACCACGACCAGTGGTACGAGACGTTCACCAGCCGCAGCGGCGTGCTCGCCCGCTGGGAGAACACCTTGCGCACCGGAATAGACACCGTCGGCGAGGAGACGGACGCCGGTCAGCGGCTCGCCGAGACCGCCGCCTTCTTCGAGTTCCTGCAAAGGGAGCTCGGCGCGATGATGGACCGCTGGCGGGAGCACAAGGCCACGATGTGACGCGCGGCCCGCTGAAACGCTCCTGCCGCCCTCAGCGCGGCACCGTCAGCCGCCACGCCGACCGCTCCACCGTCCACGTACGGCTGCGCACCGGCCCGGTGACGGCGGAATCCGCGCGGTAGCGGAAGTCACGGCCCGAGACGGTGATGGTCCGCGCCTGCGCGCGTACGTGCTCCGCGCCCTCCGTGCGGCGGACGAAGACCTCCGCCACGCCCGACGGCGAGGTGCGGACCGAGATCTCCTGCACCGGCTGGTCCAGATCGGCCAGCAGCACGCCGTCGGCCTCCACGCGCAGCCGTTGCCGCGGCTGCTGACCGTTGACCGGGATCGGCGCGGTGAGGGTGCGGACCAGGGAGCGGGCGGTCTTCTCGACCGGCGTCCACCAGTGCGCGGCGGTCTGCGAGACCGGGGTGCCGCACGGGATGCTCAGCGTGCCGAGCACGATCCCGCCGCTCTCGTCGACCAGCAGGTCGAGCTCCCGCTCGACGCCGTCGAGCACCGCCCGCGCCGCCGCCAGCACCTGGCCCGGCACACCGAGGCCGCGGGCCAGCGCGGACCGCGGCCCGATCGGCACCAGCGCGACCGGCGCCTCCCCGAGCGTGCGGTCGCGGTGCAGCGCGCGCACCATCCGCAGCAGCGCCGCGTCGTCGCCGAGCACCACAGGGTGACGGCGACCGCGGTGCGCCAGCGCGCGCTCCGCCTCCTCCGCGGAATCCGGGACGCAAACTTTTACGGAGTACGCGCCCGCGCACAGGACATCTTTGGCGATCCGCACGGATTCGCCGTCGACCGCGCGTGCCGCGGGGTCGATGACCAGGAGCAGGGGGTGCCCCCGGCCGGAGTCCGGGGGAGGATGCCCAGGAGACACGGCCGACACCTTGGTCCTTCCTCAGGTAAAATCTCGGTGCAAGAGCCCCTTGCGCCTTTGCGTCAGGGGCTTCGTCTATTCCGGGGCAGGTTCGACGGCTCTCTGCACGTTGGACATGCCCCGCCCGGAAGGGGTGTACGCCTGTGCCCGCACTTGTGCTGCTCGGTGCTCAGTGGGGTGACGAGGGCAAGGGGAAGGCCACCGACCTGCTCGGTGGCTCCGTGGACTATGTGGTGCGATACCAGGGCGGCAACAACGCCGGCCACACGGTCGTCGTCGGCGACCAGAAGTACGCACTGCATCTCCTCCCCTCCGGAATCCTGTCACCGGGGTGCACCCCGGTCATCGGGAACGGTGTCGTCGTCGACCCGGCGGTCCTGCTCTCCGAGCTGAGCGGGCTGAACGAGCGCGGTGTCGACACGTCCAAGCTCCTGATCAGCGGTAACGCACACCTGATCACGCCGTACCACCAGACCATCGACAAGGTGACGGAGCGGTTCCTCGGCAACCGCAAGATCGGCACCACCGGGCGCGGCATCGGCCCGGCCTACGCCGACAAGATCAACCGGGTGGGCATCCGCATCCAGGACCTGTTCGACGAATCGATCCTCCAGCAGAAGGTCGACGCGGCGCTCAGCGAGAAGAACCAGGTCCTGGTCAAGCTCTTCAACCGGCGCGCGATCAGCACCGACCAGGTCGTCGAGGAGTACCTCGGCTACGCGGAGCAGATCAGGAGCTACGTCGCCGACACGACCCTGATCCTCAACAACGCGCTCGACGAGGGCAAGGTCGTCCTGATGGAGGGCGGCCAGGGCACGCTCCTCGACGTCGACCACGGCACGTACCCCTTCGTCACGTCGTCCAACCCGACCTCCGGCGGCGCCTGCACCGGCAGCGGTATCGGCCCCACGAAGATCAGCCGGGTGATCGGCATCCTCAAGGCCTACACAACGCGTGTGGGCTCCGGACCGTTCCCCACCGAGCTGTTCGACGCGGACGGCGAGCGACTGCGCACGGTGGGCCACGAGTTCGGCGTCACCACCGGGCGCAACCGGCGCTGCGGCTGGTTCGACGCGGTCATCGCCCGTTACGCGACCCGGGTCAACGGCCTCACCGACTTCTTCCTCACCAAGCTGGACATCCTCACCGGCTGGGAGCAGATCCCGGTCTGCGTCGCGTACGAGATCGACGGCCGCCGGGTCGAGGAACTGCCCTACAGCCAGTCCGACTTCCACCACGCCAAGCCGGTCTACGAGTACCTGCCCGGCTGGACGGAGGACATCAGCAAGGCCAAGTCGCTCTCCGACCTGCCGAAGAACGCGCAGGCGTACGTGAAGGCGCTGGAGGAGATGTCGGGCGCGCCGATCTCCGCGATCGGCGTCGGCCCCGGCCGTACCGAGACGATCGAGATCAACTCGTTCCTCTAGAACGGCCCCAGGCCCCAGGCCCAAGCCGAGGCAGTCCAAGTCCAGGCCCAGGCTGCGGCTCCGTAGGTAAGCCCCGCTCACCCAGGTGAGCGGGGCTTACCTGTGTCCGGACGCGGTCAGTGGTCGACCTTGGTGTACGTCAGCGGCGCCTTGCTCGTGTCGAGGTTGTCGCGGCGCAGATGGGTGTCGTCCACCAGGGTGAGCGTGGTGCCGTCGCCGGGGCTGCACGAGGACGCGGGCGTCCCCGTCACCACCTGCGACGGGCTCAACTCGACCGGCGGGCCCACTGAGACGACGTGCATGGACCAGAAGCAGGCGTAGGAGGCGCTGTCGCCCGACAGTTCCACGGAGCCGTCCGCCTTCACCGTCAGCGTCCGGGTGTTGTCGCCCGCGTCGTCACTGGTGAAGGAGGTCCGCCAGGTGCCGACCATGCCGCCGGGCACCGCCGCGTTCGCGGGGTCCGCCTGACCCGGCGACGTCCGCGCGGGACCCGAGGTCGGCGGGGACGTCGGACCGGTGGGTGTGCTCACACCGGGGTCCGGATCGGCCGTGTTCTTCGTGCCCCCCTGGCCCGCGATGTACGCCGTCACGCCGCCTGCGACGACCACCAGGGCGACGATCGCCGCGATCAGCGGCCCGCGCCGCGTCTTGCGCGGCCCGCCCGCGTCCGGCCCTGCCGGCCGCGGTTGCGTGTACGTCGGCGGGGGCGGCGTCGGACCGGCCGGTGCCGCACCGGCCGGGGGCGCGTACGAGCCGTAGGTCGGTGAGTACGCGGTCGGCGGCGGTTGCCTGACCGGGGTCGCTCCGTCGGTGCGCGCGCCGGTGCCCGAGAGATGGCCGGGGTCCGCCCGTGTCGGCGTGGGGGCGCCCGGTCCGCCGACGGCCACGACCCCCACGTCCAGCTCCGTCGGTGTGGGGGACTCCGCCGCCGCCTCCACCTCCAGCAGCCGCACCGCGTGCCGTCCGAGCTGCGCCACGATCGCGCCGGACAGCCACGGCTCGGCGGTCGAGTCCTGCGCCGCGCTGTCGTCGCTCCCGCCGTCCGCCTCGCCCAGCCGCTCCAGCACCCGCGCCAGCGAGGGCCGCTCCCCGGGCTCCTTCACCAGGCAGGCGGCCACCAACTCGCGCAGCCCGTCGGGCACTTTGTCCAGGTCGGGCGGCTCCTGCACGATCCGGAACATCTGGGCGTGCACACCGCTGGCCGCCGCGCCGAACGGCTGGAGACCGGTCGACGCGTAGGCCAGCACCGAGCCGAGGCAGAAGATGTCGCAGGCGGGCGTCACCCGGTCGCCGCGCACCTGCTCGGGCGACATGAAACCGGGGGAGCCCACCATGGCGCCGGTATAGGTGAGGGAGCCGCCGTCGACGACCGTCTCCAGGGCGCGCGCGATCCCGAAGTCGATCACCCGCGGACCGTCGATGGTGATCATCACATTCGAGGGTTTGAGATCGCGGTGCACCAGACCGGCGGCGTGGATGTCGCGCAGCGCGTGCGCGAGCCCGGAGGCGAGCACCCGCACCGAACGCTCCGGCAGCGGACCGTACTCCTTGATCACCTGGCTGAGCGAGGGCCCCGCCACATAACCGGTCGCCACCCACGGGACCTCGGCCTCGGTGTCGGCGTCCAGCACCGGCGCGGTCCACTTCCCGCCCACCCGGCGCGCGGCCTGCACCTCACGGCGGAAACGGGTGCGGAACTCCTCCTGGGACGCCAGTTCGTCGCGGACCAGCTTCACCGCCACCGTGCGACCGCGCTCGGAACGCGCCAGGTAGACGATGCCCATCCCGCCCACCCCCAGCCTGCCCAGGAGGCGGTACGCGCCGATCGACCGCGGATCGCCGGACCTCAGCTCGTCCATCGTCGCTCTTCCCCGTCCCGCTCCGCACTGTGCGGCTCCGTCCCGGCACCGCGCCGCCGCCCACCCGTACGCCGAAGAATAAGCGTATGAACGCCAGGGGGTCAGAGGTGTTCCCCGTTCCGCTCGCCGCGCATACGCGTACGGGCTTCGCATATCGTGTGCGGCAGTCACCCGCGCGTACGAACGTACGAATCACCGGAGTACGTGGGCGCGCGCGACGCACAAGGACGACGAAGGAGACGGCATGCCGGACGGCGGCGTATCGCCTGTGCGGCGCAGCAGTCTGCGCCAGCAGATCGCCGACGCCCTGCGCGACGAGGTGCTGACCGGACGGCTCCAGGCCGGTCGCCACTTCACCGTCAAGGAGATCGCCGAGCTGTACGGCGTCTCCGCGACCCCCGTCCGCGAGGCCCTGGTCGACCTCGCCGCACAGGGACTGCTCGAAGTCGAGCAGCACCGCGGCTTCCAGGTCCGCCGTTTCACCGCGCAGGACTTCCACACCCTCACCGAAGCGCGGCTCTTCGTCGTCGAGGCGTCCTTCCGGCGGATGGCCGAGGTCGGCATGGGCGACGTGCCGCCCGACGCCATCGCGTCCGTACGGCGCCGCGCCGAAGCCGCCGCCCGCGCCGCCCGCTCCGGTGTCCTCGACATCCTCATCGGCTGCGACCTGCGCTTCTGGCGCGAGTTGACGGCCCTCGGCGGCAACCCGCACATCTGCGAATTCCTCGACCGCATGCGCACCCAGACCTGGATCTACGCCGTCCCCCACCTGCGCGCCCTGCACGACACCGCCGGGGTCTGCTGGTCCGACCACGTCGCCCTCGTGGACGCCGTCGCCGCTCGCGACACCGCGACCGCCCGGCAGCTCACCCTGGAGCACAGCGACCACACCAGCGCCCTCATCGAAAAGCTCGTCCCCGCCCGGCCATGACGGGACCGGCGCGGGCGTTTTAGGCTGTACGCCCCCGACCGGATGGAGTGTTCGTGGCCTGCGACTTGTGGCTGGTGCCCCTCGTGGACGTGCTCTGCCACAGCCCGGAAAACCCCTTCTCCGAGGAACTCGCCCGATACGACAAGGCATTGAACGACGCCGGACAGCCGCCCGTCCCCGTCTACAACTACATGCCGGGACTGTCGGGCGACGTCGGCCCGATCGCGTGCTTCGACTACGACGCCCTGCACTTCCTGCGCCGCGCCTATCTGCTCAGCCTCCAGGGGCTCGAGGTCACCCCGGTCGACGCCCTCGGCGGCGACTACGAACAGCTCCTGGAGATGTTCGAGGCCACCGCCCAGCGGTCGCACCTGGTCTGGCACTACGACCACGCGGGCGCGTACGTCCCCCTCGACTTCCCCCAGCCCGTCGTCAACGACGAACTCCTCGAAGGCGGCGGCCCCCTCGGCTCCAGCCACGGGCTGCTGCGCGAACTCGAATTCGTCGCCCCCGTCATCGGCATCGACCCCGCCAACCCGCCGCTGCCGCCCGCGCCGCCCGAACACCACACCACCCTTGAGGAGCCTGCCGTCTCCCCGGTCGTGGGCAACGGGCCGTTCGCGCGGGAACACCACGTGTGGCTCGGCCTGCACGCGGCGGCGACGCGGAGCCTGGGCCAGGGCTCGATGATCGTCTTCAGCTAATCGCACCGGGCTGCTTGGCGAGCCGCACCGCGCTACCTGGCGAGCCGCCCCGCGGCTACCCGGCCACTTGGCGAGCCGCCCCCCCCGGCTACCTCGGGCTCTCCGGCGGCCGTTGGCGCGGCATGTTGGGGCGCGTGCTCGGGTGCGCCAGGCGCGGACCCTGCGACGGCTCCTGGCGGCTCGGCCACCAGGCGGCGGACTGGGTGCGCAGCGGAGCGCCGGAGGTGTGGCCGCCGAATTCGACGATCCAGTCGGACGTCTCCATCCGGACGAGGTCGGCGAGGTCGTCGCAGAAGCGGCGGAGGATGGCCAGACAGCGTTCGGCGGCCTCGGCGGCGGTGCCCTCGGTGGGGCCGAGGACCTCGCGGACGCTCTCGGAGGCCCAGTCGAAGCGCAGGGACTCCAGGCGGCGCTGGACGGCCTGGGCGGTGGCGACGTCGCGCATCCACCCCGAGGTGAGGCCGAAGAGGCGGTCGGTGCCGAGGCAGACACCCGCCAGGAGCAGCGCGAGATAGCCCCAGCTCGCGCCGGTGTCCGCGGTGCCGGTCAGCTCCACGAGCGGCAGGGCGGCGCCGGCGGTGCCGAAGAGCACGGCGCCAAGACGCAGGGCGCGGGCGCCGCGGCGCTTGCGGATCCGGTCGTCGAGGTACCAGTCGGCGGTGCGCAGGGCGCCCGTCTCGGCCCAGCGGTACAGCTCCGCCAGGCGTTCCGCGGGCTCGCCCCAGTCGCCGAGCGGGAACGGCAGCGCCCGCAGGTCCTCGTGCTGATGATGCAGCGCCCGCCGCTGAGGCTCGTCCCGAGGCGCTTCCTCGGGAAACATGTCCGGCTGGCTCACTGCACGCTCCCTCGTATGGCCCCAAGGGCCCCTCGTGGACCTCATATGCGGCTTTCGGCACCGGATGTCCGGCCCGGTGGTGAAGCACTCTTCTTACCGCCGAACGGCTGAGCGCGGGGTAGCGATCTCCGGATATCCGCCCATACGGGCAGCGTGATCAGGTATAGGCCGATGAATGCGGTCGCTCGAAAGAGTGAGGGCGGCCCGCCGCCCCGCGGCCCACTACCCTGGTGCGCGTGAAGGTCCTTGTCATCGGCGGCGGCGCCCGCGAACACGCCCTGTGCCGCTCCCTCTCGCTCGACCCCGACGTCACCTCGCTGCACTGCGCGCCCGGCAACGCCGGAATCGGCGAGGTCGCCGAGCTGCACCAGGTCGACGCCCTCGACGGCGCGGCCGTCGCAGAACTCGCCGTCTCCCTCGGCGCCGACTTCGTGATCGTGGGGCCCGAGGCCCCGCTGGTCGCCGGGGTCGCCGACGCGGTACGGGCCAGGGGCATCGACTGCTTCGGCCCGACGGCGCGGGCCGCGGAGCTGGAGGGCTCCAAGGCGTTCGCCAAGGACGTGATGGCGGCGGCCGGGGTGCCGACCGCGCGTAGTTACGTCTGCACGACGGCCGACGAGGTCGACGTGGCGCTCGACGCCTTCGGCGCGCCCTATGTCGTCAAGGACGACGGGCTCGCGGCGGGCAAGGGCGTGGTCGTCACCGGCGACCTGGCCACCGCCCGCGCGCACGCGCTGAGCTGCGACCGGGTGGTCATCGAGGAGTTCCTCGACGGCCCCGAGGTGTCGTTGTTCGCGGTCACCGACGGCGAGACGGTCGTACCGCTCCAGCCCGCGCAGGACTTCAAGCGGGCGCTGGACGACGACGAGGGCCCCAACACCGGCGGTATGGGCGCCTATTCGCCGCTGCCGTGGGCCGACCCCAAGCTCGTCGACGAGGTCGAGCGGACCGTGCTCCAGCCGACCGTGGACGAACTGCGCCGCCGCGGCACGCCCTTCGCGGGCCTGCTCTACGCCGGTCTCGCCATCACCTCGCGCGGTGTGCGGGTCATCGAGTTCAACGCGCGCTTCGGCGACCCCGAGACGCAGGTCGTACTCGCCCGGCTCAAGACGCCGCTGGCCGGACTGCTGCGGGCCGCGGCCACCGGGCAGCTCGCCGCCTTCCCGCGGCTGCGCTGGAGCGACGGCGCGGCGGTGACCGTGGTCATCGCCTCGTACAACTACCCGGACACCCCGCGCACCGGCGACCCGATCTCCGGGCTCGCGGACGTCGCCGAGAAGGACGAGCACGCGTACGTACTGCACGCGGGCACCCGGGAGGACGACGGGCGGATCGTCAGCGCGGGCGGCCGGGTGCTGTCGGTCACCGCGACCGGTTCCGACCTCGCCAAGGCCCGTGACCGGGCCTATCGCGCGGTCGACCGGATCGGTCTGGACGGTGGCCACCACCGTACGGACATCGCCGCGAAAGCGGCCGGTCTCTGACCAAAGCCACTCCAAGGAGTGATGACTCGGCCATAAGGCTGACTCCTTCCCGGCGCCGAACTATGGTGCCCCGAAAGCGCACTGCGGGACATTGCGGCAATCAGCCGTACGGCCATTGCGATGTCCGTGGGCGGTGCGACAGTGGGGGGAGGCCGCCATCGGGGCGGTCACCACAGCGCAGGGGGTGAGTCGCCGATGGCCGGAGAAGCAGGTGAGGCGGTCGCGCGCTCCCGTGCCCTGGCGGTGCTCCGGGTCCGGGGCGCCGCGCTCGGCGCGGCCCTGCTGCCCGCCGCCGTCGCCGTCGTCCTGCACGCGGGCGGCGCGACCGGCCGGATCGGCTCGGGCTGGGACGGTGTGCGCTGGGGGATGACCGGTGGCGCGCTGGTGGTGCTGCTGGTCGCGGCGGCCGTCGCGGCGGTGATCGTACGGGCCAGCCCCGCGGTCAGTCCCGCGGTGCCGGTGGCCGAGACCGCCGCGCCCGACCTCTACCGGATGGTCCGCGACCTGGCGGAGCGGATGGAGGTGCCCGCGCCGTCGGCGATAGAGCTGACGCCGGACTGCGACAGCTGGCTGGAGGAGCGCAGGGCCGACCGGCCCGCGGGCCGCAAGGCCAGGAAGGCCGCCAGGGAAGAGGGCAGGCGGACCGCGCCCGTGCTGGTGATCGGCTCGCCCTTCATGTGGTGGATGCGGATCGCGGAGCTGCGCGCGCTGCTCGCGCCCGTGGTGGCGGGCACAAGACCGGCCGCCGATCCGGAGATAGCTGCCGCCCGCCGCTTCGTGCGCGGCCTCGACGCGGCGGCCGGAGTCGCCGCGCACGGCCGCGAGGGCACTGTGCTGTTGCGACCGGTGTTCGGCGTCCTCGGCTGGACGGTCCGGCTGCTGCTGAACGGCTGCCGTGTCCATGTCGCCGAGATGGAGCGAGGTGTCGCCGCCTCCGCCTCCGAGCGCGCGCAGGCCGTCGACTACGGGCTGCGGATCGTCGCCCAGGAACAGGTGGGTCTGGCCTACGCGGGCTGGGACCGGCTGCTCACCCGCGTCGCGCTGCCCGCCTGGCGGATGGGCCGCTGGCCGTCCCGGCTGGACGCCGGGGTGGTCGCCGCGCTCACCGAGCTGTCCCGGCGCGACCGGCTGGCCGACGGCTTCGAGACCCGGCTGGGCGAACGCCCGGCCTGCGATCTCCTGGAGGAGCCCGGCGCGATGGACGAGGCCGTCTCGCTGCTGGCCGCCCGGCTCTTCCACGCGGGCCCGCAGCGGCCCGGCCCCGACTGGGCGCCCGTGAGCTGGAGCGGCTATCCGGACGAGGTCGTCGACCGCATCTGGCGCACCGAGGCCGCCCGGCTGATACGCGTCCTGGACGAGGTGCCGCCGCCGGAGCCCGGCATCGCCGCCGCGGCCGAGGAAGAGGACGAAGGACCGGCCGCGATCGGCGGCGGGCGCCGCAGCGGCCTGCTCCTCGGCGACCGGGCCACGACCGGTCCGACCGCCGCCGCCCGCACCTCGGCGGCGGAACGGGCCGCCGCCGCGCTCGCCGACGAGCCGGGCCGCGCCACCCTCACCCGCGTCATCGACCGGCTCTCGCGCGGCGGCAGCGAGGAGCTGGCCGCCAGGATCGGCGCGCTCGCCGCCCGCGACGAGGCGGCCCGGCACGCCGCGACGGCCGAGAACGCCAAGGGCGGCGGCGGAAACGGCGGCGGAACCGGCGGCGGTACGGAGGAAACCCCCGTGCCCGTCTCCCCGTTGCTGCCACCCCGCACCGGCCGTGAGCTGCTGACCGACCACGTCACCGCCGTCGTCTGCTGCGCCGCCGTGGACACCGCGGGCGCCGACGCGGGCCTGGACTGGCTCGACGGCCCCACGCTGCTCGTCGGCGGCACCCGCCGGGCCGATCTGACCTGGCCGGTGCTCCGCCTGGTCGAGAACGGCGACGCGGCACCGCTGCGCTCCTGGCTCAGGGCCGTCGGCGTCCGCCCCGACAAGCCGATCCGGCTGGTGTGATCAGCCGACGTGGCGCGCCGCCGTGAAAGCCGACGTGATGCGCCATCGTGATCAGCCGACGTGATGCGCCATCGTGATCAGCCGACGTGATGCGCCATCGTGATCAACCAATGTGACAAGCGCCACGTCGCCCCCGCGCGAGCGCCGTCCGGGGGCGGTGCGTTTCGGCCACGACCGCACGCCGTCCGGCACCACCTCGCACCCTGCCGCGCAGCGCGCCACGCGGCGCGGAACCCGCCCGGCTTCTGGCCCGTACCGCCTGCTTCCGACCGCTCGGAGCGCGCGGCGCGACCGCTTGACCTGGGTCATGTGACGTTCACCACACGCCGGTTGACCGAATCTGCTTCACTCGTCGCCCGATCCGTTCCGATAATTCACCACGAACGGTAACCGGTGCGGTGCTTTCTGTGATGTGCTGGGTATGTGCACCGCACTATTGCACCGCATGGGTGAACGACGGGTGGAGCGGGGAACCGCGGGAGCCAGCGCGGCCGGGGATCGGTGAGGGAGGGGCTTCGATGAGTACGGACCAGATCCGACGGTGGGAGTCCGGAGCGCATGCCCACGGGGTCTCCGACCCCTTCGGCCAGGGCCCGCTGCCCTGGCTGCGCGGCGCCTCCCAGTATTTGGACGACGACGGCCAGGTCGTCCCCTGGTACGTCGACCTGGCCGTGAGCAGCGGTGGCGCCGCGCACCGCCCGCGCTTCCCCGGACCGCGTACCGCCGACGACGTACGCCGTCAGATCAAGGGCTTCGCCTCCGCGGGATCCGTCGTACCCGGCGAGGCCATCGACTTCCGGATCACCGTGGACCCGCCGCAGGAGTTCACGGTCGACGTCTACCGGATCGGCCACTACGGCGGCGACGGCGCCGCGAAGATGTCCGCGAGCCCCCGGCTGTCCGGCATCGTCCAGCCCGCGCCGCTGGCCGCCGGAAGGACGGTTTCCTGCCATCACTGGTGGCAGTCCTGGCGGTTGCAGATCCCCACGTACTGGAACACCGGCGCCTACGTGGCCGTCCTCACCACCGCAGACGGCTACCGCAGCCACGTCCCCTTCACCGTCCGCGCCACCCACGAGGCGGACCTGCTCCTGCTGATGCCCGACGTGACGTGGCAGGCGTACAACCTCTACCCCGAGGACGGCAGGACCGGCGCCAGCCTGTACCACGCGTGGGACGAGAAGGGGCAGCTCCTCGGCGAGGAACAGGCCGCCACCACCGTCTCCTTCGATCGCCCCTACGCGGGCGCCGGCCTTCCGCTGCACATCGGCCACGCCTACGACTTCGTACGCTTCGCCGAGCGCTACGGCTACGACCTCGCGTACGCCGACGCCCGCGATCTGCACGCGGGCCGTATCGACCCCACGCGCTACCGCGGCCTGGTCTTCCCCGGTCACGACGAGTACTGGTCCAAGCCGATGCGCCGGGCCGCCGAGACCGCGCGCGACGCGGGCACCTCGCTGGTCTTCCTGTCGGCCAACACCATGTACTGGCAGGTCGAGTTGGCCGCCTCCCCGGCCGGGGACGCGGACCGGCTGCTGAGCTGCCGCAAGCGCCGCGGCGACAACAAGGGCCGCACCGCGCTCTGGCGCGACCTCGGCGAGCCGGAACAGCTCGTGCTCGGCGTGCAGTACGCGGGCCGCGTCCCCCAGCCGTCGCCGCTCGTCGTCCGCAACGCCGAGCACTGGCTGTGGGAGGCCACCGGCGCCACCGAGGGCGACGAGATCGACGGCCTGGTCGCGGGCGAGGCCGACCGCTACTACCCGCGCGCCCCGCTGCCCGAGAGCATCGGGCGCATCCTGCTGGCCCACTCGCCGTACGAGTCCACCGACGGCCGCCGCTGCCACCAGGAGACCTCGCTCTACCAGGCCCCCAGCGGCGCGTACGTCTTCGCCTCCGGCACCTTCGCCTGGTCCCCGGCGCTCGACCGCCCCGGCCACGTCGACCCGCGCGTCCAGCGCGCCACCGCCAACCTCCTCGACCGCATCTGCAAGCACGACTGAGGGCCCGACAGGGCCCTTCTGGCCCACCCCCGCGCACCCCAGGTGTCCCGATAAGCGAGAATCGGGAACTGAACCGCCGAGTGGGGAGGACGACCCGTGTCCGGATTCGTCGAGAAACCCGAGCCTGTCCAGGTGCCGGGACTGGTACATCTGCACACCGGCAAGGTGCGCGATCTGTACCAGAACGCGGAGGGCGAGCTGGTGATGGTCGCCAGCGACCGCACCTCCGTCTACGACTGGGTGCTGCCCACCGAGATCCCCGACAAGGGCCGGATTCTCACGCAGCTCTCGCTGTGGTGGTTCGACCTGCTCGCCGACATCGTGCCCAACCACGTGATCTCCACCGAGCTGCCCGAGGGCGCCCCCGCGCAATGGGCGGGCCGCACCATGGTGTGCCGTTCGCTGCGCATGGTGCCGGTCGAGTGCGTCGCACGCGGCTATCTGACCGGCTCCGGCCTGGTCGAGTACGACCGGGACCGTACGGTGTGCGGCCTCGCGCTCCCCGAGGGCCTGGTGGACGGCTCCGAGCTGCCCGCGCCGATCTTCACCCCCGCCACCAAGGCCGAGGTCGGCGAGCACGACGAGAACGTGTCGTACGAGGAGGTCGCCCGCGAGGTCGGCGCCGAGACCGCGACGCTGCTCCGGCAGACCACGCTGGCCGTCTACGGCAGGGCCCGCGACATCGCGCGCGAGCGGGGCATCATCCTGGCCGACACGAAGTTCGAGTTCGGTTACGACGAACAGGGCACGCTGGTCATCGCCGACGAGGTGCTGACCCCCGACTCGTCCCGCTTCTGGCCGGCCGACCTGTGGGAGCCGGGCCACCCGCAGCCGTCCTTCGACAAGCAGTTCGTCCGCGACCACCTCACCGACCCGGCACTGGGCTGGGACCGCAACGGCGAGGAGCCGCCGCCCGGCCTGCCCGCCGAGGTCGTCGAGCAGTCCCGCGCCCGCTACGTGGAGGCGTACGAGCGCCTCACCGGCACCACCTGGTCGTAGCACCCCGGTGGGAAGCGCAGATACGACGAAGGCCCCGGTCGTGGTGACCGGGGCCTTCGCGATGCTGGAGCGGACGACGAGATTCGAACTCGCGACCCTCACCTTGGCAAGGTGATGCTCTACCAACTGAGCCACGTCCGCAGGCCGTGCAGACACTGTACCCGATCGGACGCGGCCATTAGAAACCGATATATCCCGCCGCCCCGTGACGCGCCGAGCGGACGCCCGGGTACGACGAAGGCCCCGGTCGTGGTGACCGGGGCCTTCGTGACGCTGGAGCGGACGACGAGATTCGAACTCGCGACCCTCACCTTGGCAAGGTGATGCTCTACCAACTGAGCCACGTCCGCATTGCTGCGGCCACTCTACCCGATCCATAGGACCGGCCGGAGCGACCAGAGCGGGCGACAGGAATTGCACACTGCCCCTCCCCCCTGGAAGGGGGGCGCTCTGCTACTGAGCTACACCCGCGTGACCTCCGCTGACCTGGCCTTTTCGGCCCTGCCCTCGGCGTGCTCCACACACTAGCGGAAGGGTGGGGGTGGCTGTCCAGTCGGCACCACCGCCCCCGCCCGTTCGCACGGCGGTTGTCAGTGAGTTGTCGCGGAACCGTCAACTGGCCTTGTTGAACGCTTCGTAGACCTTCTTGGGGATCCGCCCGCGGGCCGGGACCTCGAAGCCGTTCGACTGCGCCCAGGCGCGGACGGTGGCCGGGGTCGGGGCGATCGGCGTGCGCTTGTAGGCGCGGCCCGAAAGGGTGCGGCGGCGGCCGGCCTCCACGTAAGGAGCCAGGTCATTGCGCAGCTTGTCCGCGTTCTGGGACGAGAGGTCGATCTCGTACCACTGACCGTCGACGCCGAATGCGATGGTTTCCGCCGCTTCTCCGCCGTCCAGGTCGTCGGCGAGGGTGACCAGTACGCGTTGCGCCATAGGGATGTGGTCCTTTCGTACGCCATCGGCCTTGCCGGGGCCCGGCGATCGCACGCGGCCCGTGTGTCGTGGCGGTCGCGAGCGGGAACGGTCGCGATCGGACGCCGGGCCCCGGTGTCACGGGTGGGCCGACAAGTCGAGTGTCGACAAGTTTTCATTTGTACGATGCCACGAAATGGGCACCGCGTGATACATCGTGACACCTGTTAATTCCCCCGGGTGCCGCTTCGTAATCGGGACCCTATGTTTCACCTACGGGTTTCCCCAAGCATTTCGGCGGCCGATACATAAACGTGATCAGTGATCTAGGGGTGCACTAGGGGTCGCGTTCATATCTACTCGCGTAGATTTTCGCACCGGGTACGCTGAGAGAACCTCACGCACCACACCACCGGGAGTGCAAGTGGCACGCGTCGTAGTCGACGTCATGCTCAAGCCGGAGATCCTCGACCCCCAGGGCCAGGCGGTGCAGCGAGCACTGCCGCGCCTGGGCTTCGACGGGATCTCCGACGTCCGCCAGGGAAAGCGCTTTGAACTAGAGGTCGAGGGGCCGGTCGACGACGCCGCCCTCGCCCGCATTCGCGAGATGGCGGAAACCTTTCTCGCGAACACCGTGATCGAGGACTTCGCCGTAAAGGTGGAGTCGTGACTGCGCGCGTTGGCGTCGTCACATTCCCCGGCACACTCGACGACCGTGACACACAGCGCGCCGTCCGGGTCGCGGGCGCCGAAGCCGTACCGCTGTGGCACCGTGACAAGGATCTCAAGCAGGTCGACGCGGTGGTTCTGCCGGGCGGCTTCTCGTACGGCGACTATCTGCGGGCCGGCGCGATCTCGCGTTTCTCGCCGGTGATGGAAACGATCATCGAACAGGCGAAGGCCGGAATGCCGGTTCTCGGCATCTGCAATGGGTTCCAGGTGCTCACCGAGTCGCATCTGCTGCCAGGCGCGATGCTGCGCAACAACCACCTCCACTTCGTCTGCCGCGACCAGAAGCTGCGGGTCGAGACCAGCGCCACCGCCTGGACGTCGCAGTACGCGGACGGCCAGGAGATCTCCATCCCGCTGAAGAACATCGACGGCCGCTACACCGCCGCCGAGCGCGTGCTGGACGAACTGGAAGCCGAGGGCCGGGTGGTCTTCCGCTATCTGGACGGCAATCCGAACGGGTCGCTCCGCGACATCGCGGGCATCAGCAATGCCGCGGGCAATGTCGTCGGCCTCATGCCGCACCCCGAGCACGCCGTCGAGCCGCTGATCGGCACCGGCCGCACCGACGGCCTCGGATTCTTCACCTCGGTCCTGAAGAAGTTGGTCTCCGCATGACCCTCGATACCGTCAAGCACGCCGCCGAGACGCCCGAGGCGGGGCAGCCGTGGAAGGAACTCGGCCTCAAGGAGGACGAGTACGCCCGGATCCGCGAGATCCTGGGCCGCCGCCCGACCGGCGCGGAACTGGCGATGTACTCGGTCATGTGGTCGGAGCACTGCTCGTACAAGTCGAGCAAGGTGCACCTGAAGCAGTTCGGCGAGAAGGCCCCGCAGACCGACGCGCTGCTCGTCGGCATCGGTGAGAACGCGGGCGTCGTGGACGTCGGCCAGGGCTACGCCGTCACCTTCAAGATCGAGTCGCACAACCACCCGTCGTACATCGAGCCCTACCAGGGCGCGGCCACCGGCGTCGGCGGCATCGTCCGCGACATCCTCGCGATGGGCGCGCGGCCGGTCGCCGTGATGGACCCGCTGCGGTTCGGCGCGGCCGACCACCCCGACACCCGGCGCGTCCTGCCCGGCATCGTCTCGGGCGTCGGCGGCTACGGAAACTGCCTCGGCCTGCCCAACATCGGCGGCGAGGTCGTCTTCGACCCCTGCTACCAGGGCAATCCGCTGGTCAACGCGCTGTGCGTCGGCGTCATGAAGCACGAGGACATCCACCTCGCGCAGGCGTCGGGCCCCGGCAACAAGGTGATCCTGTACGGCGCCAGGACCGGTGGCGACGGCATCGGCGGCGTCTCGGTGCTGGCCAGCGAGACCTTCGACTCGACCGGCCCGTCCCGCCGCCCCGCCGTCCAGGTCGGCGACCCCTTCCAGGAGAAGCTGCTCATCGAGTGCACCCTGGAGATCTTCCGCGAGCAACTGGTCGCGGGCATCCAGGACCTCGGCGGTGCGGGCCTGTCCTGCGCCACCAGCGAGCTGGCCTCGGCCGGCTCCGGCGGCATGCGCGTCGAACTGGACACCGTGCCGCTGCGCGACGCGACGCTCTCGCCCGAGGAAATCCTCATGAGCGAGTCGCAGGAGCGCATGTGCGCGATCGTCGAGCCCGACAAGGTCGAGCGCTTCCTGGCGATCTGCGAGAAGTGGGACGTCATCGCCACCGTCATCGGTGAGGTGACCGAGGGCTCGCAACTGGAGATCTTCTGGCACGGCGAGCAGATCGTGGACGTGCCGCCGCGCTCGGTCGCGCACGACGGGCCGACGTACCACCGCCCGTACGCCCGGCCGGACTGGCAGGACGCGCTCCAGGCCGACGACGCGGGGAAACTGCCGCGGCCCGGCACCTCCGCCGAACTGCGCGAGCAGGTGCTCAAGCTGGTCGGCTCGCCGAACCAGGCGTCCAAGGCGTGGGTCACCGACCAGTACGACCGCTTCGTGCAGGGCAACACGGTGCTGGCGCAGCCCGAGGACTCCGGCATGATCCGGATCGACGAGGAGACCGACCTCGGCGTGGCGATCGCCACCGACGGCAACGGCCGCTTCGCGAAGCTCGACCCGTACACGGGCGCGCAGTTGGCGCTCGCGGAGGCGTACCGCAATGTGGCCGCCTCCGGGGCCAAGCCGCTGGCCATCTCGGACTGCCTGAACTTCGGCTCGCCCGAGGACCCGGCCGTGATGTGGCAGTTCGCCGAGGCCACCCGCGGTCTCGCCGACGGCTGCCTCCAGCTCGGCACCCCGGTGACCGGCGGCAATGTGTCGCTGTACAACCAGACCGGCGACGTCGCGATCCACCCGACGCCGGTGGTCGCGGTGCTCGGCGTGATCGACGACGTCAACCGGCGGACGCCGATGGCCTTCAAGGACGAGGGCCACCTGATCTACCTGCTCGGTGACACCCGCGAGGAGTTCGGCGGCTCGGCCTGGTCGCAGGTCGTCCACGACCACCTCGGCGGTCTGCCGCCCGCCGTCGACCTCGACCGCGAGCGGCTGCTCGGCGAGATCCTGATCTCCGCGTCGCGCGACGGCATGATCGACGCCGCCCACGACCTCAGCGACGGTGGTCTCGTCCAGGCGGTCACCGAGTCCTGCCTGCGGGGCGGGCACGGCGCGCGGCTGGTCGTCCCGGACGGTCTGGACGCCTTCACGTTCCTGTTCTCCGAGTCCGCGGGCCGCGCCGTCGTCGCGGTGCCGCGCTCCGAGGAACTGCGCTTCACCGACATGTGCGGGGCGCGGGGGCTTCCGGCGGCGCGGATCGGCGTCATCGACGGCGACGAGATCGACGTGCAGGGGGAGTTCAGCATTCCGCTGGGCGAACTGCGCGCCGCGCACGAGGGGACGATTCCGGCGCTGCTCGCCTGAGCGTTCCGCTGACGTGACGGAAAGTCCACCGGGTGCCCCGGCCGCGATGACGCGGCCGGGGCATCTGTGTGGTGCGGCGTGGACCGGCGATTGTCTCAACGGTCTGACGAACGGCTTTACATTTTACGGGAATCGGGCGCCCTGGCAATTGCCGGAGGCTTCATAAGACGGCATGTGCCGGATCCACCCGTATGGCGGTGCTCGGGGCTGTGCGCCGTCACCCATGATCGTTTCGCGCGCTCGCACGTCGGCGCACGAAACGAGGGGAATGTGCAGTGATCACACGTAAGAACATCGCCGTGCTGCTGTCCGCCGCCGTGATGACGGCCGGTCTCGCCATGACCGGCGGGGCCTCGGCCACGGCCGCCGCTCCGGCGAAGGAGAAGGTCAGGCCGGCCGCCGAGTGCGGTGTTCGCTCCGACGGCCGTCTGTACTGCGGCAACAAGGTCGGGGCCAGGGGCTTCGCGGACCGCTCCTACCGCTCGGCGACCCGCGGCACCCTGACCACCGGCTTCAACTGGTTCGTCTGCTGGGGCCACGGCGACCCGCACGCGGGCCAGAACGACATCTGGTACTGGACACAGCTCGACAACGGCGCCTGGGGCAACGTCCCGGCCGTCGACCTCTACACCGGCCAGGACCCGGCGCCCGGCTTGCGGGAGTGCTGAGACCGTTCGCCACTCGGGGATGACAGCCTCCCGGTGCCGCGGGCGCCGGGGGGCCGGTCAGAATGGAGCGTGACCTCAGAGCAGACCGAGACCCCCGACCCGCGCACCGGCCCGCCGACCACGGGCGGTGAGCGCGAGACGCTGCGCGGCTTCCTCGACTACCACCGCGAGACCCTCGCCATGAAGTGCGACGGTCTCACCGACGACGAACTGCGCCGCTGCTCCATGCCGCCGTCCACCCTCAGCCTGCTCGGGCTCGTCCGGCACATGGCCGAGGTCGAACGCGCCTGGTTCCGCCGGATCATCGACGGCGAGGACATCCCTCTCGTCTGGTCCGCCACCGGCGACTTCCAGGAGGCGTACGACGCCTCCGGCTCCACCCGCGACGAAGCCTTCTCCGCCTGGCACGCCGAGGTCGCCCACTCCCGCCGCATCGAGGGCGCCGCCCCCACCCTCGACCTCGTCGTCCACAACTCCCGCCACGACGAGGACGTTTCGCTCCGCCTGGTCATGCAGCACGTCATCCTCGAGTACGCCCGTCACAACGGCCACGCCGATCTGCTCCGCGAGGCCATCGACGGCACCGTCGGCGCCTGACGGCGCCGTGCCGCGTGGGGGCGCTCACTCACGACGGAGCTGCGCCCCGTAGGGGCGCGGGGAACTGCGCGCTCACTCACGACGCTCCCGCAGGTCACCACCCGCCCCGGCGGGGCAGTTCGGTGGTCTCGGACCACCGGCCGGTGGGGGCTTGTCGCGCAGTTCCCCGCGCCCCTGCAATGCCCCGCCTTGCGGCAAGGCCAGCGGCCCTCGTCCTCATCCGCGAGGACCTGCGCCCCTGGCGGGGCGGACCGTTTTTCGTCCTGGCGTCGGGCACGGGTTTTTAGGGGCGCGGGGCTGTGTTTGATGTGCGGCTGCCGCCGCGTGGGCGCGCTCGGCCACGATGCTTGGGTGGGGCAGTTCGGTTGTTTCGGGTTCACCGGCCGGTGGGGGCTTGTCGCGCAGTTCTCCCCGCCCCTGACGGGGCACGTCCTCGGTGAGGTCGGCGGAGGGGTAGGGGGCGAAGTCCACGAGGCCGCCCACCGCGCCCCACTAGGACCGGTCCCGGAGTGCCGCCGCTTTCGGTGCGGCGGCACGGGAGTTGGGGCTACCGTCGAAGAGTGACCGGTGTGGAGATTGCGATCGGGTACGTGTGCGCGTGGCTGGTGGCCAAGGCGCGGCGGGTGGCGGGGCGGGCGGACGCGGAGGTGGACCGGGGTCTGGACGCCGGGATGGACCGGCTGCACACGCTGGTCTCCGGAGCGCTGGGGGAGGACCCGGCGCTGGAACGGGCGGCGCGGGAGGCGGACGCCGGGGAGGTGTCCGCCAGGACGCGCCGCCGTCTGACCGACGCGCTGGACGAAGCGGTCGAGCAGGACGGGGAGTTGGCGGAGGCGCTGCGCCGCGTCGTTGACGAGGTACGGGCGTTGACGCCCGCCACGGCCTCGGCGGAAGGCGACGGCGTCGCCATCGGGGGGAACGTCGAGATCCGCGCGGACGGCGGCTCGGCCGCCGCCGTACGAATGGGTGACGTGACGATCGGAAACCCTCCGGCGTCGGACCCTCAGGTGCCGGGTCCGCCACAGGGCTGAGCGCACCCGGCGCTCCACCCGACGAGCCCACGAGGACCCCAACAGCCGTCACGATAACGGCCGTTGACGGCTCCGTCGCGGCCCACACCGTCCACGGCGGACTCCACCAGCACCACCACGCGCCCCCGCGCCCGCCCGCCGCCTGGCCCGTACAGATCGGCGTCGTCCCGCGCGAGGCGGACTGCTTCCAGGACCGGGAGGCCGTCGGCACCCTGGACGCGGCGCTCACCGACGCCGGTACGGCCGTGGTCGGCCAGGTCCTCACCGGCATGGGTGGCGTGGGCAAGACCCAACTCGCCGCGCGGCACGCCCGGGACGCGTGGCGGTCCGGCCGCCTCGACCTGCTGGTGTGGGTCACGGCGACCAGCCGCCAGGCGGTGGTGGACGGCCTCGCGGAGGCCGCGCAGACGCTGCTCGGGGCGGACCGCGAGGACCCCGCCCGCGCCGCCCGCGCCTTCCTGGCCTGGCTGGAGCCCAAACCCGCACCGGACGCGCCGCGTTGGCTCGTCGTCCTGGACGACGTCACCGACCCCGCCGACCTCACCGGCCTGTGGCCGCCCGACAGCCCCACCGGCCGTACGGTCGTCACCACCCGCAGCCGCGACGCCGCCCTCACCGGCCGGGGCCGCCGACAGGTCACCGTCGGTGTCTTCACCGAAGAGGAGAGCGAGGGCTATCTGACCACCGCCCTCGCCGCCCACGACCGCGAGCCGCTGCGCGAACTCATGGCGCTGGGAAGCCAATTGGGCTGGCTGCCGCTCGCCATGTCCCAGGCCACGGCGTACGTCGTGGACGCCGGAATCACCTGCGCGAGCTACCGCGCCCGCCTCGCCGACCGCGCCCAGCGCCTCGCCGACCTGCGTCCCACCGCCCTGCCCGACGACCAGACCACCGGCGTCGCCGCCGCCTGGACCCTGTCGCTGGACCGCGCCGACCACCACGCCCCGGTCGGCCTCGCCCGCCCCATGCTCCAACTCGCCTCGATGCTCGACCCCAACGGCATCCCCGAGGCCGTCCTCACCGGCACCCCGGCGCTCAACTGGCTTGCCCAAGAAGCGCCTTCCCAGGACACGGTCTCCTCCGACGACGCCGTCCGCACCCTCCGCGTCCTCCACCGCCTCAGCCTCCTCGACCACAGCCCCCGTACCCCGCACCGCGCCGTCCGCGTCCACCGCCTCGTCCAGCGCGCGGTGCGCGACACCTTGACCGAGGCGGAACAGGACGCGCTGGCGCGGGTGGCCGCCGATGGGTTGGTGGAAGCCTGGCCCGAGGTCGAGCGGGACACCGAACTGGCGCAGTCGCTGCGGGCGAACACGGCCGCCGTGATCGGGGTCGCGGAGAAGGCGCTGTACGAGCCCGCGTCGCACGCCGTGCTGCACCGCAACGGCAGGTCGCTGGGAATGGCGGGCCAAGTCTCCGATGCCATCGCCTACTACGCGAACGTCGTACGCGTGTCGCACACGCTTTTGGGCCCCGCCCACCGGCACACCTTGTTCAACCGTGCCGTCCTCGCCAACTGGTACGGGCGGGCGGGGGATGCTGCGGGCACCGTCGCCGCGTTGACGGACGTGCTCAACGACATGGAGCACCTGCTGGGACCCGGCCATCCGTACACGCACCTTGTCCGTCCCCTTCTCGCGTTGTGGCGACGCGCGGCAGGAGACGGTACGGCCGCCGCCGCGCTCGGGGAGTGGCTGGAGAACCCGCATCTGAGTGTGAGCCCCGACGATCCACTCATGTTCGCCATCCGCAGCGACCTCGCTCACCAGGAAGGCGGCACAGGCGATCCGTCCTCAGCCGTCGCGACTTTCGTCGAACTCCTGGCGGACGCAACGCGGGTGCTCGGCCCCGATCACGATCAGACGCTCGCCATCCGTGGGCACCTCGCCGAATGGCAGGGCAGAGCGGGTGCTCCGTCCGGCGCCGTGGCCGCGTACGAGGAGCTGTACGAGGACTATGCGCGGGTCCTCGGCCCTGAGCATCCGCACACCTTCCTTCTCCGTGCCAGGCTTGCCAACTGGCTCGGCGTGGACAGGAGCGCCGCCGCCGCTGTCACCGCTCTCACGTCGGTGCTGGACGACATGGTCAAGGTGCTCGACCCCGAGCACCGCGACCTCTTTCTCGTACGCGAGCGTCTGGCCCACTGGCAAGCCAAGTCCGCCACTGACCGGACGCGTTGAAGCACCCGCAGATCGGGGGTCATCGGCTGCCGGCGCGGCTGGGCGCCGCTGGACCCTCAGCAACACGGGCAAGCTGCCGATCCGCTTTCCCGACCCCTGGAGCGCCCAACGCGCGGCACACGTCGTCGCCAAGCTCCGCCGCCGTCTCCACCGCGAGACCGACATCCGGGGCCTCCTCGAACACGAGGTGCCCCCGCCGGTCGGCAACGCGCTCAACCACAACCTCATCACCGACCTTCTCCTCACCACCTACGATCACCAAGGCCGACCTGGACCTCCTGGGCGATTGACGACGGCGATTGACGACGGCGAATGACGACAGCGAATGACGACGCCCGCCCGGTGAAGTGGCGTGGTCAGCCCGCCAGTTCGCCGAGGAGCGTCCAGGTGCGCAGGCGTTCCGCCTCGCCCGCGATGTCGGTGCCCGAGAACACCACTTCGGTCGCGCCGGCGTCCCGGTAGCGCCGTACCTCGGCCGCGACCGTCTCCTCGTCGCCGATGACCGCGACGTCGGAGGCGCGCCGGCCGCCGGAGAGTTCGATGGCGCGGGCGTAGGAGGGGATCTGGTCGTAGAAGGCCAGTTGCTCCGTGGCCTTCGCCCGGACCGCGTCGACGTCGTCCGTCACCACGCCGGACACCAGGGCCACGATCCGGGGCGCGGGGCGGCCCGCCGCCCGCGCCGCCGCGGTGACGGCCGGGACGATGTGCTCGCTCAGGGCGCGCGGGCCGGCCAGGTAGGGCAGGATGCCGTCGGCGAGTTCCCCGCTGACGCGCAGGGCCTGTGGTCCCATCGCGGCGACCAGGAGCGGAACACCGCCCTCGGCGCCCGGCACGCGCGCGGGGACCGGGGTGGTGGCGGTGAGCAGCTCGCCGTGGAAGTCGGCGGCGCCGGTCTGCGTCAACTGCCGTAGAGCGGTGAGGAATTCGCGCAGGCGGGCCACGGGTCGCTCGAAGGGGATGCCGAATCCGGCCTCGGTCAGCAGCTTGGTGCCGAGCGCGAGCCCGAGGTGGTAGCGGCCGTGCGTGGCCGCCTGGGCGGTCTGGGCCTGGCTGGAGACCAGCAGCGGGTGCCGCCCGAAGACCGGGATCGCGGAGGTGCCGACGTGGAGGCCGGGCACCTCACGTCCGACGATCGCGGCGAGCTGCGGCGAGTCGGCGCCGAAGGTCTGCCCGAACCAGGCCGAGCGCAGGCCGTGGGCGGCGGCCTCACGGGCGAGTTCTACGGTGGCGTCGATCTGGTTCGCCGCCTCGGACGCGTGGAGTGTCACTCCTACAGTCATGGTGGTGAGAACCCCGCGCTCCTGACCAGGTATTCCGCCGAGTGTGACGGCATCGTGTCAGGTATGTGAACCAGCGGCGGAAGGACACCGGGCCGGTCCGCGGTCGGCCGGCGTCCGGCCCCGCCGGCCCGCCCGCGGCGCCCGTCCGCACCGGCCGACCGGCCCACTTGTGGCGAACCGGTGCCGGGCGCGCGCCCGGCTGTGACACGATCCGGTGAGACCGTGTTCTGGCGGGCGCGGGAACGGACGGCGGGGGGTGGCGGTAATGCGGTTGAGTATTGCGGCGGTGGACGAGGACGGGGCCGCTGAGCTGCGGGAGCTGTCCGAGTGGCTGCGCACCGACGAGGACGGTCCCGACGAGGTCCGGCTGGCGACGCGGACCGGCGGTACGGCCGGGGAGATGGGTCCCGTCGAGGTCATCGACCTCGTACTCACGCACGCCGTGGCCTTCGCCAACCTCGCTGTGGTGTACGCCGGTTGGTGGAAGTCGCGGGCGCCGCGACCGCCGGGATCGGGCTTCACCTTCACCCGTGACTCCGACGGGCTGACCGTGACCGTGTCGGGGCAGGACGGTTCCGAAGAGGCCGTACGCCGCCTGCTGGCCGTCCTCGCGGAGCCGCAGCAGCCGCCCGCGGGGCCGCCCGAGGTGGAGTAGGGCCGTGGAACTCGCCGACCCGCTCCGCTCGTACGCCGTCCTCATCGGCTCCTCGACGTTCGCCGACCCGGGCCTCGACGACCTGCCGGCCGTCGCGAACAACCTCGCCCGCTTAGGGGAGTTGCTGGAAGACCCCACCGTCTGGGGTCTGCCGCCCGACCGCTGCGTGCGGGTCGCGGAACCCGCGTCGCCGGGCGAGGTGCTGGACGCGGTCCACGACGCGGCCCGCAGGACCGAGGACACGCTGCTCGTGTACTACGCGGGCCACGGTCTCAGCGACGCCGACGGCCTGCTGCTGACGCTGCCGTCCACCGACCCCCAACGCCCCTACACCTCGGTCGGTTTCGACTCCGTACGCCGCGAAGTCCTCAGCGCCCGACGGGACGCGAACCGCATCGTGATCCTCGACTGCTGCTACAGCGGCGGCGCGCTCGTCGGCGGCATGAGCGGCGGCGGCGCGGCGAACGCGCCGGTCGAGATGGCCGAGCAGACCCGTATCGCCGGGTCGTACCTCCTGACCGCGAGCGCCGCCACCCGCAAGGCGCTCGCCCCGCCCGGCGAGACCTACACCGCCTTCACCGGCGAGCTGATCCGCCTCCTCGACCGGGGCCTGCCCGGCGGCGACTCCCTCATCGAGGTCACCAGCGTCTACGAGCGGCTGCGCGGGGAACTCCTCGCCAAAGGACGGCCGTTGCCGCAGCAGCGGCTGAGCAACACCGGCCGCACGCTGGCCATCGCCCGCAACCGGTACGGGGCGGCGCACGCGGCGCCGCCGCCGTCCGAGACGCTGCCGGGCCCGAAACCCGCCCCGCCCGCCCTCACGATCCCGGACGACCTGAAGGAGGCGCTGCGAGGGAAGCCCCGCGCCCTCGCGAGGGAGTACGTGCGGTTGAGGCAGGTCGAGGGCAGAAGCGTGCACGCCCGGGAACTGCTGCGCCTCGCGGGCGCGTTGCGGCCCCCGCAGGAGGTCGCGGCGCTCGTCGCCCTTCTGAACGGGGACAGTTGGGGCATCCCCTTCCAGGAAGTCGCCGCGCGCGGCCCGCAGGCGGTCGTGGAGTGCCTGGAGGCGCTGTACGCCGTGGACGGCGCGGAAGAGGCCCCGCACGGGCTGATCGAGGTGGTGACCACCCAGATCCCCGAAATCGTCGTGGGCACGGTGCGGGCGCTGCGCGCCGCCGGATACCCGGCCGAGGCCGACCGGCTGCTGTCCAGGACGGTCGCGGAGAACGCGTACACCGAGTACGTCCTCGGCCTGCTCGGCGCGCTGTGGTCCGCGGAGTTGGACGCCGACGCCGACCGCGTCCTGGCCGAGGCCACCACCGAGTCGGACGAGGAGGCCGTACGGTTCGCGGACGCGCTGCTGACGATGGGCCGTCGGCAGAAGGCGTTCGAGCTGTACGTGCGGGCCGCGGCGGTCGTCGTCCGAAGGTCGCCGGGCGAACTCATCCGTGTCCTGAAGGCGTTGGACGAGGAGCGGGAGGAGGAGCGGACCGGGGACCGGCCGCCCGAGGCGGCGGACGCGCGGATCGTCCTGCTCCAGGGATTCGCGAGCACCCTGCTGGACACCGCTGTCGCGGAGGCCGAAACACCCGGCGGGCTGGCCGAGTTGTGCGAGGCGCTGTGGAGTGCGGGCATGGAGGGCCGCGCGCTGATCGCGCTCGCGGCAGCCGCCGAGTCGTACGACGCCCCTGCCGTCGTGGAGTTGGCCGACGCCCTCCGCGAGAGCGGCCACGCGGACGGCGTACGCCACCTGATGCGCGCCGCCGCTTTCACACATCCCGTCGAGACGACCCCCTACTTCGTGGAGGCGCTGCGCGACATGGGCTGGCCGGTGGACGCCAACCGGCTGCTCGCCACCGCCCTGACCCGCTCGCCCGAGGAGATCGCGGCGCTGCTCGCGTCGTTCGGGCCGGGCCGGGAGCGGGACCGCGCCCAGCTGGTCACCGCCGTCAACAGCCGCCCGGTCGCCGACCGGCTCCGGCTCCTCGGAGGTCTGCTGGCAGCGCCGGGCGACTACGAGGACTTCCTCGCCTCGGTCGCGCTCCTGCCGGACGAGGACTTCCTGGAGGTCCTGGAGGCGCTGCGCGCCGCCGACGACGCGACCGCCCTGGTCACGCTGCTCCGCTTCCAGATCCGCGCCGACCCGATGGGAGCCGCGAGGCGGCTGCTCTTCCTCATCGACAACGCGGAGGCGTTCGGCGTCGAAAGGGCCGTGCTGGCCGCGCTCGCCGCCAAGGAGCGGGACGGCGACAGCGAACTGTCGGTCGCCGAGGTGAGCCGTCTGGTCGGTCCGACCGTCGCCCTCGAAGCGCGCGTCTACGCCACCGCCGCGTTGTGGGCCGCCGGATACGGCGAGCAGGTCCGCACCGCCCTGTCCCGCCAGCACTACGTGGCGACAGGCACCTACCTGGTGAGCTGGCTCGTCGCCCTGCACGACCACTCCCTACCGGAGTGCGTCAACGCGGTCATCGCCAGCCGCTCCCTCACCGAGAGCAGCCCGCCCATCCTGGCCGACCTCGTCGCCGGTCTCGCCGAGGCGGGCATGAAGGACGCCGCCACCTTCGCCCTCAAGCGGTACGCCTTCGCTCTCGGCCCCAAACAGGTCAGCGCCCTCGCCCGCCGTCTCGCCCTCATGCCCGCCCTCCCGGCCCCGTCCCGCCGATGACCGTCGCTGTCAGTGGGCCCGTATAACCTCGGGCGCATGCCCGTTGAACGGCGCCGACGCGCGCGGACGTATGAGCCCGACCGGACGTGGGGGGCGCTCACCGCGCAGGTGGGGCATCTCCGGTCGGCCGTGAGCGCCCTGACGGGGGAGCGGCTCCAGCGGGAGAGCGGGCTGCCCGGCTGGGACGTACGGACGCTCGTCGCGCATGTCGTACGGCAGACCGTGGTGCTGCCGCGTTACGTGGCCGAAGCCGTGCCCGCCGGGAAAGGGCAGCTGACCGACCTGGACACCTGGGCCGTCTCGACGGCCGGGATCGCCGACCGGCTGGACGCGACGACCAAGGAGGCCGCTGCGGCCATGGGGGACCCGGCCGAGGCGATGGCGGCAGCGGCCGAGGAACTGGCCGGGTGCAGGGAGCGGGCGCTGCGGACGGATCTGGTGGTGCCGGACGTGTTCGGCGGGATGCGGGCGCTGGACTTCACCGTGACGCGGCTCGTGGAGCTGGTGGTGCACAGCGACGACCTGGCGCGGGCGACCGGCGTGGACGTGCCGCTGGACCGGCACGCCGTCGCGGCCGTCGTCCGGCTGCTCGCGGACGCGCTCGCCACCAAGGCGCCGGGCAATTCCGTGGAGGTCCGCGTCCCGCCGTACGCGGCGGTGCAGTGCGTCGAGGGCCCGCGGCACACCAGGGGCACGCCGCCGAACGTCGTGGAGACCGACCCGCTGACCTGGATCCGGCTGGCGACCGGCCGCACGACCTGGGCGCGGGAAGTGGACGCCGCGACCGTGAGCGCCAGCGGCGAGCGCGCCGACCTGGACGCGTACCTCCCCGTCCTGGGCTGACCTCCCCGCCAGGGCACGACCCGGCGCCCCGAGCTGCCCCGCCCGGACCGGCGGCGCCCGACCGGCGGGGCCAACCGACCGGCACCCGAACGGCGGGGCCCACGTCACATGCCCTTGCCCCGCAAGGCACTACGCGCATAGAACCTGGAGATGCAAGGGTCGCCCGTTCGGACGATGGGCAATCCTGCCCTAGACTCGTGAACGTGCCTCGTGGTGATGGACGACTCAGCCACGACCTGCTCCCCGGTGAGAAGGGCCCCCAGGACGCCTGCGGCGTTTTCGGTGTCTGGGCCCCCGGTGAAGAGGTCGCCAAACTCACCTATTTCGGGCTGTATGCCCTGCAGCACCGCGGACAGGAGTCCGCGGGCATCGCAGTGAGCAACGGCTCCCAGATTCTGGTCTTCAAGGACATGGGCCTGGTCTCCCAGGTCTTCGACGAGACCTCCCTCGGCTCGCTGACCGGCCACATCGCCGTCGGCCACGCCCGCTACTCGACCACCGGCGCCTCCGTGTGGGAGAACGCGCAGCCCACCTTCCGCGCCACCGCCCAGGGCTCCATCGCCCTCGGACACAACGGCAATCTGGTCAACACGGCCGAGTTGGCCGAACTGGTCGCCTCTCTCCCGCAGGGCCCGGGGCGGGCCACCAAGGTCGCCGCCACCAACGACACCGACCTGGTCACCGCGCTCCTCGCGGGCCAGGTCGACGACGAGGGCAACCCGCTCTCCGTCGAGCAGGCCGCCACGAAGGTGCTGCCGCAGGTCAAGGGCGCCTTCAGCCTCGTCTTCATGGACGAGCACACCCTGTACGCGGCCCGCGACCTCCAGGGCATCCGCCCGCTGGTCCTCGGCCGCCTGGAGCGCGGCTGGGTCGTCGCCTCCGAGACCGCCGCCCTCGACATCTGCGGCGCCAGCTTCGTCCGGGAGATCGAGCCCGGCGAGCTGATCGCCATCGACGAGAACGGCCTGCGCACCTCCCGCTTCGCCGAGGCCGCCCCCAAGGGCTGCGTCTTCGAGTACGTCTACCTCGCCCGCCCCGACACCGACATCGCCGGGCGCAACGTCTACCTCTCCCGCGTCGAGATGGGCCGCCGTCTCGCCAAGGAGGCCCCGGTCGACGCCGACCTGGTGATACCGACTCCGGAGTCCGGCACCCCGGCCGCCGTCGGGTACGCCGAGGCCAGCGGTATCCCGTACGGCTCCGGGCTGGTCAAGAACAGCTACGTCGGCCGTACGTTCATCCAGCCGTCGCAGACCATCAGGCAGCTCGGCATCCGGCTCAAGCTCAATCCGCTCAAGGAAGTCATCCGCGGCAAGCGCCTGGTGGTCGTGGACGACTCGATCGTCCGCGGCAACACCCAGCGCGCCCTGGTCCGGATGCTCCGCGAGGCGGGCGCCGCCGAGGTGCACGTACGGATCTCGTCGCCGCCCGTGAAGTGGCCCTGCTTCTTCGGCATCGACTTCGCTACCCGCGCCGAACTGATCGCCAACGGCATGACGGTGGACGAGATCGGCACCTCGCTGGGCGCGGACTCGCTCGCGTACATCTCCATCGACGCCATGGTCGAGGCGACCACCATCCCCAAGGACAACCTCTGCCGCGCCTGCTTCGACGGCGTGTACCCGATGGACCTGCCCGACCCGGAGCTGCTGGGCAAGCAGTTGCTGGAGACCGAACTGGCCGGTGGCGCGGACGCCGCGGACGCGCTCCGCCGCCCGTAGGCTCCGCGGCAGCCACGCAGCCCTCCGCACGAACGACACGAAGGTTCCCCAGCTATGTCTGAGTCAACCGGCGCCGCCTCCACCGGCGCTGACTTCTCCGGTGCCAGCTACGCCTCCGCGGGCGTCGACATCAAGGCCGGCGACCGTGCCGTCCACCTGATGAAGGAGTGGGTCCGCAAGGCCACCCGCCCCGAGGTGGTCGGCGGGCTCGGCGGCTTCGCCGGACTCTTCGACGCCTCCGCGCTCAAGCGGTACGAGCGCCCGCTGCTCGCCTCCGCGACCGACGGCGTCGGCACCAAGGTGGACATCGCCCGCCGTATGGGCGTCTACGACACGATCGGCCACGACCTGGTCGGCATGGTCGTGGACGACCTCGTGGTGTGCGGCGCGGAACCGCTGTTCATGACCGACTACATCTGCGTCGGCAAGGTCTACCCCGAGCGGGTCGCGGCCATCGTCAAGGGCATCGCCGAGGGCTGTGTGCTCGCGGGCTGCGCGCTGGTCGGCGGCGAGACCGCCGAGCACCCGGGGCTGCTGGCCGCGGACGACTTCGACGTGGCGGGCGCGGGCACCGGAGTGGTCGAGGCCGACCAGGTGCTGGGCGCGGACCTGATCCGGCCCGGTGACGCGGTCGTCGCCATCGAGTCGTCGGGCCTGCACTCCAATGGCTACAGCCTGGTCCGGCACGTGCTGTTCGACCGGGCGGGCTGGTCGCTGGACCGGCAGGTGCCGGAGTTCGGCCGCACGCTCGGCGAGGAGCTGCTGGAGCCGACGAAGATCTACTCGCTGGACTGCCTGGCGCTGACCCGTACCACCGAGGTGCACGCCTTCTCGCACATCACCGGCGGCGGGCTCGCCAACAACCTGGCGCGGGTCGTCCCCGACCACCTGCGGGCCACCGTCGACCGCTCCACGTGGGAGCCCGCGCCGGTCTTCGGACTGGTCGGGGAGCTGGGCGGGGTCGAGCGCCTGGAGCTGGAGAAGACGCTGAACATGGGCGTCGGCATGATCGCCGTCCTGCCGCAGGAGTCCGTGGACGTCGCGCTCGCGACCCTCGCCGACCGGGGCGTCGGGGCCTGGGTGAGCGGCGAGATCACGGCACGCGAAAGCGGCGCGGCGGCCGTCGAACTGACCGGCGACTACGCGCGGTAGAGCGGTGGGGTCCTCAGCGCCGACGAGCCGACGACGAAACCCGGTCCGGGGCGGGACCCCGGACCGGGCCGACGTGACATGCGGTGATGTGCGTCTACGTGACAGGTGTCAAGCGTGACGGCGCTGGGGGGATGACTCGGACTCGTCGTCCTCGTCCCCGTCGTCGTTGTAGCGATCCGCGTACTGTGCGTACGGGTCGTCATCCTCGTCGTCATCGTCCTCGACAGGCTCCGGATTGACCGGAAGCGGTGACGATGCGCCCAGCTCGTCGGCCAGACGTGAGAGATCCGTGCCGCCGCTGTTGTACTTCAGCTGGCGGGCGACCTTCGTCTGCTTGGCCTTGGCCCGGCCGCGCCCCATGGCTCGACCCCCTTAACGGCGGGGCTCAGCGGCCCCGAGTCTTGACACGCGTTCATGATTCGGAGCGGCCTCCCCGGAGAGAGACCGGTCCGTAGGCCCACAACGGTACCTGCTTCCGACGCCGCACGGTACGTCGCCCGCACGACACGCGTCGGAACAGGGGTCGTTCACGGCCCTGTTCTGCCTGGTCAGGGCCGATTTTACCTTCTTCTAGCGCGAACTTGCTATCGGGCCGTGCTGTCGGTCACGCGGACCCCTCCGGACGCAGCCATTCCACTGACGGTGTACGGTCCGCGATCCGCTGTTCCGCGAGCCTGTCCGCGGCCACGGCCGGGGGGACGCCGTCGGTCCTGGCCCGGTCGAAAATGGCCAGAGTCGTGTCGTAGATCTTCGTGGCCTTGGTCTTCGCGCGGTCAAAATCAAAACCGTGCAGCTCGTCCGCGACTTGGATCACGCCACCGGCGTTCACCACGTAGTCCGGCGCGTAGAGAATCCCGCGGTCGGCGAGGTCCTTCTCGACGCCGGGGTGGGCGAGCTGGTTGTTGGCCGCGCCGCAGACCACCGTGGCGGTCAGCGCGGCGACCGTCGCGTCGTCCAGGGCGCCGCCGAGCGCGCAGGGCGCGTACACGTCGAGCGGGGTGCGGACCAGCACCTGCGCGTCGCTCACCGAGGTGACCCGCGGGTGACGGGCGACGATCCGGTCGACGGCGTCCGCGCGGACATCGGTGATCACGACCTCGGCGCCGTCCTCCAGCAGGTGCTCCACCAGGTGGTGGCCGACCTTGCCGACGCCGGCCACGCCGACCCGGCGACCGCGCAGCGTCGGCTCGCCCCACTGGGTCTTCGCGGCGGCGCGCATGCCCTGGAAGACACCGAAGGCGGTGAGCACGGAGGAGTCGCCGGCGCCGCCGTTCTCCGGCGAGCGGCCGGTCGTCCAGCGGTTCTCGCGGGCCACGACGTCCATGTCCGCGACATACGTGCCGACGTCGCACGCGGTGACGTACCGGCCGCCGAGCGAGGCCACGAACCGGCCGTAGGCGAGCAGCAGTTCCTCGGTCTTGAGCGTGTCGGGGTCGCCGATGACGACGGCCTTGCCGCCGCCGTGGTCGAGCCCGGCGAGCGCGTTCTTGTACGACATGCCGCGGGAGAGGTTGAGCGCGTCCTCGACGGCCTCCTCGTCGGAGGCGTAGGCGTGGAAGCGGGTGCCGCCGAGGGCCGGGCCCAGGGCGGTCGAGTGGAGCGCGATGACGGCCTTGAGGCCGGATGCGCGGTCCTGGCACAGGACGACCTGCTCGTGCCCGCCCTGTTCCGATCGGAACAGTTTGGCGAGGACGGTCGACGCGGTGGAGCCGGTCGACTCGACTGACGAGGAGTGGTCGGTCTGTCGTACGTCGGTCACGGTGGTGACTCCCATAGTCCAGTTTTTCCGGGCGAACCCGGTTGGCCTTGCTGGCCTCCGACTCCCCGTGCGGGTGGCGGGAGGCCGGATATGCAGAAGGGTAGGCCCTGGGCGGGCGATCATGGGACCGCGTTCATGTGTTGGTTTCCGGTGATCCCGCGACGGTTTTTCACAGTGGCCGGGATCACCTCCGGGGCGGGGGGTCGCGTGGGACGATCGGAGCATCAAGGCCGTGGCGAGGGAGCGGGTGTGGGCGGTTCACCGGTACTGGTCCCGTACGCGGCCTATTTGCGGGTCTACGAGCCCCTGGCGGCCTTTCCAGAGCCCGAACGCACCCACTGGTACCGGTATGCGTCGGCCGGGCTGACGCGTACCGCTCAGGACGAGCTACGGCAGTCCCTGGCCGACCTCCTGCCGGTGCCCCCGGTGGCCGTCCCGGTGCACGAGAGCGGGGACGCCTTCGTGGCCGTGGTCTCCGGCGTCACCCACATCTGCCCCTGGCGCACCCGGCTGCGCGGCTGGCTCGCCCTGGAGAACGTGGGGGAGCTGCTGCCCGAGCCGGTGCTGGACGCGATGCTGCCGCCGGTCGTACGCCGTCAGGCCGCCGCCGACCACGAGAGCTGGCGGGAGCGGAATCCGGACGCCCGGCCGTGGATCCGCTCGGCCACCTGGCACGTGCCGGTGCGCTGGTTCGCCCTCGTCGGGGACGACGAGCGGGAGTACGAGCCGTCGGGCGCGGGGGAGTCGAAGGAGCCGCTGCTGCGGTACCGCACGCCCATGGTCCAGGCCAGGCGGCGGGTCGCGCGGGCGCTGCGGGTGCTCAAGGACGCCCTGGACGAGGGCCCGTTGATCGACGGGCTGATCGATGTGGGGCGCTGGCTGGAGGAGTTCCATCCGCGCTCGCTGGTCGAGCTGGACTACGGCGGCCTGGTGCACGTGATGGGTCAGGACACGCTCGCGGAGGACCGCTCGGCGGCCGATGTGGCCGAGGGGCTCGCCGCGCTGCGGGCCGGGGACTCGGCGGCGGCCGGGGTGGCGTACGAGCGGCTGACCGACCGGTGGCGGGCGGTCAGGGAGCTTCAGTTCTCCAGCTGAGGGCAGGCGGGGCGTGACGCGGGTCACGGTCGGGCTCCGGCGGAATGTGCGCCGAAGCTCTGGCCCCGGCATCGACTCCGCGTTCGACGCATGGGCCGATGTGACCTTCGGCGCAGGGTTCGCGGGTCCTCTGTTGTCTCGTTGTGTCTCTTCCGCCTCTCAGCTTGCCTTTTGGCATCGAGAGCGGCGGTAATGGCCCAAGCGTGACGGAGAGCACGTAAGCGGACTCTTGCCTGCATCGCCATGTCTCGTGTCAAAATGGGACATCGGGTCCTCCTCGGACTCGTTTCGAAGGTGGGGATGGGGCAGATGATCAGGTTGTGACTGATCGTCACGTTGGTGTGACTGTCCGCTATGACACGGTCCATCGGCTTCCGCCGAGCTTGAACACCTGAGAGGGCAATTCCATCGGTTTGGCCGACGAGGCTGGACGGATGGTGTAGTTGTAGTGCCGAGGACAAGCCGTTCGTCCTATTACCGACTCGGCCCACGTCTGCCATTTCGGGCAACGTGGGTCAAGGTGCAGAATTTAGAGGAAAGAACCGCGTTGGTTCGGTTCTCTCGAGGAGGCCGCTCATGACCGCTCGCACCCCTGATGCCGAGCCGTTGCTAACCCCTGCTGAGGTCGCCACCATGTTCCGCGTCGACCCGAAGACGGTCACGCGCTGGGCAAAGGCCGGCAAGCTCACATCCATCCGCACGCTCGGCGGGCACCGCCGCTACCGCGAGGCGGAGGTCCGCGCGCTGTTGGCGGGCATTCCGCAGCAGCGCAGCGAGGCCTGACAGCCCTTTTGGGCGGCTAACGGGGCCCCCACCCCATACGTCGCCCGGCCCGAAGGCCACCTGCCCCCATCAGGGACGCCGGAGGGAGCTACGAGCTCTACCAGCTCCACCCAGCTTCACCAAGACCGCATCGGACTCCGCCGGGTCCGATGCGGTCTTTTTCGTGCCTGCGGCGGCCCGGGGCGGCGTCGGGGCGCCGCAGGGTCATGTGGGGCCGCGCGGGCGGTTTGTGGGCGTTCCGTGCGCGCCGGGGGCGTGGCCTGTGGGGTCCTGGGGGTGGTTGCGTGCTAGCGCCGGAGTCGTCCCCAGGGAGGTGCAATTGCACATATTAAATCGAGAGCCTTCCGGAGGGCGTCGAGTTCCCCACTCCCGAAACGGGTTTCCGTGACTCCCGTCACACGCCGGGCTCTTGTGGATCTTGATCCCCGTACGCTAATGAACTCCCCGCGCCGTGGGGGGAGTAGGCCGAGAGCGCTCTCCGCGCGGGCGCCGCGGGCGCGGTCTGCGGGGGCAGCGAGAAGGCCCGCACCTAAGGTGCGGGCCTGGTGGCAGACGGTACGGCGGTCCTGACGGGATTTGCTGTGTCTGATGTGCGGCTGGCGCCGCGGGCGCGGTCTGCGGGGGCAGCGAGAAGGCCCGCACCTAAGGTGCGGGCCTGGTGGCAGACGGTACGGCGGTCCTGACGGGATTTGC
>NZ_JBIBHM010000024.1:0-50015 GCF_042957025.1 Streptomyces sp. NPDC008139
CTCGACGCTGTATGCGTACTTCTCGGTGCCGAGCCGCATCTCGTCGATGAACTCGTACTTGCTTGCTACCGGGGATCCTTCGCGAAGTACGCTGCCTTAGATTCAACCGGTCAGAGCAACAGTGCTGGTTGAGGACGGTATACGTGGCGAGGATGGGTCGGCCGGGGATGTCGGACGAGATGAAGGCCGACCTGTGGCGGCGGTGGAGGGCTGGGGAGTCGATCAGCGTCATCTCAAGGCAGATCGGCAAGCCGCCCGGCTCGGTGTTCACCGTCCTCAAGCACCATGGAGGAATCGCTCCAGCGCCTCGCAAGGCGCGGCCTGGAAGCCTGACCGTGGGCGAGCGGGAGGAGATCTCGCGCGGACTGTGCGCCGGCGAGTCCTACCAGGCCATCGCCGGCCTCCTGGGACGCGCAGTGTCGACGATCAGCCGTGAAGTGAACAAGAACGGTGGACGCGACGTCTACCGGGCGATAGCTGCACAGGAACGTTCGCTTGACCGCGCCCGGCGCCCGAAGCAGTGCCTACTCGCTCGCAGACCCGAGTTGAGGCAGGCGGTCCTGACCCTGCTGAAGGAGGAGTGGTCGCCGGAACAGATCACCGGGCACCTGCGCCTCCATCACAGTGACGACGCTGGGATGCGGATCAGCCACGAGACGATCTATCGGTCGGTCTACACCACCCGCTGGAAGGTGGTCCCGCGTGAGCTGTGCAAACGCCTTCGAACTGGCCGCCCGATCCGCAAGAACAAGCGCCATACAGTGAAGGGACAGTGGCGCTCGCAGATCACCGATGCCCGGCCGATCGAGGAGCGGCCCGAAGCGGCAGACGACCGAAGCGAGTTCGGGCACTTGGAAGGCGATCTGGTGATCGGCTCGAACAACAGCCAGGTCGCTACGCTGGTCGACCGGAAGTCACGGTTCGTCACGGTCGTCAAACTCGCCAGCCGTCACACCACCGTGGTCGTTCCCGCGCTCGCTGAGACCTACGCACGGATGGACCCCCGCCTACGCGGCACGCTGACGTGGGATCGCGGCATGGAACTGGCTGCCCACAAGCGGTTCACCGCCGACACCGGTGTCGACGTGTTCTTCGCAGCCCCGCGCAGCCCCTGGCAACGCGGCACCAACGAGAACACCAACAAGCTGCTCCGGCAGTACCTGCCCAAAGGTACGAACCTGTCGGCCTTCAGCCAGGACGACCTTGACGCCATCGCGACGAAGCTCAACAACCGTCCGCGCAAGTGCCTACAATTCCGCACACCAGCCGAGAGTGTTGCCTTGACCGGTTGAATCTAAGGCGGCTTTTTTCAGGAAGGTAACTTCCATCTCCAGCTCGCGGTTGCGTCGTTCGAGTTCCTTCAGGCGCGCTCGCTCGTTAACTGTCAGTTCCGCGTCGGGGGCCGGTTCCTGCTGCTTCTGGTACTTCTTCACCCAGCCGCGTAGCGTCTCCGGGTTCAGCTCAAGCTCCCGGGCGACTTCGGAGATCGTCTTGCTTGACCTCAACGCGATCTGGACGGCTTCCTCGCGGAACTCCGGCGAGTACTTACTGGGTGGCGCCACTTCTTCCTCGTTTCCTTGTTCAGGACAACCCTATTGGGTGCCTGTCCGGAAACTTCGGGGCCCCTCACGTCGGCGCCCGCGCCGATGTCGCTCAGCGCCCCGGGGATCTTGATCCACGGGTTGGCGTCGTGGTTGGTGTACCGGTAGATGGCACCCGCGGAGTCCACCCCCCACACATTCGTCCGCGAACCCGCGTCGATGCGCACCAGACTTCCGTCGATGCCCTTCCACGGGTTCGCGCCGTCGCTGTCCCCGACGTACCGGTAGATCTGGTTGCCGCCGTTGACCCCCCACGTCGTACCGTCGGAGGCCGCGCCGATGTCGCTGAGACCGCCGGGGATGTTGATCCAGGGGCTGGCGTCGTAGTTGGTGTACCGGTAGATCGCGCTCGCCGCGTTCACACCCCACACCGTGGTCCTGGACCCCGCCGAGATCGCCGTGAGAGCGCCCGCGACCTTCACCCAATCCGTCATGCCGAACTCGCCTTCTTTCGCACCAGTGGGTGCCTGCATCCTTGGCGGCGGACGAGACGGCCAAACGGCCCAATAGTCTTATCAATATAGAAAAAGTCTTCAAATCGCTGTTTTGATCACATATGCCTTGGCAGGTAACGGCGGAGGACGCGCGAGGCCGGGAGGCTTCGGCCGAAAGCGCTGTCCCTCCCATGAGGGATCGACATTGCCTGTGACCCGTGCAGGGCGATCGGAAGTGGGCCGCGCGCTGTCACCGTGACCAGTCGTCACGCCCGGAGGGTGCGGCCGAGGCCGTGTGGACGGCCGCCGCCCGATTCCGGGGACCGCCTGCCGGCCGCCTGCCGGTGCCCCACCGGGAAGGCCGCCGTGACCCGTGAAGCCGCAGCCTTCCCCACCACCGCTCTGTTCGAGTTCTGCACGGCGCAAACGCGCCGCTCAGGATCGAAAACAGGCACTCGATGCGGAAGCCCGCGCCCTCGGCTACCGGGCGCGCGTGGAGGCGGCGATCGACGGGCCGCCAGGCCGAGTCCCATGACTGCCCTCGCCCCCTTCTCTACGACTGGGGAAGCAGGGCCGTCTCCGCAGATCCAGCCGCAGGTTGGTCCGTCCGGGTCAGGCGCGGATCGAGCGCACTGTCGGCTTCCGCAGCGGCGGGACCTTGAACTCCCGGGCGATCCGTGCGGCTGTGGCTGGGCGAGCGGCAGATCGACGTCGGTACAGGAGAGGCGGCGGAGTTCGCGACGATGGTCCCGTACGCGATCACGCCCCGGACGGCCCAGCCGAGTTGATCATGGTTTTCGATCGCGACGGACAGCGCGCGGACGTGCGCCGGTGAGGTCGATGACCGTGGCCACCAGGCACGCCGCTGTCGTGACCCGGCACGCGCCGGGGAGGGTACCCACCCGCACCGTCTTCGCCGGCCGGGCCCCTGGCTACAGGAACTCGCTCCGGTAGGCCGAGGCCAGTTGGGCCGCGCGGCGGCGGCGCTCCGCGAGTTCGTCCTGCGACAGTTGCGGCGGCGGCGCGTCCTTGCCCGCGACGATATCGCCGATGCGCAGGAAGTACTCGTCCTGGCCGGCGGGGGTGCACATGCACAGCATCCGGGCCGGCGCTCCCGAGACGTTGCGGAAGTTGTGCGGTGCGTTGGCCGGGATGTTGACCGTGGACCCGGCCCCCACGGTGTGCTTCTCGCCGCGGAAGGTGAACTCGATCCTGCCCTCCAGGACCGTGAACATCTCCTCGAAGTCGTGCCGGTGCGGGGGCGGGCCGCCCCCGTCGGGAACGCGCATGTCGATCAGGCAGTAACGGCCGTCCGTCTGCTCGCCGGTGACCAGCATGGCGTAGGTGTTGCCCACCAGTGAGACGTACGTGGTGCCGGGGGCATCGGGGTCCGCCACGGTCAGCGAGCGGGACGGGTCGTCGTCGGGGATCATCGCGGTCGTCTCCTTCGAGGGCCGGTGGGGCGGCGGTCAGGCGCCGGGTGCGACGACGACCACTTTGCCACCGGGCAGCGTGCCCGCCGCGGCGGCGGCGTGCAGGGCCGGCAACTCGGCCAGCGGCAGCCGCCGGGCGACGTCGACGCGTAGTTCGCCCCGGTCGATCAGCTCCACCAGGTGCGACAGTTGCCCGGCGTCGCTGCGGACGAACAGGTCGACGCCTCGTACGCCGCGCTCGGTGTCGGAGGGCGCGGGCATCCACACAGTGGTGTTCACCAGCACACCGCCGGGGCGGATCAGGCCGAGGAAGGCGGTGAGCTGTTCCGGTTCGACGGGGGCGAGGTTGAGCACGACGTCGACCGGGTCGCCCACCGTCGCGACGACGTCGGCTGCGGTGTGGTCAACGACCTCGTCCGCGCCCGCCTCCGTGACGCGCTTGCTGCTGCCCGGACCGGCCGTGGCGATCACGTAGGCGCCCGCCTGCGCGGCCAGTTGCACGGCGTAACCCCCGACCGCTCCGCCCGCACCGTTGATGAGCACACGCTGCCCGGTGGTCAGCCCGGCGTGCTCGAACAGCGCCTGCCACGCGGTCAGTCCGACCAGCGGCAGCGCGGCCGCGTCCGGCAGATCGACGCTCCTGGGCGCCGGAACCAGGACCTCGGCCCGTGCCAGGACGTACTCCGCGGCGGCACCGGGCCCCGCCATCGGCAGGAAGCCGATGACCGGGTCACCCACCTGGACGCCGGTCACCGCCTCGCCGAGCGCGTCGACCGTGCCAGCGACGTCGATGCCGGGCGTGTGCGGCAGCGCCACGGGGATCGGCCCCTGCATGAAGCCGGCGCGGATGTTCGCGTCGACCGGGTTGAACGACGTCGCCGCCACGCGGACCCGCACCAGCCCGGGGCCGGGAACCGGCTGCTCGACGTCCTCGTACCGCAGGACGTCCGGCTCGCCGTACTGGTGGAAACGCACTGCCTTCATGGTTCTTCTGCTTTCGGCCGAGAGGTTGCGGTGGCCCCGTTCCGCAAGCGGGATTCCGCACGTGAAGCGGGGCACGGTGTCCGACCCGACGCAGGTTCGGCCGGCGGACGGTGGATGCCCCCACCGGGGTGGGAGCACAGCCCAGCGTAGGAATTGCCGTGCGAGGGAAGCGTGTATTTTCGTGCCATCGGATGGGATTGCGGCGACATCCTCGTCGGGGGCGTCGGGGGCGTCGGGGGCGGAGATGATCGGGGTGGAGGCGACATGACGAACTGGCCGCGCTTTCGGGGGCCGGGCACCAGGATGGGCACGTTCGATGTCGACGCCGACACCACCGGCACCGGTCGTGACACGTGGGCGCCGTTCATCGACACCTGGAACGACCGCATGGGAGACCTGTATCCCCTGCCGGAGTTCAGTGCCTCCACGGTCGACGGCTTCCAGGGGACGATGCGCTCGGTGGCCATCCAGGACACCGCTGTCAACGAGCTCTGGGCGTCCTCACCGGTGAGAACGCAGGCGGTTGGCACGGACGAGCACGACCAGGTCAGGTTGTACGTCGGGCTGCGCGGCGCGGTGAGCCTGCATGACCCGCACGATCGGGCCGGTGACGCGCATGTCACCGCCGGCACCTACTTCATGCACCACTGCGTGACGGAGAACCACTTCCACACCACGCCCGTGATCGGCACCCGCATCTTCATCTTCCCCGGCGACGCCCTGCGATCCCTGGTCGCCGGAAAACCGCGCACCGGCCGGGCCACCTCGCCGGCGGCGCAGATCCTCATGGCACACACCAGCACGGTGCAGCGGGTCCTGGGCGACCTCGGGCCGGCGGGCGCGCACGCGTCCCGCGACGCTCTTCTCGAACTGGCCAGGGGCCTGGTCCTCGACCGGTTCGACGACCGCGAGCCCGCCTTCACCCCGGCGCTGGCGCAGGCGGCCAGGGACCTGGCCGATGCCCGGCTCACGGACGCCGAACTGTCGCTGGCCTCGGTCGCCGCGCACCTGCACGTCTCGGTCCGCACCCTGCAACGGGCCTTCGCCGACTTGGAGGAACCGTTCAGCGCCTACGTCCGCCGGCGGCGCCTTGAGGAAGCCGCCGCGGCGCTCGCCGAGCCCGGATCGCGGCTCAGCGTCTCCGAGGCCGCGACACGCTGGCACTTCACCGACAGCAGCCACTTCATCCGCGCGTTCAAGAAGCGCTACCACCTGACACCGAAGCAGTTCGCGCACCGGCTGCCGTGAGGCGTCCGCCGCACTGGACGGCGGGGTGAAGCCGGAGATGGTGACGACCGACAACGCCTCGTACTCCGACATGGTGTTCGGCCTCTTCAGGATCCTTGGCTACAACTTCAGTCCGGTTCTGCGACCTTGGCGATCAGCGGCTCTGGCGGGCCACGATGCCCGGCGTCGAGACCGTACTCGTGCGCGCACTTGGACCACTTCGAAGGACTGTGCTCGCACTCCTTGAAGAATGAACCCATGCCACGGACAAGCTTCTTGGACGTCGTGCTGGCGACCATAACCGCGCCACCTCCTGGACCGATGCTGACGATTTGCTGACCGCAGATCGTCAACCCAGACCCTGACCTGGGCGGAGTCCCGGATCACGTGGTATGTGGTGGAACTTCGTCGCCCGCACCAGCGAGGAGATCACCGACGCCCGCACCGCCTGGCAGTCCGCGACCCGCTTCGGCGACGTCCACGGCTACGACGGCGAGCGGCTGTCCGCCCCCGACCTCCCGCCGGGTCCGCTGAAGGCGCGCGGCCGCGAGCGCTGACCGGGCGGGGGTCACTGCGGGGAATGGCACAGGGCCCCTGGGCGGCGGGGGCGCGCCGGGCAGGGGCCCTGTGGGGGAGTGGGGGTCAGGACGCGGAGTGGTCCTGGGCCGCCTTCTGGACGTACTCGTCGGTGTACGTCTTGGACAGGTCGATCGTCTTGCCCTTCACGCTCGGGTCGACCGCGGTCAGGACGCGGAGCACCGTCTGCGGGGCGTCGGCCGGCATCTGGCCGGTCGGGTTGTACATGCCCATCTCGTTGGCCAGCGCCTGGACGTACTGGTCCTTGCCACTGCCGGCGTAGAAGTCGGCCGGGACCTGCTCGGTGATCTCCGCGGCCGAGTGGGACTCCATCCACTGGAGCGTCTGGTAGACGGCGTTGACCATCTTCTGGACGGTGTCCTTGTGGCTGTTGGCCCACGCCGTCTGGACGGTCAGCGCGGTGCCGGGGTACGGGCCGCCGAGCGCTGCCTTGGTGCCCGCCGCGGTGCGCATGTCCGCGATGATCGTCCCGAGCTGCTTCTTGAGCAGCGTCGAAATGGTCGGCTCGGTGGTGACACCCGCGTCGATCCGGTTGTGCTCGAAGGCCGCCACGAAGGTGGCACCGGCCGCCACCGCCACCAGGTGGGTGTCGGCCACCGCGATGTTGTTGTGGATCGCGAGGTACGAGGCGATGGTGGAACTGGCGGAACCGAGCGAGGTGACGCCGACGTTCTTGCCCTTGAGGTCCGCGGGCGACTTGATCGACGGCGCGTTCGTACGGGCCATCTCGACCATGCCGGGCGCCTGGAGGAGTTGGACGACCGCCTGGGTTTTCTTGCCCTTGAGCTGGAGCTTGAGGTTCGAGTCGTAGAAGCCGATCATGCCCTGGGCGTCACCCTTGAGCAGCGCGTCGGAGACCTGCGGCGTGCCCTGGAGGTTGGCGATCTTCACGTTCAGACCCTGCTTCGTGAAGTAGCCCATCCGCTGCGCCAGGATCAGCGGGAGGTAACTCTGGTTCGCCTGGTTCGACAGGGCGATCGTCACCGTCTGCAGCGACCCCGCGCTCGCCGCGTCGGTGGTCTTGTCGGACTTGCTGTCCGAGCAGGCCGTCACGCCTGTCGCCAGGACTACCGTCGCGGCTGCGAGAACGATCTTCTTGTGCCACATGTGCGTTGTCTTCTCCTCGGAAGCGGGTGGGTCGTGCGCCGTCTCGGGTCGTGCCGCGGGCCGCGAGTCGCCGCGGGGCGGTTGACCGTCGGGGGGATGGCGGAAGGGGCGGGGATGGCGGGAGCTCCGGAGGCGGTCCCGGTCACGGCGGTCACGCCTGCGCTCCGGACTTCTGCGGACGCGGCTGCCAGCTCAGCAGCCACCGCTCCAGCAGCGAGATCAGTCCCTCGGCCGCCAGCGCGAACGCGGCGGTGATGACGAGTCCCGCGTAGACCCCGTTGGGATCGAAGTTGGCCTGCGCCTGGAAGATGAGCAGCCCGAGGCCCTGCTGCGCCCCGAGCAGTTCGCCCACGATCGCGCCGGTGATGGCGAAACCGAAGGCCACGTGCAGGCTGGTGGTGATCCAGCTCAGCGCGGACGGGACGACCACGTGCAAGGTCACCCGGGTGTTGCTCGCGCCGAGGATGCGGGCGTTGGCGAGGAGATCGCGGTCCACCTCGCGGGCGCCCTGGAAGGCGTTGAAGAACACGCCGAAGAAGACCAGTACGGCGGCCAGCATGACCTTGGAGCTGATGCCGAGACCGAACCAGATCGCGAACACCGAGCCCAACAGGATGCGCGGGATCGAGTTCAGGGTCTTGATGTAGGGGGCGAAGACCTCGGCCAGGAAGCGCAGCCGGCCCAGCACGATGCCGAGGACGACCCCCAGGGTGACCCCGATGCCGAAGCCCATCAGGGTCTCCTGCAACGTCACCCACACCTGGTCCCACAGCGGTCCCTGCGACGTACCGTCGCGCACCCAGTCCCACAGCTTCGAGCAGATGCCCGACGGCTTGCCGGAATAGAACGGGTCGACGACCTCCGTCGAGGCGAGCACCTGCCACAGGCCGATGAACGCGGCGAGGACGGCGGCCCTGACAACGTTGACCCACACGCGGCGCCTGGCCCGTTGTCGCCTGGCCAGCGCGGCGCGGGCCGCTCCGGCGTCACTCTTCGGCGGGTCGGGTCGCACGAGGATCTCACCGGTCGCCGACCCGGTCGCGGTGTCGGTCTTCATAGGCTCATGCCTCTTCCGTACGGATGGTTCAGGCCGCCGATTCGGGCGTCACGGTCTCGGCCGACGCGGTCTCGGGCCGCGCGGCCGTGCGGGAGTACGCGAGCTGCACCTCGTCCCGCAGCGCCTGCCAGACCCGTTCGTGGAGCTTGACGAATTCGGGAGTGTGCCGGATCTCGCGGGGATTGCGCGGCCGGGGGAGATCGATCTCGAACTCCTCCTTCACGGTGGCCGGTCCCGCCGTCAGCACCACGACCTTGTCGGCGAGCGAGATCGCCTCCTCCAGGTCGTGCGTGACGAACACGACCGAGGGCCTGGTCAGGTCCCAGAGCGAGAGCAGTTCGTCGGACATGATCTGGCGGGTCTGCACATCGAGCCCGGAGAAGGGCTCGTCCATCAGCAGCACCCGCGGCTCGTTGATCATCGTCTGCGCGAGCGCCACCCTCTTGCGCATTCCGCCGGAGAGCTGGTGCGGGTGGTACCGCTCGAATCCCGCGAGGCCCACCCGGCGGATCCACTCGGCCGCGGCGGCGTGCGCCTCCTTGCGGGACGCGCCCCGGAAGCGCGGGCCCGCCGCGACGTTGCCGATGACGGTCTTCCAGGGGAACACCGCGTCCGTCTGGAAGACGAACCCGACGTCCTTGCCAATGCCCTCCACCGGACGCCCGTCGACGAGCACCTCACCGCTGTCCGGCCGTTCCATGCCGGAGATCAACGAGAGAGTCGTCGATTTCCCGCATCCGGTGGGACCCACGACCGCGGTGAACTCTCCGGGCCTGACGGTGAAATCGATGTTGCGCAGGACGTCATGATTTCCGCCCTGCGGGGTACTGAAGGACTTGCACACGTCGCGCATCGCGATAGGCGATGTCGTCGGTTGCGGCGATTTGACTAGACCATTGCTGTGCCCGTGCTGGGATTCGCTTGCCACGCGAGTGAGGCTGCCAGAACCAACGGGCAGACACCAACCTCGTCGAACAAGGGTGCATTGACTTAAGCGTCCGGAGGCCGCTGACCTCACTCTCCGTCGACGTCGTTGTCCGGAGAAATTCGGTCTAGTGCCTCTTTCTCCCGACTATTCATAGTGGGTTAGACGCGGAGGGTTCTCCAGGGGTAGCTTCTGGCGAATGACGTTTCGCCATCTCGACATATCGCCTGAAACGCATCTTCCCGACCGGCTCGCACTGCGCATGCTCGTGGAGACTTTCCGGCCGGATGTGATGGACCGGCTCGTGGACAAAACCGAGCGCCGAGAGCGCCGCAGGCGTCTCCTGCCCGCACAGCTCATGATGTATTTCGTTCTGGCGATGTGGCTCTTCGGGGCCTCCTCTTATGAGGAGGTGCTCGCCAAGCTCACCGGCGGTCTGCCCGAGATGTTCCCTGGCGCCGGTGTCGGCGGGTCGGGCGACGTGGCCAGCGCGGCCGCCATCGCCCGGGCCCGCATGCGGCTCGGCGTCGAACCCCTCAAGGCGCTCTGCGGCCACCTCGCCGACGCCGCGGGCCACGGGACCCGGCTGGACGGCGAGCGGGTCTTCGTCTACGAGAGCGTCGCGATGGAAGTGCCGGACACCCCCGCGAACAGGGCCGGTTACGGCGCCCCCGACACCAAAACGGCGCCGCGGTTGGACAAGCACCGGTCGCTCGACGTGTGGGTGTCCTCGCTCACCGACTGCCGGCTGCGCGTCTCGGCGGTCGCGGCCATCACGCCCCGGGCCGAGGAGGGCGCCGAGGGCCTGCTCGGGCAGTGGCCCGAAGACCTGCTCGACAAGCGGGCGCTGGTGGTCGGCGACGAGGAACTGATCCCGGTCGCGCTGTGGTCGGCACTGGCCGAGACCGGCGCCGACCAGATCTGGCGCTCCGGCGGCCTCGGCCCCGCCCCGTACTCACTGCCGGTGATGCGCGAACTCCCCGACGGCTCCTACCTGTCGGAACTGGCGACGGACGCGGGTCCCGGCGAAGGTCCGGGGCCGGGGACCGCGGTCCGGGTGGTGCCGTGCGGCGACCGCACGGTCGCGCGAGCCGCCGCGGCGGGACCGGTCCTGGGTGCTCCGCTGCTGGTCACCTCGGTACTCGACAGCACGGTACCGGCCGACGAGATCAGGGCCCGCTACGAACGGGCGGCCGTCGCGAGCGGTGACGGGGTCGCTCACTTCGTCGAGCAGATCACCGGGCCACGGGTGCTATTACGGTCGAAAAGCCCTGAACTCGTGCAGCAGGAAATATATGCACTCCTGTGCACCTATCACGCCGTCGGACACCTGGTATCGCCGCCGCTTTCGGTGGGTCCGATTTCAACCGATCCGACCACTGGACTGGGGGAGTGGGCGGCGGTGAGGCCGCGTTAAGTCAGTAGCGCGACCCTTTGCTCCTGCGGGCACGCGTGTGCTGCAATAAAGTCCCCGCAGAGGGCGTCGAAGTGAACAGACACAAAGAGTCTCCGACCTGGTATGCAGTGGTATGCGGTCGGAGTCGAACGTCCCATCGCGGTGAACCGGATAATCAAGCGTCGCCGCGCCATGCGGCGGCGTTATGAGGGTTAAGGGTTAGTGAATGGAAGACCAGCGGTCTCACGGAGCCGGCAATCCGTTGACATGCGGGGACCGCTTGACACAGCACGATGCGGCGACGGCATGACGAGCGCGCGGAGACGGGGTCGCGCGCCCGCACCGAAATGGATCTCCCCCCTCACCGGGCTCGGCTCCAGGCTCTGGACCAAACGCAAGCTCGGTGACTGGCGGCTGCGCAATCGCATGCTGCTCCTCGTGCTCGTCCCGCTGATCGCGATCATTCCGCTGGCGGGCGTGCGCGTGTTCTCCGCGGTCGGCAACCTCCAGAGCGCGGCCCATATCCAAGGGCAGGCGCAACTCGCCCAGCAGGTGTCCACGCTGGTCAGCGCGCTCGACGACGAACGCGACCTCACCCAGTTGGCGCTCACCGGGTCGGGTACCGCCAAGGACGACAAGCTCGCGGCGGCGCAACAGGCCACCAACGCGCAGGTGAAGGCGTTCGGCCAGAGCCTGGACAAACACCGGAGCAGCGTCGACGCGCTGCCCGCCGCCGTACGCCTGATCGGCGTGCGCGCCGAGGCCCGGCTCGGTGACCTGACCCCGCTGCGCGCCTCGACCAAGGGCCTCGCCCACGGCGCCAACACGCCGACCTTCAGCGCCTACAGCACGATCATCGGCAATCTGCTGGACTTCGGCCAGCAGCTCGCCGCGGTCGGCTCCGACCACACGCTCGGCAGCCTGGTCACCACGCTCGCCTCGATCGAGCAGATCGAGCAGCAGACGTCGAGCGAACGCGGCTTCATCGTCGACGCGCTCGACCGCGGCTTCACGCTGGAGCTCAAGGAGAACATCGAGCAGGCGCACTTCGAGACCGCCAACGGCACCTTCACGAACAACGCGTCGACCTCGCTGCTCAACCTGTACCAGTCGACGGTCAGCGGCGACAAAGTCGGCGCGGCCGACGGCACCATCCAGGTGGTCGCCACCGCCGCGCAGGAGGACATCCCGCTCGACAGCCTCGGCATCACCAAGGCCACCGCGTTCAAGCAGATCACCGACAAGCTCGACGCCGTACGCATCGTCGAACGGCAGACCGTGGCGGACCTCAACGACAGGTCCTCGCACCTGCTGTCGGCCGTGCGCACCCAGCTCTACCAGAACATCGCCATCATCGTCGCCGTGGTCGCGCTGTCCTTCCTCGGCGCGCTGATCCTGGCCAGGTCCGTGGTCCGGCCGCTGCGCCAACTGCGGGTGTCCGCACTGGACGTGGCCGACAACCGGCTGCCGGGCGCGGTCCGCCGACTGCGTGACGTGAACCCCTCGGAGACGGACCAGCCGGTACGGGTCGAGCCGATCGAGGTGCAGTCGCAGGACGAGGTCGGCCAAGTCGCGCGCGCCTTCGACCGCGTGCACTTCGAGGCGGTCCGGCTCGCCACCGAGCAGGCGCGGATGCGCTCCAACGTCAACGCGATCTTCACCAACCTCTCGCGGCGCAGTGAGAGCCTGGTGTTGCGCCAACTCCAGCTCATCGACGACCTGGAGAACAGCGAGCAGGACCCCGGTCAGCTCACCGCCCTGTTCCAGCTCGACCACCTCGCCACCCGCATGCGCCGCAACAACGAGAACCTGCTGGTGCTCGCGGGCGAGGAGCAGAGCCGCCGCTGGGACCAGCCGGTGTCGCTGTTCGACCTGGTCCGCGCCGCGACCGCCGAGGTCGAGCAGTACGAGCGCGTGGTGCTCTACGAACTGCCCGACGTGGCGGTGGTCGGACATGCCGCCACCGACGTCGTCCACCTGATGGCCGAGATCATCGAGAACGCCACGACGTTCTCCGGCCCCGAGACCCAGGTGCTGGTGGGCGCCAAGATGCTCACCGCGGGCGATGTGGTCCTGGACATCGCGGACGCGGGCATCGGCATCCGGCCCGAGGAGCTGGAGCGGATCAACCGGCGGCTCGCCGAGCCCCCGGTCCTCGATGTCGCGATCTCCCGCCGCATGGGCCTGTTCGTGGTCGGCCGGCTGGCGGCCAAGTACGGCATTCAGGTGCGGCTGACGAGTACGGGCAGGACGGGCCTGAACGCGCTCATCCGGATCCCACTGACTTTGCTGGTGTCCGCGAGCGAGTTGGAGGTGGACGGCCCGCAGGTCTTCGACCAGTCGGCGCTGCGGCCCGGACCGTACGACACCGGCGAGATCGCCGGGCTGCCGCGCGGCGGGGTCGCGGCCGGACAGGCGGGCGACCCGCGCTTCGACGGCCCCTACGGGCCCGCGGGCACGCCCTCGCGCGGCCGGTCGTACGACGACGTCCCGGCGGGCCGCCACTCCGGTCAGCCCGACGGCGGCTTCCCGTGGTTCCACGACCAGGAGGAGGGCGGCGGCCCCGACGGCGACTTCTCGTGGTTCGCCTCGGAAGAGGAGGAGGCCGAGGCGGTCGCGCGCCTGGAAGGGCACGGGTCCGACCGGTTACCGATCTTCGACGCGATGAGGTCGCAGTGGCCGGCCGAGCAGGGGCCGCAGCAGGCGCAGCCCCCACAGGGGCACGTACGTCCGCAGGTCCCGCCGCAGCCGCAGGCCCTGCCCCACCAGCGGGTCCAGCCGCCGGCCCAGCGTCCGCAGCCCCTGCCGCAGCCCCAACCCCAGGCGCAGCTCCGGCCGCAGACGCAACCCCGCCCGCCGGCCCAGCCGCCGGGCAACCCCGGTCACCCCTCACCCTCGTGGGCCCGGCCGGGACCCGAGGACGCGGGCGGCCGGGCGACCGGCGGCACGACCGCCCAGGGTCTGCCCCGGCGGGTGCCCCTGAACAACCTTTCGGCCGAGGCGCGCCCGCGCGGCCCGGTGCCGCAGCCGAACGCGGCGCCCACCGCCCCGCGCGCGGCGAACCTGATGAGGGATCGGCTGTCGAACTTCCACCAAGGGGTCAGACAGGGTAAGGATGGGTCCGACCGCGAGGGGCCCGGCCGGACGCCGGGCGGATCGGGTCCGCTATGAGCGGACTCACAGCTCCCACGACCTCCGTGTTTCCCGTGTTTCCCCTGTCCGTAGCGCCGTCGGACGACGTCCTCGGCAGCATAGGAAGCAGCTACACCCATGAGCGATCTGAGCAACGAAGCACAGAACCTGAACTGGCTCATCGCCAACTTCGTGAAGCAGGTGCCGGGAGTCGCGCACGCGGTCGTGATCTCCTCGGACGGCGTTCAACTCCTGGCCTCCGCGTCCCTGCCCAGGGACCGCGGCGAGCAACTCGCCGCGATGGCCTCGGGCCTGGCGAGTCTGACGCAGGGCGCGGCCCTGCTCTTCGAGGCCGGGGTGGTCACGCAGACCGTCGTCGACATGGAGAACGGATTCCTCTTCCTGATGTCGGTCAGCGACGGCTCCGTGCTGGTGGTGCTGGCCTCACCGACCTGCGACATGAAGGTCGTCGGTTACGAGATGGCGTTGCTGGTCGAGCGGACCGGCGACGTCCTCACGCCCGACGTGCGCAGGGAACTGCAGAACGCGCTGGCCGGCTGAGGGCCGGCGCGATGGGCCGTCCGAATCACACCCGGAAGGATGTGCGTTCGTGAGTGGAGACCGAGACCGAAGGCGCAACTCGCCGTTCGTCCGTCCGTACGCCGTCACCCGCGGCCGGACGACGGCGCGGACCGACTTCGCGCTGGAGGCCCTGGTCGGCACGACCGCTCTCGCCTGGGAGAGCGGTGTGCGGTTCTTCCCCGAGCAGCAGGCGATCTGCCGGCTGTGCATGAACCTCACATCGGTGGCCGAGATCTCCGCGCTGATGAACATCCCGCTCGGCGTGACCCGCGTCCTGGTGGGCGACCTCGCCGAGAGCGGCTTCGTCATCGTCCAGCAGCCCACGTACGCCGAGGGCCGGCCGGACGTCACGCTGCTGGAGCGGGTGCTCACCGGGCTGCGCGGCCTCTGAGGCCGCGCGGTCGCGGTACCCGAGGCCCGGTCCCGCGCCGGTCCTGCCCTGATCCCGGCCGTACGACGGCCGCGCCCGACGACCTACGGAGTGCCGTGCCCGAACTGTCCAGCCTCGCCATGTCCTTCGGGGCCGCGGCACGGGAATACGACCGCTACCGGGTGGGTCCCTCGGCGCGGATGCTCGACTGGCTGCTGCCCGCGGGCTGCCCCTCGGTGCTCGACCTGGGCGCCGGGACCGGTCTGCTGACCCGGTGGCTCGCCGAACGGGTCGAGGACGTCGTGGCGGTCGAACCCGACGCGCGCATGCGGCGGGTGCTGACCGGCGTCTGCCCGCGGGCGACGGTGCTCCACGGGTTCGGCGAGCGCATTCCGCTGCCGGACGCGCGGGTCGCGGCGGTCACGGTCTCCTCGGCGTGGCACTGGATGGACCCGGCCCTCACGCTCCCCGAGATCGCCCGGGTGCTCACCCCGGGCGGCTCGCTCGGCATCCTCTACACCCGCCGCGACCGGCGGGTGCCCTGGGTGGACGTGCTGGACGCCTACGTCCACGACGAGATGGGCAACGACGACTGGATCGGCGACCTGATCCAGCGTATGTCCGACGGACCGTGGCTTCCCGACGGTGTCCCCTTCGCGCCGCCGCAGGCTCATGTCGTCACCTGGACGGCCGAGTTGACCGTCGAGGAGGTCGTCGCGATGTTCGCCACCTACAGCAGGTACATCGCCCTGCCGGACGGCCAGAAGCGCGAACTCGCGGACCTGATCGAGGCGAAGGTCCGCGAGACGGCCGAGATGCGGGACGGCCTGGTCGTGATGCCCATGATCTGCCACGGCTGGCGCACCCGTCTGACCGCCTCCTGACCCGTCGGGCGGTCAGTTCGCGCGGGGCTCCTCGGCCTCAACCGGCCGGGTCGCGGTGGCGATGCCGATCCGGTTCCAGGCGTTGGTCGCCGCGACGGTCCAGATCAGGCGGGCCGTGGCTTCGGGGCCGAGGAGGGTGGTGACCTCGGCGTGGACGGCGGCCGGGACGGCGCCGTCGGCGGGGCGGGTGAGGTGCCCCGCCAGGTCGAGGGCGGCGCGCTCGGCGGGTGTGAAGTCGGGGGAGTCGGGCCACTGGGGGAGAGCGGCGAGCTTGAGCGGAGGGTGGCCCGCCGCGAGGGCGGCGTCGTGGTGCAGGGCGGTGCAGTGGGCGCAGCCGTTCATCTGCGAGACGTGCAGGCGGACCAATTCGGCGACCTCGGGAGCCAGGCCCTCGGCGGAGACCCGGGTCAGCTCGGTGAGCGCCTGGAGGGCGTCGGGGGCGGCGGCGGTGGGGTTGACCTGCGGCATGGGCGTGGCTCTCAGGGGTGTGGGGGCGGGGTCTGTTCGAAGCTGACCGGTGTCTCGGGGGTGAGCTCCAGGTCGGCGCCGGTCACCGGGGCGTCGGCGTGGATGAGGATGTTGTAGTGGTTGGGGAAGTGGCAGGCGTCAAAGCCGAGGACCGTGCCGGCGGTCCGTCCGCCGATACGGACGGTGTCGCCGCGGTCGATGACACCGCCGCGGTCCAGCTCGACGAAGCCGAGGAAGCCCACGCGGTCGATCCGCGCCCCCGGGGCGCTGTCGGTGTGGTCGGTGGTGACCAGCTCATGGACCTCGCCCGCGCGCACGCAGCGGCTCGCGTGGGGTTCCAGGGCCATGCCGCGGTCGTCGCGGCGGTGGATCAGGACCTTGACGAGACAGCCGCGGACGGTGCGCTTGAGCCCGTCCTCGCGCGGGGCGGCAGCCCTTTCGGGGGTCGGCTCTTGAGCGGTGGGCTCTTGCGTGGCGGGCTCTTGAGCGGCGGGCTCTTGAGCGGTGGGCTCGTGCGTGGCGGGCTCTTGCGCCGTGGGCGGGGTCAGCACGCCGTCACCTCCGTACGCCGGTACGCGGCCTCGACCAGTTCCAGGGCCGCCGTACCGCCGTGGTCGGCGCGGTACGGGCCGCGGAGCCGGGTGGTGAAGTCCGCGAGGATCGCCGCGTACTCGTGCCGGAGCGAGGACTTGAAGCCCTGGTGCCCGGCCAGCATGTCGGCGTGGTGCACGGACCCGTCGGCGAGCATGACCGTCACGTCCTTCAACTCGCCCGGATACGACCAGTCCAGCTCGACCGTGGCACGCGCGGCGCCGGAAGCGGAGCGCAGCCCGATCGTCGCGCTGCGGTCGAGCCCCGTCCCGTCGTAGCCGATCCGGGCGGTCTCGACGGTCACCTCGCCCAGCAACAGCCGTACCAGGTCGAACGCGTTGGGCCCGTTGTCGGCGACGCAGCCGCCACCGCACCGGGCCGGGTCCAGATACCAGCGGTCCCGCCCGATGTGCTCCTCGATCCGCTCGAAGTACCGGACCGTGACCCGCTCGACCGGCACGTCCCGCGGCAGCCCGGCGGCCAGCGCCCTGACCGCCGAGTTGTAGCGCCGGTGGAAGGCGGTGAACAGCGGCACCCCGGACGCCTGTGCGAGCGCGGTCAGTTCGGCGCCCTCCGCACCGGTGAGGGCCAGCGGCTTCTCCACGCACACCGGTACGCCCGCGCGCAGGAAGTCGGCGCAGAGCGCCGCGTGGGCGTCGTTCGGAACGGTGATCACCACGCCGTCGAGCGACGGCCCGGCGGCGAGGAGTTCGCGGTGGTCGCGGTAGGCGGGCACGGCACCGGACGCGTCCCGTCCGCCCCGGGCGGCGAGTGCGGCCGGGTCGCGGTCGCAGACGGCGGCGAGGCGGGCCGCCGAAGAGGCGTCGAGGGCGGCCAGGTAGAAGCGGGAGATGACGCCCAGGCCGACGACGGCGATCGAGTGCCGGGTCATCGGCGAAGGCCCCCGTCCAGCGGGGCGGGCGCGGTCAGGCCGAACTGCCCTGCCACATCGCCGAGTTCCCGGTACTGTCCGGCGGTGACCGGCACACCGTCCGCACGGTGGGCGTCGGCCGTCGCGCCCTCGGTCCAGCCGGGGTAGCGGACGGGGGAGGCGGGGTCGACCGGCGGGCAGGCGAGCAGGCTGCCGAACAGCGAGTCGGCGTCCGAGGCGACGTCCTCCCGCGGGCGGAGCATGGCGGGGGCGATGGCGGCGACCAGAATGCCGATGTCGTCGTCGCGGCCCGAAGGGCGCCCGTCCCCGTCCAGCGCCTCGGGGGCCGGGCCGAGGCCGGAGCCGCTGACCAGACCGGCCAGCACCTCCACCGCGAGCCCGAGTCCGTAGCCCTTGTACGCGCCGGTCTCCGGTGCGCCGCCGAGCCAGCCGAGGTACGCCTGGCCGCGGTCGAAGGCCGCCGGGTCGGTGACCGGAAGCCCGGCCTCGTCGGTCAGCCAGCCCTCGGGCACCGCCCGGCCCGCGCGGGCGGCGGCGCGGACGCGTCCGGTGGGGACGACGGTGGTGCTCATGTCGAGCACGAACGGATGGCGCGGCCCGGCAGGGGCCGCGACGGCGAGCGGGTTCGTGCCGAGCATCGTGACCCGGCCGCCCGGCGGCCGGGCGATGCGCTGACGGCCGCAGTTGGAGGCCACCAGGCCGACCATGCCGCGGTGCGCCGCGCGGCCCGCGTGGTATCCGGCGCAGCCCAGATGGGTGGCGTTGTGGACGCTGACCAGGCCGACGCCGAAGCGCTCCGCGCGCCCGACGGCCAGGTCCATCGCGTCGGCCGCGGCCCACAGACCCAGCGCGCGCCGGGCGTCCAGGCGGACCGCGGCGCCGAGATCCACGGTACGGTCCGGCTCGGCCGCCGGGTCGGCGCGGCGCTCCTCGAACAGCGGCAGATACAGCCGGGTCAGATTCGTCACGCCATGGGAACTCATCCCGGCCAGATCGCCGTAACACAGCGCCTCGGCCGCCGTGGCCGCCCGTTCCTCGGCGAGACCGCACCGCGCGAAGACGTCGGTGACGAAGGTCAGCAACTCCTCATACGCGAGGCGCACCGTACTGTCCGGCGCCTGCGCCGGAAGGGTCGACTGCGGCGGGCTCGACAACGGCATGGGGCTCGTTCCTCCTGCTGACGGGCGTGGACGGCGCAAGTGGCGTGGACGGCGCGGGAAGTGACGGCGGCGCGGACGGCGCGAGCGGTACGGCGGGCGCGGGCCCGGCCGGCGACACGGCCGCGTCGAAGGCGGCGAGGAGGCGCGGGACGGTGGCCGCGAAGGCGTCCAGGTCGGCGAGATCGGCGAACTCGCCTGCGGCGTGGGCGCGGTTGGCGTCGAGGCTGCCGGGGCCCAGGACGACGGTGTGGGCGTCGGGCACGCCGGACATCCAGATCGCGTCGCAGGTGAAGGCGGGTTCGGCGGCGGGCCACCGCGGCACCTCGGCGCGGTCGAGCAGTGGACCGAGCCACGACGGGTCGCCGTCGAGCGCGGGCAGGCCGCGCTTGAGCCAGTCCAGCCGCAGGATGTCCGCCGCGTCGGCCGCGGTGCGGGCGAACCGCCGGCTGTGCCGGAAGGCGGCGCCGAAGGACTCCAGCCCCTCGGCGACGGCGTCGCCCAGCAGCCGTTCCAGCCGCCGTCCGGTGGCGGCCGAGCCGTAGGAGAGGTTGAGCAGCAGGTCGCCGCTGCCGTAGACGCGGTTGTGCAGGTCGCCGGTGCGCAGGCCCGCCACGCACACCTGCCCGTCGGCCGGGTCGAGTCGAGGGTCGAGCGCGGCGGCGAGGTGCTGGGCGAGATGGCCGAGCAGGACGGTGGCGTTGTGCCCCGCCTCGGGCCGGTCGTCGATCGCGTCACGGCCGCGGACGCTCAGCCGCGCGGTCATGGCCGCGGTGCTGCGGGTCAGGGCCCGGCCGCCGGTGGGCTCGCAGAAGACGTTGAGCCGCCCGTGGTGCCCGGCGTCCACGAGGGGACGGGTGCCGAAGGTGCCGAGCGCGCCGCCCTCCTCGCCGGAGACGGCCTGCACCAGAATCCGGGTGTCGCGGGGGAGTTCGGGCCGCTCCCGCAGAGCGCGCCGCAGCCCGGCCAGCAGCGCGACGGCCGGGCCCTTCGCGTCGGTCGCGCCCCTGCCGTGGAAGCGGTCACCGTCGAACGAGACCGGTTCGAGGCCCGCGACGGTGTCGAGGTGGACGTTGAACATCACCGTACGGTCGCGCGGTGCCCCGGCCGGGCCGAGGGCGAGCACCAGGCTGGGCTGGCAGGCCAGGAACTCCGGCCGCTCGGCGGCGGCTTGACGTACCAGGAGCGGTACGTCGTCGCGGTCGACGCAGGCGGGCGGCGGGGCCGCGTGGTGCAGGACGGTGAAACCGAGTTCGGCGGCGGCCCCCGCGTAACGGCGCTGCGCCTCCCACAGCGCGGGTGCGGGCGCGTCGGGGCCGCATTCGAGCGGGCCCGCCGTCGGCAGCGCGAGCAGGTCGAGCAGCAGGGCGCGGTCGGCGGAGCTGAGCGGGCTCACTGAACGGGCTCCCGCAGCGCCGCCCCGTCCGGCGGGGTGTGCGCGATGGTGCCGCCCGGCACCCGCGCGCACGCGTCCAGCAGATTCCGCAGCGCCACCCCGCTCCTGACGAAGGCGGCGTGGCACCGCTCCTCCGGATCGCGGTGGTCCTCGTGCGGCCGTACGGCGATGTGCGGTTCGATCGACAGCGCGCCCCGGTAGCCGTGGGCCAGCAGGGCGCGCAGACAGTCGGCGATCCGCAGGTCGCCGGTGCCCGGCTCGCAGTAGGCGGGGCGGCCGTCGGGGGCGATGACGGCGTCCTTGACGTGGACGTGCAGGATCCGGTCGGCGTACGGCAGCAGTTCGGTCAGCAGCCGGTGGCCGTCGTAGCCGTACGCGGGGCCGTTGCCGGTGTCGAAGAGCAGGGCGAGCCCCGGGCCCGCGGTCTCCAGGAGGCGGACCATACGGGTCGCGTCGGCGCCCGCCCAGCCGGAGCAGTTCTCGTGCACCAGCGTCAGGCCCGACTCGGCGGCGCGGTGGGCGAGTTCGCGGACGCGGCGCAGCGCCTCACGCTCCCAGGCGTCGGCGTCGAGCCCGTCGTTCGGGAAGGACATCACGCGGACGAAGCGGGTGCCGAGCCGGGCGCAACGCTGTTCCAGGACCGCGAGTTCGGCCAGGTCGGCGGCGAAGTCACCGGTCACCGGGCGGGCCCAGCCGCCGATCCTCGCATCCACCGCGGCGACCGACACCCCGGCGTCCGCGAGCGTCCCCGCGACCCGGTCGAAGGCGGTAGGGGACAGGTCGGCGACCGGCGTGCCGTCCACGGTCCGCAGCTCGACCGACCGCCAGCCCAAGGCGCTGACGGCCGCGATCTGGCCCTCGACGCCGAGCGCGGCCTCGTCGCCGATCCCGGTGAGGCGCAACGGCTCGTCCGCCCGTACGGCGGTCTCCTGGTCAGTGGGCACCGGCCAACTCCCTTCGTGGGCCCGAGGCGTCGGGCGGGGCCGCCAGATTCTTGGCGTCGGTGAGCAGGCCGACCACGCGCGCCTGCCGCGCGAAGTCCGTGGGGCAGGGGCCGTCGTCCCCGGCGAAGTCGGCGTAGGCGCGGAGCATGAACGCGGTCAGGGCGTCGTCGCGGAACACCTCGCGGTCCCCGGCCGGGCATTCCGGTGTGGTCAGGCGCAGTTGGGCGTAGTGGTCGCCGGCGTCGGCCGGGTAGTGGCCGACGGCGGTGCCGCCGTCGAATCTGAGCGTGATCCGGCGCTCGCGCACCGGTGAGGTGAGGTCGGAGCGGATGTCGCCGAGCACGCCGTCGCGGTGGGCCAGGCGCACCTCGGCGCCGCCGAGCCGGGGCAGCCGCCGTCCGTCCACGTCCAGGTCGGTGCACGAGGCGCCGACCACCTCGGCGTCCCCGGCCAGCCGCAGCAGGACGCCGAGCGCGTGCGGGATCTCGATGTCGAACGCCGTGGGGTGCCCCGAGGTGGCGAGCGTGCGCTGGAAGCGCGGCTTGTCCTGCACGACCGAGATCTGCCGCAGCGCGCCGAGGCCGGGCCGCTCCTCCACGAGGGCGATCAGCCGGTCGGTGAGCGTGCTCGCCAACCAGGGTGCCACGACGGTGGCTTGGACGCCGGGCCGCCCCACCAGCTCCACCAACCGCGCGAGATCGCGCGGCCCCGCCGCGAGCGGCTTCTCCAACAGCAGCCTGCGGAAGCCGAGTCGGAGCAGTTCGGCCACGACCTCGGCGCGGGCGAGCGGCGGGGTGCAGATGTGCACGACCGTGCCCTCCGGGTCCAGCGACTCCCGTGCCCGCGCGAGCGAGTCCACGACACTCAGACTGGTGTCGCCCGCCGCCCGGGCCCGTTCGGCCGGGTCGCGGTCGAAGGCGATCACCGGCTCCGGTGCCAAGAGCCGGGGCCGCAGGTCCCGCGCCTTGGCGAGGACCGGCAGGTGGAGACCCGCCCCCGCGCGGCCGAGGCCGACGACCATCGTGCGCAGCGGCATCTCCTGCGTCAGCCTTCCGTCGACATCGGTGGGGGCGGGGAAAACGAAGCGGAACAGGGCGGTACGGGACAGCGGGGGGAAAACGCCGGGCGCCGGGGGGAGTTGCGGCAAAGAGTGCGGGGCGCGACGACGTCGGTCAGCCTGCTCGCCCGAACCGGGCGAAGTCAAACAAACGCGCCGATAGCGCCCTTTTGCGTGAATCCCCCCGTCGGCCGCGCCGCCGTCCCCCGTCCGGCCGAGGGCCTGGCATAGCGTCGGCCTCCGGCGCGTCCGGGACGCCCGGTTCGTCCGGCACGACCGGGCGAACCGCCGCGTCCGGACGAACGAGAGCGTCCGGATGAACGACCGCGTCCGGACGAGCAACCGCGTCCGGACGAGCAACCGCGTCCGGATGGACCAGCGCATCCGGCGTACCCGGCGTATCCGGGCAGCAGAGAGGCGGAGATGGACCTCCAGCACACCGTCGACCCGCGCGAACCGGCCCCCGCCGACGTGCCGTTCTTCACCCAGGCCGAGTCCTTCTCAGCGCTCTGGCCGCAGATCGAGCGGCACCTGTCGGAGATGTTCGAGGACGGGAAGTTCTCCCACGGCACCAAGGTGGCGGAGCTGGAACGGGCGCTCGCCGCCTACACCGGCGCGCGGCACGTCATCGGGGTCAACAGCGGCACCGACGCCCTGGTCCTGCTGCTGCGCGCGGCCGGTCTGCGGCCGGGGGACGAGGTCGTCGTCCCGGCCTTCAGCTTCGTGGCCTCCGCCTCCTCGGTCGTCCTGGCGGGCGGGCGGCCGGTGTTCGCGGACATCGACCCGGCGACGTACTCCCTCGACCCCGCGTCGGTGGAGCGGGTGCTCACCGCGCGCTGCCGTTTCCTGATGCCGGTCCATCTCTTCTGCCAGCTCGCGGACGTGGACCGGCTCGGCGAACTGGCCGGGCGGCACGGGCTCACCGTGGTCGAGGACAGCGCCGAGGCGATCGGCATGCGCCGCGAGGGCGTCCACGCGGGGCTGTTCGGCGCCGGAGGGGTGCTGTCGTTCTTCCCGACCAAGACCCTGGGCGCGATCGGGGACGCGGGGGCGGTGCTCACCGACGACGACGAGATCGCCCGTACCGTGGACGCGCTGCGCCACCACGGGCGGTTCGGGCGCACCATCGCGGACTTCACCACCATCAACACCAGCAGTTCGCTGCCGGGCTGCAACAGCAAGATGGACGACGTGCAGGCGTCCGTACTGCTCGCGAAGCTCACCCGGCTGGACGCGGACATCGCCCGCAGGGAAGCGCTCGCCGACGCGTACAGCCGGCGGCTGGCCGGAACGCCGGGCATCCTGCGGCTGCCGACGGTCGTGGCCCGCGGCGGCACGGCCGATCCGGTCTTCTACGTCTATCTGATTGAGGCCGAGCGCCGTGACGAGCTGGCCCGGCACCTGGCCGCGCACGGCGTGCGGACCGAGACGTACTACCCGAGTCCGCTGCACCTCCAGCCCTGCTTCGCCGAACTCGGCCACCAGCGAGGCGACTTCCCCGTGGCCGAGGCCGCCTGCGCGCGCACCCTCGCGCTGCCGCTCTACCCCGATCTGACCACCGAGGCCGTGGACCGGGTCTGCGATCTGGTCCAGGACTTCTTCTCCGGAGCCGGAGCCCGCCCATGACGCCCGCGACCACGCCGATGCCCGGGGCCACGCCGATGCCCGCGACCACGCCGATGCCCGGGACCACGCCGATGCCCGCGACCGCTCCCGTGCCTCCGACGCCCACCACCGTGCCTGCGCCCCCCGCGCCCGCGACGGCCCGGGGCGACCGCCCGCGGCTGCCGTTCTTCCCCCCCGACCTCTTCGAGGCCGACCGTGAGCAGCTGCTGCGCGTCGTCCACGAGACCGGCACCGGACCGGCCCAGAAGTTCATCCTCGGCGAGCACACGGCCCGCTTCGAGCAGGCTCTGCGCGAACAGCTCGGCGCCGCCGACGTCGTCGCCTGCGGCAGCGGCACCAGCGCGCTGACGCTGGTGCTGGCCGCGATGGACGTCGGCGCGGGCGACGAGGTCGTGGTCCCGGCCTTCGGCTGCGCGCCGCTGGCCGGTTCGGTCGTGGCACTCGGCGCGACACCGGTCTTCGCCGACATCGACCCCTGGACCATGGTGGTCGACCCCGACGACATGGAACGCCGCATCACCCCGCGCACCAAGGCCCTGATGCCCGCTCACATGTTCTCCGTGATGGCGGACATGCCGCGTCTGACCGCGCTCGCGCGGGACCGCGGGCTGCGGCTGGTCGAGGACTCCGCCGTCGCGCAGGGCGGCGTCCAGGGCGGGGTTCCCGCCGGGCTGGCGGGCGAGGCGGGGGTCTACTCCTTCGTCCAGGTGAAGACCTTCGGCACGGCGGGGGAGGGCGGCGCGGTCGTCACCCGCGACGCGGAACTGGGCCGTACGGTACGGATGCTGCGCAACCACGGGCAGGACGGCGTCCACCGCTTCGTCCACCACCGGATCGGCTGGAACAGCCGGTTCGACGAGGTGCTCGCCGCCTTCCAGCTCCACCGCCTGCCGGGGCTGGCCGACCGTCTGGAGCGCCGCGCCCGGATCGCCGGTCACTACACCGAGCGCTTCGCCGACCTCGCCGAGCGCGGTGTCCTCGCCCCGCCGCCCGGCCGCGACGGCCGCTGTTATTACGTCTACACGCTCCAGTGCGACCGGCGCGACGCGCTCAAGGCGCACCTGGCCGAGCGCGGTGTCGACTCGCACGTCTACTACCCGCTGCCGCTGCCCCGCCAGCCCGCCTTCTCCGGCTTCGCCGCCCCCGGCGACAGCTGGCCCGCCGCGGAACGCGCGGGCGAGCGGATCCTGTCGCTGCCCGTCCACCCGCACCTGAGCGACGCGCAGGTGGAGTACATCGCCGACGCTGTCAGGGAGTTCGCCCTGGCCCCATGACGCCCGCGGTCCGCCGACAGGCGCTAGAGCCGTACGACGCGCTCCCCTGACAGCCGGCCCGTCGTGTCGAAGAGCAGCCGGGCGCCCTTGGTGATCGCGCCCAGGTCGTAGGCGCGGTGGGCCTGGAGCAGGACGACCAGGTCCGCGTCGGCCGCGGCCGACAGCGCGTCGTCGTACCGCCGCAGCCGGGGGTCCGCCAGCGGCAGGTCCGCCGCGTGCGGGTCGTGCCAGCCGACCCGCGCGCCGAGGTCGAGCAGCCCGCTCGCCACCTCAAGCGCGGGCGACTCGCGCAGGTCGTCGGTGTCGGGCTTGTACGCGGCGCCGAGCAGCGCGACGCGGGCGCCGGGCAGCGGCACCCCGCGGTCCTGGAGCAACCGCGAGGCGCGCGCGACGACATGGCCGGGCATGACGCGGTTCGCGCGCAGGGCGGCCCGTACGACCTGGAACGCGTCGGCGGGCGCGCCTTGCAGCAGGTAGACCGGGTCGACCGGGATGCAGTGCCCGCCGACGCCGGGGCCGGGGCGGAACGACTGGAAGCCGAAGGGCTTCGTCGCCGCGCACGCCACCACGTCCCACACGTCCGCGCCCACGTCGTGGCAGTAGCGGGCGAATTCGTTGACCAGGGCGATGTTGACGCTGCGGTAGGTGTTCTCCAGCAGCTTCGCCAGCTCCGCCTCGCGCGTGCCGCGGGCCACGATCACCCGGTCCACGAAGCGCTCGTACAGCGCCGCGCACTGCTTGGCGCACACCTGCGTCACCCCGGAGACCACCTTGGGCGTGTTGCCGATGCCGAAGAACTGGTTGGCCGGGTCGACGCGTTCGGGGGAGTAGCCCAGGTGGAAGTCCCTCCCCGCGACCAGCCCCGACGCCTCCAGCAGCGGCCTGGCCAACTCCTCGGTGGTGCCGGGGAACGAGGTCGATTCGACGACGACCAGCGTTCCCGGCCGCAGATGTGCGGCGACCGTACGACAGGCGGCGGTGAGCGGGCCGAGGTCGGGGCCTCCTTCGGGGGTCAGACCGGTGGGGACGCAGATCGCCACGGCCTGGGCCCGCGCGAGCGGCCCGGGGTCGGTGTCGACGGCGAAACCGGCGGCGAGCATCCGGGTCACGTCCGCGTCGGTGACGTCACGGACCGGGGACCGCCCGCCGCGCAGCGCGGCGACGGTCGACGGCGCGATGTCGTATCCGGCCACCGCGAGCCCGGCGTCGGCGGCGGCGCGGGCGAGGGGCAGACCCACGTAGCCCAGGCCCACCACCAGCAGATCGAAGGACATGACCGAGACTCCCCGGGGACGGTGGGCGCTGCGCGACGGGCGGTCCGGGAAGGCGCCCCGGGGCCCGCTCATCGCGATCTTGAACCAGTCCCCGCCCGGCCCGTGCGTGTGGCGGCCGGGCGGCGGTCATGAGGGTGAATTCTTCACCCTGTCGGCGCTGGTGCGGCCTTCGCGGGAGCCGGGAGCGGCCGGTGACGACCCGCGTCCGGGGCCGATGAGCAGCGGGCCGGGGCACGATCGGGCCATCGGGCTCCCCGCGACACGGCGACGGCGGCACATCTCACAGTCATATGCGAACCTTCTTCCTATATGGTCCACTTCGTGCGAACCCGGACATTCGGTCCGGACCGTTCGAGGAGAGTTCATGACCCGTTTTGTCACGGCGAAGCGTGCCGCTGTCGCAGCCACCGCCACCGGCGCCGCAGCCCTCGCCCTGGTGGCCGGTTCCTCCGCCACCGCCACCGCGACCGCCACGCAGGTACGCGCCACCCCGCCGTCGCTGACGCTGGACTTCAGCGGCAACAACAGCGCGGGCGCCGCCGCCAGCACCGTGGGCGCGGGCTTCGGCGGCAGCGCCACGGTCAAGGACTCCTCCGGGAAGCCGGTCGGCACCGCCTACGACATGTGCGACAAGGACGCCATCTCCGCCAAGGAGGTGACCGCGTTCTGCCACGCGAACATCGTCTTCAACGGCGGTGACCAGGTCGCCCTCTCGGTGGTCTTCCCGATTCAGAACCCGCTCACCGCGACCTACCCGAAGTCCTTCGACGGCGTCGTCGTCGGCGGCACGGGCGCCTACAAGGGCCTCACCGGCGCGGCCCACTTCACCAACACCGCGCTCGCGGTCTACACGGTGAGCTGGGACGCCTGACGGATCTGAAGTCCTTTCCGGTGGGCCGTCGTCCGGACGGCGGCCCACCGCCACCCCGCCCACGCACCGGAGAGTCCATGCCAGCCGCGAGTCCCGGCACGACCACCGCCACGGCGGCGACGGCCGACCGCCCCGAAGGCGACTACGCCTTCGACAACGACAGCCCGTACGCCACCGAGCAGCACCGCTGCCTGGCCGCCGCGCACGACGCGATCACCACCGCGCGGCTGGCGGAGACCGGCGTCGGCCCCGGCTGGGACTGCCTGGAGGCGGGAGCGGGCGGCGGCAGCGTCGCCCTGTGGCTGGCCGACCGCACCGCGCCCGGCGGCAGCGTGCTGGCCACCGACATCAAGCCCGAGCACATCCCCGACCGCCCCGGGCTCGAACAGCGCCGCCACGACATCGTGCGCGACCCGCTCCCCGACGCGGCCTTCGACCTCGTCCACTCCCGCCTGGTGCTCACTCACCTGCCCCAGCGGCGGGCCGTGCTCGGCCGGCTGCTGCGTGCCCTGCGGCCCGGCGGGCACCTGCAGTTGGAGGAGTTCGACATCGACTACGCGCCGGTGCTCCTCGCCCCCGACGAGCGCACCCGCGCGGGCTACGAGGCGTTCCGGGCCGCCAAGGGCCGCGTGCTGCGGGCGGCGGGAGCCGACCCCGCGTGGGGCCGCACCTGCGCCGCCGACCTGCGGGCCGCCGGATTCACCGACATCGAACCCGTACCGCACCTCGTGCCCTGGACGGCGGACTCACCTGGCCTGCGGCTGCAACTGCACCACACCTACCACCTGCGGGACGCGCTCCTGGAGCACGGGATGACGGAGGACGAACTGCTCGCGGCGCGCGACGCGATGCGCCACCCGGACTTCCGCGCCGCCTCCTGCGTCCTGTACTGCGTACAGGCGAGGCGACCGGAGTGAGGGCCACCGCGGCCGGCCCCCGCACCACCGCGGCGCCGCATATCGGCACGGCGCCGGTTTCCGCGCGCGGCGGCGCGCCCGCCACGGCCGTCCGGCTCGCCGTCGCCCACCTGCGGGCGCTCGGCTGCGGCACCGAGCACGGCCGGTCGGGAGCGTTCACCGCGCACTACGGCCGGGTCCGGGCGCGTTGCGAGGTGAGCTGGGCCGGGCCCGTGGACCTCCCGCTGACCCGTGAGGCCGACGTACAGGCCGCGTGCGGTCTGACGCAGGTGCACGGCCGCCGCTACGGAGGCCCGACCCCGCTCGGCGTCGACTACGCCTCCTGCGTCGCGGGCGCGCTCGCCGCCACCGGAACCCTCGCCGCGCTCGCCGCCGGGCCCGCCGACGACGGTGGCGAGATTCGCGTCACCACCTCGGTCGCCCAGGCGGCGCTGCTCTCGGTCGGCCAGCACCTGGCCGCCGCGACCGCGGCCGACGACTGGCCGGAACCCCACGCACCCGGCGGCCCGCCCTTCGCTGCCGCCGACGGCGTCCGGTTCGAACTGGAGACCCTGGACCCCGAGGCGTGGCGCGGATTCTGGTCCGCGCTCGGCGTGGACCGCGCGGACGCCGCGCGCGGCTGGCTCCCCTTCCAGCAGCGGTACGCCACCGCGGTCTGCCCGCTCCCGCCCGCCCTCCACGAGGCCGTCGCCCGGTTGCCCTTCCCCGAACTCGGCCGCCTCGCCGACGCGATCGGCGTGGATCTGACCCCGGTCGCCGCGGGGCCGCCCCCGTGGGCGGACGGCGACGAGCGGCCCTGGCGGCTGCGCCCCACCGGCCCGACGGCCGCGCCGCAGGCCGCGCCCGGCACCGGGGCGCCGCTGGACGGGGTGACCGTCGTCGAGGTGTGCCGCCGCGTCCAGGGCCCGCTCGCCGGGCACCTGCTGCGGCTGCTCGGCGCGCGCGTCGTCCGCGTCGAGCCGCCGGGCGGCGACCCGATGCGGGGCATGCCGCCCATGGCGGGCGGCACATCGGCCCGCTTCGCCGCCCTGAACGACGGCAAGGAGACGGTGGAGGCGGATCTGACCACCGCGTCCGGCCGCGCCGGGGTCCGCGAACTCGTCGCGGGGGCCGAGGTGTTCCTGCACAGCCTGGCCCCCGGCAAGGACCGGCGGTTCGGGCTCGACGCCGACACCCTGACCGCCCACCGCCCCGGCCTGGTGCACGCCGCCGCCTCCGGCTGGGGCGACGAGCGCGGCTCCCGGCCTCCCGTCGGCACCGACTTCCCCGTACAGGCGTGGACGGGCCTCGCCGCCCTGGTCACCCCGCCGGGACTGCCGCCGACACCGTCCCTGCTCACCCTCACCGACGTGCTGGGCGGCGTGATCTGCGCGGAAGGCGCCGTGGCGGGGCTGCTCGCGGCCCGGCGGACCGGGCGCGGACAGGCCGTCACCTCCTCGCTGCTGTCCGCCGCCCGGCTGCTGTGCGGGCCGCGGTTCCGCTCGGCTCCCGCGCGGGCGACGGTCCCCGACCGCGCCGACCTGACCGACCTCGCGGCGGACCCCCGCCTCGCGCCCGCGCTCGACCGCGACCTGTGCACGCTGGCCGCAAACCCCTGGGAGTTCCACCGATGACGACTCCGGTGGAGACGCCGACCGACGAAACACCTCCCGTACGGGCGGCGGCCGGACGCACATGGCGGTCCCGCAACGGAATCGTGCTGCGCGACGCGGTCCCGGCCCCGCTGCGGCGGCGCTGGGCCCGGCGCGAGGAGTGTCCCGACACGGGTCTGTACGCGGCCTTCGCCGAGCACGTACGCGACCACGGCGACCGGACGGCCGTACGTACTCCCGACCTCGCGCTGACCTACCGCGAACTCGACGTGCGGGTACGCGGGATGGCGTCGGCGCTGGGTGCGCTCGGCGCCGGTCCCGGCGATGTGGTCGGCATCCGGCTGAACGGCGGCTGGCCCGCGCTGGCCACGGACCTCGCCGTCGCCGCCGTCGGCGCGGTCGCCCTTCCCTGGCCCACGGGGCAGGGCACCCGCGAGAGCCACGCCCTGCTGGAGCTGTCCCGCGCCCGCTACATGGTGAGCGACACGCCACTGGACCACCGGCACGGACCCCTCCCGTACCTGGAACGCCTCACCACGGTCGGGGAACTCCTCTACGGCGACCCCGACGGATGCGTCCCCGCCGTCGTGGACCCCGAGGACCCGGCGCGCATCCTGGTCTCCTCGGGCTCCGAGGCCGCGCCCAAGATGACCGCCTACAGCCACAACGCGCTGCTCGGCGGACGCGGCAGCTACGTGGACGCGGTGCTGCGCGGCGGCGTCGGCGGAGACCACACGGCCACCGGCACCGGCCAGGACACGCCCGGCAGCGGCGACCCCGGCACCGGCGAAAGCGCCGAGGACGGCGGCCCGGCCGCGCTCGTCCTGGTCCCGCTCGCCTCCTCCTTCGGCTCCTTCGGACTGGTCGCCCTCGCCCGCTGCGGCGCGACCCTCCACCTGCTGGACCGCTTCGACCCCGGCGCCGCCCTGCGCGCCGTCACCGACTGGCGGCCCACCCACGTCGTCGCCGTACCCACCATGCTGGGCCGGATCGCCGACCACCCCACCGTGCCCGGCGAGGACCTGGGCTCGCTGCGGGCCGTCGTCTCCAGCGGCGCCCCGCTCACCTCCACGGTCCTCGCCGCCGCGCTGCGCCGCTTCGGCCGCCCGGTCACCAACGTCTACGGATCGAGCGACGGCGTGAACTGCCGTATCACCTGGACCGGTTCTGACGGCGACGTCCGCCGCGTCGGACACCCGGACCCGCGCGTCACCGACCTGCGCGTCTGCGGCGCGGACGACCGGCCGCTGCCCGCGGGGCACAGCGGCGAGATCCAGGCCCGCGGCCCGATGAGCCCGCTGGCCTACGTCGGCGCGCCCGACCTCGACCTGCGCTACCGCACCGACGACGGCTGGATCAGGACCGGTGACCTCGGGGTCTTCGACGACGACGGTTCGCTGCGCGTTCTGGACCGGATCAGGCAGACCGTGATCCGCGGCGGCTGGACGATCAGCCCCGCCGAGGTCGAGGAGGAGCTGCACACCCACCCGCACGTCGCCGAGGCCGCCTGCGTACCCGTCCCCGACCCGGATCTCGGCGAACGGCTGTGCGCCTTCCTGGTCCAGCGCCCGGGCACGGCGCCGCTGACCGTCGCGGCGCTGTCCGCGTATCTGACCGGCGAGCGCGGTCTGGCCCGGCGCAAGCTGCCCGAACTCGTGCTGCACCTCGACCGGTTGCCGCTCGGTGCCACCGGCAAGGTCTGCCGCCGCACCCTCGCCGCCGCGGCCCTCGCCCACCAGCCAGAAGACCCGGTACGCGCCCCCCGGCGCTGAGCAGCGCCTGAGCCACACCGCACCGCAGGAGGAGCACCCGCCCATGGAACCCGCGCCCGTACTCGACACCGCGGCCAGGCCCCCCGTCGGCGCCGTTCCCGCCGCCGACACCCCGCCGATCGCGCCCGGCAGTTGGCGCGCCTACGCCAAGCTGGCCAAGCTCGACATCCTCGACTACTACCTGAGCGTCCCGCTGGCCGCCGCGATGCTCGTCCCGTTCGGCGTCCTCACCGGGGCCGGGCTCGTCACCGGGGCCGGGCTCCGGCCCGAGGCCACGGGACGCGCCGCGCTCGTGCTGGTCCTGTTCTTCCTGGGCGAACTGACCATGGTGGCCGGGATGGTCGCCTTCGACGACGTGACCGGCTACCGCGACGGCAGCGACGCGGCCAACTACGGCCCCGACGCCGCCGCCCGCCGCCTCGCCCGTAAACCGCTGGTCGCCGGGACGCTCACCGAGCGGCAGGCGATCCGGTTCGGCTGGGCGGCGGTCGCGCTGTGCGCGCTGTTCTGGGGAGCGGCCGTCCTCGCCGCTCCCGCCCGGCCGCTGTGGGCGGTGCTCGGCACGGCGGCCTGCGTGCTCTTCGGGTTCCAGTACTCCTGGTGGCTGAAGTTCAGCTACCGCGGCGGCCAGGAGATCTTCCTGGCCGCGCTCGGCTGGGGCTATGTGCTGCCGCTCTTCGGCCTGCTGAACGGCAGCGCACCCGGCTTCGTCGTCGTGCAGGCGCTGATCTTCGGGCTCGGCCCCGTGCTGTTCGGCGTCTACTCCAACATCAACGACCGGGACGGGGACCACGCGGTCGGCCGGCTGACCGTGGCCGCCGTCGCCTCCGAGCGCGGCAACTCCGCCTTCATCGCCGGGGTTTCCGGGCTGGAGGCCCTGCTGATCGTCGTCCCCGCCGCCGTCGGGATCGCGCCGTGGTGGTTCCCGCCGCTCATGTCGCCCGTCCTCGTGCTGCGCGCCCGCCAGTGGGTGCGCGGCAATCGGCGCGGTGACGTCCTGGGGGCCCGCACCCGCGGCATCCGGCTGCACCGCCTCGCCACCGCGCTGATGATCGCGGCCGACCTGCTGCTGGCGGTGACCCGGTGACCAAGCCCCTCGACCCCGGCATCGCCTTCGACGCGCTCGCCCGCCGCGGCTCGCCGACCGTCGTCCACCTCAGCCGCCCCCTCGACCTCGCGCCCGAGGAGGGCACCCGGTGGACGGTGCCCCAACTGGCCGGCCTGGTACGGGACACCGCCGCGCGGCTCGCCGCGGCGGGGGCGGCCCCGGGCGACCACGTGGCCGTCGTCAAGCGCAACCACTGGGACTACGTCCTGCTCGCCTGCGCCGCCGTCCGGATCGGCGCCGTCCCCGCGCTGCTCTCCGACCACCTCGCCCCCGAGGTGCTCGACACCCTGCTCGAACGACTGCGCCCCGCCGTCCTGGTCACCCAGACGCACCTACTGCGCAAGGCCGCCCGAGCCGATGTCGAGCTGGCGCGCCACGCCGCGTGCACGCTGACCCTGGACAGCGCGAGCCTGCACGACTCGGTACCGGACGACACCCGGCCGCACCAGCCGGTCCGCTCCTTCCACGACCTGCCCGCACGGCCGCTCGCCCCGATCCACCGCCGCGGTGACGGCGAGCCGCTGGCCGTGCACCACACCTCGGGGACCACCGGCGTGCCCAAGCTGGTCGTCCACTCCACCACGACGCTCATCCGGCGGCTCGCCGGATTCGAGGCCAGGCGCTGGCCCGTGGTCACCCCGCGCGCCGGCGACACCGTCGCCAGCGCCATCTCCTTCGCGCACGGCCGCGCGCTCGCCTGGACCGTCAGCGCGCTGTGGCACCAGCCCCGCGAGGTCGTGATCGTCGCCGACTCCGATCCCGACGCGGCCCGCCGCACCCTGACCGCGCACCCGCCCACCGTCCTGGAAGCGCTGCCCTCCACGTATGTGCGCTGGCAGCGCCTGGCCGCCGAGCCCGACAGTCCCTTCCGGGACGTACGCATGTACATCTCCACCTTCGACGCCGTCCACCCGCCGACCGTGCGGGTCTTCCTCGACGCCAGCCGGCGCGCCCGGCCGCTGTGGATGCAGGGCTGGGGCCAGACCGAGACCGGGCCGCTCACCTTCCGCTTCCTCACCCGAGGGGCGCTGGCCCACCGCGCGGAGCGCCATCCCACCACCCGCGACCTGGGCCGCCCGGTCCCCGGCTGGGTCGGCCTGCGGGTGGTGGACCCGCGGACCTTCCAACCCGTGCCGCGCGGACAGGTCGGCCTCGTCCTCACCCGGACCAAGGCCCGCTGCCTCGGCTACCTCGGCGAACAGGACCGCTGGGACGAGAAGGCGCACGGGCCCTGGTTCAACACCGGTGACCTCGCGGTCCGCACGCGCGGCGGCTCGCTGATCCTGCTGGACCGGGAGGTCGACATGATCCCGGGGCTGAGCTGCGTGGAGCTGGAGGACGTCCTGCACGACCGGCTGCCCGAGGTCGAGGAGGCCGTCGTCCTCGGCGTCGTGGACCGCGACCCGCAGACCGTCCTGGTCGTCAACGCGCCCATCGACCCGGCCCGTTGGCGGCACGCCGTACGCGACCTGCCCGCGCTCGCCGAACCCCTCACGGTGGACTGGGACGCCGTCCCGCGCACCGCCACCGGCAAGGTCCGCCGCCATGAGCTGCGCGACCGCTATCTCGCCGGCACCGCCGCCCACGGAACCGGGAGATGGACGTGACGGACCTCGACGTCGCGGTCGTCGGCGGCGGAATCGGCGGCCTCGCCGCCGCCTACCGGCTGCGACGGGCGGGCCGGTCCGTGCGGGTCTTCGAGGCCGCCCCGCGCGTCGGCGGACGCATGGCCAGCTCCCTCGTCGACGGCTGCCTCGTCGACGAGGGAGCCGAGACCATCGCCACCCGCGGCTACCAGGCCACCTGGCGCCTCATCGACGAACTCGCCGTGCCGCCCGAACACCTCATCCCGGTGCGGGCCGGATTCGCCCTCTGGCACGAGGGCCGCGCCCACGCCAGGCTCGGCCACCCGGCGGGGCTGCTCACCGGCGCGGGCATGTCCTGGCGCGGGCGGCTGGACTGGCTGCGCTTCACCGCCCGACTGCTGCGCCGACGCGGGGACTTCGACGCCGACCGGCCCGAACTCGCGCCGCCCGGCACGGCCACCCTCGCCGAGTACGCCCGCGCCTACCACCCCGACCTGCACGACCGCCTGCTCCAGCCGCTGTCGGGCCACTGCTTCGGCTGGCACTCGGAACGCTCGGCCGCCGCCCCCATGCTCGCCACGCTGCTCGCGGTGGGCGGCGCCGGAGCCCGCTGGACCACCTACACCACCGGCATGGACACCCTCCCGCGCGCCCTGGCCGAACGGGTCCCCGTACAACTCGGCAGCTCGGTCAGGGCCGTTGAACGGGTCGGCGCGGACGAGGCACGGCTGCACCTCGCCGACGGCGGGACCTTGACGGCACGTCAGATCCTGATCGCGGTACCGGCACCGGTCGCGCTGTCCCTGTACGCCGACCCGTCGCCCGACGAACGCGCCTATCTGGCGGCCTGTTCCTTCACCCCCATGCTCAAGGCCGTCTGCCTCCTCGACCGTCCGCTGCCCAGCCCGACCCGCGCCCCCAGCTACGCCCTGTCCGTTCCCGCGACCGAGAGCCGGATCTGCGGCGGCCTGCTCCTCGACCACCTCAAGGCCGAGGGCCGCGTCCCGCCGGGCCGCGGAATGGTCAGCCTCTTCGCCTCGCCCGCGATCGGCCCCCGCCTGCTCGACGCCGACGACGCCGAGGTCACCCGCACGCTCGTCGGCGAGGCCGAACGCTTTCTGCCGGGACTCGGCGAGGCCACCACCCGCACGCTCGTGCACCGCTTCCGGTACGGCCTGCCCGAAGCAACCCCCGCCGCGCTGGGCCTGCGCGCGGCCTTCGCCGCCCGGCCCGCGGGGCCCGTCGACTACGTCGGCGACTGGACTCTCCTGCGGCCCAGCAGCGAGGGCGCGGTCCGCTCGGCGGAACTGGCCGCGCGACGCGTCGCCGCGCGCACGGCCCACCCCTCTCGTCCGAAGCGCGCGGTGAGCCCGGCACCGACCGGCCGACCCGCCTGATTCGGCGCGCAAGTCCCACCCGCGAATCAAGTGCACTGGAGGCACCTGTCATGCGTCGAAGCACCACCATGATCGCGATGGCCGCCGTGGCCGTCGTCGGCCTCGCGGCCACTCCCGCCCAGGCCGCCACCGGCCAGGTCGTCGTCTTCTCCGTCGAGGGCCAGCCGCTCAAGGTCTACCAGGACCCCACCGGCTGTCAGCGACTCCCGGTCACGGCGCACGTGCTGGACAACCTCACCGACCAGCCGGTCAAGGTCTTCGCCGACCCCTTCTGCACGCTTCCGGCGACCCTTCCCACCTCCGGCGTCGGTGTCCTTCCGCCCGGCTACGGCACCCACGTCACCGGAGTCGGCAGCTTCTCCGCCTGACCACCGGTCGCTGTACGCGCGCCCGCCCGCCGTACCGCCGCAGTCGGGGTGCGGTGGTACGGCGGGCGGGCGGTCTGCCCGGTCAGGGCGTGAGGCGGTTCTGCCTCCGGAACAGGAACATGGCCTCGCGGAGCGAGTCGAGGCCGAGCATCACCATGAGGATGCGCCCGCGGGTCAGACCGTCGCCGGGAGGGGCATGGGGGCGGGGCGGCGACGGTCGCGCAGGGCGGCCGACAGCACCGACACGACGATGCCGCCGAAGGCCCAGGCGCCCAGGATCCACAGGGACCTGGTGATGTCGTGCCCGTCGAAGTAGACGGTGTTGCGGACCACGGTCGTCCCCGCGCCCGGCGGCAGGATCTGGCCGATGGCCCGCCAGAAGGGCGGCAGGAGAGCGGCCGGATAGACCCCGCCGGAGCTGGGATTGCCCAGGACGGTGAAGATCAGGATGGTCAGGCCGAGGCCGATGGTGCCCGCCACCGACTGGAGGGCGACGCCCACCGCGCCCGAGGCGAACACGATCAGGGTGCCGATGCCGACCAGGTCCCAGAAGGCACCGGGCAGGCAGTGCAGGACGGGACCGACGATCACCGCGCCGCCGAGGCCGGAGACGAAGGCGTAGGGCAGCATCGCGGTCAGCCGCACCAGGACGCGGCGCAGGGTGGGGCGCGCCGACCCGGCCGCCATGTTCAGCGCGGACGCGGCCAGATAGCCGCCGATCGTCCAGCTCAGGACGAGGTAGAAGGACGACAGGCCGCGCGAGTCGCCCTTCACCGGCGGACGGATGTCGCGTACGACGACCTCACGGTGCTGCGCCTGTCCCGCCAGCCGCACGACCTGGGTCGCCGCGTCCGAGGCGGAGGGGCCGCCCGCGGACGCGACCAGGACGGTGTCCGTCGTCCCGCGCGGGTCGACGACGACGGCGGCGTCGGTGCGCCGGTCCAGCAGCCGGGCCCTGGCCTCGGCGCGGTCGGCGACCGCGACGGCGTGCACCGGCTCACCGGGAAGGGCGTTGAGCCGGGCCACCGCGTCCTGCGCCGCGGCCTGCGGTGCGACCACGACGATCGGCACCCGGTGGGGCTTGGGCGAGTGGAAGGCGCCCATGTAGGACAGCGCGAAGCCCAGTTGCAGCAGGAGCACGCCCAGCATGACCAGGGCGGCCCTGAACGTGATCGCGTCCCGCAACTCCTCCACGATGCCGTGCCTGCCCGGCCTGTCGAGTACGACCCGACTGCTCCCCGTGCCCGTCAACGCCGTCCGCCCTTCTGGTACGCCGGGGCCACGAGCCCGGCCGAAGTCGTCAAATCCTCGGCTCCGCGTCGGCGTCCGTCGCCGGGGCGCGCCCACGGCGCCCGTCCCGGCAACCCGTTCGGCGTACGCCCGACCGCCACCACCGCCGTACACGAGCGCGGACAGCGCCCGCACCGGGACCGACGCCATGCGGACCGTGAGTCAGCTCAAGCCGTGAATCAGCTCAAGCCATGAGTCAGCTCAGCCCCTGAGCCGGGCCGAGGCTTCGGCCAGCTCGCGGCCTGAGGCCATTGCGGCGGTAAGGGTTGGGTATCAGTCATGCGGCACCTGCAACCGCTGGGGCGGTCGTACTCTCCTATAGTGCGACCGGCGAGATGGGGAGACTCGATTGATCACGGCAACGGCGGTTGACACCGCCGCTCAGGGCTCGCGTAAGCGGCGGGTGGCGAAGGGGATGTTGGCGTTGGCGCTCGGCGCCGTCCTGCTGGGGGCGACCGCCTGCAGCGGGAGCGCGGGCGCGTCGACCGACAAGGGAAAGCAGGACGGCAAGGGTTCGGCGTCGGGCGGTGCCACGACGACGCCTGCCTCGCAGGTGGCGCTGAGCATCGTGCCCAAGGACGGCGCGACCGGGGTGGACACCACGGGCGCGCTCAAGATCACGGCCGCCAAGGGCAAGTTGGTGAAGATCGCGGTGACCGACGCGGCCGACCACCGGCCGGTCGACGGCGCGATATCGGCGGACGGCACCAGTTGGAAGCCGTCCGGGATTCTGCGCACCGCGACCAAGTACACCGTGAACGCGGAGGCGGTGGACTCGGCCGGGCGCAGCACCGTACAGCAGTCGTCGTTCACCACGCTGAAGCCGCAGGCCGTCAACTACGGCGTGTTCAACGTGGATCCGGGCTCGACGTACGGCGTGGGCATGGAGGTGTCGATCCGCTTCAACAAGCCGGTCGCCGACCAGGCCGCGACGCACAAGGGGATCACCGTCACGGCGGACCCGCAGGTGCCCGTGGAGGGCCACTGGTTCGGCAACCAGCGGATCGACTTCCGGCCGGAGACGTACTGGGCGCCCGGCACCAAGGTCACGCTGCACATGAACCTCAACGGTGTGCAGATGTCGCCCGGTGTCTACGGTCAGCAGTCGAAGGACGTGAGCTTCACCATCGGCCGCTCGCAGACCTCGGTTGCCGACAACACCGCGAAGACGCTGAAGATCTACCGGGGCGGGAAGCTGTACAGGACGTACCCGGCGAGCCTCGGCGACCCTCAGCACACCACGTACAACGGCAAGATGGTGATCGAGGAGAAGGACCCGGTGGTGGACATGGACTCCCGCACCGTGGGCCTCGGCAACTCGTACCACATCAAGGACGTGCCGCACGGCATGCGGCTGTCCGACTCGGGGACCTTCGCGCACGGCAACTACTGGCGCCCGGTGTCGGTGTTCGGACACGAGAACACCAGCCACGGCTGCGTGGGCCTGCACGACGTGAAGGGCGGCGGCGACCCGAACACCCCGGCCGCCTGGTTCTACAGCCACTCGCTGATCGGTGACGTCGTCGAGGTCGTGCACTCGCCCGACAAGGTCATCGACCCGGGCAACGGCATCAACGGCTGGAACATGTCCTGGGCCACCTGGGTGGCCAACTGACCCTCGGACCACGGTCCCTGACCGCCCGGACACGCGTCCCGGACGGCCCGGCGAATGGGTCCCGGACAGTTGACGAACGGATCGCGGGCGGTTGACGAACGGATCGCGGCCCCGGAACGCTCAGGCGTTCCGGGGCCGTTCCGCGCCGGACACACCGGTGCGGACATCGATGTCAGGGCACCGGCGGTCCCGCCAGATACGTGCCGTGCGCGTCGTACGGCCACGCGTTCGCCACGCAGCCGTGCAGTCCGTCGATCTGCTGCATCATCGCGGGCGCCGGACGCCCGGGTCCGGGACACCCCTCGTGGCCGTGCCCGATGCGGTGGCCCACCTCGTGGTTGATGATCAGGGCGCGGTACTCGTGGAGCGGCCCGGGGAACTGCGGCGAACCGGTCCGCCAGCGCTTGAGGTTCACCACCACCTGGTCGCCGACGTCGCAGTTGACCTCGCCTCGGGTGTGCAGCCCGGCCGCCCCGCAGATCCGGTCCACAGTGTCGGGGCTGGCGATCTTCACCTCGAAGTCGTACCGGCCGCCGGAGACGAGCTGGAAGGCGTCGTGGCCGTCGGCGATCCAGCTCCGCCGGTCGCTGAGGATGCTCTCGATCTCGCGCGCCGCGTCGGCGGCTCTGACGCCCGTGCCCTGCTCGACCTGCACCTTGTAGCGGCGCAGCGTGCCGGTGCCGACCGACTTCCCCGACGCCTGGGCGGTGTCGAAGACGCCGTTGCCTCCGGTGCCGGGCGGGGGCGCGGACGACGGCGTGGACGCGGGCGCCCGCTCGGCGGGTGACGTGGAAGGCGCTGCCGGCGTCCTCGCCGGTTCGGTGGCGGCGGGCGCCGAACCCGCCGTAGCCCCGTCCGCCGCGTCCCCGCCCTTCCCGTCCTTCCCGCCATGCGCGGCGACCAGCAGCGCCCCGGCCACCCCGACCGCCGCCAGCGTGCCGAGCGTGTACGTCGTCCGCCGTCGCCTGCGGCGCCGTAGGGTCGCCAGGGAACGCCGCGTGCGGGCGGCGCCGCCCCCCGTCCGCCCCGCCGATTTCCGTTTCTTCTCCCGGTGCATGGCTGTTCACACTGCGGTCCCCGTGTGATGGCCCTTGGCCCAGAAGATCACGAAAGCGTAACCACGGCGGCGGACGGCCGCTGTATGACCCCTTCGTAACAGCTGCCCGGCCGAGCCCCTCCCACGGCCCTGCCCGCCCGGTCCTCACGCATACTGACCTGCATGCCCCGCGTTCTGCTCGTCGAAGACGACCCCGCGGTCCGCAAGGGCGTGCAGCTGGCCCTGCGCCACCAGGGACACGACGTCCTCGCCGCCGCGACCGGTGAGGAGGGCCTGAGCCACCTGCGCCCCTTCCGGCCCGACGTCGTCGTGCTCGACCTCATGCTCCCCGGCATCGCCGGACTCGACGTCTGCCGTCGCATACGCGAGCACGACCAGGTCCCGATCATCATCGTGACCGCGCGCGGCGACGACGTGGACGTGGTGGTCGGCCTGGAGGCCGGAGCGGACGACTACGTGGTCAAGCCGGTACAGGCCCGCGTGCTCGAAGCCCGCATACGCGCGGTGCTGCGCCGGATCGCCGCACCCGGCGCCGACGGCACCCGGCCCCGGCAGGAGTCGCACGGCGACCTGTCCATCGATCGCGCCGGGCTGCGGGTCTCCCTGCACGGCGAGCCCGTACCCCTGGCCCCCTCGGAACTGCGGCTGCTGCTGACCCTGTCGGCCTCGCCGGGCCAGGTGCTCAGCCGCCAGCAGCTCCTGGAAGCGGTCTGGGAGCACAGCTACCACGGCGACATCCGGCTGGTCGACGCCTGCGTGAAGCGGCTGCGCGGCAAGCTCGGCGGCGGACCGGGCACCGGGTCCGGCTACATCGAGACCGTACGGGGCTTCGGCTACCGCTTCCGCGCGCCGTACGCGCGGCCGCTCCAGCCGACCCCATGAGGTCCGCCGTCTCCAGGGCCCTCCTCGCGCTGCGCGGGCTGCGTACCCGGCTGGTGGTCGCCTTCGTGCTGGTCGCGGTCGTCAGCGCGCTGAGCACCGGGGCCCTCGCCTTCAGGGAGGCGCGGACCGGCGTGCTCCAGCAGAGCCAGGACGCGGTCATCCGGCAGTTCCGCGACAGCGTCGACGCGCTGGCCCCCGCGATCCCCGCGGAGCCCGACCAGGCGGCGATGGACTCGCTGGTCACCCAGGTCGCGAGGGCCCACCAGTCGCAGCGCTGGCAGGTCCTGGCCACGTACGGGGAGCGCCGCGCCGGATCCGCGCCGGAGAACGCCTTCGAGCGGCTGACCCCCGAACTCCTCGGGTCGGTGCGCGACCAGGCCGCCGCGGTCTTCCAACGGGTGAGCACGGACCACGGCCCGGTCCTCGTCGTCGGCCTGCCGGTCGCGTACCGCGTCGCCGAGAACCAGTCGCTGACGCTCTCCGGCCTCGTCATGTACCTGGTCGTGCCGCAGGACACCGAGCAGGCGTACGTCCAGGCCATGATCACCGCCATCAAGGACGCCGCGCTGTGGGCCGTGGTCCTCGCGGTCGTCCTGGCGCTCTTCGCCGCGCGCGGCGTGCTGCGCCCGGTACGCGCCCTGCGCCGCGCGACCCGGCGGATGGCGGAGGGCCACCTCGACGTACGGCTGGCCGTCAACGGCTCCGACGAACTCGCCGACCTCTCCCGGTCCTTCAACGACACGGCCGCCGCTCTGGAACGCTCGGTGACCGAACTGCGGCGGCTGGAGGCGCAGGCCCGGCGCTTCGTCGCCGACGTCTCGCACGAACTGCGCACACCGCTGGCCGCGATGTCCTCGGTCACCGACGTGCTGGACGAGGGCGCGGGCCGCCTCGACCCCGAGACGGCCACCGCGGTCGGCCTGATCAGCGAGGAGACGGTACGGCTCGCCCGGCTCGTGGAGGACCTGATGGAGGTGTCGCGCTTCGACGCGGGCGCCGCGCGGCTCAACCTGGACGAGATCGACCTGGCCGAGTCGGTGCGCCGCACCCTCGCCTCGCGCGGCTGGCTGGAGAAGGTCGACACCCGGCTGCCCGCGCCCGGCGCCCTGCGCGCCCGCGTCGACCCGCGCCGCCTGGACGTGGTGGTGGCCAACCTCGTCGGCAACGCGCTGCGGCACGGCGCGCCGCCGGTGGTGCTGTCGCTGAGCGCGGTCGGCGGGCGGTCCGCCGGGGGAGCGTGGGCGGTGATCGAGGTACGGGACGCCGGTCCCGGCATCCCGGAGGCGGCCCTGCCGCACATCTTCGAGCGCTTCTACAAGGCGGACACCTCGCGCAGCCGCAGCGAGAGCAGCGGCCTCGGCCTGGCCATCACCGCCGAGAACGTACGGCTGCACGGCGGCCGGATCACCGCCCGCAACGCCGGCGGCGGCTCCGTCCTCACCGTCGAACTGCCGCTGCGCCGCGACTCGGCCGCGGGCACCGCCGACGCCGGGGACCGCGCCGGTTCCGTCGGTTCTGCCGATTCCGCTGATTCCGCCGCCTTCGGAACCGAGGACGTCCGATGAGGCGCGCCGCCGGTCTGCTGGCCTGCCTGGCGTCCGCCGCCGCGCTCACGGCCTGCGGCGTCCCGCCGACCAGCGTCATCCAGGCGGGGGAGCCCGCGGTGGGCATGACCCCCGGCGTCACCGTCTACCTCCTCTCCGACGACACCTTGCGGGCGGTTCCCCGCCGCGCGCCCGACGGCGCCGGTCCGGTCGTCGCCCTGCGACTGCTGTTCGCGGGCCCCGGCGACGCCGACCCGACGACGCTCACCACGCGACTGCCGTCCCTGCCGCGGCCGCCCGTGATCGCCTTCGACGGCGTCACCACCGTCGTGCGCCTGCCCGCGGGCGTCGACCGCCTCTCGCCGCTGGCCATGGACCAGGTGGTGTGCACGGTGGCGGCCAATCCGGGCGGTCCGCGGCGCACCGCCCCGCCCGGCGGGGCCAGCGCCGTCCCGACCGCCGTCCCCGACGTCCCGACCATCGGGACCCCGCGGTCGGCGTCGCCCAGCCCCGACGTCCGCGTCATCGGCGCGGGCTGGGCGCTGTCCCGGCTCGTGGAGAACTGCCCCTAGCGACCGGCGGGCGACCGTACAGCCCGCTGAGCCGGTACGTCGGGGCCGCGGACACGCGTACGCCCCGCCGGTGGTGGGACCGGCGGGGCGTACGGGGGACGGCTGCGGAGGGCCGGGAGCCGCCCGGCCGCCGGACTACTCGACGTCGACCCAGTCCAGGGTCCGGTCCACGGCCTTCTTCCAGCCCTTGTAGCCCGTGGCGCGCTGCTCCTCGGTCCACTGGGGCTCCCAGCGGCGCGACTCGTGCCAGTGCTCGCGCAGCTCGTCGGTGTCGCGCCAGAACCCGGTGGCGAGACCGGCCGCGTAGGCCGCGCCCAGCGCGGTGGTCTCGGCGACCACCGGACGGCTGACCGGAACGCCCAGGACGTCGGCCTGGGTCTGCATGCACAGGTCGTTGGCCGTGACACCGCCGTCGACCTTGAGCACGTCCAGGTGCACACCGGAGTCCTGCTCCATCGCCTCGACCACGTCACGGCTCTGGTAGCACATGGACTCCAGCGTGGCCCGCGCCAGGTGGCCGTTGGTGTGGAAGCGGGCGAGGCCGACGATGGCGCCGCGCGCGTCGGACCGCCAGTACGGCGCGAACAGCCCGGAGAAGGCGGGCACGAAGTAGATCCCGTCGCTGCTCTCGACGGTCTTCGCCAGCCGCTCGCTCTCCGCGGCCTCGCTGATCAGGTGCATCTGGTCGCGCAGCCACTGCACCGCGGAACCGGTCACCGCGATGGAGCCCTCCAGCGCGTACACCGCCGGGGCGTCACCGAACTTGTACGCCACGGTCGTCAGCAGACCGTGCTCGGAGCGGACCGCCTCCGTACCGGTGTTGAGCAGCAGGAAGTTACCGGTGCCGTAGGTGTTCTTCGCCTCGCCCGGCGCGAAGCAGACCTGGCCGACGGTGGCCGCCTGCTGGTCGCCGAGCACACCCGTGATGGGGATCGGCGCGCTCAGCGGGCGCGAGGTGCGGGTGGTGCCGAACGCCTCGGGGTGCGACGACGCGTGGATCGTCGGCAGCATCGCGCGCGGGATGTTGAAGATGCCGAGCAGCTCCTCGTCCCAGTCCAGCGTCTCCAGGTCCATCAGCATCGTGCGGCTGGCGTTGGTGACGTCGGTGGCGTGGATGCCGCCGTTCGGACCGCCGGTGAGGTTCCACAGGACCCAGGAGTCCGTCGTGCCGAACAGCGCGTGCCCCTGCTCGGCGGCCTGGCGGACCCCGTCGACGTTCTCCAGGATCCACTTGATCTTGCCGCCGGAGAAGTACGTCGCGGGCGGCAGGCCCGCCCGGCGCCGGATCAGGTCGCCGTGGCCGTCGCGCTCCAGCGCCTTGGCGATCGAGTCGGTCCTGGTGTCCTGCCAGACGATCGCGTTGCCGTACGGGCGACCGGTGCGCGGGTCCCAGACGACGGTGGTCTCACGCTGGTTGGTGATGCCGATCGCCGCGAGGTCGGAGGCCGAGATTCCGGCCGACCGCACCGCGTTCTGGATCGCGACGTTGGTCCGCTCCCAGATCTCCACCGGGTCGTGCTCCACCCAGCCCGGCTTCGGCAGGTACTGGGTGTGCTCCAACTGGTGTTTGGCCACTTCGTTTCCGTCGTGGTCGAAGATCATGAAGCGGCTGCTGGTGGTTCCCTGATCCACCGCGCCGACGAAGTCCGCCATGGGTGCTTCCTGCCTTTCGTGGGTGTGCCGGACCGCGGTGTACGTGACCGCGGTGTGCGTGACCGCCGTCCGCACGGCCGCCGTGTACGTGACCCCCGCGCACCGACCGCGGGGGTGTACGGACCTCGTGGACCCGCGGGCTCAGACCTCGGCCGCGGGCTCGGAGGCGGGGGCGCGTCCCGGGGGCTCCGGCGGGGCGTCGGGCAGGAAACGGCCGACGAAGATCTTGTAGATCGCGCCACCGAGGACGCCGCCGATCAGCGGTCCGACGATCGGCACCCAGAAGTAGAGATTCCCCCACTGGTCGCGCCACGCCGTGCTGTAGCCCGTGATGTAGCTGGCCAGCCGCGGGCCCAGGTCACGCGCCGGGTTGATCGCGTAACCGGCGTTGGCGCCGTACGCCATGCCGATCGCGACCACGATCAGGCCGACGATGAACGGGCCGAGATTCGCGCGGGGAGCGGTGTTGAGCACATCGGTGACCGCGAGGATCAGGATCAGCAGGATCGCCGTGCCGATCACCTGGTCGCGGAAGGCTCCCCACTCGTGGACGCCGGCCGTCAGCGAGCCGTTGCCCGGCAGCGTGGCGAAGACCGTCTGCGTCTTGATGGTGTGGCCCGGGTCGGCGTGGCCCAGGATCTCGGAGTAGTTCCAGCGCACCAGCAGCGCGGCGACGAAGGCGCCCGCGGTCTGCGCCAGCGCGTAGGGCGCGACCTTCTTCCAGTCGAAGCCCTTGAACACCGCCAGGGTCAGCGTCACCGCCGGGTTGAGGTGCGCGCCGCTGAGTCGCGCGGCGACGTAGACACCGAGGGTGACGCCGAGCCCCCAGGCCCAGGCGATGCTGTCGTGGCCGCCGAGACCGCCCTTCGGATCGGTCAGCGCGCCGCCGCCGACGACTTGGGCCACGACGCCGACACCGATCAGAATGAGGATCATCGTCCCGACGAACTCCGCCGACAGTTCGCCCAGAAGTCCTGAGCGTGCACGTGTCGCCATGGATTCCCGCTTCCCGCCGGCCGCCGTATGGACCGGCTGTAGCTCGTCCCGCTCTTGGCCATGCGTCTTCTGCTCTCCGCATGCTCCTTCACACGGAAGCACGTGTGAACCGGCTGTGCCGGATGGGATTGCGCCGTACGGGGGGCGTGGTGGGAGAGGTGAGGCGAACACGGGAGTGGCGGCGGCGGAAGCGGCGACCGGTCTGTCAGAGGCGCGGGCGGTCCAGGGGCCCCGTCCGCCGAGGGCGGGTGTGTGTCAGGGGCGGGCGGGCTCGACGCGGCCGACGACCTCGCCGAGGCCGATCCGCGCACCGCCGGGGCCGGGCGCGGTGGCGCTGATCACCACCTCGTCGCCGTCCTCCAGGAACGACCGGCGCGTCCCGTCCGGCAGCTCCAGCGGTTCCTCGCCGTTCCAGGCCAGCTCCATCAGCGCGCCCCTGGTCTCCCGCCCGGGACCGCTGACCGTGCCCGAGGCGAAGAAGTCCCCGGTCCGCAGGCTCGCGCCGTTCACCGTCATGTGCGCCAGCATCTGCGCGTACGTCCAGTACATGGCGGCGAACGGCGGCCGGGACACCAGATGCCCGTTGAGCCGTACCTCCAGGGCGATGTCGAGGCCGTACGGCGGCCGCGCCGCGCGGTCGTCGAGATACGGCAGCGGCTCGGTGTCGCGGACCGGCGGGTCGGTACGGGCCTGCGCGAGCGCGGCCAGCGGCACCACCCACGGCGACACCGATGTGGCGAAGGACTTGCCGAGGAAGGGGCCGAGCGGGACGTACTCCCACGCCTGGAGGTCGCGCGCCGACCAGTCGTTGACCAGGCACACCCCGAAGACGTGCGCGTCCGCGTCGGCCAGCGCCACCCGGCCGCCGAGCGGCGAGGGCGCGCCCACCACGAAGCCCAGCTCCGCCTCGATGTCCAGCTTCCGCGAGGGGCCGAAGTCCGGCGCCGGATCGGCCGCCGCCTTGCGCTGCCCGCACGGCCTGACCACCGGCGTGCCGGAGACCACGACGGTGCCCGCCCGCCCGTGGTAACCGATCGGCAGATGCTTCCAGTTCGGGGTCAGCGGCTCGGACCCCGGCCGGAAGATCCGGCCGATGTTCGCGGCGTGGTGCTCCGAGGCGTAGAAGTCCACGTAGTCCGCCACCTCGAACGGCAGGTGCATCGTCAGCTCCGCGCGCGGCAGCAGGCACGGCTCGACGGCGTCGGCGTAGGTGTCGTCGGTCAGCCACGCGGTCAGCGCCGCCCTGACCCGCGTCCACAGCGGGCGGCCCGCGGCCAGCAGCGGGTTGAGCGAGTCCGCGCCGAGCGCGGCGGCCAGGTCGGCGGGCGCCCCGGCCGCCCGCGCCGCGGCCCCCGCGTCCAGCACGTGATCGCCGTACGCCACCCCGATCCGCCGCACGGCGGGCTCGTCGGCGGTGCTGAACACCCCGTACGGCAGATTGCGCACCCCGAAGGGCGCGTCGTACGGGACGGCGAGCGGGCTGCTGGCGCTCAACGGACCTCCAGGTGCGGCTCCTGCGCGGCGGAAACGACCCGAGGGTACCGCCGGGTCCCGCAGCCGGGTTTGGAGCTGCTACGGATGCAAACGTAAAGTTCGGCCGGGGCGGGGCACCCGGGGGCATCGCATGGGCACATACGGAGAGAGCAGCGGCGGGATGACGGCGACAACGCAGGACCTTCACGGCCACGGGGCCTACGAGGAACCGATCGGTGATGCCGAGGACACGGACGGCGCGGAGGGCGCGGACGTTGCGGAGGCCGTGGAGGGCTTCGCCGACGTGCCCGGCATCGATCCCGCGCGGATGGCGGTCTGCCTCGCCGTACTCGGCGAACTCGACACGCTGCCCGTCGACCACCCCGACGCCATCGCCGTACGCCGGGCCACCGCGGGCATCTACCGGTCGGTGAAGCAGCGCCGCCGCCAGGAGCGCCGGGCGGCCAAGACCGCCAACGACAAGGCCGTCACCGAGGCCACCGCGACCGGCGCCGCCGACCGGATCGACGACGAGACCCTCGGCATCCAGCTCACCGCCTCCGTCAGCACGGAGATCGCGGGCATCCTGGAGCGGCCCCGCTCCTGCTACGTCTGCAAGACCCGCTACGTCGAGGTCGACGCCTTCTACCACCAGCTCTGCCCGTCGTGCGCCGCCGAGAACCGGGCCCGCCGCGACGCGCGCACCGACCTCACCGGGCGCCGCGCGCTGCTCACCGGCGGACGCGCCAAGATCGGCATGTACATCGCGCTGCGGCTGCTCCGCGACGGCGCGCACACGACGATCACCACCCGCTTCCCCAACGACGCCGTCCGCCGCTTCAAGGCCATGCCCGACAGCGACGAGTGGATCCACCGGCTCAAGATCGTCGGCATCGACCTGCGCGACCCCGCCCAGGTCGTCGCCCTCGCCGACTCGGTCGCGGCGGCGGGCCCGCTCGACATCCTGATCAACAACGCCGCCCAGACCGTACGCCGTTCCCCGGACGCCTACCGCGAGCTGGTCGCCGCCGAGTCCGCGCCGCTGCCCGCGGGCGAACTGCCCGCCTCCGAGGTCTTCGGCGCCTTCGGCAGCGGCGCGCAGACCGCGGCCGCCCTCCCGGCCCCGCGCCGCGAGGACGCCCTCACCGCGCAGGACGTCACCGACCTCGCCCTCGTCAGCGGCTCCGCCTCGCTCGCCAGGATCGAAGCGGGCACCGCCATCGACGCGGGCGGGCTCGTGCCCGACCTCGACCCCACCAACACGTGGGTGCAGACCGTCGGCGAGGTCGACCCCGTCGAACTCCTCGAAGTCCAGCTCTGCAACGTCACCGCGCCGTTCGTCCTCGTCAGCCGGCTCAGGCCCGCCATGGCCGCCGCCGCGGCGCGCCGCAAGTACGTCGTCAACGTCTCCGCCATGGAGGGGCAGTTCAGCCGCGGCTACAAGGGCCCCGGCCACCCCCACACCAACATGGCCAAGGCCGCGCTCAACATGCTCACCCGCACCAGCGCCCAGGAGATGCTCGACACCGACGGCATTCTCATGACCGCCGTCGACACCGGCTGGATCACCGACGAACGGCCCCACCCCGACAAGGTCCGGCTCGCGGCCGAGGGCTTCCACGCCCCCCTCGACCTCGTCGACGGCGCCGCCCGCGTCTACGACCCCGTCGTCCGCGGCGAGCGCGGCGAGGATCTCTACGGCTGCTTCCTGAAGGACTACGCCCCCTCCGCCTGGTGACACCGCGCGGGCGGTGACGCTCATCCGCTGCCGCTGCCCCTGAAGTTGCCGCCGACGACCCATCGGACCGGGCCGGGCCGCACCGGGCCGTTCCGGCGATCACGCGTCGCCGCGCGTACCAGGAATGCTGAGCAGTCCGCCTACGCGCGTCCGCGTCGCCGTACGCGCAAGGTCGTAGATCTCAGGTCCCACGCCGCTCACGCGCCCCTCCCGTGCCCCGAGCGCAACCGGCGTGCGGGGGGCGCGCGGCACCCGGCGCCCGCACGGCGCATTTCCTGGCGCGCACCTGTGACGTGCGAATTCCCCGCGGAGCGGAATCACCGAATCCGGTGGCCTATGCCAGCCGCTCTTGCCGAATAATCCGTGATGACGCCCGGTCGATTACCGATGTGCGGATTTGGCCATTAACGAGCGCCGCTGATTCCGCGCCGTCGTTTCGGGCGCCCAGGGGGCGAGCTTTACGTGATGCGGTGCCCTGACATTTATCTACGGCCCGGCCGGTCCGCTCCGCTACCGTCGAAGAAGGCGCAGTTCGGGACGGGGTGTACCAGGTAATCGAAAATATGTCCGCCCTCGCTGGGGCCTACATACCCCGGTTCTTCGATCTGAATCAGGTGAGGAGAAAATTCGTACACCCAACAGGTGAAACCGGCCAATCGTCGACCTCCCGGCAGTCTTTCCATCCGAAGAAGTCGGCTGTTGTACTCTGACGATGATGCGAATAGGGACAGGGCTGTGCCGCCCCGCGCTTTACCGGGGCCCGTACGGCGAGAAGAAACGGAAAACTGAGGGAAGGTGGAGCGGCCATGGTTAATCCTTTCGACGACGACTCGGCTCGGTTCGTCGTATTGGTGAACGACGAGGGACAGCACTCCCTGTGGCCCGCCCATCTCGACCAACCCGGCGGCTGGCACGCGGACGGTCCGGAGAGATCCCGTCAGGAGTGCCTGGACGCGATCGAGAAGTCCTGGATCGACATGCGGCCCGCGAGCTTGGTGCGCGCGATGGAGGCGGACGTCCGGTAGGCGGAATCCCGGGTCGGGGCCCCCCCCCCGGGGGGCGGGGGGGGCCCCCCCCCCCCCGGGGGGGCCCCCCCCCCCGGGGGGGGGGCCCCCCCCCGGGGCCACACCCGCTGCCAATAGGGGCGGGGATGGACTAATTAGTCGCGGGGGTGTA
>NZ_JBIBHM010000025.1:0-40503 GCF_042957025.1 Streptomyces sp. NPDC008139
GGCCGGCTCACCCCCATCGAATACGAGACCGTCATGACCACACCGGCCTACCAGGCCGCGTGACCCAACCTGTCACCCGCCCCTGCACCAGCCCCCACATGACGCAGCATGACGCAGGGCTTTCCGTCTGCGTCATGGTCTTCACCGCAGGTCAGGCCACGTTTTCTGGCGTTCATGACGCACATGACGCAGCGTCTTCCTACTTAGGACAAAGAGGGGGTGTTTGTTGTAGTACACACACAGAGCGAGAAGAGCCCGGTGCGAGGCGTGCTCCTCTTGCTCGCGCTGGTGGCACCTGGTGGCCCCCGCCTAAGAGCCTCACGTCGGCCCGGCGCGGGTCGCGCCCGGCCGACTGCGCCCGGCCCCTCGCCCCCTGAAAAGCCGCCTGTGCCGTGGTCGTGCCGGTCCGGGCTGTCCGGTCAGAGCTCGACCCCGGCCGTGCCTGTCCTAGGTGCGGATTTCTGCGTCATAGCGTCACCTGCGTCATTCGGGTCTGTGACCTGCGGTTTCGGGTGACGCAGCGCTAGAGGTGTGCGTCACCCCTGCGTCACCGGTGACGAACGCGGTGACGCAGGTGACGCAGGGCCCGCAGTCTGCGTCACCGGGTTCCCGCAGGTCAACCGGCGTGCGGTGACGCAGTGACGCAGGTGACGCAGGATTTCTCTCTTAAGACAAGGGAGGGGGTGTCTGTAGTAGTGCCAGTGCCGAACAGCGAGAAGAGCACCCATCTCGCCCGGCGTGCTCTTCTTGCCCGTACTGGTCTGCGGCCGCCGGGGATTGGTTCAGGCGGCGTTTCAGGGGGGGCGAGGGGCCAGGCGTAGTCGGCCATGTGCGATCGGCACCGACCCGAGGTAAAAGCCATACCGCCCGCCTCGGGTCCGCCGTTCCGGCCGGAGCTCCCACCGGGGGTGGTGCGCCGAAGGTCGCCGCCCGAAGGGCGTCCTTCCTGCCCTTGATCAGTGACCCGCGCCCGGTAGCGGACCTATCCGCTACCCGGCCCCCCCTCCGCTACCGCGATCATGCCCCTGACCAGGGCGGTAGCGGAAGTAGCGGAAGTAGCGGACCTGACGGAAGAGGGCCAGGGCCCGGCCCGCGTAGCGGGACCTGTCCGCTACCCCCCGGCCGTCTGCTACAGAAAACCCACCCCTGACCTGCGATGTAGCGGCATAGCGGATGTAGCGGACTTCCGGGGGGCACCCCCCCACACCCCGGCCCGGCATGCTCAGTGAGGGAGGCGAGCCCCGTTGGTAGGGCGTGTTTTCGGCTCCTGCCGTGCCTGCTTCACGAGGGTCACCAGGGTCACCAGAGCATCATTCACGCAGGTCATCCCCAGTGAGGCTGCCCGGTGAGGTGGGCAGTGAGAACTCACCACCTCACCGTTGCCTCACCGGCCCGCCTCACCCGCATTCCGGGCCGTCTGTGGGCCGTACGAGGGTGGCCAACGATGACCAATGATGCCCAACGGTGGCCAGTCTCAAGGCGCTCTGAGCAGGCTGCTAGCGCGACTGTGGGACACTCGGAGACATCATGCCTGTACCCGGAGAACTCACTTTTGCCGCGCCGCGTGGGGCCAAGAAGCCGCCGCGGCACCTTGCCGACCTCACTCCCGTCGAGCGGCGGGAGGCGGTGGCCGCGCTCGGGGAGAAGCCGTTCCGGGCGAAGCAACTGTCGCAGCACTACTTCGCGCGGTACGCCGACGATCCGGCGGCGTGGACGGACATTCCGGCCGCGGCGCGGGGGAAGCTGGCGGAGGACCTGCTGCCGGAGCTGATGACGGTGGTGCGGCACGCGTCGTGCGATGACGGGGACACCCGTAAGACGCTGTGGAAGCTGTTCGACGGGACGCTCGTCGAGTCGGTGCTGATGCGGTACCCGGACCGGGTCACGATGTGCATCTCCTCGCAGGCGGGCTGCGGCATGAACTGCCCGTTCTGTGCGACCGGGCAGGCCGGTCTCGACCGGAATCTGTCCACCGCCGAGATCGTGCACCAGATCGTCGCGGGCATGAAGAGCCTGCGCGACGGAGAGGTGCCCGGGGGGCCCGCGCGGCTGTCGAACATCGTCTTCATGGGGATGGGCGAGCCGCTGGCCAACTACAAGCGCGTGATCGGCGCGATCCGCCGCCTCACCGACCCGGAGCCGGACGGCCTCGGCCTGTCGCAGCGCGGCATCACCGTCTCCACGGTCGGCCTGGTCCCGGCCATCTACCGGTTCGCCGACGAGGGGCTGAAGTGCCGCCTCGCGGTCTCGCTGCACGCGCCCGACGACGAGCTGCGCGACACCCTGGTGCCGGTCAACACCCGTTGGAAGGTCCGCGAGGTGCTGGACGCGGCCTGGCACTACGCCGAGGTCTCCGGCCGCCGGATCTCCATCGAGTACGCGCTGATCCGGGACATCAACGACCAGGCGTGGCGCGCGGACCGGCTCGGCCGGATGCTGAAGAACCACCGGGTGCACGTCAATCTGATCCCGCTCAACCCCACGCCCGGCTCCAAGTGGACGGCCTCCCGGCCGGAGGACGAGCGGGCGTTCGTCGCCGCGCTCGAGTCCCACGGCGTGCCCGTGACCGTACGGGACACCCGCGGCCAGGAGATCGACGGCGCGTGCGGCCAGCTCGCGGCCTCGGAGCGCTGAAGCGCCGGGCGCTTTGAGGGTCAGGCGCTCAAAGGGCCAGGCGCTCAAAGGGCGAGGCGCTCAAAGGACGAGCAACTTTAAGGGCCCGGCGCTGACCAGCCCTTTCGCACCTGCTGCTATCGTGCTCGTGCAATCACACAAGTACGTACAAGTGAACATTCCGACAGGGGAGCGCCTGAGACGGCGCTGAGAGTGCGGCCCACGAGACCGCAGACCCTCGGACCTGATCCGGGTCATACCGGCGTAGGGAGTCTGCACAGATGAACACCATCCGTCGGCGTGCCATCGGCGCGCTCGTCCTGGCCACGGTCGGCGCCACCGCGCTCGCCGCGTGCGGCAGCGACTCGGGCGGCACCAAGACCAGCGGCGGCAGCACGTCCAAGACCGTGACGCTGGTCAGCCACGACTCCTTCGCGGCGTCCGACGCCGTGCTCAAGGACTTCACCAAGGAGACCGGCTACACGGTCAAGGTGCTGCGCGGCGGAGACGCGGGCGCGGCCGTCAACCAGGCGATCCTCACCAAGGACCACCCGCAGGGCGACGTCTTCTTCGGCGTCGACAACACGCTGCTGTCCCGCGCGCTCGACAACGGCCTGTTCACCCCGTACGCGGCCAAGGGCCTCGACCAGGTGCCCGCCGACCTCCAACTCGACGCGGCCAAGCACCGGGTGACGCCCATCGACTCCGGCGACGTCTGCGTCAACTACGACCGGGCGTACTTCGCCGCGCACAAGCTGGCCCCGCCCGCCACCTTCGCGGATCTGGTCAAGCCGGAGTACAAGAACCTGCTGGTCACCGAGAACGCCGCGACGTCCTCGCCCGGTCTGGCTTTCCTGCTCGGCAGCGCCGCCGCCTACGGGGACTCCGACTGGCAGTCGTACTGGAAGAAGCTCAAGGCCAACGGCGTCGAGGTCGTGGACGGTTGGGAGCAGGCGTACAACGACCGCTTCTCCGGCTCCTCGGCAGGCAAGAAGGCCAAGGGTGACAAGCCGCTGGTCGTGTCGTACGCGTCCAGCCCGCCCGCCGAGGTCGTCGGCGTCACCCCCGCGCCCGCCCAGTCCCCGACCGGGGTCTCCACCGGCACCTGCTTCCGGCAGATCGAATTCGCCGGGCTGCTGCACGGCGCGAAGAACACCGCGGGCGGCCAGGCACTGATCGACTTCCTGCTGAGCAGGACCTTCCAGGAGGACATGCCCCTCCAGATGTACGTCGACCCGGTGCGCAAGGACGCCACCGAGCCCGAGGTGTTCACCAAATACGGCGCGAAGATCACCGACCCGAAGACGCTGGCGCCCGACAAGATCGCCGCCCAGCGCGACGAGTGGGTCAAGGCATGGTCGTCGATCGTCCTCAAGTGACGCCCGGGGCCGAAAAGACGGACACGGCCGATACGTCGGGCCAGGCCGATACGACGGACACGAGCGGCACGGCGGACATGCCCGGCACGGCACCGGCGGTACGCGGCAAGGGCCGGTCGCTGGTACCCGGTCGCGGCACCGCGGTCCGGCTCGCCCTGATGGCCGTGCCCGCCGCCTTCTTCGGGGTGTTCTTCGCCTACCCCGTGGTCTCCATCGTCGGCCGCGGCCTGCACCAGGGCGGCCGGTGGCAGCTCGGCCGGATCGGCGACGTCCTCGGCGACGGCTCCATCCGGCACGTGCTGTGGTTCACCTGCTGGCAGGCCGCCGCGTCCACCGCGCTGACCCTGGCCGTCGCCCTGCCCGGCGCGTACGTCTTCGCGCGGCTCGACTTCCCCGGCAAGCGGCTGCTGCGGACCGTCGTCACCGTGCCCTTCGTGCTGCCGACCGTGGTCGCCGGCTCGGCCTTCCTCGCGCTGCTCGGCCGCGGCGGCTTCACCGACTCACTGTGGGGCGTCCGCCTGGACACCACCGTGTGGGCGATCCTCATCGCGCACGTCTTCTTCAACTACGCGGTGGTCGTCCGCACCGTCGGCGGCCTGTGGGCGCAGCTCGACCCGCGCCAGGAAGAGGCCGCGCGGATGCTCGGCGCGAGCCGGCTCGCCGCCTGGCGCCGGGTCACGCTGCCGGCGCTCGGCCCCTCGGTGGCCGCCGCCGGGCTGATGGTGTTCCTGTTCACCTTCACCTCCTTCGGCGTGATCCAGATCCTCGGCGGCCCGCTGTACTCCACCCTCGAAGTGGAGATCTACCGGCAGACCGCGGAACTCCTCGACCTGCCGACCGCCGCCGTGCTGACCCTGCTGCAATTCGCCGCCGTCGCCGCGATCCTCGCCGTGCACGCCTGGACCGTACGCCGCCGGGAGTCCACGCTGCGGCTGGTCGACGCGGCCACCACCGCGCACCGGCCGCGCGGCAGGGGGGAGCGGACGCTGCTCGCCGGAGTGCTCGCCGTCATCGCGCTGCTGATCCTGCTGCCGCTCGGCGTGCTCGTCGCCCGCTCGCTGGACGGCCCCGACGGCTACGGCTTCGCCTTCTACCGCTCGCTCGGCTCCATCGGCTCGGGCCGGAGCGGCGGCACCTTCACCGTCGCCCCGCTGGAGACGGTCTGGAATTCGCTGCGGTACGCCGCCGTCGCCACCGTCATCGCCTTGACGGTCGGCGGGCTCGCGGCCGCGGCCCTGGTCCGCAGGGCGGGACGGCTGGTCCGCGGCTTCGACGCGCTGCTGATGCTGCCGCTCGGCACCTCCGCTGTCACCGTCGGCTTCGGCTTCCTGATCACCCTCGACGAGCCGCCGCTCGACCTGCGGTCCTCCTGGATCCTGGTGCCGCTCGCCCAGGCGCTGGTCGGTGTGCCGTTCGTCGTACGCGTCATGCTGCCGGTGCTGCGCGCCGTGGACGACCGACTGCGGGAGGCCGCCGCGGTGCTCGGCGCGTCCCCGCTACGGGTCTGGCGCGAGGTCGAACTCCCGCTCGTCGGGCGGGCGCTGGCCGTCGCCGCAGGCTTCGCCTTCGCCGTGTCGCTCGGCGAGTTCGGCGCCACCGTCTTCATCGCCCGCCCCGACAGCCCCACCCTCCCGGTCGCCGTCGCCCGCCTGCTCGGCCGCGCGGGCCCGTCCACGTACGGCCAGGCCATGGCACTGAGCACCATCCTCATGCTGGTCTGCGCCGCGTCGCTGCTGGTGCTGGAGAATCTGCGCCCGCGCGGCCGGGGCGCCGACCCCTCCCCCGGAGAGTTCTGATGACGCTGCTGCGAGTCGAGGACGCCACCGTACGGTTCGGCGCGCGGGCCGCGCTGGACGCCGTCACGCTGGAGGTGGCCGCGCACGAGACGGTGTGCGTGCTCGGGCCCAGCGGCAGCGGCAAGTCCACGCTGCTGCGGGCCGTCGCCGGACTCCAGCCACTGGACGGCGGACGGGTGCTGCTCGACGGCGCCGACCAGGCGGGCGTTCCCGCGCACCGGCGCGGCGTCGGCCTGATGTTCCAGGACCACCAGCTCTTTCCGCAGCGCGACGTCGGCGGCAACGTCGCCTTCGGGCCGCGCATGCACAAGGTGCCGCGCGAGCGGCGCGAGGAGCGGGTACGCGAACTGCTCGACCTCGTCGGGCTGCCCGGCGCGGGCGGGCGCGGGGTCGCCACGCTCTCCGGCGGGGAGCAGCAGCGGGTCGCCCTGGCCCGCGCCCTCGCCCCCGAGCCGCGGCTGCTCATGCTCGACGAGCCGCTGGGGCAGCTCGACCGGGCGCTGCGCGAACGGCTCGTCGTGGAGCTGCGCGAACTCTTCCGTCGCCTGGGGACGACGGTCCTGGCCGTCACGCACGACCAGAGCGAGGCGTTCGCCCTCGCGGACCGGGTCGTGGTGATGCGCGACGGGCGCATCGCGCAGGCCGGTACGCCGTTTGAGGTCTGGCAGCGGCCGGTGTCGCCCTTCGTGGCCCGCTTCCTCGGCTTCGACAACATCGTGGACGCCAGCGTCGGGGGTGGCTTCGCCGATACGCCGTGGGGGAAGGTGCCGGTGCCCTCCGGCACCCCGCAGGGGCCCTGCCACCTGCTCATCCGGCCCGCCGGGGTGCGCCTCACCGGACCCGAGTCCGGGCTTCGCTGCACCGTCGTCGCCCGCACCTTTCGTGGTGACCACATCACGCTCGTCCTGGCGCCGGAGGCGGGGCCGCGCCTCGAAGCCGGGTGCCCTTGGCGGGCGGCACCCGAGGTCGGTGCCGAGGTCGCCGTGACCTTCGCCCCCGAAGAGGTCGTCCTCCTCGCGGAGGACCCCCACCGCGCCTAGGGGCGGTGCTCCGGACGGTCCTTTTGCCATGGGGGGTAGGCCGGTCCTTTAGGGGCGCGGGGAACTGCGCGATCAACCCACCACCGGCCGGTGGTCCGACGACAACCGATCTGCCCCGCCGGGGCCGGTGGTGACGTGCGGCCTCGTCGTGGCTGGTCGCGCAGTTCCTCCCCAGCCTCCGGCCGGGAGGTGCCCCAGCGCTCCTTAAAAGACCGGCTGAGGGCCTCGGGCAGTGCCGCCGAAGAGGATCGGCTGACCGCCTCGGTCAGAGAGCCGTTCTAGGGGGAGGTCAACTTGGACAGGGCGGCGGGGACTTCCGCGACGGAGTCGACGAGGGTGAGGAGGGGGGACATGGGGCGGCCGGAGGCGAGGGCGGTGAGGAGGGGCCAGGCGGGGAGGGTGGTGGTCCAGTGGAGTCGGTCGACGAGGACGAGGGGAACGGGAACCCCTCGGGAGGAGTAGTAGTTGGGGGTGGCGGCGTCGAAGATCTCCTGGACGGTCCCGGCGGCGCCGGGGAGGAAGACGACCCCGCCGGTGCAGCGCGAGAGCAACCCGTCCTCGCGGGTCGCGTTGGCGAAGAACTTGGCGATGCCGGAGGCGAAGGCGTTCGGCGGCTCGTGGCCGTAGAACCAGGTGGGCAGCCCGTAGGAGGGTCCGCCGTCCGGCCAGCGGTCGCGGACCTCGAAGGCGGTACGGGCCCAGTCGCCGACGGAGGGCGCGAAGGACGGGACGCCGGCCAGGACGGCGAGAGCCTTGCGGAGCATCAGGTCGTCGTAGGGCGCGGCGTAGGCGCCGAAGTTGGCGGCCTCCATCGCGCCGGGGCCGCCGCCGGTGGCGACGGTGTGCCCGGCCCTGACGAGGTCGCGGCCGAGCCGTGCGGCGCCCGCGTAGGCGTCGGAGCCGCGCTCCATGGCGTGTCCGCCCATGACGCCGACCACGCTGAGGCCGCGCAGGCGCTCGTCGAGGGCGTCGGACACGGCGTCGTCGTGGATCGAGCGCAGCATCGAGGCGAGTATGTCGCCGTCCGCCGCGGCCGAGCGCGCCCAGGCGTACGTACGGGCGTCCGGCGTCCGCTCGTAACCGTCCTCGTCGAGGCCCGCGTACAGCTCGTCGGGGCTGTAGAGCGCGCCCCGGTACGGGTCGAAGGGCAGGTCGGGGACGGGCGGGAAGACCAGCGCGCCGCCCGCGCGCACATGGGCGAGGGCCTGCGGCTCCATCGGGCAGCCGAGGAAGACGGCCTGCGAGGTGTCGGTGACGAGGAGCGCGAACGTACGGTCGGTCAGGTCGACCGCCTGTACGCGGTATCCGGCGAAGGAACCGCTCAGGGCGACCTGGTCGAATGCGGCCAGCGACTCGACTTCCCTGTTCCGTCCGGGAGTTGGAGGAATGTCGGGCGCTGCGGGCGGGATGTCGGCGGGCACGGCTGAACGATAGTCCTCGGTGCGGCTCACCGGCCCGGCGGGACGGTGGTGAGTACGGCGACCAGGGCCGTGAGGGGGACGGCGGCGGCCAGCAGGACGCCCGCCCGCAGCGCGACCGCGCCGCGCAGGAGCGCGGGGGAGGCGCCGACCTGGCGCAGGGCGGCCATCGCGGGCTCGCGGCCGCGGCGGGCCTCCAGCAGCGCGGTGCCCGCGGTGGCCAGCACGCACACCACGATCAGGACACCGGCCAGGGCGGTGAGGGGGCCGAAGGGGCGGGCGCCGCCGCGGTGCAGGTCGTACACGGCAAGGGCCGCGGCGGCGGTGGCGCACAGGGCGCCGAGCGGGCGGCCGATCGCACCGGCCTCCTCCTGGAGGGCGCGTCCGGCGAGCAGCCGGAGCGCGCCGGGGCGGAAGGCGGCGAGCAGCCGTCCGCAGGCGTGCACGAGGCCGGGCCCCGCGAGGACCATGCCCGCGGTGGCGACGACCCAGCCGCCGAGCGCGAGCGGCGCGATGGAGCCGAGACCGCCGGGCAGCGGCACCTCGTGGCCGTGCGGCGCGGCCGCCTCGGCGGCGAGCCCGACGGCGGTCAGGGCGACGCCCCAGGGCAGGCCGCCGGGCGGATCGGCCGCGGAGACCTTGCGGGCCGCGGGGGCGGGCGCGGTGGAGACGGTGCGCGGTGGCCACAACTGGGCCGCGCCGATGACGGCGGCGCTCACCGGGACCAGCGCGAGCAGCGTCAACGCACCCGCGAGCGGCACTTGTTCGCCGCCGCCGAGGAGATCCGAGGCGGCGCCGTGGAAGGGCAGCGCGCCCGTCAGGTCGCCGCGCAGGTGCAGAAATGCCAGCAGGGCCACCGCGCTGCCGACCGCGCAGGTCAGGGCGGTCGCCGACGTGGCGAGCAGGGCCACGCCGACCCGGCCGAGGCCCACCGCGGCCAGTCCGGGCCGCGGCCACCGCGCGGGCACCGCCCGCCCCGCGGCCACCGCGAACTGCACGGTCACCACGACCGGCAGCGCGCACCACGCCAGCCGCGCGGCGGCGTCGGCCGGCCGGTGCGGGTGCCCGAGGGCGTATCCCAGCGCGGCCAGCAGCAGCAGTCCGGTGGCCGCCGACGCGGCGGCGACCAGCACCCACCGCAGCAGCGCGGTGTACCGCGCCCCGCGTACGACACGAAGACTCAGCACGCCCGGCTCCCTTCCGACACCGGCCGCCGCCCCGCACGAGCCATGGCCACGGCACCGGCCCCGCCGGAACGGGCACCCGTAAGGGCACGGGCGGTGTGGACAGTCAAGGTCATACGGACGCGGCCCGCGTCGTCGTCGTTGTGGTCGGCTCGGAATCCCGCTCCTGCGCGGGCATCGCGGCGTTGACCCGGCCGTCGAGCAGCGGGATCACGCGGTCCGCGAAGGGCGCGATGTCGTGGTCGCAGGCGCTGAGCACGACGGTGATGCCGTGCGAACGGGCCGCGCTGGTGAGGGTCCGCATCACCAGGGCGCGGTCGGGGCGGTGGAGCGGCGCGCCAGGGTCGTCGGCGAAGACGATCTCCGGGGTGGTGACCAGGGCGCGGGCCACCGCGATCCGCTGCCGCTCGGCCTGGAGGAGTTCGGCCGGGCGCTTGCGGGCGGCGGCCCCGATGTCGAGCCGGTCCAGCCACTCCTGCGCCGCGGCCCTGGCCGCGCGGTACTTGGTGCCGCGCAGCAGCAGCGGCAGCGCCGCGTTCTCCCAGGCCGTCAACTCGGGCAGCAGTTGTGAGGTGCTGCCGACCCAGCCGAAGCGGTCCCTGCGCAGCTCGTCCCTGGCTGTCTCGGGGAGGGTGTGGACCGGGGCGCTGTTGAACCACACCTCGCCCTCGTCCGGCACCAACTGCCCCGACAGGCAGCGCAGCAGCGTCGACTTGCCCGCGCCTCGCGGACCCACGACGGCCAGGATCTCGCCCTGCCGTACGCCCAGCGACACACCCAGCAGCGCGGGGGACCCGTCGTGCGCGTGGCGCAGCGAACGGGCCCACAACACGTCATTGTCCGGCGGGGCCACCATGCCGTTACCTCCGCGGTTCGCGAACCAATCCCCTCCGGGGAGGTTAGGCGCCGTCAGCCCCCGCGGCCCGCAGGCACGGCGTGCGTCCCCCGCGAGCCCCCCGTCCGGGTGACAAGCCCCCGACGCTTACCTGAAGGCCCGCCGGAGCGCTCCCGCAGGTCACCACCCGCCCCGGCGGGCAGTTCGGTTGTCGCCGGACCACCGGGGGGCCGCGCAGTTCCCCGCGCCCCTAAAAACACGGGGCTGGCGTCCCACGCCGACGCACCGCGCTGGAAGCGTTAAAGCTTGGTCCACGCCTCGGTCAGGACGCTGCGCAGGATGGCCTCGATGTCGTTGAAGAGGGACTGGTCGGAGGTGAGCGGCGGGGCGAGCTGGACGACGGGGTCGCCGCGGTCGTCGGCGCGGCAGTAGAGGCCGGCGGCGTACAGCTCCTTGGAGAGGAAGCCGTACAGGACGCGCTCGGTCTCCTCGTCGGTGAAGGTCTCCTTGGTGGCCTTGTCCTTGACGAGTTCGATGCCGTAGAAGAAGCCGTTGCCGCGGACGTCGCCCACTATGGGCAGGTCGTTGAGCTTCTTGAGGGTGTCGAAGAACGCGCCCTCGTTGTCCAGGACGTGCTGGTTGAGGCCCTCGCGCTCGAAGATGTCGAGGTTGGCGATGCCGACGGCGGCCGAGACGGGGTGGCCGCCGAAGGTGTACCCGTGGAGGAAGGTGTTGTTGCCCTTGTAGAAGGGCTCGGCGAGCCGGTCGCTGATGATGCAGGCGCCGATGGGGGAGTACCCGGAGGTCATGCCCTTGGCGCAGGTGATCATGTCGGGCACGAAGTCGAACTTGTCGCAGGCGAACATCGTGCCGAGCCGCCCGAAGGCGCAGATGACCTCGTCGGAGACGAGCAGGACGTCGTACTGGTCGCAGATCTCGCGGACGCGCCGGAAGTAGCCGGGGGGCGGCGGGAAGCAGCCGCCCGCGTTCTGCACCGGCTCCAGGAAGACGGCGGCGACGGTGTCCGGGCCCTCGAAGAGGATCTGCTGCTCGATCTGGTCGGCGGCCCAGCGGCCGAACGCCTCGGGGTCGTCACCGTGGATCGGGGCGCGGTAGATGTTGGTGTTGGGCACCTTGCGCGCGCCGGGGACCAGCGGCTCGAAAGGGGCCTTCAGGGCGGGCAGCCCGGTGATCGACAGGGCGCCCTGCGGGGTGCCGTGGTAGGCGACGGCCCGTGAGATCACCTTGTACTTGGTGTGGTTGCCGGTCAGCTTGTGATACTGCTTCGCGAGCTTCCAGGCCGTCTCGACGGCCTCGCCGCCGCCGGTGGTGAAGAAGACCTTGTTGAGGTCGCCGGGCGCGTAGTGCGCGAGCCGCTCGGCCAGCTCGATCGCCTTGGGGTGCGCGTAGCTCCAGATCGGGAAGAAGGCCAGCTCCTGGGCCTGCTTGTACGCGGTCTCGGCCAGCTCGTGCCTGCCGTGACCGGCGTTGACCACGAAGAGCCCCGACAGACCGTCGATGTACCGCTTGCCGTGGTCGTCGTAGATGTACGTGCCCTCGCCGCGCACGATGGTCGGCACGGGGGCGTTCTCGTACGACGACATGCGGGTGAAGTGCATCCACAGGTGGTCGTGGGCGATCCTGGAGGAGTCCGAGGCAGTCGCGGACGGTGCGGGGTTCGTGGAGGTCATGGCTATCTGGTTCCCCAGGTGTAGGTCTGCTTCCGCAGCTTGAGGTAGACGAAGGTCTCGGTGGAGCGGACGCCGGGCAGCGCCCGGATTCGCTTGTTCACCAGGTCCAGCAGGTGGTCGTCGTCCTCGCAGACGATCTCCACCATCAGGTCGAAGGAACCGGCGGTGATGACGACGTAGTCGACCTCGTCCAGCGCGGTCAGGGTCTCGGCGACCGGGTCGATGTCGCCGTCCACGTTGATGCCGACCATCGCCTGCCGCCGGAAGCCCACGGTGAGCGGGTCGGTGACGGCGACGATCTGCATGACGCCCTGGTCGAGCAGCTTCTGTACGCGCTGCCGCACCGCCGCCTCGGACAGGCCCACGGCCTTGCCGATCGTCGCGTACGGACGGCGTCCGTCCTGCTGGAGCTGTTCGATGATCGCGTTCGACACCGCGTCTATCGACGGCGCTCCGCCGTTCTTGTCCCGAGTGGCCACGCGCCCCACTGTGCAGGAGAGGTCGACGGTCGCGCAAGCCCTTCACGATGAAAATCGTCGCCGATGGCCCTCTGTGGTACCGAATCGGTTGTTGAGGGGGGATGGGTGTGTCGAATACGGCAGTCCTGCGGCTAAGCTGGGGAACGTCTCAGCCCGTGGACACCGGACTCGTACGACCAGGGAGCAAGCGCCGTGACCGAACTCCGTACTCTGCGCAATTACATCGACGGAGAGTTCCGCGACGCCGCGGACGGCCGCACCACCGAGGTGGTCAGCCCGGTGACCGGCGACGCGTACGCCACCGCGCCGCTGTCCGGCGCGGCCGACGTGGACGCGGCGATGGCCGCCGCAGCGGCAGCCTTCCCCGCGTGGCGCGACGCCACTCCGTCGGAGCGGCAGAAGGCACTGCTGAAGATCGCCGACGCGATCGAGGCGCGCGCCGATGAGCTTATCGCGGTGGAGAGCGAGAACACCGGCAAGCCGATCGGACTGACCGCCAGCGAGGAAATCCCCCCGATGGTGGACCAGATCCGCTTCTTCGCGGGCGCCGCGCGCATGCTCGAAGGCCGCTCGGCCGGCGAGTACATGGAGGGCATGACGTCCATCGTGCGGCGCGAGCCGGTCGGCGTCTGCGCGCAGGTCGCGCCCTGGAACTACCCCATGATGATGGCCGTGTGGAAGTTCGCCCCGGCCATCGCGGCGGGCAACACCGTCGTCCTCAAGCCGTCCGACACCACGCCCGCCTCCACCGTGCTGCTCGCCGAGATCCTCGGCGGCATCCTCCCCAAGGGTGTCTTCAACGTCGTCTGCGGCGACCGGGACACCGGCCGGGCGATGGTCGAGCACCCGGTGCCCGCTATGGCCTCCATCACCGGTTCGGTACGCGCGGGCATCGAGGTCGCCGGATCGGCCGCCAAGGACGTCAAGCGGGTCCACCTCGAATTGGGCGGCAAGGCCCCCGTCGTGGTCTTCGAGGACCTGGACAGCGCAGCCATCGCCAAGGCCGTCGAGGACATCGCCGTCGCCGGATTCTTCAACGCCGGGCAGGACTGCACCGCGGCCACCCGCGTCCTGGTCCAGGAGTCGATCCACGCGGAGTTCACCGCGGCCCTCGCCAAGGCCGCCGCCGAGACCAAGACCGGCCTGCCGGACGACGAGGACGTGCTGTACGGGCCGCTGAACAACGCCAACCAGCTCGCCCAGGTCAGCGGCTTCATTGAGCGGCTGCCCGCGCACGCCAAGGTCGAGACCGGCGGCCACCGGGTCGGCGAGCGCGGCTACTTCTACGCGCCGACCGTCGTGTCCGGGCTGCGGCAGGACGACGAGATCATCCAGCGCGAGGTCTTCGGCCCCGTCATCACCGTCCAGTCCTTCACCGACGAGGAGCAGGCCGTCGCCTGGGCCAACGGCGTGGACTACGCGCTGGCGTCCTCGGTGTGGACCAAGGACCACGGGCGCGCCATGCGGATGTCCAAGCGGCTGGACTTCGGCTGCGTGTGGATCAACACCCACATCCCGCTGGTCGCCGAGATGCCGCACGGCGGCTTCAAGCGGTCCGGGTACGGCAAGGACCTGTCGGGCTACGGCTTCGAGGACTACACGCGGATCAAGCACGTGATGACCTCGCTGGACGGCTGAGCCGGCCGTCCGGCCTCCCCCGCGGGCGGGCCCGCGGGGGAGGGACGGTCAGGCGCGGCGCCGCAGCAGCCGCTGCAAGGTGTCCAGCCGGTTCGTGGTGATCGCGTCCACGCCCAGGTCGAGCAGCCGGGTCATATTGCGCTGCCAGTCCGCCGTCCACGCGCCGACCAGCAGCCCGTTGTCCGCGGCCCACCGCACGGTCGTCGCGTCGATCAGCCCGAAGCGCAGATTGATCCACCGCGGCCCCAGCTCGTCCAGGAGCGAGCGCGGCGGCGGGGCCACCGTCGTCCACGTCATGGCGATCTCCGCCGACGCGTCCAGGTCGCGCACCGTCAGCATCGCGCCGAGCCCGCCGCAGTAGTAGACGCGGTCGCCGACGCCCGCCTCCGCCACCGCGGCCACGGTCGCCTTCACCTGGCCGACCGAGGTCAGGTCCAGCATCATCCGGCAGCCGCCGGGGTGCCGCAGCAGCTCGGCGAAGGCGTCCGCCAGGGTGGGCACGCGGCCGCCGGTGAGGTCCACGACATCGTTCAACGACAGGTCGCCGACCGCCTCCGGCACCTTCCACAGCCGCTCAAGCGTCTCGTCGTGCAGCAGCACCGGCACGCCGTCGGCGGTCAGCTTCACGTCGACCTCCACCGCGCCCGCGCCCTTGAGCAGCGCCGACCGCACGGAGGGCAGGGTGTTCTCGCGCTCGTGGTACGGGTCGCCGCGGTGGGAGACCGCGACGGTCACCGCCACGCCGCCGTGTACGCGTCGATCTCGGCGGCCAGCGCCTGCTTGCCCGCCGGGTCGAGGAAGGAGACCTCGACGGCGTTCTTGGCGAGCGCCGCGACCCCGGTGTGGTCCAGCTCCAGCAGCCGGGCGGCGACCGCGTACTCGGTGTTGAGGTCGGTGCCGAACATCGGCGGGTCGTCGCTGTTGACCGTGACCAGCACGCCCGCGTCGATCATCTCCCTGATCGGGTGCCGGTCGATCTCGGCGACCGCGCGGGTGGCGATGTTGGAGGTCGGGCAGACCTCCAGCGGGATGCGCTGCTCCGCCAGGTGATCGAGCAGCCGCCGGTCGCGTACCGCGCTGGTGCCGTGGCCGATGCGCTCCGCGCCCAGTTCGTTGATCGCGTCCCAGATCGTCTCGGGGCCCGTCGTCTCGCCCGCGTGCGGCACGCTGTGCAGACCGGCGGCGCGCGCCCGGTCGAAGTACGGCTTGAACTGCGGCCTCGGCACGCCCAGTTCCGGTCCGCCCAGACCGAAGGAGACCAGGCCCTCGGGGCGCAGGTCGAGTGCCAGGTGCGCCGTCTGCTCGGCGGACTCAAGACCCGCCTCGCCGGGGATGTCGAAGCACCAGCGCAGCGTCACGCCCAGCTCGGACTCCGCGGCCTTGCGCGCGTCCTCGATGGCCTCCATGAACGCCTGCTCGTGGATGCCGCGCCGGGTCGAGCTGAACGGGGTGACGGTCAGCTCCGCGTAGCGGATGTTCTGCCGCGCCATGTCCCTGGCCACCTCGAAGGTGAGCAGCCGTACGTCCTCGGCGTCCCTGATCAGATCGACCACCGACAGGTAGACCTGGATGAAGTGCGCGAAGTCCTTGAAGGTGAAGAAGTCGGCGAGGGCGGCGGGGTCGGCGGGGACCGCGGAGTCCGGGTGCCGGGCGGCCAGTTCCGCGACGATCCGCGGTGACGCGGACCCGACGTGGTGGACATGCAACTCGGCCTTCGGAAGTCCGGCGATGAAGGTGTCGAGGCCGGAGCCGAAGCCGGGCGCGGTGTCGGGCATGCGGGGGTCCTCCCAGGGGTCCGATCGGTGCGGTTCATCGTAAACGGCACCGGGAAACGCCGCTGGGACGGCGGGCGGCGGCGCCGTGACGGCGGGCGGGGACGGCCGACGTCGCACCACGGCCCCCTGTCGTCACCCGCTCACGCTGCCGGGGATCGCCGCGACGGCCGGATTCACACAGAATTCGTCGCGTAACCAAAAGGCAACAACGGAATCACTTGTTGAAGGACAGCTCCTCTGCCAGGATCGGCGATCAATCCAGAGTTTGGCCACGCCGCCAGGAGTGGGCGCGGAGGCGAGGAGAACGTGATGGACCACGTGACGGACGTGGCGAAACGGTTCGCGGGCGGAGCCCAGTACATCGACGGCCGCCCGCGAACCGGCGGCAGCGGCGACACGCACTCCGTCGTGGACCCGGCGACGGGCCGCACGGTGTGGACGTACGCCACCGCGGGACCCGCCGACGTGGACGCCGCCGTCGCCGCCGCGAAGGCCGCGCTGCCCGGCTGGGCGGCCACCGCGCCCGGTGAGCGCTCCGCCGCGCTGCACCGGCTGTCCGCCGCCCTCGACGCGCGCGCCGACGAACTGGCCCGCGCCGAAACCCTCCAGTGCGGCAAGCCGATCAAGCTCAGCACCGAATTCGACGTGCCGGGCACCGTGGACAACGCCGCGTTCTTCGCCGGGGCCGCCCGCCACCTGGAGGGCAAGGCGGCCGGCGAGTACAGCCCGGACCACACCTCGTACGTGCGCCGCGAGCCGGTCGGCGTCATCGGCTCCATCGCCCCCTGGAACTACCCGCTCCAGATGGCCGGGTGGAAGATCCTCCCGGCGGTCGCGGCGGGCAACACCATCGTGCTCAAGCCGTCGGAGCTGACCCCGCTGACCGCCCTGATGTTCGCCGAGGCCGCCACCGAGGCCGCAATCCCGGACGGGGTGCTGAACATCGTCACCGGCACGGGGCAGGGCCCGGGCGAGCACCTGGTCACCCACCCCGACGTCGCCATGACGTCCTTCACCGGCTCCACCGCCGTCGGCACCCGGATCGCCCGGCTCACCGCGGGCACCGTCAAGCGCCTGCACCTCGAACTGGGCGGCAAGGCCCCCTTCGTGGTCTTCGACGACGCCGACCTCGACGCGGCCGTGCACGGCGCGGTCGCCGCCGCCCTGATCAACAGCGGCCAGGACTGCACCGCCGCCACCCGCGCCTACGTCCAGCGCCCGCTGTACGACGCGTTCGTGTCCGCCGTCGCCGACCTGATGGCGACCGTACGGCTCGGCGACCCCGCCGACCCGGCCACCGACCTCGGCCCGCTCATCTCCTTCGCGCACCGCGACCGCGTCGCGGCCGTCGTCGAGCGGGCCCGTACGTACGCCACCGTCGTCACCGGCGGCGCGGCGCCCGGCGACGGGCTCGCGGCGGGCGCGTACTACCGGCCCACGCTGCTCACCGGCGCGCCGCAGCACAGCGAGGCCCTCCAGCAGGAGATCTTCGGCCCGGTACTGGCGGTGCTGCCGTTCGACAGCGACGATCAGGGCTTGGCGTACGCCAACGACACCCCGTACGGCCTGGCCGCCTCCGCCTGGACCCGCGACGTCTACCGGGCCGGGCGGGCCGCGCGGGAGATCACCGCGGGCTGCGTCTGGATCAACGACCACATCCCGATCGTCAGCGAGATGCCGCACGGCGGAACGAAGTCCTCGGGCTTCGGCAAGGACATGTCCACGTACTCCTTCGAGGAGTACACGCAGGTCAAGCACGTGATGTTCGACAACACCGCGGTGGCGCGCAAGGACTGGCACCGCACCGTCTTCGGAGACCGATAGCGGAAGGGCACCACCCATGGAGCAGTACGAGACCCTGTCCCCGCCGGTGCGCGCGGCGATACTCCGCAGCATGACCGGCGGGCGCGGCGCCCTCGGCCGCCGGACGCTGCTGCGCGCCGCGGGGCTGGGCACCGTCGCCACGGCGGGACTGACGGCGTGCGGCATCCCGGCCGCGGGCCGCAAGGGCGACACCACGGCGTCGACCGACCACTCGGCGCAGGAGAAGGTCGTGAACTTCTCCAACTGGGACCAGTACATCGACGTCACCGACGACGGCAAGCACCGCCCGAGCCTCGACCAGTTCACCAAGGCCACCGGCATCAAGGTCGACTACACCGAGGACATCAACGACAACGTCGAGTTCTTCGGCAAGATCAAGCCGCAACTGTCCGCGGGCCAGGACACCGGCCGCGACCTGATGGTGCTCACCGACTGGCTCGCCGGCCGGATGATCCGGCTCGGCTGGGTCCAGAAGCTCGACCCCTCGAACCTGCCGCACGCCTTCGCCAACCTGGAACAGCGCTTCCGCAGCCCCGACTGGGACCCCGGCCGCGCCTACTCCTACCCCTGGGCCGGCATCCCCACCTGCATCGCCTACAACAAGAAGGTCACCAAGGGCCGCAAGGTCACCTCGGTGTCGCAACTGCTGGACGACCCCGCGCTCAAGGGCAAGGCCGCCATGCTCTCCGAGATGCGCGACACCGTCGGGATGACGCTGCTCGACATGGGCAAGAAGCCGGAGACCGTCACCGACGACGAGTACGACGCCGCGCTCAACCGCATCCAGGGCGCGGTGGACAAGGGGCAGATCCGCAAGTTCACCGGCGGCGAGTACACCGACGGCCTCAGCAAGGGCGACATCGCCGCCTGTATCGCCTGGGCCGGTGACCTGGTGCAGCTCAGGCTCGACGACCCGAACATCGGGTACGCCTTCCCGGCCGCCGGTTACATGACCTCCACGGACAATCTGCTGATCCCCGCCAAGGCGCGGCACAAGACCAACGCCGAGCGGCTGATCGACTGGTACTACCAGCCGCGGATCGCGGCCGAACTGGCCTCCTACACCACCTACGTGTCACCGGTGATGGGCGTCCGCGAGGAACTGGCCAAGATCGACACGTCGCTCGCCACCAACCCGCTGATCATCCCGAACGCCCAGATGAACGCCACGTCGCACGCCTTCCGCTCGCTCAGCGAGGACGAGGACACCCGGTACGAGGCGAAGTTCTCCAAGCTCACCGGCGCCTGACCGGCGCTCCAGCAGCCCGCACTCCCCGACGACTTCCGGGACACCTCATGACGACCCCCAAGACCCCAGCCGACGACGCCGTCAGCCTCACCGGGATCAGCAAGACCTACGGCTCCTTCACCGCCGTCCAGCCGCTGGACCTCGCCGTGCCCGCCGGTTCCTTCTTCGCACTGCTCGGCGCCTCCGGATGCGGCAAGACCACCACCTTGCGCATGATCGCGGGCCTGGAGGACCCCTCTTCCGGCTCCGTGCGCCTCGGCGGCCGGGACGTCACCGCCCTGCCGCCGTACAAGCGCCCGGTCAACACCGTCTTCCAGAACTACGCGCTCTTCCCGCACCTCGACGTCTACGAGAACGTCGCCTTCGGCTTGCGCCGCCGCGGCATCAAATCCGTCAAGAAGCAGGTCGGCGACATGCTGGACCTCGTCCAGCTCGGCGCGCTCGCCCGCCGCAAGCCGCACCAGCTCTCCGGCGGCCAGCAGCAGCGCGTCGCCGTGGCCCGCGCGCTGATCAACCAGCCGCAGGTGCTGCTGCTCGACGAACCGCTCGGCGCGCTCGACCTCAAGCTGCGCCGCCAGATGCAGCTCGAACTCAAGCGCATCCAGACCGAGGTGGGCATCACCTTCATCCACGTCACCCACGACCAGGAGGAGGCCATGACGATGGCCGACACCGTCGCGGTGATGAACGCCGGACGCGTCGAGCAGATGGGCGCGCCCGCCGACCTCTACGAGAACCCCGCCTCCACCTTCGTCGCCAACTTCCTCGGCACCTCCAACCTCATCGAGACCGAGGTGACCGGCGTCAGCGGCGGCGAACTCCAGCTCACCGCCGCCGGACAGAAGTTGACCCTGCCCGCCGCCCGATGTCGCGTCGACGTGACGACCGGCGGCCGGGTGCTGGCCGGGGTCCGCCCCGAGAAGATCACCCTGGCGCACAGCGACGACGAGCACGAGATAGCCGAGAGCCGCAACCGGGTGCGCGGCCGGATCGTCGACTCCAGCTTCATCGGCGTCTCCACGCAGTACGTCATCGACAGCCCGGTCTGCCCGGAGCTGGAGGTCTTCGTGCCCAACGTGGAACGCGACGGCCGCCTGGTGCCCGGCGCGCCCGTCGTCCTGCACTGGAACCCCGAGCACACCTTCGGCCTCGACGCCGCCCAGGACATCGACGCCGGTACCGACACCGACGAGGGGGAGGCCGCCGCATGAGCGCAGCGACCGCGCCCGTCACCGGGCCGTCGGCGCCGGCCGAGGCGGCCCCGCTGCCCGCCGCCCTGAAGAAGGCCGCCCGCAGACGGCGGCGCATCCCGTATCTGCTGCTGCTCGCGGGCGTCGCCTGGCTGCTGGTCTTCTTCGTGGCCCCGATGGTCTACCAGGCGTCGACCTCGGTGCAGACCGGCTCGCTCGACGACGGCTTCAAGGTGACCTGGCACTTCGCCACGTACTGGGACGCCTTCCACGAGTACTGGCCGCAGTTCGTGAAATCGCTGGTCTACGCCGGCATCTCCACCGTGCTGTGCCTGGGCATCGGCTACCCGCTGGCGTACACCATCGCCTTCCGGGCCGGACGCTGGCGCAATCTGGTGCTGATCCTGGTGATCGCGCCCTTCTTCACCAGCTTCCTGATCCGCACCCTGGCCTGGGAGACGATCCTCGCCGACCAGAGCCCGCTGGTGTCGTTCCTGAACCACATCCACCTGCTGGACGTCACGTCCGCGCTCGGCATCACCGAGGGCAACCGGGTGATGGCCACCCCGCTGGCGGTCGTCTGCGGCCTCACGTACAACTTCCTGCCGTTCATGATCCTGCCGCTCTACACGTCCCTTGAGCGGGTCGACGGCAAGCTGCACGAGGCGGCGGGCGACCTGTACGCGACCCCGTTCACCACCTTCCGCAAGGTGACCTTCCCGCTGTCCATGCCGGGCGTGGTGGCCGGCACCCTGCTCACCTTCATCCCGGCCTCCGGCGACTACATCAACGCCGAGTTGCTGGGCTCCACCAACCAGAAGATGATCGGCAGCGTCATCCAGTCGCAGTTCCTGCGGGTGCTGGACTACCCGACGGCCGCCGCCCTGTCGTTCATCCTCATGGCGGTCATCCTGGCGATCGTCATGGTCTACGTCCGCCGCGCGGGAACGGAGGAACTGGTCTGATGCGTCCGATCCGCTGGCTGCGCAAGAACCTCGTGGTGATCGCCGGGGTGCTCACCCTGACGTACCTGATCGTGCCCAACCTCGTGGTGCTGCTCTTCTCCTTCAACAAGCCCAACGGCCGCTACAACTACACCTGGACGCGGTTCTCCACCGACGCCTGGCAGCACCCCTGCGACGTCGCGGGCATGTGCGACTCCCTCACGCTCAGCCTGAAACTGGCCGTCTACTCGACCATCGGCGCCACCGTGCTCGGCACGATGACCGCCTTCGCGCTGGCCCGCTACCGCTTCAGGGGCCGCGCCACCACCAACATGCTGATCTTCCTGCCGATGGCGATGCCCGAGGTCGTGATGGGCGCCTCGCTGGGCACCCTCTTCCTCAACATGCGCATCCAGTTCGGCTTCTGGACGATCCTCATCGCGCACATCATGTTCTGCCTGAGCTTCGTCGTCGTCGCCGTCAAGGCCCGCGTGATGAGCATGGACCCCCGTCTGGAGCAGGCCGCGCAGGACCTCTACGCCACCCCGACGCAGACGTTCCTGCGGATCACCCTGCCGTTGGCCGCGCCCGGTATCGCGGCGGGCGCCCTGCTGTCCTTCGCGCTCTCCTTCGACGACTACATCATCACCAGCTTCAACGCGGGCAACACCGTCACCTTCCCGATGTTCGTGTGGGGCTCCGCGCAGCGCGGCACACCCGTCCAGGTCAATGTGATCGGTACGGCGATGTTCGTCATCGCGGTGCTGCTCGTACTGGCCGGGCAGCTTCTCGGCAGCAGCCGCAGGAGGGCGCGCACCTGACCCGTACCGCCCCCGTATTTCCCGACGGAGACCCGCGCATCACGAAGGTGTGAGAACCATGGACGCAGCCCGCTCGCTCGCCGAGGCCGAGCCCCGACCGTACTGGCTGGACGACCCCGGCAGGCCGCAGGCGCACCCCGCGCTCACCGGCCACGACAGCTGCGACCTGCTGGTGGTCGGGGGCGGCTACAGCGGGCTGTGGACCGCGCTGCTGGCCAAGGAGCGCGATCCGCTGCGGGACGTGGTGCTGGTCGAGGGGGACAGGATCGGGTGGGCCGCCTCCGGGCGCAACGGCGGCTTCTGCGCCGCGAGCCTCACCCACGGCGCCGCCAACGGACTCGCCCGCTGGCCCGACGAATTCGACGCGCTCCAGCGGCTGGGCGACCGCAATCTCGACGCCATCGAGGAGGCCGTCGCCCGCTACGGCCTGGACTGCGACTTCGAGCGGACCGGCGAGATCGACGTGGCCACCGAGCCGCACCAGTACGACGAACTGCGCGAGGCCGCCGAGGAAGGCGCCGAGCACGGCCTGGACGCGGAACTGCTGGACCGCGACCAGGTCCGCGCCGAAGTCGACTCGCCCACCTTCCTCGGCGGCCTGTACAACCGGCGCGGCGTCGCCATGCTGCACCCCGCCAAGCTCGCCTGGGGCCTGGCCCGCGCCGCCGCGGACGCGGGTGTACGGATCTACGAGCGCACCCCGGCCCGCGACCTGGCCACCTACGGCACGGCGCTGGGGGTGCGCACCCCGTACGGCAGGGTGACCGCCCGCCAGGTGGCGCTCGGCACCAACGTCTTCCCGTCACTGGTCCGCCGGGCCCGCCCCTACACCGTGCCGGTCTACGACTACGCGCTGATGACGGAGCCGCTGACCGAACAGCGGCTCGCGGCGATCGGCTGGCAGGGCCGCCAGGGCCTGAGCGACAGCGCCAACCACTTCCATTACTTCCGGCTCAGCGCGGACAACCGGATCCTGTGGGGCGGCTACGACGCGGTCTATCCGCGCGGCGGCCGGATGCGCGCGGAGTACGACCAGCGGCCCGAGACCTTCCTGAAGCTGGCGGAGCACTTCCGCACCTGCTTCCCGCAGTTGGAGGACGTCCGCTTCACCCACACCTGGGGCGGCGCGATCGACACCTGCTCGCGCTTCTCCGCCTTCTTCGGCACCGCGTACGGCGGCCGGGTCGCCTACGCGGCCGGGTACACCGGGCTGGGCGTGGGCGCCACCCGCTTCGGCGCGGACGTGATGCTGGACCTGCTGGCGGGGGAGGAGACCGAGCGGACCCGCCTGGAGATGGTCCGCAGGAAGCCGCTGCCGTTCCCGCCGGAACCGCTGGCCACCGTCGGGATCGGCATCACCCAGTGGTCCTTGGCCCGCGCCGACCGGTCGGGAGGGCGGCGCAATCTGTGGCTGAAGGCGATGGACCGCGCCGGGCTCGGCTTCGACAGCTAGGGCCGCCTGGCGCGGACCCGCGGTGATCCCCCGGCGCACAACCGGCATGTGGCGTGAGCCACTTCACTACCAATGAGTAGCGAAACCCGCGTAATGATCGGCCCCCAACCCGCTCTCTTCCATGACAGCGACCGTCCACAGCGGTCGTCGGGCGGAAGAAACGGAGGAGCCGGTCATGGTCAGCACCGGTGCGAAAAGCGCGGTCGAGTGGCTGGTGTCGGTGGCGGTTGATCCGGTGAGCTGCCGGTGGGAGTGGGAGCGCAACCCCCTCGGGGTCACGCTGCTGCCCGCCGGGAAACTGTGGGACGTCCTGATCCTCACCGGAGATCTCGGCTACCCCACCCTGGACGTGCTGACCCGGCTCGTGGAGCGGCCGGGCCCGGTGCTCGCCGACTTCGGCGACTCCCGGATGGGGTTCTTCGTACCGCCGGGCACGGCGGCGCGCTGGCTGGCCACCGGCGTACGGACGGCGGGCCGCGGCACCTGGATCGTCGTGCCGTACCCGGGCCGGGCGACCGGAGGGGTGCGGTGGCTGGTGCCGCCGGACGGCAGCGGGCACCTGACCGACCCGGTGCTGCTCGAACTGGCCATGCACGAGGCCGCCGCCCAGATCGCGGGCGGCGGCTGAAGGACGCACCGCGGAGCGAGCCCACCGCGCGGTGCTTGTGACCACCTCCCCGGCCTGGGGAGACTGACATGAGACAACGACGGAAGGGTCAGCCCGTGACGACCAAGCACATCACCCACTGGATCGCAGGCAAGGGCTGGACCGGCGGCGCGGAACGGCACGGCGACGTGTACGACCCGGCGACCGGCGCGATCACCGGGCAGGTGGACCTCGCGTCCGCCGATGTCGTGGACGCGGCGGTCGACGCCGCCCTCGACGCGTTCCAGCAGTGGCGGCACGCCTCGATCGCCAAGCGCACCGGCGTCCTCTTCGCCTTCCGCGAACTGCTCAACGCCCGCCGCGACGAACTGGCCTCGATCATCGTCGCCGAGCACGGCAAGGTGCACTCCGACGCCCTCGGCGAGGTCGCCCGCGGCATCGAGGTCGTGGAGTACGCGTGCGGCATCCCGCAACTGATCAAGGGCGGCTTCACCGAGCAGGCGTCCACCGGCATCGACGTCTACTCGATCCGCCAGCCGCTCGGCCCGGTCGCGATCATCTCGCCGTTCAACTTCCCCGCCATGGTGCCGATGTGGTTCTTCCCGCTGGCCATCGCCGCGGGCAACACCGTCGTCGTCAAGCCGTCGGAGAAGGACCCCTCCGCCGCCAACTTCATCGCCGGGCTCTGGCAGGAGGCGGGCCTGCCCGACGGCGTCTTCAACGTCGTGCACGGCGACAAGCCCGCCGTCGACCGCCTGCTGGAACACCCCGACATCAAGGCCGTCTCCTTCGTCGGCTCCACCCCCATCGCCCGCTACGTGTACGAGACCGGCACCCGGCACGGCAAGCGCGTCCAGGCCCTCGGCGGCGCCAAGAACCACATGCTGGTGCTGCCCGACGCGGACCTGGACCTAGCCGCCGACGCCGCCGTCAACGCGGGCTTCGGCGCCGCGGGCGAACGCTGTATGGCGGTCTCCGTGCTGGTCGCCGTCGACCCGGTCGGCGACGGCCTGGTCGAGCGGATCAAGCAGCGCGTCGCGGGTCTGACCGTGGGACCCGGCTGCGCCGCCAGTTCCGAGATGGGCCCGCTGGTGACCGGCGTGCACCGCGACAAGGTGACCGCGTATCTGGACTCCGGCGTCGCGGACGGCGCGGAACTGGCCGTCGACGGCCGCAAGCACCCGATCTCGGGCGCGGAGACCGCCGACGGCTTCTGGCTCGGCCCCACCCTCTTCGACCGCGTCACGCCCGGAATGTCCGTCTACGACGACGAGATCTTCGGCCCGGTGCTCTCCGTCGTCCGCGTCGCCTCGTACGAGGAGGGCCTGGCGCTGATCAACGCCAACCCGTACGGCAACGGGACCGCGCTGTTCACCAACGACGGCGGCGCCGCGCGGCGCTTCCAGCACGAGGTCGAGGTCGGCATGGTCGGCATCAACGTGCCGATCCCGGTGCCGGTCGCGTACTACTCCTTCGGCGGCTGGAAGTCCTCGCTCTTCGGCGACACGCACGCCTACGGCGAGGACGGGGTCCGCTTCTTCACCCGCGGCAAGGCCGTCACGCAGCGCTGGCTCGACCCTTCGCACGGGGGCATCAATCTGGGCTTCCCGACGAATAGCTGACCGTCGGTCCGTCGGTGTCCGGGCCGCCGACGTTCGGACCGCCGACGCCCGGGCGGTCGGCGCTCGGACCGCCGGCGTCCGGTTCGCCGGCTTCCGGCGCGTGGCTGAACAGCCCGGCCGCCGCCACCCACGCCACCAGCGTGACCGTCAGGAACCAGCTCGCCAGCACGTCCAGCGGCCAGTGGTAGTCGCACCACACCAGTGCGGCGCCCACGGCCGCCTGGAGGGCGAGGGTGAAAACGGTCAGCGCGGTCCTGGCCGCGGGGCGGCGCACGTACGGCAGCAGGAGCAGCAGGGTCAGGCCGTATGCGACGGCGGAGGTCGCGGCGTGACCGGAGGGGAAGTAGCCGTAGCCGTCGAGCCGGGGCACGAGGCGGCCGGGCGCGGGCCGGTGCACCGCGGACTTGACCGTGTCGACGACGACCGGCAGCAGCGCCATGGCCACGCAGGCGGCCAGCGGCGGCAGCCACCAGCGGACGACGGCCGCCCGCCGTCCGAGCACCGCGGCGGCCACGACCGCGACGAGCAGGACCGGCACGGCCACCTCGATGTTGCCGAAGTCGCTCACGACCTGCGCGGTGCCGTGAACGCCCGGATGCGCGGCGGACGCCCGCCGGAACCAGCCGAGTACGGTCCAGTCGCGGCCGACCAGCCGCCCGCCGGTCTCGACCTGCCAGGTGAGCAGGGAGAACAGGGCGGCGCCGACGGCGCTCAGCAGCAGGAGAAAAGTCAGCCGCCCCGGAACAGGGGGGAGAGTTCCGGGGCGGCCAGGGCGACCGCCGTGCCGCTCGTCCCGGGGGGTGTGGGACGAACGGCCGACCGATCGGCGAGGAGTGCCGGGGCCTACGGTCCCGGCGGTGTCGTGCGCGAGGGCACTGCTGAGCCGGTGTTGGGGATACACCGGCGCGGTGTCGCCCGTGATGATCTCCTTCGGAGACCGCCCCGAGCGGGGTGTTCTGCTGAGACCGTACGTCACCGGGAGGGCCACAAGGCCAGGGATCACCCCTCCGCCATCAGGCCCGCACACGTTCTTCACGTCCCCCCATTTCTTACCGCCGGTCACACCCCGGCGAAGGCCTCCTCGATGATGTCGAGGCCCTCGTTGAGCAGATCCTCCCCGATGACCAGCGGCGGGAGGAAACGCAACACGTTGCCGTAGGTGCCACAAGTGAGGACAACCAGGCCCGCACTGTGACACGCGCGGGCGATCGCGCCGGTCAGCGCCGCGTCCGGGGTCGTGGTGCCCGGCTCGACCAGCTCCACCGCGATCATCGCGCCGCGCCCGCGGACCTCGCCGATCGCCGGGAACTTCTCCTGGAGCGCGGTCAGCCGCGCCTTCATCACCTCGCCGATCCGCCGCGCCTTCGCCGCGAGGTCCAGCTCCTTCATCGTCTCGATCGCGCCCAGGGCCGCCGCGCACGCCACCGGGTTGCCGCCGTAGGTGCCGCCGAGGCCGCCCGCGTGCGCCGCGTCCATGATCTCCGCGCGGCCGGTCACCGCCGCCAGCGGCAGACCGCCCGCGATGCCCTTCGCCGTCGTGATCAGGTCCGGCACCACGCCCTCGTCCTCGCACGCGAACCACTGACCGGTACGGCAGAAGCCGGTCTGGATCTCGTCCGCGACGAAGACGATCCCGTTGTCCTTCGCGAACTGCGCGATCCGCGGCAGGAAGCCCTTGGCGGGCTCGATGAAGCCGCCCTCGCCCGCGATCGGCTCGATCACGATCGCCGCCACGTGCTCCGCGCCGATCTGCTTGGTGATCATGTCGATCGCCTGCGCCGCCGCCTCCTCCGCCGCGTGCTCCGGCCCGGTCAGCCACCGGAAGCCGTACGCCAGCGGCACCCGGTACACCTCGGGCGCGAACGGCCCGAAGCCCTCCTTGTACGGCATGTTCTTCGCGGTCAGGGCCATCGTCAGATTCGTCCGGCCGTGATAGCCGTGGTCGAACACGACGACCGCCGGGCGCTTGGTGTACGAACGCGCGATCTTCACCGCGTTCTCCACCGCCTCCGCGCCCGAGTTGAACAGCGCCGTCTTCTTCGCGTGGCTGCCGGGCGTCAGCTCGTTCAGCGCCTCGGCGACCTCCACGTACCCCTCGTACGGCGTCACCATGAAGCAGGTGTGCGTGAAGTCGGCGAGCTGCGCCGTGGCCCGCCGCACCACGGCCTCCGCGCTGTTGCCCACCGACGTGACCGCGATCCCGGAGCCGAAGTCGATCAGCCGGTTCCCGTCCACGTCCTCCACCACGCCGCCCCCGGCGCGCGTCACGTACACCGGCAGCGTCACCCCCACCCCGTTCGCGACCGCGGCGCTCTTGCGCGCCGACAGCTCCTGCGACTTCGGGCCGGGAATGCTGGTGACCAGCTTGCGTTCCTGCGGAAGTGCGGTCATGGCGGGTGCTCTCCTCAAGCCGGGCGGCGGTGTCTGTGCGGTATCTCTTCGGATCTCTGCGGACTTTTCAGCTCTTCCCGCAGGCTAGGCCGCGTCCCGGCCCGCCCGCATACGCCGATAGGTAACACTGCCCACCGACGATTCGCCGTAACGGCCAGTGCGCGCGCCGCGGCGTGCCACCGCCCGCCACCGGCAAGATCCTTTTACGGCGGTAGCCGCTCGACTACATTGAGCGCATCGTCGGCGACGAGGGGCGAGGGGCACGCACCATGGATGCCATGGATCACGAGGGCGCGCACGGGTACGGCCACCGGCCCGAGGTGCCGCCCCGGCCCGCCGGGACACCGGCGCCGCGCCCGGCCGCCGCGCCCCCCGTGCCCAAACAGGCACCGCCGATGTCCGAGACCGAGCGCTGGCTGCGCACCCCGCGGATCTCCGACGCGCCCGGCGTGTACGCCTACGGACACGTGCCCAACGAGGCCGACCGGGTCCCCGACGGCCGCGTCCTCGGCCGCGCCGCACTCGCCCTCCTCGCCGGAATCCTCATCTGGTCCCTGCGCAACAACGGCTTCCTGCCCTGGTGGCAGTTCCCGCTCAAGATCCTCACCCCGCACAGCTGGTCCTTCAGCGGCCACCAGTCCCGCCCCGAGGTCTTCACCCAGAACCTCTACAGCGTGCTGTCGGCCGCCGTGATCGTCTGGATCACCGGCAGGCTCGGCAACTGGGGCGAGGCGGCCCGCCGCTTCCTGAACACCCCCGCGCGCCGCGGCTGGTTCGCGCTCGCCGCGGGCGCCCTGGTGTGGCAACTGAGCTGGACGGGCTACGTGCCCATCCTCGACACGGTGCTCGACCTCTTCCCGTACTCGTGGATAAGCGGTGGCGGCAACCCCAACCGGGCCGCCGCGGTCACCTACGCCATCTACGCCCTCGTCGCCGCGCTGATCGCCTGGCCCTGCGCCAAATTCGGCGGCTGGTTCGGCATCCCCGGCTGGCAGCCCGACGACACCGCGGGAGGGCGCCCCGCCGCCCCCTCGTACACCAGCACCCGCACCGGCGCCGACCCCCTCGGGGAGACCCCCGCGGACTGGCCGGAACTGCGCGCGGCCGGGCGCTCCGACGCGGCCGACCGGCTGGCGCGGGACGTGGGCCTGGGCCGGATGAACGACGTGGACTGCGTCCGGGTCCGGCACGCGTGGGACGAGACCCGGCAGCGCCCCCGCGAGGTCCTGGCGTTCACCGACGAGGTCCGGCGCCTCGGCGGCGGCGCCTGCCTCCACCCGTCGGGCGAGCGCGACCTGCCCGCCCGCACCGCCCCGCACGACCTGCTCGGCGGCCAGGTCAGGATCGGCCGCGGCGTCGAGGACGACCGCAACGGCTTCCAGTACCGCGGCTCCGGCATGGCCCTCGACCCCGCACTGCTCGGTACGGGACTGCTCGTCGTCGGCCCGCCCGGCGCCGACAGGACCCGCCGCGTCATGCGCCCGGCGGCCGAGTCGCTCTGCCTCCAGGCGCTCACCGGCACCGCCGCCGTGGTCGTCGTGGCCGGCGCGGACACCGACCTCGGACCGCACGAGGCGTACGACGTCATCATCGCGCCCGGCGACCCGGCCTCCCGCTACAGCCTCGACCTGTACGGCGGCACCACCGACCCCGACATGGCCGCCTGGCTGCTCGCCGAAGCCCTCGTCGACGGCCCCGAGGCCGAACAGCGCCGCGCCGTCGCCGCCCTCGGCCAACTCCTCGGCCCGTACGCCGCCGCGCACGGCCGCTTCCCCCCGGTGCCGGTGCTCCGCGAACTGCTGGACGGCGCACCCGAGGCGTACGAGGACCTGCGCCGCGCCGTCGCCGCGGCGGGCGCGTCCGCGCTGCTGCGCGAACTCGACGCCAGACAGCGGCAGTCCGCCCGCACCGGGGACATCGGCGGCGACCTCGCCAACCGGATCGCGCTGCTCGACCGCCCCGCCTTCGCCGGTTCCTTCGGCGCCCCCGACCGGGCCCGGCCGTTCTCGATGGAAGCGCTCGTCCACCCCATCCGGGTACGGATCGAGCTGCCCGAACGCGGCCACGCCGAAGCCTCCCGGATCCTCGTCCGGCTGCTGCTCGCCCAGTTCACCGCCGCCGTCCGCGCCCAGCGCACCTGGACCCGGTTCGTCTGCCTGATCGTCGACGACATCGGCCAGGCCGTCACCGCGGAGACCGTCCGCGCGCTGGCGGCCCTGCCGTCCACCACGGCGGGCATGGTCCTCGGTCTGCGCACCCTGGCCGACGTGCCCGAGCACCTGCGCGGCCCGCTCGTCGCCGCCGCGGGCTGCCGGATGTCCCTGGCCGGGGTCACGCCCTGGGACGGCAAGTTCTTCGCCGAGTCCTGGGGCACCACGCGGGTGGAGACCCGCGAGGTCACCCGCGCCGACCAGTCGGGCGGCATGGCGCAGCGCGTCAACCGCGTGGCACGCCGGATGATCACCGGCCGGGTCGTCACCGCCGACGCCGTCACCGTCCGCGAGGTCGAACGCGAACGCTGGTCGGCCTCCGACCTCGCCCACACCGTGCCCGCCGGGCAGGCCGTCGTCTCGCTCACGACCACCGCGGGGGAGAGCGCCCCACCGGTCCTGGTGGACCTGCGGGGGTAGCGCCGGGGGCGTGCGGGCCCGGTGTCGGGGTGCGGCGGCAGGGCAGTGCGGGCCGGGTGCTGGACGGTGCGGCACAATTGGGGGTGGCGACCGCTCCCGGTCGGCCAAAAATCGGCCTCCTCCCGTACCAGGTACGTATGCCCCTCACGCTCGCGTCCCTCGCCCACCACTCGGTACTCAAGCTCACCGTCCTCGCCGGAGGCGACCGGCTGGGGGACACCGAAGTGCGCTGGGTCCACACCAGCGAGCTGGACGACCCGGGACCGTACCTGGAGGGCGGCGAACTGCTGCTCACCACCGGCCTGAAACTGCCCGTGGACGACGCGGAGCACATACGCGCGTACGTGACGCGGCTGGCGGCGGCCGGAGTCGTCGGCCTCGGCTTCGGCGTCGGGGTCGGCCACGACGCCGTGCCCCCCGCCCTGGTGGCCGCGGCGGAGGCCGCCCGGCTGCCGCTGTTCGAGGTGCCGCGCAAGACCCCGTTCATCGCCATCAGCAAAGCCGTCTCCGCGGCCGTCGCCGCCGACCAGTACAAGGCCGTCACGGCGGGCTTCGAGGCCCAGCGCGAACTGACCCGCGCCGCCCTCGCCCCCGACGGCACCGCCGCGCTCCTCAGCCGCCTCGCCCAGCACCTCGACGGCTGGGCCGCGCTCTACGACGCCTCAGGCGCCGTTCTGGCCGCGGCCCCCGACTGGGCGGGCCGCCGGGCCGCCCGGCTCGCGGGCGAGATCGACCGGCTGCGCGACACGCCCGCCCCGGCCAGCGCCGCCGTCGCGGGACCCGCGGGCAGCGAGGACCGCGTCGAACTCCAGTCGCTGGGCACCGGCCGCCGCCCCCGCGGCTTCCTCGCCGTCGGCACCGAGGAACGCCTCGACACCGCCGCGCGCTACGTCGTCCACGCCGCCGTCGCCCTGCTCACCCTCTCCCTCGAACAGTCCCGCACCCTCCAGGACGCCGAACAGCGCCTGGCCGCCGCCCTGTTGCGGATGCTGCTCGCCGGGGAGCCCGGCCACGCCCGCAGCGTCGCGGGCAAGCTCTACGGCACCCTCCTCGACCACCCGGTCCGCGTGCTCATCGCCGAACCTGCCGAGGCCCACGCCACCGCGGGCGCCGACGCCGTCACGCTCCTCGGCGAACGCGCCGAGGCCGTCGCCTCCCGCTCCGGCGACGCCCTTCTCGCGGTCCGCGAGGGCCCCCGGCTGATCGTGCTGGCCGCCGAGGAGTCCATGGCCCTGTCCACGGCCGCCGACCTCGCCGAGGCCGAGGACGCGCTCGCCGCGGGACTGTCCGCGCCCGTACTTCCCGCCGAGGTCCCCGAGGCCCACCGCCAGGCCGAACGCGCCCTCGCCGTCGCCCTGCGCCGCGGCCGCAACCTCGTCGAGCACGGCGAGGTCGGCGCGGGCTCCGTCCTGCCCCTCCTCGCCGACGACGCCGTCCGCGCCTTCTCCGAAGGTCTGCTGCGGCCACTGCGCGACCACGACGCCACCTCCCGCGGCGACCTCGTCGCCTCCCTGCACGCCTGGCTCTCCCACCACGGCCAATGGGACGCCGCCGCGGCCGACTTGGGCGTCCACCGCCACACGCTCCGCTACCGCATGCGGCGCGTCGAGGAAATCCTGGGCCGCTCGCTGGACGACCCGGACGTGCGGATGGAGCTGTGGCTGGCGCTGAAGACCGGGCCGTGAGGCGCTGACCCGTCAGCCCTGCCGGTTGTCGGCCAGCAGTCGCGCGGCCATGCTCTCCGCCTGCCGCTCGGCATCCCGCGCGTCCGAACGCCGCCCCGCCACAGCATGACGGGCACGCCCTCGGTGTACAGCGCGTCCTTCACGGCCGCGAGCAGGTGCGCCGAGAGCCGGTCGTACGGCACGGTCAGGCCGAGGCAGGCCAACTCCGGCTGCCGTACGAGGGATTCGGTCAGGTCAGTCGCGGCGGACCGGCCGTGCAGCCGGGGCCAGGAGATCCGGCCGAGCGCGTCGTCCGCCGAGGTCGGCTCCCGAGCCCCGGTTCCGGCCGTGTCGCCGTTCCCGCCGCCGCTCGTTGCGGGTCCCGGCGCAGGTGCTGCCAGCGCTGCCGCCACGCGCCGATGACCCAGGAGTCGGTGTACCGCTCCAGGGACCGTACGACGACGGGGTGGTGCTGGCCGAGCGGGGTACGGGTCGGCCCGGCCGACCACAGCTCGGCGCGCCGCGCCGGTCAGGCCCAGGACGGTCAACTCCAGCCACGGCAGGGCCTTGTCGTACGGCGCCTGACCGCGACGACGATTCCGGCCGCTTCGGCCACCACGTGCGCGGCGGTGACGACGAGCCCGTCCCGTACGAGGAAGCCGCTGCCCCGGAAGGTCCCGCCGATCTCCAGCCACACCGCGCGTAAGTGCGCCTCGCCGCACAGCGGCCCGGCGCCCCACCAGGCGACGGCCCCAGCGCTCACGGCTGTCCGCCGGACCCGGAGCCCGTGTCCCCGACCGGGCCGGACCCGTCCGTGGCGGCTCCGACCACCGCCGTGACGGCTGCTGCCGCCGCCTCGGCCGCTTCAGCGCGGGCTCTGCGCGCCGCCAGGTCCCAGGAGAGCCGTATGGTCAGGCTGGCCTCGCTGCCCGCCTCCGCGATGATCCCGAAGAGCTGGCCGGACTTCACGGCCAGGTTGAGGCCGAACTCGACCTCGAAGGCGTCGGGGGAACCGGCGGCGCCGCCCTCCGTCACCGTTTCGGCCGCCCAGCGGCCCACACTGCGGACGGTGTCGCGCACCTGGCCGAGGCTCAGGGCGACGGCCGAGCCCAGCGCGGCGGCGCGGCGGCCGACGTCGACACCGACGTCGCCGTACGAGTCGGCGCCGCCCGCGCCGGAGGCGGCCTCACCGGGCTGCCGGAAGGTGAGGTCGCCGATGACCTCGGCCTCCACCGTCGAGCCGTCGCCCAGGTCGATCGTCACGGTCTCCGTCGTGGCGTTCCCTCCCCGTCCCGCCAGCAGGATAGAGGCGCCCGCCGGCACGCCGTGCGGCTTTCCCCACCTGCCCCCCGACCGAAGCCGGCACCGCCGACCGGCCGTACCCGGGCCGTACCCCGGCCGTACTGGGGCCATACCCGACGCCGTCCGCCCGCCGCGGCCCTTGCCGGACGCCCACTGGACGCCGTCCGGTATGCCCCGACCGGCCGCTGCCGGATCCCCGCCGGTCCCCGTAAGCCCGGCCCCTGCCGTCCCCCGGCACCGACGCCCCACCGGACGCCGTCCGGTATGCCCCGACCGGCCGCCGCCGGGTCCCCGGCGGTCCCCGTAAAACGGGCCCCTCCTCGCACCGCTGGGCCATTCCGGCCATTACGGCGCGCGTCAGTGGGCACGTACTACGTCGTGGACAACGTGCGGTGTCCGCGGGCGCGCCTACCGTGAGAGACGGGACGGCAGCACAATCGAACTTCTGAAGGGCGGGACCCACCGTGACAACGACAGGCGCAGCCGAGTACGCGTTCTGGCTGGCGGGCCGTGAGGCCACCGGTACGGACACCTTCGATGTGACCAGCCCGTGGGACGGTGCGGCGGTCGGCCGGGTGAGCGTGCCGACGGACGCGCAGGTCGAGGAGGCGGTGGCGGCGGCAGCCGCGGCGCAGGACGCGTTCTCGGCGACGCCCGCCCATGTGCGCGCGGCGGCGCTCGACCACGTGTCGAAGCGGCTCGCGGAGCGGTCGGAGGAGGTCGCCCGGCTGATCACGGCGGAGAACGGCAAGCCGATGAAGTGGTCGCGCGGCGAGGTCGGCCGCGCCGTGTCCGTCTTCCGCTGGGCCGCGGAGGAGGCCCGCCGCTTCAACAGCGGCGAGGCGCAGCGGCTGGACACCGACGCCGGCGGCGTCGGGCGGCTCGCGCTGACCCGCCGCTTCAGCCGCGGCCCGGTGCTCGGCATCGCGCCGTTCAACTTCCCGCTCAACCTGGTGGCCCACAAGATCGCCCCGGCCATCGCGGTCGGCACGCCGATCATCCTCAAGCCCGCCCCCGCGACCCCGCTGTCCGCGCTGCTGCTCGGCGAACTCCTCGCCGAGACCACCGGCCTGCCCGAGGGCGCCTGGAGCGTGCTGCCGGTGGCGAACGACCGGATGTCCTCGCTGGTCCAGGACCCGCGGCTGCCGGTGATCTCCTTCACCGGCTCCGACACCGTCGGCTACCAGATCATGGACTCCGTGCCGCGCAAGCACGTCACCCTCGAACTCGGCGGCAACGCCGCCGCCGTCGTCCTCGCCGACTGGTCGTCCGAGGCCGACCTGGACTGGGCGGCGAGCCGGATCGCCACCTTCGCCAACTACCAGGCGGGCCAGTCCTGCATCTCGGTGCAGCGGGTCATCGCCGACACCGCCGTCTACGACGCGCTCGCCGAGAAGATCGTCGCCAAGGTGCGCGCGCAGGCGGTCGGCGACCCCGGCGACGACGCGACCGACGTCGGTCCGCTGGTCAGCGAGGCCGCCGCCGAGCGCGTCGCCTCCTGGGTCGACGATGCCGTCGGCAAGGGCGCCAAGCTCCTGACCGGCGGCGTGCGGGACGGCGCGAGCTACGCCCCGACCGTCCTGGCCGACCTGCCCGCCGACGCCGTCCTCGCCTCGGCCGAGGCATTCGGCCCCGTCCTGTCGCTGCACCGGGTGAACGGCACCGACGAGGCTTTCGCCGCCGTCAACGACTCCCGCTTCGGCCTCCAGAGCGGCGTGTTCACCCACGACCTCCAGGCCGCCTTCCGCGCCCACCGCGAACTGGAGGTCGGCGGCGTCATCATCGGCGACGCGCCCTCCTACCGCGCCGACCAGATGCCGTACGGCGGTGTGAAGGACTCCGGCACCGGGCGCGAAGGCGTCAAGTACGCGATGGACGACTACACGTACGAGCGCGTGCTGGTCCTCACCGGCCTGGACCTCTAGGCACGGGACCTCTGGACACGGGACCTCCGAGCGCCGCGACCTCCAGGCACCGGGAGCTCCAGGGGCCCGAAGGATTCGGCCGACCTCGCGCCGCGGATGGTCGGGTCGGCCGGATTCGGGTAGTACGGACAAGTAGCACCGGTTGGTAACCGGCTACCCGGAGGTGACGCAACCGTGTCCGCACCCACCGCACGCAAGGTCTCGGAGCGCGAAGCACGTCAGGTGGCGGAGGCCGCCAGAGAACAGGACTGGCGCAAGCCCAGCTTCGCCAAGGAACTGTTCCTCGGGCGCTTCCGCCTCGACCTGATCCACCCCCACCCGCTGCCCGCGGCCGAGGCTGTGGAGCAGGGCGAGGCGTTCCTCGACCTGCTCAAGGGCTTCTGCGAGACGAAGGTCGACGGCGCCAGGATCGAGCGCGAGGCGCGGATCCCCGACGAGACGATCGCGGGCCTGAAGGAAATCGGCGCCTTCGGGATGAAGATCGACACCGCGTACGGCGGCCTCGGCCTCACCCAGGTGTACTACAACAAGGCGCTGGCCCTCGCCGGTTCCGCGAGCCCCGCGATCGGCGCGCTGCTGTCGGCCCATCAGTCGATCGGCGTACCGCAGCCGCTGAAGATGTTCGGCACGCGGGAGCAGAAGGAGAAGTTCCTGCCGCGCTGCGCCCGAACCGACATCAGCGCCTTCCTGCTCACCGAGCCCGACGTCGGCTCCGACCCGGCGCGGCTGGCCACCAGCGCGGTCCGCGACGGCGACGACTACGTACTCGACGGCGTGAAGCTGTGGACCACCAACGGCGTCATCGCGGACCTGCTCGTCGTCATGGCCCGGGTACCGAAGCCGGACGGCGGCGCGGACACCTACGAGGACCACAGGGGCGGCATCACCGCCTTCGTCGTGGAGGCCGACTCCCCGGGCATCACCGTGGAGAACCGCAACGCCTTCATGGGCCTGCGCGGCCTGGAGAACGGCGTCACCCGCTTCCACCAGGTCCGGGTCCCGGCCGCGAACCGGATCGGTGCCGAGGGCGCGGGCCTGAAGATCGCGCTGACCACCCTGAACACCGGCCGCCTGTCGCTGCCCGCCATGTGCGCGGGCGCGGGCAAGTGGTGCCTGAAGATCGCCCGCGAGTGGTCGGCCGCCCGTGAGCAGTGGGGCAAGCCGATCGCCGAGCACGAGGCCGTCGGCGCGAAGATCGCGTACATCGCCGCCACCACCTTCGCGCTCGAAGCCGTACTGGACCTGTCGTCCCAGATGGCGGACGAGGACCGCAACGACATCCGGATCGAGGCCGCGCTGGCCAAGCTCTTCGGCTCGGAGGCCGCCTGGCTGATGGCCGACGAACTGGTGCAGATCCGCGGCGGGCGCGGCTTCGAGACCGCCGACTCGCTGGCCGCCCGCGGCGAGCGCGCCGTCCCGGCCGAGCAGATGCTCCGCGACCTGCGGATCAACCGGATCTTCGAGGGCTCCACCGAGATCATGCACCTGCTGATCGCCCGCGAGGCCGTCGACGCCCACCTGTCCGTTGCGGGCGACCTCATCGACCCCGACACCACCCTGGGCGACAAGGCCAAGGCGGGCGCCAAGGCAGGCGGCTTCTACGCCCGCTGGCTGCCCAAGCTCGTCGCGGGCCCGGGCCGGCTCCCCCACGCGTACGCCGAATTCGGGCCGCTCGCCGGACACCTGCGGTATGTGGAGCGCAGCGCGCGCAAGCTGGCCCGCTGCACCTTCTACGCGATGTCGCGCTGGCAGGGCCGGATGGAGACCAAGCAGAACTTCCTCGCCCGGATCGTCGACATCGGCGCGGAGCTCTTCGCGATGAGCGCCGCCTGCGTCCGCGCCCAGCACCTGGCCGCGACCGGCGACCACGGCCGGGAGGCCCGCCGTCTGGCCGACGCCTTCTGCCACCAGTCGCGCATCCGCACCGAGGAACTGTTCGCCCGGCTGTGGACCAACACCGACAGCACCGACCGCCGCCTCACCCGCTCCGTGCTCAACGGCGACCTCACCTGGCTGGAAGCCGGAATCGTCGACCCCAGCCGCGAGGGCCCGTGGATCGCGGAGGCCGAGCCCGGCCCGTCGCGGGCGGACAACGTCCGCCGACCGGTGCACTGACAGCCGCCACGGCAGGACAGAATGGCCCCATGACGGACGCTCTCGCAGACCCGCACTACCGCCCGTACACGACCGGAGAGGCGGCGGCCGGCGGCCGACGGGACATCGTGATCCTCGGCTCGACCGGCTCTGTCGGCACCCAGGCCATCGACGTGGTGCTCCGCAACCCGGACCGCTTCCGCGTCGTGGCCATCTCCGCCGCGGGCAGCCGCGCGGAACTGCTCGCCGAACAGGCGCACCAGCTTCAGGTGCATACGGTCGCGGTCGCGGACGAGGCCGCCGTGGAGCCGCTGCGACAGGCCCTGACCAGGCACTTCGGCCCCGGCAACGGGCCGGAGCTGCTGGTCGGCCCGGAAGCCGCCACCCAGGCCGCGACCCTGGAGTGCCACGCGGTGCTCAACGGCATCACCGGCTCGATCGGCCTGCGGCCCACACTGGCGGCGCTGGAGGCCGACCGGGTGCTGATCCTCGCCAACAAGGAGTCGCTGATCGTCGGCGGCCCCCTGGTGAAGGCCGTCGCGAAGCCCGGCCAGATCGTGCCCGTCGACTCCGAGCACTCCGCGCTCTTCCAGGCGATGCTCGGCGGCAGCCGCGCCGAGGTCCGCAAGCTCGTCGTCACCGCCTCCGGCGGCCCCTTCCGCGGCCGTACTCGCGAGGAACTGGCCGACGTCAAGCCCGCCGACGCCCTCGCGCACCCCACCTGGGACATGGGCCCGGTGATCACCATCAACTCCGCGACCCTGGTCAACAAGGGCCTTGAGGTCATCGAGGCGCACCTGCTCTACGACATCCCGTTCGACCGGATCGAGGTCGTCGTCCACCCCCAGTCCTACATTCACTCGATGGTGGAATTCGTGGACGGATCGACGCTCGCCCAGGCCAGCCCGCCCGACATGCGGATGCCGATCGCGCTGGGTCTCGGCTGGCCGGACCGGGTCCCGGACGCCGCGCCCGCCTTCGACTGGTCGAAAGCCTCGACATGGGAATTCTTCCCGCTCGACGACGACGCGTTCCCGTCCGTCGCATTGGCGCGACATGTGGGTAGCCTCGGAGGCACCGCGCCCGCGGTGTTCAACGCGGCCAACGAGGAGTGCGTCGACGCCTTCCTCGCCGGCCGGCTGCCGTTCACCGGGATCGTGGACACCGTCGCGAAGGTCGTCGAGGAACACGGCGTGCCCGGGACGGGAACTCGACTGACCGTCGAGGACGTCCTCGAAGCGGAGGCGTGGGCCCGTGCTCGCGCCAGGGAACTCGCGAACGTGAACGGGAACAACGGGAGTGCGGACGTGAACGGGAACGTGAACACGAGCGCGTCGACATCGGAGGCAGCAGGCGTATGACCGCTCTCATGACGGTCCTCGGCATAGTGGTCTTCGCCGTGGGCCTGATGGTCTCCATCGCCTGGCACGAGCTGGGCCACCTCTCCACGGCCAAGCTCTTCAAGATCCGAGTGCCGCAGTACATGGTCGGCTTCGGCCCGACGATCTGGTCCCGGCACAAGGGCGAGACCGAGTACGGCTTCAAGGCCGTGCCGCTCGGCGGCTACATCCGCATGATCGGGATGTTCCCGCCGGGGGCGGACGGCAAGGTCTCCGCCCGGTCGACCTCGCCGTGGCGCAGCATGATCGAGGACGCCCGCTCGGCGGCGTACGAGGAGCTCCAGCCCGGCGACGAGACGCGGATGTTCTACACGCGCAAGCCGTGGAAGCGCGTCATCGTGATGTTCGCCGGGCCGTTCATGAACCTGATCCTGGCCGTCGCGCTGTTCCTCGGCGTGTTCATGGGCTTCGGCATCAGCATGCGCACCACCGTGGTCAGCCAGGTCAGCGACTGTGTGATCTCGCAGGCGGACACCGCCAAGCGCGACGTGAACAATCCGTGCCTGCCCTCCGACCCGGTCGCGCCCGCCAAGACCGCGGGCTTCAAGGCCGGCGACAAGATCGTGGAGTTCAACGGCCACCCGGTCGGCGACTGGAACGCCCTGTCCAAGGACATCCGCGACGGCATCGGCCCGGCCAGCGTCGTCGTGGTCCGCGACGGACAGCGGCTCACCCTGCACCCCACCATCACCACCAACACCGTCGCCAAGACCGACAGTGACGGCAACTACGTGGACGGCACGGTCAAGGCGGGCTTCCTCGGCTTCAGCCCGGCCAGCCACATCCAGCCGCTGGGCTTCACCGATTCCGTGAACCACATGGGCGACATGGCCAAACAGGGCGTGAATTCTCTGATCAGCCTGCCCAAGCGGATTCCCGATCTGTGGAACGCGGCCTTCAACGGCGCGCAGCGCAAGCCGGACTCCCCGATGGGCGTCGTCGGCGCCGCCCGCGTCGGCGGCGAGGTCTTCGCGCTCCAGGAGCCCGCCATCAACCGCGTCATGACCATGGTCATGCTCGTCGGCGGCTTCAACCTCTCGCTGTTCCTGTTCAACATGCTCCCGCTGCTGCCGCTGGACGGCGGGCACATCGCGGGCGCGCTGTGGGAGTCCGTCCGGCGCAAGGCCGCCAAGGTCTTCCGCAAGCCGGACCCCGGCCCCTTCGACGTCGCCAAGCTCATGCCGATCGCCTATGTCGTGGCCGGAATCTTTGTGTCCTTCACCTTGCTTGTCCTGATCGCCGACGTGGTCAACCCCGTCAAACTGAGTTCGTAATGGGATGAGGGGCGTGTGGGTCGTGGGCGGGGTGCCGTAACCTCGGTTACCGGAGCCCGCCCACGCGGGACCTCGATCCACACCTTGGGGATGCCACGCAATGACCGCGATTTCGCTCGGGATGCCAGATGTTCCGATCAAGCTCGCCGAACGCCGCAAGAGCCGTCAGATCCAGGTCGGGTCGGTCCCGGTGGGCGGGGACGCGCCTGTTTCCGTCCAGTCGATGACGACGACCCGTACCTCTGACATCGGTGCCACTCTTCAG
>NZ_JBIBHM010000026.1:0-39471 GCF_042957025.1 Streptomyces sp. NPDC008139
TGAGGTCATCAAGACCGTGCCGGAGTCGAAGATCGTCGAGACGCTGATCGAAGAGGCGATGAAACTCGCCGAGCAGATGGAGGCCGACGGGACCATGTCAGGCGAACCGCAGGTGAGCGTCTCCTGACTGTCGAGCAGCCCGCGCGCCCTGCCGCCGGGCCGCGCCCGAGCCCCGCGCCCGCCGCCCACCGGTGGCCGGACGCGGGGCGCCGCACGGCCCCGCGCGGTAAAGTGCGCAGATCATCCCAAGCCTGCTGCTCAAGCCAAGCCTGCTGCGGCCCGTATGGTGAGGCACCCACGTGTTGACCACATCGACTGCCAAGGTCCTCGAACCGGGCGACCTCGACGCCGCCCTCGCCGTACTCAACCGCGACCCGGTGGCCAACGCCTTCGTCGCCTCCCGGGTCAATGTCGCCGGGCTCGACCCCTGGCGGCTCGGCGGCGAGATGTGGGGCTGGTACAGCGGCGGCAGACTCACCTCGCTCTGTTACGCGGGCGCCAACCTCGTACCGCTGTGCGCCACCCCCGAGGCGATCCGCGCCTTCGCCGAGCGCGCCCGCCGGGCCGGCCGCCGCTGCTCCTCGATCGTCGGCCCCGCGGAACCCACCGCCGACCTGTGGGCGCTCCTCGAACCCCACTGGGGCCCGGCCCGCGAGGTCCGCTCCCACCAGCCGCTGATGACCACCCGCGCGCTGCCCGCCGACATCACGCCCGACCCGCTGGTCCGCCGCGTCCGACGCGACGAGATGGACGTGATCATGCCCGCGTGCGTGGCCATGTTCACCGAGGAGGTCGGCGTCTCCCCGCTCGCGGGCGACGGCGGCCTGCTCTACCAGGCCCGCGTCGCCGAACTGGTCTCCACCGGACGGGCCTTCGCCCGCATCGAGGACGGCCGGGTCGTCTTCAAGGCCGAGATCGGCGCCGTCACCCGGCACACCTGCCAGATCCAGGGCGTCTGGGTCGCCCCCGAACACCGCGGCAAGGGCCTGTCGGAGACCGGCATGGCCGCCGTCCTGCACTACGCCCTGCGCGACGTCGCCCCGGTCGCCAGCCTCTACGTCAACGACTTCAACGCCCCCGCGCGGGCCGCCTACCGCCGGGTCGGATTCTCCGAAGTCGGCGCGTTCATGAGTGTGTTGTTCTGACCGCGCTCGAAGGTCGCGGGCGCTGGGGGTAGTGTCCCGGCCCATGGAGAACGTGGTGGTCGGACCTGTCGACCTCGGCGCGCGGGTCGACGAAGCCCTCGCCGTACAGGCGCTCGCCTTCGGGCTCGGCCCCGGCGAGGTCGCCATCCGGCGGCAGATCGTGCTCCGGCACCTCAACTACCCCGGTGCGCGGGCCCTCGGCGCGCAGACCGACGACGGACGGCTGGTCGGCTTCGTCTACGGCCTGCCCAACGACCGCGGCCACTGGTGGTCGAGCGTCGTCCAGCCGTACCTGCGGCAGCGCGGCACCGACGGCTGGCTCGACGACTCCTTCGTCATCACCGAACTGCACGTGCTGCCCGACTTCCAGGGCCACCGGATCGGCCGCCGCCTGATCACCGAGATCACCGACACCGCCACCGAGCCGCGCAGCATTCTCTCCGCGATCGACGGCGACAGCCCCGCCCGCCGCCTCTACCACGCGCTGGGGTACCAGGACCTGGCCCGCCCGGTGCACTTCCCGAGCGCGGCCCGCCCCTACGCCGTGATGGGCGCGCCGCTGCCGCTGCTGCGGTAAAGCGCGGGGCGGGGCGGGCGCGCGTGGGGGAAAAGGGTTTTCCGGGCGCCCGGCGGCCTGGCTATCCTCGGCGCACCCCCGACCTCACGGAGAACGCCATGGTCCTGCGCATGTCCCGGCTGATGCTCAAGACGCTGCGCGACGCCCCGGCCGACGCGGAGACCACCAGCCACAAGCTGCTGGTCCGCGCCGGATACGTGCGCCGCTCGTCCGCCGGGATGTGGACCTGGCTGCCGCTCGGCAAACGCGTCCTGGACAACGTCGCCCGCGTCGTACGCGAGGAGATGGAGGCGATCGGCGGCCAGGAGGTGCTGCTGCCCGCGCTCCTGCCCCGCGAGCAGTACGCGGCCACCGGACGCGCCGACGAGTACGGCGACCTGCTCTTCCGGCTCACCGACCGCAAGGGTGCCGACTATGTGCTCGGCCCCACCCACGAGGAGGTCTTCACGCAGATCGTGAAGGACCAGTGCACGTCCTACAAGGACCTGCCCCTGACCCTCTTCCAGATCCAGACCAAGTACCGCGACGAGGCCAGGCCCCGCTCGGGCGTGCTGCGGGGCCGCGAGTTCCAGATGAAGGACGCGTACTCCTTCGACACCGACGACGAAGGGCTCGCCGCGTCGTACCGGCTGCACCGGCAGGCGTACATCCGGATCTTCGAACGCCTCGGCTTCGACTTCCGCGTCGTCTCCGCCGTCTCCGGGGCCATGGGCGGCTCCGCCTCCGAGGAGTTCCTGGCGCCCGCCGCCGCGGGCGAGGACACCTTCGCGGACTGCCCCGCCTGCGACTACGCCGCCAATACGGAGGCGGTCACCTTCACGGCCGCGCCCGGTGACGCGGCTGTCGCTGAGCACGGTCCTGTCCAGGAGCTGGACACCCCCGACACCCCCACCATCGAATCGCTCGCCGCCCACCTCGGCGTGCCCGCCTCCGCCACACTCAAGAACCTGCTGGTCACGGTGGACGGCGAGATCACCGCGGTCGGCGTCCCCGGCGACCGCGAGGTGGACCTCGGCAAGCTCGCGGAACACCTCGCGCCCGCCGCCGTCGCGCTCGTCACCGCCGAGGACTTCGCCGACCGGCCCGATCTCGTACGCGGCTACGTCGGCCCCCAGGGCCTGGGCATCCGCTACCTCGCCGATCCCCGGATCGCCCCCGGCACCGCGTGGGTCACCGGCGCCAACAGGCCCGGCAGGCACGCCGCCAACGTCGTCTGCGGCCGGGACTTCACCGTCGACCGTTACCTCGACGTGGTCACCGTCCGCGCCGGTGACCCCTGCCCCCGGTGCGGCACCGGGCTCCGCCTCGACCGGGCCATCGAGATCGGCCACATCTTCCAGCTCGGCCGCAAATACTCCGACGTCTTTCAGCTCGACGTCCTCGGGCGCGACGGCAAGCCCGTGCGCGTCACCATGGGCTGCTACGGCATCGGCGTCTCGCGCGCCGTCGCCGCCCTCGCCGAACAGACCGCCGACGACGCGGGGCTGTGCTGGCCCGCCGAGGTCGCCCCCGCCGACGTCCACGTCATCGCCGCGGGCAAGGCCGTTCAGACTGCTCTCGCGGAGGAGGCCGCCGCCGCGCTGCACGCCGCGGGACTGCGGGTCCTCCTCGATGACCGGCCCTCCCTCTCGCCCGGTGTCAAATTCACCGACGCCGAGCTCATCGGCGTCCCCACCCTGCTCACCGCCGGCCGCCGCGCCTGCGACGCCGTCGTCGAGCTCAAGGACCGCCGCACCGGCACCCGCCAAGAGCTCCCCCTCCCCGAAGCCCTCGCCCTCCTCACCACCCCCCGCTGACGGCTCGCCGCCGTGGCTGATCGCGCAGTTGGGGCTCGATCCCGCCGTGCGGACGGCGGTCGCGGGGTTCCCCGCGCCCCTGAAAAGCCGAGCCGGCCCCTTGCGCGATCAGCCCCCCCACTCAGCCCGTCCGGCGATTGAGGACTTTCGGGACGGGGCGGGGTGGGGGCTAGAGCCAGGAGGCGAATTCGAGGAGGAGTTCGGCGTCTTCGCGGTCGCCGACGGAGAGGTACCAAACGCCGGCCTCGACGGCACGGAAGAGGGCCCAGCCGCGAAGGCGCTCGGGATCGACCTCAAGAGAGGCGGCGAGCTTGGCGAGCCGCCGCCGGGCCGCGGCCCGGGAGCCCGGCTGAGCGGCCAGGGTCGGAAGCCGGTCACGGACCAGCCAGGCGAGATCGTAGGCCCGCTCACCGACCAGCGGCTTGGGGTCGATGGCCAGCCAGGCCATCCGCTCCCCGGCCAGCACATTGCCGTGGTGATAATCCCCGTGCAGCAGCACCTCCTCGGCGCCCGAGGCGACCAACTCCCCGTGCACCGACAGCGCCTCGTCGACGAGCCCGACCGCCTCGGCCGCCCAAGGCCGCTCCCGTCGCTCGCGCAGCAGCGCCACCAACGCACCGGTGTAGTCGGCGACCGACGTGAAGGGATGTCCCTCGGCCGGCGGCACCCAGAGCCGCTGAAGAACCCCGGCGGCCTCCAGCATCGCCTTGGGCTCGGCGAGCGACCGCAGCGACACATCCGCCTGAAGCCGCTCCAGCAGCATCGCCCCCTCGCCGGGATCGGCGTCGAGGAGGCGTACGGCGCCCCGCCCGTCCCAGTGCGCGAGCGCCGCGTGCTCGTGCTCGGTCTCCCGCGTGACCATGCCGACCTTCAGCACCGCGGGCACCCCGTCCGCGGTGCGGACCAGCACGATCATGCTGATCTGGCCCCCGGCCGCGAAGACCCGCTCGACGGTCAGCCCCCACCGCTCCAGGTACCGCGCCACCCGGTCGGGGAGTTCGGCCAGCCACACCCGGCCCGCCTCGCCCTCCCAGGCCCCGACGGTGCGGACCAGCCGCTCCGGCGGCTCCAGCCGTACGCCTTCCGGCCCCCCGTGGTGCGCTGCTGAAGCCATCCCTGTGCGTTCCCTCCGTGTCGTGTGCGGCGGGGAACGGTGATCAGCTCCGTTCCGCCAACCCCGGGAAGGCTACGCTGCCGCCGCGCCACCGCACGGCACGCACCGCCGCCTCGCGCATCGCGCCCGCCGCGTCCCGCCGGATGTCCCCGATCGCGGACCGCACCACGTCGCCGTAGGCGCCCGCCACCCGTTCCTCCAGATACGCGGCCAGCCGCAGCGCCGCCGCCGCGTCCGCCACCGGGAACGGCAGCTGGTAACCCGCCGCCGCCGTCACCGGCACTCCGCCCAGATCGCGGACGGTACGGCCCAGCACGTCCCGCCGCGCGCGGTGCGCGTCGTACGCCTGCCGCGCCTCGGACCGGCGGCTCCCGCCGACCAGGCCGCCCACGACGCCGTAGCCGTACACCGCCGCGTGCTCGGCGGCCAGCGCCGCCTGCGCCGCGTCCAGCACCGCGCTCATCGCACCGCCCCCTTCGTCCCGAGCAGCGCCACGTGCCCGGCGCCCGCCGCCGCCACCGACGCGAACAGCCGGGCCGTCTCGCCCGGCACATTGAGCAGCGCCGTCGCCCGGCTGTCGGCGAGCCGCCGCTCCTCGTCCGCCAGGGACTTCAGGGCCGCGGACGGCGAGGAGGCCGGGGGAGCGGCGGACGTCGCGCCGGGGGACGGGGAGCCGGTCGGTACGGGCGCCGCCCGGCCGCCGAACGCGCCAACGTGCAGGGCCACTTCGGCCCGCAGCGGCGCCAGCCGCGCGGCGAGCGCCGGATACGCGGCGGCCACCGCGTCGTACCGCGCCAGCAACGCCGCGCTGTCGCGGACCGCCTGGCGCAGCGCCAGCTCGCCCGGTTCGGGCTGCGTGGCCTTGTGTCCGGCCCCGTCCGAGCCCGCTGTTCCACCACCTCCGGAACACCCGGCACTGACGACAACGGCCGCCACCGCCACCACACTCCGCCTGCTGAGCCGAGGCCCGTCCGGGATCATTGGGCGAGTGTAAGGGTGCGCGGGAGGCCGCTCGGCGCCGCCTCCCGGCGGCCCGCGATGGCGCGGCGACGTGTGGAAACTCGGGTAATCTCTCCTTTACACGCGACCTTCCACAACAACAGCACACGCGGCCGAGGAGTCACCCGGATGAGCACCACCCAGAGCGAGAGGCTGCGCGGGCTGCTTGAGCCGCTCGTCGTGAGGACGGGACTGGATCTGGAAGAGGTCACGGTGACGGCCGCGGGCAAGCGGCGGCAGTTGCTGGTCGTCGTGGACTCGGACGAGGGCGTGCAGCTCGACGCGGTCGCGGCGCTGAGCCGGGAGATCTCGCAGGCGCTGGACGCCTCGGACGCGATGGGCGACTCGGAGTACGTCCTGGAGGTCACCTCGCCGGGCACCGACCGGCCGCTGACCGAGCCCCGGCACTTCCGGCGCAACAGCGGCCGGCTGGTGAAGCTCCAGCTCAAGGAGCGCGGCGAGCTGATCGCGCGGATCATGACGGTGGACGACGCGGGTCTCGACCTGGAGGTCCCCGGAGTCAAGGGCCGCAAGCCCAAGCCCGCCCGCGCGGACTTCGCCGAGATCGAGAAGGCCCGCGTGGAGGTCGAGTTCAACCGCAAGAACGCGGCCGGTGACGACGTACACGAAGACGACGGCGTACAGGACGACGCGGACGACAACGTGCACGACGAAGACGTGCACGACGTACACGAAGACGACGAGAACGACGAGGAGGCGTAGCCGTGGACATCGACATGAAGGCCCTGCGGGGTCTGGTGCAGGAGAGGCAGATCTCGTTCGACCTGCTGGTCGAGGCGATCGAGTCGGCGCTCCTCATCGCGTACCACCGCGAGCCCGGCAGCCACCGCAAGGCCCGCGTGGAGCTGGACCGCACCAGCGGACACGTGACCGTATGGGCGAAGGAGGACCCGGAGGAGGTCGCCGAGGACGCCGAGCCGCGCGAGTTCGACGACACCCCGACCGGCTTCGGCCGGATCGCCGCGTCGACCGCCAAACAGGTGATCCTCCAGCGGCTGCGCGACGCCGAGGACGACATCACCTTCGGGGAGTACGCGGGCCGCGAGGGCGACATCGTCTCCGGCCTGGTCCAGCAGGGCAAGGACCCGAAGAACGTACTGGTCGACATCGGCAAGCTGGAGGCGATCCTGCCGGTCCAGGAGCAGGTGCCCGGCGAGGACTACCGGCACGGGACCCGGCTGCGGGCGTACGTGGTCCGGGTCGCCAAGGGCGTACGCGGCCCGTCGGTGACCCTGTCGCGAACCCACCCCAACCTGGTGAAGAAGCTCTTCGCGATGGAGGTCCCGGAGATCGCGGACGGCTCGGTGCTGATCGAGGCCATCGCCCGCGAGGCCGGACACCGTACGAAGATCGCGGTCCGCTCGACCCGCTCGGGGCTGAACGCCAAGGGCGCCTGCATCGGCCCGATGGGCGCGCGGGTACGGGCCGTGATGGCCGAGCTGAACAGCGAGAAGATCGACATCGTCGACTGGTCGGACGACCCGGCCGAGATGGTGGCGAACGCGCTGTCCCCGGCCCGCGTCTCCAAGGTCGAGGTGGTCGACGCCGGTGCCAGGTCGGCGCGGGTGACCGTGCCCGACTACCAGCTCTCGCTCGCCATCGGCAAGGAGGGGCAGAACGCCCGCCTGGCCGCCCGGCTGACCGGCTGGCGGATCGACATCCGCCCGGACACCGAGCAGCCGCAGAGCTGAGGGCCGGGCCCGGAACACGGACTGAAAGCGGTCGGCGGCGGGCGATGCATGCCCTCCGCCGACGGCGGGCAGGAAACGAACAACCGTGCGTCGGCACACTCGAAGGAGTGAGGTCGGTGCGGGGAGGTAGACTGAAGAGTGTCTGGTCGGACGCGAACCCCAGCATGCCCGGAGCGAAGTTGCATCGGCTGCCGGGAGCGTGCGGCCAAGAGTGAGCTGCTGCGTGTGGCGGTGGACGGTGACACCTGTGTTCCCGATCATCGCGGTACGCTGCCCGGTCGGGGTGCGTATCTGCACCCCGCCCTTGCCTGTCTGGACCTGGCGGTCCGCCGCCGGGCGTTCAACCGGGCCTTCAAAGGCCCGGTGACGCCCGACACCGCGGAGTTGCGCCGGTTCGTCGAGCAGGCAGCCCCGTAAGAAGTAGGAAGAACGGCACGGGTCACCGTGCGGTCAGGTACCTCGCGAGATGGAAGTAGGTCGAGATTGCGATGAGCACTCGATGAGTACGCGATGAGTACGCCCATGAAGTAGCGACGGTCCGGCGGACGATCACCCCGGACCTAAAAGGAGCGAAGTGGCTAAGGTCCGGGTATACGAACTCGCCAAGGAGATGGGAGTCGAGAGCAAGGTCGTCATGGCCAAGCTCCAAGAACTCGGCGAATTCGTCCGTTCGGCGTCCTCGACGATCGAGGCGCCGGTAGTCCGCAAGTTGACTGACGCTTTCCAGGGACCCGGTGGCAACACCAAGTCCGCTGCGAAGCCCGCGGCGCCGCGCAAGAGCGCGCCCGCCGCCAAGCCGGCCGCGCCCACCCCGGGTGCGCCGGCCCGTCCCGCTGCCCCGGCGCCGAAGCCGGCCGCCGGCGGCCCCGTGACCCCGGCCGCGCCCGCGGCCCCGGTCGCCCCGAGCACCGGCCCGGCCGCCGGTGCCGGTACCGCACCGACCCCCGCGGGCTCCGGCCCGCGCCCGGGTCCGAAGCCGGCCCCCGCCGCGCCCGCCCCGAAGCCCGCTCCGGCGGCTCCGGTGCCTGCGGCGGAGTTCCAGGCACCCCCGTCGGCGCCCGCGGCCCCGGCCGCACCGCGCAGCGGTGGCGCCACCCCCGGCCCGCGCCCGGCGCGCCCGGCCCCCGCCCAGAGCGGCGGCACCGGCCAGCGCGACACCCGTGACGGCGGGGCCCGCCCCGCGCGTCCCGCCGGACCCGGCCAGGGCGGTGCCCGCCCCGGCGGCGCCCGTCCCGCGGGCCCGCGTCCCGGCAACAACCCCTTCACGTCCGGCGGCTCCACCGGTATGCAGCGCCCCGGCGGCGCCCCGCGTCCCGGCGGCGACCGGCGTGACGACCGTCCCGCCCGCCCCGGCGGCCAGGGAGCCCCGGGCGGCATGCCGCGTCCCGGCGGCGCCCCGCGCCCCGGTGGTCAGGCCGGCGGTCCCGGCGGACAGCGTCCGTCCCCCGGCGGCATGCCCCGCCCGCAGTCCTCGGGCCCCCGCCCGAACCCCGGCATGATGCCGCAGCGGCCCGCGCCCTCCCCGGGCGGGCGTCCCGGCGGTGGCCCCGGCGGCCGTAGCGGTGGCCCCGGCGGTCGTCCCGGCGGCGGCGGTCCCGGCGCGCGTCCCGGCGGCGGCGGCGGTTTCGCCGGCCGTCCGGCGGGTCCCGGCGGCGGCGGTCGTCCCGGTGGCGGCGGTGGCGGCTTCGGCGGTCCGCGCCCCGGTGGCGGTGCTCCCGGCGGTGGCGGCGGCTTCGGTCCCCGTCCCGGCGGCTTCGGCGGGCGTCCCGGTGGTCCGGGCGGCCGTGGTGGCACGCAGGGCGCGTTCGGTCGCGGCCCCGGTGGCCGTCCGGCGCGCGGCCGTAAGAGCAAGCGTCAGCGGCGCCAGGAGTACGAGGCCATGCAGGCCCCGTCCGTGGGCGGCGTGCTGCTGCCCCGCGGCAACGGCCAGACCGTGCGCCTGTCGCGCGGTGCCTCGCTCACCGACTTCGCCGAGAAGATCAACGCCAACCCGGCGTCGCTCGTTCAGGTGATGCTCAACCTCGGTGAGATGGTCACGGCGACCCAGTCGGTCTCCGACTCCACGCTGGAGCTGCTCGCCGGCGAGATGAACTACGTGCTGGAGATCGTCAGCCCGGAGGAGGAGGACCGCGAGCTGCTCGAGTCGTTCTCCATCGAGTTCGGTGAGGACGAGGGCGGCGAGGAGATGCTCGTCTCCCGCCCGCCGGTCGTGACCGTCATGGGTCACGTCGACCACGGTAAGACCAGGCTTCTCGACGCGATCCGCAAGACCAACGTGGTCGCGGGCGAGGCCGGTGGCATCACCCAGCACATCGGTGCCTACCAGGTCGCCACCGAGGTCAACGGCGAAGAGCGCGCCATCACCTTCATCGACACCCCGGGTCACGAGGCGTTCACCGCCATGCGTGCCCGCGGCGCCAAGTCCACCGACATCGCGATCCTGGTGGTCGCGGCCAACGACGGTGTGATGCCGCAGACGATCGAGGCGCTGAACCACGCCAAGGCGGCCGACGTGCCGATCGTGGTCGCGGTCAACAAGATCGACGTCGAGGGTGCCGACCCGACCAAGGTGCGCGGACAGCTCACCGAGTTCGGTCTGGTGGCCGAGGAGTACGGCGGCGACACGATGTTCGTCGACATCTCCGCGAAGCAGGGTCTCAACATCGACTCCCTGCTGGAGGCCGTGGTCCTGACCGCGGACGCCTCGCTCGACCTGCGGGCCAACCCGGAGCAGGACGCGCAGGGCATCGCGATCGAGGCGCACCTCGACCGCGGCCGCGGCGCCGTGGCGACCGTCCTGGTCCAGCGCGGCACGCTGCGGGTCGGCGACACCATGGTGGTCGGCGACGCGTACGGCCGAGTCCGCGCGATGCTCGACGACAAGGGCGAGAACGTGGAGGAGGCGACCCCGTCGACCCCCGTCCTCGTGCTCGGTCTCACCAACGTGCCCGGCGCGGGCGACAACTTCCTCGTCGTGGACGAGGACCGCACCGCCCGCCAGATCGCCGAGAAGCGGGCCGCGCGCGAGCGCAACGTCCGCTTCGCCCGCAAGGGTGTCCGGTTCTCCCTGGAGAATCTGGACGAGGCGCTCAAGGCCGGTCTGGTCCAGGAGCTCAACCTCATCATCAAGGGCGACGCGTCCGGTTCGGTGGAGGCTCTCGAGTCCTCGCTGCTCCAGCTCGACGTCGGCGACGAGGTCGACATCCGGGTCCTGCACCGCGGCGTGGGTGCGGTCACCGAGTCGGACATCGACCTGGCGACCGGCTCCGACGCCATCGTCATCGGCTTCAACGTCCGCGCGGCCGGCCGTGCCGCGCAGATGGCGGAGCGCGAGGGTGTCGACGTCCGCTACTACTCGGTGATCTACCAGGCCATCGAGGAGATCGAGGCGGCCCTCAAGGGCATGCTCAAGCCGGAGTACGAGGAGGTCGAGCTGGGCACCGCGGAGATCCGCGAGGTCTTCCGCTCCTCCAAGCTCGGCAACATCGCCGGTGTGCTGGTCCGCTCCGGCGAGGTCAAGCGCAACACCAAGGCCCGTCTGCTCCGCGACGGCAAGGTCATCGCGGAGAACCTCAACATCGACGGCCTGCGCCGCTTCAAGGACGACGTCACCGAGATTCGTGAGGGTTACGAGGGCGGTATCAACCTCGGCAACTACAACGACATCAAGATCGACGACGTCATCGCGACGTACGAGATGCGCGAGAAGCCGCGCGGCTGACGCGGCTGTCCGGCCGTGCGGTACGCCGTACGGCCGGGCGACGGTTCGGGGCCGGGGCCGGTCGGCGGGAGAAATCCCGTCGATCGGCCCCGGCCGTCGGCTGTAACGTCATACCCATGTACGCAGGCACGCTGTGCTTCGACCTGCTCCTGGGTGACGTACGGTCCCTGAAGGAGAAGCGGTCCCTCGTCCGTCCGATCGTCGCCGAGCTGCACCGCAGATTCGCGGTGAGCGTGGCGGAGACCGGCGACCAGGACCTCTATCGCAGGGCCGAAATAGGAATCGCGGTGGTGTCGGGAGACCTCGGACACCTCAAGGACGTACTCGACCGGTGCGAACGCTGGATGATCGCCCGTCCCGAAGTGGAACTGCTGTCCGCACGGCAGCGTATCCACGGCGACGACGAGTGAGCAGAACGCCCAAGGACACAGAGAGAAGAAGACGATGACCGACACCGCGCGGGCGCGAAAGCTGGCCGACCGCATCCGGGTCGTGGTCGCGGAGACCCTGCAACGGCGGATCAAGGATCCGCGGCTGGGGTACGTGACGATCACCGACACCCGGGTCACCGGCGACCTGCGGGAGGCGACCGTCTTCTACACGGTCTACGGAGACGACGAGGAGCGGGCGGCCTCCGCCGCGGCCCTGGAGAGCGCCAAGGGTGTGCTGCGCTCCGAGGTCGGACGGCAGACCGGGGTGCGGTTCACCCCGAGCCTGGCCTTCGTCGCCGACGCCCTGCCCGACAACGCCAAGACCATCGACGACCTGCTCGCCAAGGCCCGCGCGGCCGACGAGGAGGTCCGCAAGTCCGCCACCGACGCGCAGTACGCGGGCGAGGCGGACCCGTACCGCAAGCCGTCCGACGACGAGCTGGACGACGACGACCTCGACGCCCCGGCCGCCGCCGACCCGGACACCGGCGCCGACTCCGAGGGCGGTCCGGCAAGCGCATGACACAGAGCGAGCGAGCCGAAGGGCGCGCCGGTACCGAAAGCGACGAGACCCAGCGAGGAACGAGCGCGGTGTCGAGGAACGTCGATACCGGGTCTGAGCGACCGAAGGCGAGCCGAGCGCAGAAGGGGGCTCCGTCCGGGCTTGTCGTCGTCGACAAGCCCGGCGGGCTCACCTCGCACGGGGTGGTGTCGCGGATGCGGCGGCTGGCCGGGACCCGGCGGGTCGGGCACGCGGGCACGCTGGACCCGATGGCGACCGGGGTGCTGATCCTCGGCGTCGAGAAGGCCACCCGGCTGCTCGGCCACCTCGCGCTCACCGAGAAGGAGTACGTCGCCACGATCCGGCTCGGCCGGACGACGGTGACGGACGACGCCGAGGGCGAGATCACCGCCGTCGCCGACGCCACCGGGGTCACCAGGGAGAGCGTCGACGCCGGGATCGCCGCGCTGACCGGCCCGATCCAGCAGGTCCCCTCCAAGGTCAGCGCGATCAAGGTGAACGGCGTGCGGTCCTACACCCGGGTCAGGGAGGGCGAGGAGTTCGAGCTGGCCGCCCGGCCGGTGACGGTCCACTCCTTCACCGTCCAGGACATGCGCCGGGTCGACGAGCCCGAGGACGCCGTCGGCGCCGTCGACCTCGACGTGACCGTCGTCTGCTCCTCCGGCACCTACATCCGGGCCCTCGCCCGCGACCTGGGCGCCGGACTCGGCGTCGGCGGCCATCTGACCGCGCTGCGCCGCACCCGCGTCGGCCCGTACGGGCTGGACGCCGCGCGCACGCTGGAGCAGTTGGAGGAGTCCTGCACGGTCATGCCGATCGAGCAGGCGGCCGACGCGGCCTTCCCGCGCTGGGAGGTGGACGCCGACCAGGCCCGGCTGCTGGCCAACGGCGTCCGCATCAAGGCCCCGGCACTGCCCGACGGGCCGAACGCCGTCTTCGGCCCCGACGGCCGATTCCTGGCCCTGGTGGAGGAGAAGGACGGCCAGGTGAAGATCGTGGCGGTCTTCCCGGAATAGCCGTCCGTCCCCCTGCGCTCGCGCCCGGCCCGGTGTGACCGGGCCGGGCCTTGGACATCGTGGAGCGGGGCCGTCTGTCCCCTGAGCGGCCCCGCTCCACGATCCCCCTCGGTCCCCCCTCACGTGTCCCTATCCATCCGGAACCCGGAAATCACCCCAATGGGCGGGCGCTCGGAGTGAAGCGAGGGAGCACAGGGGGGCGCTTTTCCTCCGCGATCTAGGCGGGAGATCATCGGGCGCCTACCGTCGAAGTGGGACGAAACGGGGCGCGGCGGTGGGGGAGGTGCCCGATGGCGGTACGCGGGGCCGACGTGGACGAGGCGTTGGTGCGGGTCTGTGACCTGGCGGGACGGCCACGCGGGACGGGTTTCCTCGCGGACGCCGACGGCACGATGGTCACCAGCCACGAGGCGGTCGACGGGCTCGCCCGGCTGGTGCTGCACGCGCCGGGGAACCAGGTGTGCCTGGTCGAGGCGGAGGCGATCACCGTACTGCCCGAAGCCGGGCTCGCGCTGGTCGCCACCGAGGGGCTGAATCTGCCGCCGCTGCCGGTCGCGCCCTGCGGCCCCGCCCACCCCGAGCGACGGGTACGGCTGAAGGTCCCGCAGTGGACCGACGGCGTCGTCCTCGGCACCGCGTCCGTCACGTACACCGCCACCGACCGCTTCCACCTGCTGGAGGAGGTCTACGAACTCGGTCTCGGCGCCACCGACATGAGCCGGGTCGCGCCCCAGTCCTCCGGCGCGCCGCTGATCGACGCGGCGACCGGCGCGGTACTCGCCGTCGCGGTCACCGCGCTGCACGCGGGACACCGGGCGGCCGGTTTCGCCGTACCGCTGCGGGCCGGACCCGGCACGCCGGAACCGCTGGCCGCGCTGCTGGCCAGGAACGCGGCGTCGGTGCCCGGCTACGGTCCGCACCTCAACCTCGCGGGGGCGCTCCAGCTCACGGGTACGTCGGTCGGCTCCGCGGCCGGGCCCGGCCAGTGGCGGGAGCCGGTCGCCAGGCCCGAAGTCGCCGACGCCCTACGGGACTTCCTCGCACCGCGGGGCGAGACCGCGCCGCTGGTGCTCGGCCTGGTCGGCGACCCCGGCAGCGGGCGCAGCACCGAACTGGCCGCGCTGGCCGCCCGCCGGGCGCGCGGCGCGGAACCCGCGCCGACCGTCTGGCTGCGCGGCGCCGAACTGCGGCCGGGCGACGGCGGGATCAAGGACGCCGTCGAACGCTCGCTGCGGACCGCCGCCCGGATCGTGTGCGCCGCTGCCGGGCGCGGCGGCGCTGTGGGCGGCGACCCGCCGTTCGCCTCGCCCGACGCCGTCGCGGCGCTCGCGCGGGCCGCGGGACGGCCGCTGCTGGTCCTGCTCGACGCGCCCGAGGAGATGCCCCCGGTCCTCGCGCACGCGCTCGCCGACTGGACGGCGGGCACGGCGAGTTGGCTGCGCGCGGGCGGGGTGCGGCTGATCGTCGGCTGCCGCCCGGAGTTCTGGGAACAGGCCGGGTCGCTGCTGCCCGCGGGAATGGCGTACGCGCCGCCGCCCGCCCCCTATGTCGCCGTCCGCGCGCTGCCGCCCTGCCTGCGGCTCGGCGACCTGACCGACGTCCAGGCGGTCCGCGCGCGGACCCGCCACGGCCTGGCGCCGGACGCCCTGCGGCCCGCCGACGCCGCGCACCCGCTGGCGCTGCGCCTGCTCTCCGAGATCCAGGCGTCGCTGCCCGGCGGCACCGCCACGGACGGCGCCGCGCCGACCCGCGCCGAGATCTTCGCCGCCCACTTGGACCTCGTGTGCCTGCGGATCGCGGTCCGGCTGGCCGCGAGCGCCGAGCGGCCGGTACGCGGCAACGGCGTACGGCGGCTGGCCACGCGGGTGGCCGGGCAGGTGCACGAGGCCGCGCGGCGCTGTCTGGGGCCGGGACAGGGGGAGTTGGACCGCGAGTCCTTCGAAGACCTCTTCCCGTGGCGTACGGGGTGGGCGTCCGCCGTCCTCACCGAAGGGCTGCTGGTGCCCGCGGGCGCCGGATACCGCTTCGCGCACGAGGAGGTCGCCGACTGGCTCCAGGGCCTCCACCTCGACCTGGACGCGGCCCTGCACGCCCTGGTCCACCGCTGGTTCGCCGCACCGGCAGGCGGCACGGAGGCGCCGGTACGGCTGCCGCAGCGGCCCGCCGCCGTCCACGCGGGCGAGCCGCCCGTCCCGCCCGCCCCGGCCGTCGCCCCGCCCTCGGGGCCGCGCTCCCTCCCCGTCCCGCGCCACCGCCTCGGCCCGGTCCTCCAGGCCATGCTGGCCACCGACCCCGACACCCTCACCCACCATCTGCGCCACCTCATCCACCGCCTCGACCACCAGGCCATCGCCCCCACCCGCCATGTCAGCGCCCCGGACCCGGACCCGGCCGCGCCGCCGCGGCGCCCGGCCCCCGTGCGCCGCCCCGCGTGGGACGCCTGCACAGACGCCTACCTCGACACCGAGACGGTCCCGAACCCCCGCTCCCGTCGGCGCCCCCGCCCGACGCCTGCGGGTCCGTGCCGGGGAGGCGGGGGTGGTGGAGGCGAGGGGGTGCCGGACGGGGGTACGGGCGGGGGCGTTGGCGGCGTCCCGGTGGGGTTACTCGCCGGGAGCGCGGGGGCGCCGGGCGGGGGAGTGGGCGTGGCGCCCGCTGGCGGTGCCGGAGGCGGTGTGGGGGTGTCCGGTGGCGGTCCGGCGGGGTGGCCGAGTGGCAGTGGCGGTACGGGCGGGACCGGCGCTGGTGTCGGCGGGCAGTGGGCCGCCTGCGGCGGTCCTGCGGCGGTCGGTTCGGGGCAGTGGCTGGACGGCGGAGGCAGCGCGCCGGGGCGCGGTCCGTGCGGGAGGCCGGACGACGGCGGGGGCGCGGCCACCGGGGGTGCGCCGTGGGGGCACTCCTCGTGCGAAGGCGGAGGACCGTCTTACATGAGCGGGCCGCAGGCCCGGCGCGGGGACGGGGTGTCGGCGCGGCGGGGGGATGCCGTGTGGTGGGCCGCGCATCTGGTGGGGGAGGTGGTGACGCGGCTCGGGGACGCGCGGAACTACCGTGGTGTGCTGCGGCTGTTGGCCGAACGGGTCGCGGTGCGGTCGGTGGAGCGCGGAGGGTTCACGCCCGAAGGGCTCGGCGGGCTGGGGGAGTTCGGCCCGGCGTTCTGGCGGCGGGTGCCGTTGCCGCTGGGGGAGCGGCTTGAGCTGCTGCGGCTGCTGCTGCCCGCCGACCGGCCGCCCGTACCCGGTGAACCGGCCGACCCCGAGACCCGCTTCCTGCCCGCTGTCGCGGAACTGCTGCGGGAGGCGCCGGCGGAGGCGCTGGCCGCGGTGTGCGGGTGGTTCGACGACGACCGGCCGCTCCAGACGGCGCCGGGCGCGGACGGCCCCCGGCTGACCGTCGCGTCCGCCGCGCAGGCGCTGCTGCACACCCACCGGCGGCTCGCCGTGGACGAGTTGACCGAGGCGCTGGTGGCCGCAGGACACCCCGGCGCCGACGAAGTGCTCGCCGCGCTCGCCGAGGACGAGCCGTCCGCCGTGTGCAGGGCCGTCGACCGGTGGGCGCACGACCCGCGCCCCGACCGCCATGTCGCGGCAGCGTCGTACGGCCGCCGCGCCGCCGCGTTCGTACGGTCGGAGGCCGACCGGGAACTGCTGCGGTACGCGGCCCTCGCGATCCTGGCCCGCCCCGGCGACTGCACCCTGCACGGCGCCGCGCTCGGCCTGCTGGTACGGGATTCGGTGACGCGTTCCCGCCATCTCGACGCGGCGCTGCGGCACTTCGCGGCGGGCGATCCCCACCTGCCCGCGGGCGCCCTGGCGGCAGCCCTCGGCACGCACCCCGAACCCGTACTCACCGCCTTCCAGACCCGGCTTCGCGCCCCCTACCCCGACGGGGGAGCCGCCGAGGTGCTGGACGAACTGGCCGGGGTCACCTCGCCCGCCCTCGCCCGGCGCGCCGCCGCCCTGGCCCAGGACCATCTGCTGCACCACCCGGACGGCGCGGCCGACGTCGCCCGCTTCCTGGACCGGCGGCTGGAACAGGGCCCCGGCGTCCGGGCCGTCCTGCTGCCGCTGGCCGCCGCGCTCATGACCGACCACTCGCCGGACGTCCGCCGCGCACTGGTCCCGGTTTTCGCCGCCCCCGGCACCCACCTGTCCCGGCCGCTGCGCCAGGAACTCCTCGACATGGCCCTCGCGGCGGAACGCGACCCCGGCGTCCTGGACGCCCTGCTCGCCGCCGCGGCGGACGGCTGCCACCGCAGGCCGACCGTCCTCACCCGCGACCTGGTCCACCGCGTCGGCCTGCTCCTCGGCCGTACGCCGGAGGGCGCCGCGCAGTTCGACCGCCGCGTCGTCGAACTGGCCGCTTCCTGGCCCGACTTCGGCCGTCTGGTGCGCGAATGGCTCAAGACGGGCGGCACATGGGACGCGGTGATCGGCCCGAGCGCGAGACGCCGCCTGGAGGCGGCGGCCTGACGGGATCGGCCGTGAATCTCCGTAGCGCCCAACTGCCCTCGGATCGACAGCCCATGACTGTCTGTCACTCGCCGGCATCGGTGCCCGCCGGGACAGCCTCCTCGCTCAACCCCGACGCCAGCCTCGGCCGGCTCGCCGTCGGCGTCTTCGTGGGCGTCATCCGGCCCGCGCTCAGCCCGCACGACATGATGCGGCTGCGCGGCTGCCTCTCGGACGCGAGCGTGAACCGTGCCCACGCCAAGGTCCTGGGCACGGGACACGCGGGAGCCCCGCACTGACCCGCCCCCCGGCGCGCTCCCGGCGGGAGGCCCGCGTACCGGAATCGGGCACTGACCCCGGAAGCAGCGGCTAGCCTGACGGGACGGCCGCTGCCCTCGGGGAGGGACGGCGGCACCTGTCCCCAGGTTTCCGCTCCCCAGGTGGTGAACCCCGCTTGTCCGAATCGGCCGCTCTCCCGGTCCCGGTCCCGGTCCCGATCCCGGTCCCGGTCCCGGTCCGTGCCCCGACGTCGTTACGGCGGCCCGTACGCGATCCCGTACACGATTCCTTACGCGGCCCGGCGCGCGGTCCCGGAACCGGCCACGAGCCCGGTCCTGCGGGCGACTTCGGGCCCGGCTCCGTACCGCCCGCCGCCCCCGGCGCCCGGATCTGGGTGCGGCGGGTGACGAGAGTGCTGCTCGGCTGTCTGCTCGGCTACGGCGTGCTGTGGGCCGCCACCGCGGGCGGCATGCTCGCGGTCTCCGCGTGGGCGCGGCACGGCGCCTCGGCCGGTTCCGGCGAGCGGACGGCGGGCATCAACCACTTCCTGGCCGTCGACCCGCACGTGTGGCGCGGGTCCGCGCCGACCGCCGCGGGCTACCGGGCATTGGCCGACCGGGGCATCCGTACCGTCGTCGACCTCAGGGCGGAGGATCTGCCGCCCGCGGAACTGGCCCTGCCTACCGCCGCGGGCCTGCACGCCGTCCGGCTGCCGATCCGCGACGGCCAGACCCCCACGGAGCGGCAGGTCGACACGTTCCTGCGGATCGTGAGGACCTCGCCGGGGCCGGTCTTGGTGCGCTGCGGCGCGGGCGTCGGCCGTACGGGCTCGATGGCCGCCGCGTATCTGGTCCGCACCGGACAGGCCGACAGTCGCCAGGCCGCGCTGCGCACCCTCGCGGTCGGCCCGCCCTCCATCGAGCAGGTCTATTACGTGCTCAACGTGTCGCGCGACGACACCGACCAGCCGCCGCTGCTCGTCCGGGGCGTGAGCCGGTTCCTGGACGCGCCGCGCCGCATCATGGCCTCGCTGTAGACCGCGCCGGCCGCGGACCGGGCCAGGCGTGCGCCGCGCTCGCCGCGGACCGGGCCCGCGCCCGCTCCGCCGGAGCCGTCGCGGAACCGATAAAGTCACGCCCGTGTCGGAGGTCGGCGAGCGGGCGGGATGTCGCGGTCCACATCACATTCGAACGGGCGCCGCAGGTGGGAAGGGCCGACGCCGTACGCGCGGACCGTGCCGATGGGCACGGCATCGCGGCGGCATGGCAGGCTTGGACCCGCAGGACAAGACAACACGGTCAGTGATTCGGCGAAGAAGCGGAGCGTCAAGGTGCAGCGCTGGCGGGGCTTGGACGACGTTCCCGGTGACTGGGGACGCAGCGTCGTCACCATCGGCTCGTACGACGGCGTCCACCGCGGTCACCAGCTCATCATGGGCCGCGCCGTGGAGCGCGCCCGTGAACTGGGGCTGCCCTCGGTCGTCGTGACCTTCGACCCGCACCCGAGTGAAGTCGTACGGCCCGGCAGCCACCCGCCGCTGCTGTCCGCCCACCACCGGCGCGCCGAACTGGTCGCGGACCTCGGCGTGGACGCGCTGCTGATCATCCCGTTCACCAGCGAGTTCTCGAAGCTGACGCCGAGCGAATTCGTCAAGACCGTGCTGGTCGAGGGGCTGCACGCCAAGCACGTGGTCGAGGGCCCCAATTTCCGCTTCGGGCACAAGGCGGCGGGCGACGTCGAATTCCTCTCCGCGCTCGGGCTGAAGTACGACTACGAACTGGAGGTCGTCGACCTCTTCGTGCGCGGTGAGGCGGGCGGCGGCGAGCCGTTCTCCTCCACCCTGACCCGGCGGCTGGTCGGCGAGGGCGATGTCGAGGGCGCCGCCGAGATCCTGGGCCGCCCGCACCGCGTCGAGGGCGTCGTCGTCCGGGGCGCGCAGCGCGGACGCGAACTGGGATATCCCACCGCCAACGTCGAGACCCTGCCGCACACCGCCATCCCCGCCGACGGCGTCTACGCGGGCTGGCTGCACGTCGACGGCGAGGCCATGCCCGCCGCGATCTCGGTCGGCACCAACCCGACCTTCGACGGCACCGCGCGCACGGTCGAGGCGTACGCGATCGACCGCGTCGGCCTCGACTTGTACGGGCTGCACGTGGCGGTGGACTTCCTCGCCTATCTGCGCGGGATGGAGAAGTTCGACACCATCGACGCGCTGCTGGAGCGGATGGCCGACGACGTGAAGCGGGCCAGGGACCTGGTGGACGCCGCCGACTCGGCAGCCGCCCCGCCCCCGCCCCCGCCCCCGCCCCCGCCCCCGCCCACGTCCGCGCCGACCGAGCCGTCGCCCGCCGTCGAATAGCCTCGGGCCAGGCCGTTCCACAGCAGCTCTGTCAGTGGCCGCTGCCAGACTTGGCGCATGTCCGAGCAGGAGTACGTACCGTTCTTCGCGAACGTCCAGCTCTCCCCGACGGCGGAGGGTGACGACCGGCCGCCGCTGCCCACCACGGGCAGCGAGCGGGAGATCCTGACCGCCTTCCTCGACTGGCACCGCGCGACCTTCGAGCTGAAGTGCCGAGGCGTGGCCGCGGCCCGGCTGTCGGACCGGGCGATACCCCCGTCCGGGCTGAGCCTGCACGGCCTCGTACGGCACCTCGCGGGCATCGAGCGGTGGTGGATACGCCAGCACTTCGCGGGCGAGGACCTGCCGATGCTCAACTACTCGGACGAGGACCCCGACCAGGGCTTCGACCGGCTCGACGGGGACGTGGAGGCGGCCTTCGCGGCCTGGCGGGTCGAGCGCAACCGGGCCAGGACCATCGTCGCCGAGGCGCCCTCGCTGGATGCCACCTGCCGTTCGCCGGTCACCGGCAAGGAGATATCGCTGCGCTACATCCTGGTGAATCTCATCGCCGAGTACGCCCGGCACAACGGGCACGCCGACCTGCTCAGGGAGCGGATCGACGGCGCGACGGGCCTGTGAGACAGCCACCTGGCAGCGTTCGGGCGGGAGTGCGGGGGAGCCCCGGGCCTCAGGTGGGGCGGATCAGCCGGGTCTCGTAGGCGAAGACGACGGCCTGCACACGGTCGCGCAGCTCCAACTTGACCAGAATCCGGCTCAGATGGGTCTTCACCGTCGCCTCCGCCAGGTGCAGCGTGCCCGCGATCTCCGTGTTGGACAGGCCGCGGCCGACCTCCACCAGCACCTCGCGCTCGCGGGCGGTCAGCCGGTTCAGCCGCCCGTCGCCATCGGAGCCGCCGGCCGCCGAGGGGAGCTGGTGCGCGAAATTCTCCAGCAGGCGGCGTGTGATGCGCGGTGCCACCACCGCGTCGCCCGCGGCCACCGAGCGGATGGCGCCCAGCAGTTCCTCGGGCAGCGCGTTCTTCAGGAGGAAGCCGGACGCGCCCGCCTTCAGCCCGGCGAAGGCGTATTCGTCCAGGTCGAAGGTGGTCAGGATCAGCACCTTGGAATCCGGGCAGCGCCGTACGATCCGCGTGGTGGCCTCGATGCCGTCGGTGCCGGGCATCCGGACGTCCATCAGCACCACGTCGGGACGCAGCGACTCCGTGAGCCGTACCGCCTCCGCGCCGTCGCCCGCCTCGCCGACCGGCCGCATGTCGGACTGCGCGTCCAGCACCATCGTGAACGCCATCCGCAGCAACGGCTCGTCGTCCACCAGCAGCACCCTGATCACCCGCCCGCCCCCGTCCTCTTCGGCCCCGCTCTCGTCGACTCCGCGCCCGTCGTTCCCGCTCCCGTCGTTCCCGCTCCCGCCGGCCGCGGGCTCCGCCGCCCCGCCGGTCACATCGGCTCCGGGGCGCCGAGGACGAGCACCGCCGCGACCCGCCAGCCGCCACCGGGCAGCGGCCCCGCGACCAGTGAACCGCCGTACGCCGCCGCCCGCTCCCGCATGCCGGGTATGCCGTGCCCCGCCGAGGCCGCCGCACCGTCGGCGATCGCGCCGCCGTGCGCGGTGTCGGCCGCCGCCGGGTGCGTGCCCGGGCCGTCGTCGGTGACGGTCACGGTCAGCGCGTCGGGGGCGCAGCCGATCCGCACCTCCGCGCTGGTCCCGGCGGGCGCGTGCTTGAGCGTGTTCGTCAACGCCTCCTGGACCAGCCGGTAGACGGTGAGCTGCGCCGCCACGGGCACCGGGCCCGGATCGCCCGCCACGGACAGCACCGTCGGCAGCCCCGCCGCCCGTACCTGGTCCACCAGCGATTCGAGCTGCGCGATGCCCGGCATCGGATGCCGCAGCGCGTCCGGCTCGTCCGCCCGCAGCACCCCGAGGAAACGCCGCATGTCCGTGATCGCCTGCCGCCCGGTCGCCGACACCTGCCGCATCGCGGTCGTCGCCCGCTCGGGGGTCCGCTGTTGCGCGAAGACCGCACCGTCCGCGAGCGCCACCATCACCGACAGATTGTGCGTCACGATGTCGTGCATCTCCCGTGCGATCCTGGCCCGTTCGTCGGCCACCGCCAACTGCGCCCGCTGGTCCCGCTCCCGCTCCAGCCGCACCGCACGGTCCTCCAGAAAGGCCAGACGGTCACGGCGGCTGCGCATGTTCACGCCGAAGACCGCCGCCGCGACGGCCATCGCCGACAGCGAGACGAAGGTCCCCGCGCTCCGGTCGTGCATCGCCCAGCTCACCGTGGCCAGGACGACCCCGACCTCCAGCACGCCGAAGGCCATCATCAGCCGCCGCCGGTCGCAGTACGCGGCCACGGTGTAGAGCGCCACCAGCAGCGCCACGTCGGCCGGGACCTGGAAATCCAGCAGCCACTGCACGAAGGCCGTCGCCGCGATGCAGGCGAAGACCGCGAGCGGCGCCCGCCGCCGCCACACCAACGGCGCCGTGAGCCCCGCCCCCAGCGCCAGGAACGGCACCGGGTCGTCCCGCAGCGGCGCCCGTGCCAGCATGCTGAGCCCCACGTAGAGGGTGGCGGCGAACAGGCCGTCCACCACCATCGGGGGCAGCCGCCGTCCCACCCGCCGCCTGGCCCGCCCGGCCAGCGCCCGCCACGCGGGGGCCGGTCCTGTAGCAGCCGATCGCATGGGCGACATGCCGGTGCCCATGGGACCACTGCTCAAGGGGATCGGTGCGCCGGTGTCCGCGGACGCCGGTCCCGGCTGCCGCGGGGCGTTCCCCTGGGCAGCCGGGTCCTGTGCCGTCGCGGTGGACGGCAGCGGGTACGTCATCGCGTCCTCGTCACGCCGTCGTCACGCGTCGCGCCGCTTGAGCAGCACCGCCGCGCCCGCGAGCGCCACCGCCGCGTAGAGACAGAACACCAGGAACCCCGTCCAGGGCGCGAGGCTCGTGGCGTCCTGGTGCAGCGATATCAGCGACTGTCCCGCGTTGCTCGGCAGGTACTTGTTGATGTGGTCGGCCCACGAGGTGGGCAGCGCCTCGGCGAGCACCGGCAGGACGAGCAGCAGGCCGAAGACGGTGGCGATGCCGCCCGCCGTGTTGCGGACCAGGGCGCCTATCGCGACGCCCAGCAGCCCCACGACCGTCAGGTACAGGCCCGCGCCCAGCACCATCCGGGTCACGCCGGGGTCGCTCAGCGAGGTGCCGATGTGCCGGGAGGACAGCAGCGCCTGACCGACCAGGAAGGCGATCAGCGCGCCTGCCGTCATCACCACCCAGGTGACCGCCGCGTACAGCCCGGCCTTCGCCCACAGCACCGGCAGCCGCCGCGGCACCGCGGACAGCGACGCCCTGATCATGCCGGTCGCGTACTCACCGGTGATCATCAGGACACCGAGCACACCGACCGCGAGCTGCGCGAGGAAGAAGCCGCGCAGACTGGTCAGCGCGGGCTCGAAGTCGGCCCGCTCGTGCGGCGACATGTGCGGCCAGCGGTTCGCGGTGACCGCGCAGAACAGCGCGCCGAAACCGATCAGTGCGACCATGCCCGCGATCAGCGTGTAGAAGGTGGACCGCAGCGTCCGCAGCTTGATCCACTCGGAGTGCAGGACGCGGGCGAGGGTGACCTCGCCGCGCGGCCCGGTCCGCCGCGCCTCGGGAGTCTCCGGCGCCTTGTCGATGGTGGCAGTGCTCATGCCGCCTGTCCTTCCCGCTCGCGCACGGGCGCCGGTGCCTGGTACTCCACGGCGTCCCTGGTCAGTTCCATGAACGCCTCTTCCAACGACGCCTGCTGCGGCGTCAGTTCGGCCAGCGCGACGCCCTGGTCGGCCGCGATCCGGCCGATCCGGTCGCTGCTGAGCCCGGTCACCTCCAGCACACCGCGCTCCACCGACGCCACCGACACATCGGGTCCCGCCAGCAGCGTCCGCAGCCGCTCCGCCTCGTCGGTCCGCACCCGCACCGACGTCCCCGCCGCGGCCCGCACGAATTCCTCCACCGACGTGTCGGCGATCAGCCGCCCCCGCCCGATGACGATCAAGTGCTCGGCGGTCAGCGCCATTTCGGACATCAGGTGGGAGGAGAGCAGGACCGTACGGCCCTCCGCCGCCTGGTCCTTGAGGAGATTGCGGATCCAGAGGATGCCCTCGGGGTCCAGGCCGTTGACCGGCTCGTCCAGCACCAGTGTCGCCGGGTCGCCCAGCAGCGCGCTCGCGATGCCGAGGCGCTGCCCCATGCCGAGCGAGAAACCGCCGACCCGCTTGCGGGCCACCTCGCCCAGACCCACGATGTCGATCACCTCGTCCACCCGGCGGCGCGGAATCCCCGTGGTGGCGGCCAGCGACAGCAGGTGGTTGTACGCGCTCCTGCCGGTGTGGATGGCGCGCGCCTCCAGCATCGCGCCCACCTCGTGCAGCGGCGCGCGGTGCTCCGCGTACTGCTTGCCGTTGACGGTGACACCGCCCGACGTCGGCGCGTCCAGGCCCAGGATCATCCGCATCGTGGTCGATTTCCCGGCGCCGTTGGGGCCGAGGAATCCGGTCACCACGCCGGGCTGGACGGTGAAACTCAGGTCGGACACGGCGGTGCGCTCGCCGTACCGTTTGGTCAGGGCGTGGGCTTCGATCATCGGATCGTCCTCGGCGGTGCGTCAGTGGGAAGGGACGATTCCATCCTTGTTCCCCGCGCCCGCCGCGGCGACGGTCCACGGGCGGATTCCCGCCCCGCCCGCGTGCGCCTCCGGGGGGACGCCCCGTACACCAACTGTTGTACGCGCCGCCCGGCCGCCGCTGCGGCCGGGGACGACAAGGGCCGCCACCAGCGACAACGCGTGGTGGCGGCCCCTGTGTCCGCGCTGTGCGCCCCTGAGGCCCGCCTGCCCCCGGCTACTGCGGAGCGGGCGGCGGCGGGTAGCCGTACCCCGGCGGAAGCTGCGGCGCCTGCGGGTTCTGCGGATCCTGCGGCGGCCCGCCGTATGGCTGCTCGCCCTGCGGCGCGGGCTGCTGCGGCCACCCCTGCTGCGGCTGCGGGGCCTGGGGCTGCGGCGACTGCGGCTGGAAGGGCGCGGTCGCCGCCTGCTGCTGGCCCGGCGGGTACGGCTGCGGCGCCTGCGGCGGTCCACCGTACGCACCGGGCTGTCCCGGCTGACCCGGCGCCGGGTAACCGCCGTGCTGCGGGGCCGGATAGCCGCCCTGCTGCGGTTGCTGGGACTGCTGCGGCGGGGGGTAACCGCCCTGCTGCGGCGGTGGCGGCACGGGGAAACCGCCCTGCGGAGCGCCGTAGGGGCCGTAGCCGGGACCGGCCTGGCCTCCGCCCTGGACCGGCATCGGCGGCGCCTGGTGCGGCGGCGGGTTGACCCCGTCGGCCGTCCACAGACCCTGCGCCTGCTGGGCGCGCGTGAAGTCCTCCGCGACCATCGCCGACAGGTTGAAATACGCCTCGCGGGTCTTGGACCGCATCATGTCGAGGTCGACCTCCGCGCCCGCGGCGAGGTGTTCGTCGAAGGGCACCACCTGGACACCGCGGCAGCGGGTCTGGAAGTGCGCCACAATGTCGTCGACCTTGATCGTCTTGCCGGTCTCCCTGACCCCCGAGATGACCGTGATGCTGCGCGACACCAACTCCGCGTACCCGTGCGCCGACAGCCAGTCCAGCGTGGTGCTCGCGCTGGACGCGCCGTCCACCGACGGCGTCGACACAATGATCAACTGGTCGGCCAGGTCGAGGACTCCGCGCATCGCGCTGTACAGCAGACCGGTGCCGGAGTCCGTGAGGATCACCGGGTACTGGCGGCCCAGCACATCTATCGCCCGCCGGTAGTCCTCGTCGCTGAACGCCGTCGAGACCGCCGGGTCCACGTCGTTCGCGATGATCTCGAGCCCCGATGTCGCCTGCGAGGTGAACCGGCGGATGTCCATATAGCTGTTGAGGTACGGGATCGCCTGCACGAGGTCGCGGATCGTCGCCCCCGTCTCGCGCCGCACCCGGCGGCCGAGGGTGCCCGCGTCCGGGTTGGCGTCGATCGCCAGGATCTTGTCCTGCCGCTCGGAGGCCAGCGTCGAGCCCAGCGCGGTCGTCGTGGTCGTCTTGCCCACGCCGCCCTTGAGGCTGATCACCGCGATCCGGTAGCACGACAGCACCGGCGTACGGATCAGCCCCAGCTTCCGCTGCCGCTCCGCCTCCTCCTTCTTGCCGCCGATCTTGAACCGCGACGGCTGCGCGTTCGCGCCCGCGCGCTTCGGCTTGGGCGGATTGCGCAGCAGCCGGTCCGACGACAGCTCCACGGCCGCCGTGTAGCCGAGCGGCGTGCCGCCCTGCGTCGTGGGCTGCCGCTGGTCGGGCGTGACGGTGGGCCAGCCGCCCATCCGCGGGTCGGCCGGTGCCGCCGGCTGCGGCTGCGGAGGCTGCGGTGCCTGCTGCTGACCCTGCGGGTCGGGCCGCGCGGGCTGCTGTGGCTGGTGCGGCTGCCCCGGCTGCGGGAAGCCGTAACCGCCCTGCTGCGGCAGCGGCTGAAGCGCCGCCGCCTGGTCCTGGCCCGGCTGCGCGTGCTGCGGGAAGCCGTAACCGCTGCCCTGCGCGGGGCCCGCGCCCTGCTGCGGCGCCACTGGCTCGTGCGGCAGTCCCGACGGTACGGGGCCCGCTGTGTACGGCTGGGGCCCGCCCTGCGGCGGCGCTCCGAAGCCGGTCGGCGCGGGCAGATTCCGCTCCGGGGCGTCCTGCGGCACCGCGTCGTTCGGCTCGGGCACCGCGTCCTGCGGCTCCGGCGCCTGCGGCGGCTGGACCTGAGCGGGCGCCGGGACCGGCGCGTGCGGCGCCGCGGGGGGCGGGAAGCCGTACCTCTGGCCCTGCGGCGCGTCCGGCGTCCCCGCGACCGGCGCGGGCGGCTGCGCTTGAGGCTGAGACTGGGGCTGGGGCTGCGGCTGGGCGTAGCCGGTCGGTGGCACGGGCTGGCCCGGCTGCTGGACCGGACCCGGCTGCGCGGCGGCCGGGGGCTCCTGACGGGCCGGGAGATTCACCGGCTGCCCGGTCGGCGGCGGGAAGCTCTGCAACGGCGCCGCCGCAGGACCCGCGTTCCCCTGCTGCGCGGGCACGGCGGGCGCCGCGGGCGGGAAGCCGTAACCCTGTTGGGGTGCGGGCGGGTTGGGCCCGCCGGGGTGCAGGGGCGCGGCCGGTGGCGCGGCGGGCTCGTCGGGTGCCGAGGGGAAGCCGTAACCCTGCTGCGGTGCGGGCGGGTTGGGGCCGCCGGGGTGCAGGGGTGCGGCCGGGGGTGCGGCGGGCTCGTCGGGCGCCGCGGGCGGGAAGCCGTAACCCTGTTGCGGGGCAGGGGGGTTGGGCCCGCCGGGGTGCAGGGGCGCGGCCGGGGGTGCGGCGGGGGCGTCGGGTGCCGGGGGGAAGCCGTAACCCTGCTGCGGGGCGGGCGGGTTCGGGCCGCCGGGGTGCAGGGGGGCGGCCGGAGGTGCCGCCGGAGCGTCGGCCGCCGGGGGATAGCCGTAACCCTGTTGGGGTGCGGGCGGGTTGGGGCCGCCCGGGTGCAGCGGCGCGGCGGGGGCGTCAGCGGCGGGCGGGAACCCGTAACCCTGTCGCGGGGCGGCCGGGGAGCTGTCCGGGGCGGGGCGCGAGGGCTCCGCGCGCTCGAAGTCCGGGGGGAGCGGTGGTACGGGGCCGCGCGGTGCGCCGGGCGCCCACGGGAGGGCGTCCGCCGCGCCGGGCAGCGGCACCCAGACCGGGGCACGAGGCGCGGCCGGGGCCTCCTCGGCCTCGGCCTCGGGCTCCGACGGCTCCGACGGCTTCGCGGCAGCGGGCGCGGCGGGCTTGGCCTCCGCAGGCTCGTCATCGGCGGCGGACGAGGACGTAGAAGAGGAGACGGTCGGCTCCGGCGGCTTCCGCTTGCCGGCCTCGCGCTCCTCGACCTCGCGCCGCAGCGCGGCGGCGGAGAAGCGCACCGTGGCGTCGGGCGCGCCGTCCTCGCGGCCCCCGAAAGCGGGGAATCCCGAACCACCGGGCGTACCGGACCCGGGCGTACCGGACTCGGACGCGGAAGCCCGTACCGGCTCCGGCTCGGGCGTGCCCGCGGCCTCCGCCGCAGGCGCGGACTCGGGCTCCCGCTTCGCCGCACCTTCCGAGCGGTCCGAGTCGTCCGAACTGTCCGCGCCCGCCGACGCACGCGCGGGCTCGCCCGCCGACTCGGCCGACGCCGCGCGCGGAACCGGGATCGACGGTACGGCCGCGGCCGACCAGGACCGTTCGGCCGCCGACGCCGAAGGGCCGGGCGTGGGCAGGGGCAGCGACGGCACGGCGGCGGACCACGACGACTCCGACGAACCGGCCGCGTCACCCGTCAGCCCCGCCCCCGGCTCGGAGCCGGGAACAGAAGCAGGGGAGGAACCGGCGGCACCCGCATCCGAGCGCCGGTCCGACCGCGCACCCGTCTGCGGGCCCGAGCCCGTGAAGGACCCCGAATCCGTGACAGGAACGGAACCGGAATCGGCGCCAGCGCCGGAATCCGAGCCGCTGTCCGCCGCCTCGTCGGCGTCCGCGGAACCGCCCGCGTCTCCCATGTACCAGGCGGGCGCCGCGTCGCCCAGGCTGAACTCACCCGTGTAGTCGGCGTCGCCCCGGTCCTCGACAGGGCCGGCCCCGCCCACGCGGCTGTCGTCCCGATCGCTGCTCACAATGCCTCCTGGTCTGCTGCTTCACCGTGTCCCCGCAACGAGTCCGGCCCGCGAAAGGCCGCTCGTCGGCGCGGGACACCATCGCGGGATCGCACCGCTGCGCGCATACCCACGCATCCCATGGCCGATCCCCCTCCCCGTCAGGGGCAAGACTAATCGTCGGTAGCCTTCCGATGTCAGGCCCGCCCTCATGGGTGAGTGCCCCTCGCACACCACCCTCACGCGCCGGGCGGCGTCCTCGCCCGCGCCCGGAGATGACCCGCGGGTAAGCGGACCGCCGCGGGCTGGTACTCTGGGTGACGGTCACGTGTGTGTACACACCCCGTGATCCCGCGCCTCGCGAGTCAACGAAGCATCCCCCGCGATGAATACCGGGGGCGCTCGGAGGCCACTGACACCTGAGGAGTCCGTATGTCGCTCGACGTCGAGACGAAGAAGCAGATCATCGCCGAGTTCGGTACCAAGGAGGGCGACACGGGCTCCCCCGAGGTCCAGGTCGCTCTGCTCTCGCGCCGTATCTCGGACCTGACCGAGCACCTCAAGACCCACAAGCACGACCACCACTCGCGTCGTGGTCTGCTGATCCTGGTCGGCCAGCGCCGCCGTCTGCTGCAGTACCTGGCCAAGAAGGACATCACGCGCTTCCGTGAGCTCCGCGAGCGCCTCGGCATCCGTGCCGGCGCCGCGGGCGTTCGCTAAGACGCCGTGGAGGGGGAGCGGTACCCGCGAGTCGGGGCCGCTCCCCCTTTGCCGTATACGCGATACGCGCCGTGTACGGCGGAGCATTGCCGTAGTGGCCATATACGCGCCGAGCGACGAAGCGCGCACATGAAGTGCGTGATGTCTCCGTCGTCTGGTGCAATGGTTATCAAGTATGAGGAGGAGCGTCCTCCTGATCGCCGAACAGCCGGTCCTCGGTAGTGGCCTCCGGAAGACACACGCCCCGGAGGCTTCGATCGAAGACCGGCACCGGTAACAGGACGCCCCTCCACCGATGGCCCGCCAGGGAAACGCCCTGCGGGCATGGACGAGGAGAATCCCCATAGTGGAGAACGAGACCCACTACGCCGAAGCCGTTATCGACAACGGCACGTTCGGCACCCGCACCATCCGCTTCGAGACGGGCCGCCTGGCCCGTCAGGCCGCCGGCTCCGCCGTGGCCTACCTGGACGACGACACCATGGTGCTGTCGGCCACCAGCGCCTCGAAGCAGCCCAAGGAGCACTTCGACTTCTTCCCCCTCACGGTGGACGTCGAGGAGCGCATGTACGCGGCCGGCCGGATCCCCGGTTCCTTCTTCCGCCGCGAGGGCCGCCCCTCCGAGGACGCGATCCTCACCTGCCGGCTGATCGACCGCCCGCTGCGCCCGTCCTTCGTCAAGGGCCTGCGCAACGAGATCCAGGTCGTCTGCACGATCATGGCGCTCAACCCCGACCACCTGTACGACGTGGTCGCGATCAACGCCGCCTCCTGCTCCACGCAGCTCGCGGGCCTGCCCTTCTCCGGTCCGATCGGCGGCGTCCGCGTCGCCCTCATCAAGGGCCAGTGGGTCGCGTTCCCGACCCACAGCGAGCTTGAGGACGCCGTCTTCGACATGGTCGTCGCGGGCCGCACGCTTGAGGACGGCGACGTCGCGATCATGATGGTGGAGGCCGAGGCCACCGCCAAGACGATCCAGCTCGTCGCGGGCGGCGCCGAGGCGCCGACCGAGGAGATCGTGGCCGCGGGCCTCGAAGCCGCCAAGCCGTTCATCCGGACGCTCTGCAAGGCGCAGTCCGAGCTGGCCGCCAAGGCCGCCAAGCCCACCGGCGAGTTCCCGATCTTCCTGGACTACCAGGAGGACGTGTTCGAGGCCCTGGAGTCCGCCGTCACCGGCGAGTTGGCCCAGGCGCTCACCATCCCCGGCAAGCAGGCCCGTGAGGCCGAGCTGGACCGCGTCAAGGGTCTGGCCGCCGAGAAGCTCCTCCCGCAGTTCGAGGGCCGCGAGAAGGAGATCTCCGCCGCGTACCGCTCGCTGACCAAGAAGCTGGTCCGCCAGCGCGTCATCAAGGACAAGGTCCGCATCGACGGCCGCGGCGTCACGGACATCCGTACGCTGGCCGCCGAGGTCGAGGCCATCCCGCGCGTGCACGGCTCCGCGCTGTTCGAGCGTGGCGAGACCCAGATCCTGGGCGTCACCACCCTCAACATGCTCCGCATGGAGCAGCAGCTCGACACCCTGGCGCCCGAGACCCGCAAGCGCTACATGCACAACTACAACTTCCCGCCGTACTCGGTCGGCGAGACCGGCCGCGTGGGCTCGCCCAAGCGCCGCGAGATCGGCCACGGCGCGCTCGCCGAGCGCGCCCTGATCCCGGTCCTGCCGACCCGCGAGGAGTTCCCCTACGCGATCCGTCAGGTCTCCGAGGCGCTCGGCTCCAACGGCTCCACGTCGATGGGCTCGGTCTGCGCCTCCACCATGTCGCTGCTGAACGCCGGTGTGCCGCTCAAGGCCCCCGTCGCCGGTATCGCCATGGGCCTGATCTCGCAGGAGATCGACGGCGAGACGCACTACGTGGCGCTCACCGACATCCTCGGCGCCGAGGACGCGTTCGGCGACATGGACTTCAAGGTCGCCGGCACGAAGAACTTCGTGACCGCGCTCCAGCTCGACACCAAGCTCGACGGCATCCCCGCCTCCGTGCTGGCCGCCGCGCTGAAGCAGGCCCGTGACGCCCGCCTCCACATCCTCGATGTGATGAACGAGGCCATCGACGTCCCGGACGAGATGTCCCCCAACGCCCCGCGGATCATCAGCATCAAGATCCCCGTGGACAAGATCGGCGAGGTCATCGGCCCCAAGGGCAAGATGATCAACCAGATCCAGGAGGACACCGGCGCCGACATCTCCATCGAGGACGACGGCACGGTGCTGATCGGCGCCACCGAGGGTTCGCAGGCCGAGGCGGCCCGCGCGGTGATCAACCAGATCGCCAACCCGACGATGCCCGAGGTCGGCGAGCGCTACCTGGGCACGGTCGTGAAGACGACCACCTTCGGCGCGTTCGTCTCGCTGATGCCCGGCAAGGACGGCCTGCTGCACATCTCGCAGATCCGTAAGCTCGCCGGCGGCAAGCGCGTCGAGAACGTCGAGGACGTTCTCGGCGTGGGCGCCAAGGTGCAGGTCGAGATCGCCGAGATCGACCAGCGCGGCAAGCTCTCGCTGATCCCGGTCATCGAGGGCGAAGACGACACCGAGGACGCGAAGGACGAGTCGGAGAAGTGACGACCCGCTCCACCGCAGTGACGGCCCGCCCCTCCACCAAGGGGCGGGCCGTCCGCACGCGGACCCTCCTCCCGGGCACCGACGGCATCGGCACCGTACGGCGCAGCGTCCTGCCCGGCGGGCTGCGCGTCGTCACCGAGACGCTGCCCACCGTCCGTTCCGCCACCTTCGGCATCTGGGCGGCAGTCGGCTCCCGCGACGAGACCCCGGTGCTCAACGGCGCCACCCACTACCTGGAGCACCTGCTCTTCAAGGGCACGGAGCGCCGGAGCGCACTGGACATCTCCGCGGCCGTGGACGCGGTCGGCGGCGAGATGAACGCCTTCACGTCCAAGGAGTACACCTGCTACTACGCGCGGGTGCTCGACACCGATCTGCCGCTGGCCATCGACGTGGTCTGCGACATGCTCACCGGGTCACTGATCCGCCAGGAGGACATCGACGCCGAACGCGGCGTCATCCTGGAGGAGATCGCGATGACCGAGGACGACCCCGGCGACCAGGTGCACGACCTGTTCACCACCGCGATGCTCGGCGACACCCCGCTCGGCCGCCCCGTCCTCGGCACCGTCGAGACCATCAACGCGCTCACCCGCGACCAGGTCGCCCGCTTCTACAAGCGGCACTACGACCCCACGCGGCTCGTCGTCGCCGCCGCGGGCAACGTCGACCACGCGGCCCTCGTCCGCCAGGTCCGCCGCGCCTTCGAGAACGCGGGCGCCCTGCACGACCCGGACGCCGTCCCGATGGCGCCGCGCTCCGGCAGCCGTACGCTGCGCGCCGCGGGCCACCTCGAACTGCTGGACCGGCGCACCGAGCAGGCCCATGTCGTCCTCGGCATGCCCGGCCTGTCGCGCAACGACGACCGGCGCTGGGCGCTCAGCGTGCTCAACACCGCGCTCGGCGGCGGCATGAGCTCCCGGCTCTTCCAGGAAGTGCGCGAGAAGCGCGGCCTGGCCTACTCGGTGTACTCGTACACCTCGTCCTTCGCGGACTGCGGCCTCTTCGGCGTCTACGCGGGCTGCCAGCCGCGCCGGGTGCCGGAAGTGCTCAAGATCTGCCGGGACGAGCTGCACCAGGTCGCGGAACACGGCCTGACCGACGAGGAGATCGGCCGGGCGATCGGCCAGCTCTCCGGCTCCACGGTGCTCGGTCTCGAGGACACCGGCGCGCTGATGAACCGGCTCGGCAAGAGCGAGCTGTGCTGGGGCGAGCAGTTGTCCGTCGACGACCTGCTCGGCCGGATCGCCGCGGTGACCCCGGACGACGTACGCGCGGTGGCCCGCGATGTACTGGGCCAGCGGCCGTCGCTGGCCGTCATAGGGCCGCTCAAGGAGAAGCAGAGCGCGCGCCTGCGCGAGGCGCTCGCGTAGCGGACCGGCTCGCGGGAGCCGCGGCGCGTGTGCCGTCAACCGATGTGAGATGCGAAGGACGAGGACAGGACAACGATGAGCAAGCTCCGTGTGGCCGTCATCGGCGCCAAGGGCCGGATCGGATCAGAGGCGGCACGCGCGGTCGAGGCGGCCGACGACCTCGACCTCGTCGCAACGATCGACCGCGACGACCGGCTGGAGACACTGACCGAGTCCGGTACGCAGGTCGCCGTCGACCTGACGCACCCCGACGCCGTCATGGGCAATCTGGAGTTCTGCGTCGGCCACGGCATCCACGCCGTGGTCGGCACCACCGGTTGGACCCCGCAGCGGCTCGACACCCTGCGCGGCCAGCTCGCCGCCTCGCCCGCCACCGGGGTGCTCATCGCGCCGAACTTCTCCATCGGCGCCGTCCTCACCATGCGCTTCGCCCAGCAGGCCGCCCGCTGGTTCGAGAGCGTCGAGGTCATCGAGCTGCACCACAACCGGAAGGCCGACGCCCCCAGCGGTACCGCCACCCGTACCGCGCAGCTCATCGCCGCCGCCCGCGCGGAGGCGGGCCGCGCCCCGCAGGAGGACCCCACCACCCACGCCCTGGACGGCGCCCGCGGCGCGGACGTCGACGGCGTCCCGGTGCACTCGGTACGGCTGCGCGGCCTGCTCGCGCACCAGGAAGTGCTCTTCGGCGACACCGGCGAGACCCTCACCATCCGGCACGACTCGCTGCACCACAGCAGCTTCATGCCGGGCATCCTGCTCGCGGCCCGTACCGTGCCCGGTGTCCCCGGACTCACCTTCGGCCTGGAACACTTCCTCTCGGACGACCACCGCGCGCTTCAGCCGGACGAGGGCTGACGCGGAGGACCGAACCGGAGGACGGAACCGAAATGCGCGCCAAACTCAGCTACGCCGTGTCCGCGGTCGTGCTGGTCTTCTACTTCGTGCTGGTCGGCGACCGCGGGGTGCTGCTCATCGCGGACGGCCGCCCGGTCACCGTCGTCTTCGGCGTCGCCGTGCTCGTCCTGCCGCTGATCGGCGCCTGGTTCCTCTGGCACACCACCCAGTTCGCCCGCCACGCCGGACGGCTCGGCCGCGAACTGGAGGCCGAGGGCGGCCTGCCCGTGGACGAACTGGTCCGTACGCCCAGCGGCCGGATCGACCGCGACTCGGCCGACGCGGTGTTCGCCAAGCGGCAGGCCGAGACGGAGGCCGCGCCGGACGACTGGCGCAACTGGTTCCGGCTCGCCGTCGCGTACTTCGACGCACGCGACACCCCGCGGGCCCGCAAGGCGATGCAGCGGGCCATCGCGCTGCACGACGGGCGCGAGGTGCGCGAGCGGGTCTAGGGGCCTGTCGTGCACGACTCCTCATACGGGTGTGCCCGGTCGCTTTCATCCCGGCCGTGCACCCGGGAGGGTGAAGCTGAGCGCGGCTCAGCGCAGCTCGGCGGCCCAGCCCTCGATGGCGTCGGCGGCGAGGTCGAACGCCTCGACCCTGCCGAGGAAGTCCGCGTTGTGGTCGGTCAGCATCGGCCGCAGCGGGCGCCCGCCGCGCCGGGTGATCACCAGCGCCTGCCCCTGCACACTGCGCGGCAGCCCCAGCACCCGCACCGGCTGCTGCGCCGTGCGCACCGAGACCACCTGGCTCCACGACACCGTCGAGGTGGAGAAGAACTCCACCTGGCGCAGGCCCTTCCCGCTCACCCACACACCCACGCGCAGCAGCCGCAGGGTGACCGCGATGAGCACGAACGCCGAGAGCAGACACGTGACGCCGCCCTGCCCGCTTCCTGCGGCGACCATGATCAGCGCGGCGAACAGCAGGTACGAGGCGAGGACCAGCAGCAGCGCCGCGGTCGCGACCCGCCACGGTCCTGGACGGTAGGGCCGCATCCAGCGGTCCTGCTCGGCGTGCGGCAGCGCACGTCCGGGCGTGAACTCATCGACGAAGGCGGTGGTGGAATTGTGGGGGAGGGACACGCGGGGAATCCTCTTCGGGTTTCCGGCAGCTTCCGGCACGAGCGGGCTATGACGGGTGAGGCTAGCCGCCGTGCGGCGCCGCGGCTACCTCGGGTCGTCCGATCGGCCCTGGCCCGCCCGACGAACGCTGTCATACGGAGCGAATAGGCTGGCGCCGCACGACAGAACAGCCGCCCGACCGCACACCAGCTCAACCGCACAGCCGCCAAGCAGGAAGGACCTCGGGTGCCGACCGAGACCACCACCGGGACCACCGTCCCCGTCCAGTTCCGCGACGACGTGACCGTCGACCTCGTCAAGCACAGCGCCTCTGACGGCGACGTCCTGTGGGCGGCCCGGGTCTCCACCGCCGGAGAGCAGTCCCTCGAAGAGCTGACCAAGGACCCCGAGCGCTCCAAGGGCCTGATCAACTTCCTGATGCGCGACCGCCACGGCAGCCCCTTCGAGCACAACTCCATGACCTTCTTCATCAGCGCCCCGATCTTCGTCTTCCGCGAGTTCATGCGCCACCGCGTCGGCTGGTCCTACAACGAGGAGTCGGGTCGTTACCGCGAGTTGCAGCCGGTGTTCTACGTGCCGGGGCCCGAGCGGAAGCTGGTGCAGCAGGGGCGGCCGGGGAAGTACGAGTTCGTGCACGGCACCGCGGAGCAGCACGAGGCGGTGCGGGGGGCGATGGAGGAGTCGTACGCGCATTCGTACGCGGCGTACCAGGAGATGCTGGCGGCAGGGGTGGCCAGGGAAGTGGCGCGGGCGACGCTGCCGGTCGGGTTGTTCTCGTCGATGTACGCGACGTGCAACGCGCGGTCGCTGATGCACTTCCTGGGGCTGCGGACGCAGCACGAACTGGCGGCCACGCCGTCGTTCCCGCAGCGGGAGATCGAGATGGTGGGGGAGCGGATGGAGGCCGCGTGGGAGAGTCTGATGCCGCTGACACACGCGGCGTTCAACGCGAACGGCCGGGTGGCACCGTAACGGCCGGAACCGATCGGCGCGACCGCAGTCAAATGTCCGAAGTGTTCAGATTGCAGGCATTCGTGAAGTTCATCTAGGCTGCTGAAACGGACTCCGGCGTTGCTTGAACCCCCGAGCAGGCACCGCCGGAGTCCTTTGCGCAGGTCCCGAGGCTGCATGCCCGTACACACACCGAGTAGCGTGGACCCATGGCTCCGACCTCCACCCCCACGGCCCCCTTCGGGCGGGTCCTGACCGCAATGGTCACGCCGTTCACCGCGGACGGCGCCCTCGATCTCGACGGCGCGCAACGGCTCGCCGCCCACCTCGTGGACGCCGGGAACGACGGTCTCGTCGTCAACGGCACGACCGGGGAGTCGCCCACCACGAGCGACACGGAGAAAGCCCAGCTCGTACGGGCCGTCGTGGAAGCCGTCGGAGACCGCGCCTTCGTCGTCGCCGGAGCCGGGACCAACGACACCCGGCACAGCACGGACCTGGCCCGCCAGGCGGAAAGCGCCGGCGCCCACGCCCTGCTCGCGGTGACGCCGTACTACAACAAGCCCCCGCAGGAGGGTCTGTACCGGCACTTCACCGCCATCGCCGACGCCACCGGGCTGCCCGTCATGCTCTACGACATCCCCGGCCGCAGCGGCGTCCCCATCGACACCGAGACCATCGTCCGGCTGGCCGAACACCCCCGGATCGTCGCCAACAAGGACGCCAAGGGCGACCTCGGCGCCGCGAGCTGGGCGATGTCCCGCAGCGGCCTGGCCTGGTACTCGGGCGACGACATGCTCAATCTGCCGTTGCTCTCCATCGGCGCCACCGGCTTCGTCTCCGTCGTCGGCCACCTGGTCTCCGCCGAACTGCGCGCGCTCCTCGACGCGTACACCAGCGGCGACGTCACCAAGGCCGCCGAGATCCACCAGCGACTGCTGCCGGTCTACACCGGCATGTTCCGCGCCCAGGGCGTCATCACCACCAAGGCCGCCCTCGCGCTGCGCGGACTGCCCGCGGGCCCCCTCCGGCTCCCCCTCGTGGAGCTGGACCAGGCCGCCACAGAACAGCTCAGGAGGGATCTCGCCGCAGGCGGGGTAGACCTCTGACCACAGACTTCACAACTTAATAGGTCCGAACACGCACAAACCGCACAACCGCACACCGCACAGCCGACGATGCGCACTGCCGCATACGCACGGAAAAACACGATGTCACGCGCGCCGCGACCCAGGAGGGTCCGGCGGCGCGCGTGGTAGGGAGAGACTTTTGAGCCATCCGCACCCCGAACTCGGCCCCCCGCGGACCCTGCCCGACGGCGGCCTCCGTATCACCCCGCTCGGCGGCCTCGGAGAAATCGGCCGCAATATGACGGTCTTCGAATTCGGCGGCAAGCTGCTGATCGTTGACTGCGGAGTGCTCTTCCCCGAGGAAGAGCAGCCCGGCGTCGACCTGATCCTGCCGGACTTCAGCTCCATCAGGGACCGCCTCGACGACGTCGTCGGCGTCATCCTGACCCACGGCCACGAGGACCACATCGGCGCCGTCCCCTTCCTCCTGCGGGAGAAGGACGACATCCCGCTGATCGGCTCCAAGCTGACCCTCGCCCTGATCGAGGCCAAGCTCCAGGAACACCGCATCCGGCCGTACGTGCTGGAGGTCAAGGAGGGCGAGCGCGAGCGCATCGGCCCCTTCGACTGCGAATTCGTCGCCGTCAACCACTCCATCCCGGACGCGCTGGCCGTCGCCATCCGCACTCCGGCGGGCATGGTCGTCGTCACGGGCGACTTCAAGATGGACCAGCTCCCGCTGGACGGCCGCCTGACCGACCTGCCGACCTTCGCGCGGCTCGGCGAGGAAGGCATCGACCTGCTCCTCGCGGACTCCACCAACGCCGAGGTCCCCGGCTTCGTCGCACCCGAGCGGGACATCTCGCAGGTGCTCCGGCAGACCTTCGCCAAGGCGGACAAGCGGATCATCGTGGCGAGCTTCGCCAGCCACGTCCACCGCATCCAGCAAGTCCTGGACGCCGCGCATGAACGGGGCCGCAAGGTCGCCTTCGTCGGCCGCTCGATGGTCAGGAACATGGGCATCGCCCGCGACCTCGGCTACCTCAAGGTGCCCAGCGGTCTCGTCGTGGACGTCAAGGTCCTCGACGACCTGCCCGACGAGAAGGTCGTCCTCGTCTGCACCGGCTCCCAGGGCGAGCCCATGGCCGCCCTGTCCCGGATGGCGAACCGCGACCACCAGATCCGGATCGTCGAGGGCGACACCGTCATCCTCGCGTCCTCCCTCATCCCGGGCAACGAGAACGCGGTCTACCGCGTGATCAACGGCCTCACCCGATGGGGTGCCAACGTTGTCCACAAGGGCAACGCCAAGGTCCACGTCTCTGGCCACGCCTCGGCCGGCGAACTGCTGTACTTCTACAACATCTGCAAGCCGCGCAATCTGATGCCGATCCACGGCGAATGGCGACACCTGCGCGCCAACGCCGATCTCGGCCAGCTCACCGGCATCCCCAAGAACCGCTGCGTCATCGCGGAGGACGGCGTGGTCGTCGACCTCATCGACGGCGTCGCCAAAATCGCGGGCAAGGTCCAGGCCGGTTACGTGTACGTCGACGGTCTCTCCGTCGGCGACATCACGGAGTCGTCGCTGAAGGACCGCCGCATCCTCGGGGAAGAAGGCATCGTCTCGGTCTTCGTGGTGGTCGACTCGACCACCGGCAAGATTGTCGGCGGCCCGAACATCCATGCCCGCGGTTCGGGGATCGAGGACGACGCATTCGCCGCCGTCATCCCCAAGATCGAGGAGGGGCTGTCCCGTTCGGCCTCCGACGGGGTGATGGAAGCACGCCAGATCCAGCAGCTCATCCGCCGCTCGGTCGGCAAATGGGTCTCCGACACCTACCGTCGGCGACCGATGATCCTCCCTGTGGTGGTTGAGGTCTGACGCCTCGTCAACCACTGGACCAGGAGCGGGCCCCCGGATTTGCATCCGGGGGCCCGCTCCAGTACGTTGGCACAACCGCCTCGACGAGACCCGCGGAAACGTGTGTGCTCGGAACGGGGTTGGTAATTCCGACCGAATAGCTTCTGCTAAAG
>NZ_JBIBHM010000027.1:0-35966 GCF_042957025.1 Streptomyces sp. NPDC008139
CGGCGAGTACTTACTGGGTGGCGCCACTTCTTCCTCGTTTCCTTGTTCAGGACAACCCTATTGGGTGCCTGTCCGGAAACTTCGGGGCCCCTCAGACGAGCTCTACCAGCGGGCGTGCTTCATCGTCGAAGACCGGTAAGGCTCCACTCACCGGTCTGGCGCGCCTCGTGTAGGTTTTCGGTGCGGCGACCGGCCCGCACCGCCGGCGTTGGTGAGGACGTACGCGCTGACCATCAGTCGCGGGCCCGGTAGTAAGCCGCTTTTGTTCGCCCTGCTGCTGGCGGTCCTGGGCTCGCGGAAAGCGCAGCCGGTGCCTGAGTACCTGAAATCGGCGAGCGTTGCCTCGTTTGGGCTCGCTGTGATCACCTGGTAGCACTAAGCTATCTGCGTGGTGGTCGGTGAAGATGCTCAGATGAAGGGCTTTGCGGGGGCCCGACGTGCCAAGCAGTGGCTCGAGGGCACGATGCGTATCTGTGGTGCGTACGCCAACACCGATTCGCCGTCGTGCGGGCGCCGGCTGACGCTGCCGTGGCCATACGGAGGCCGCACGTTCTCCTTCGACCTGGGGGGAACCATGCGCGGCGACCCCTACCAGAACGACACGTTCTGCGCCGAGATCAAGAACTACGCGCAGCCTGGTGACCAGGGTACTCATTTCGATGATTTCCTAGCCAAGTGCTACGTGGCCGCTCAGGCCCAGCACCACCTCAGCGACCACTTCATGTGGATCACCTGGGCACCGTTCAGGGCGAACTCGTGGTCCACCCTCGATTCGCCCCATCAGGTCGAGACCGCGGTACTCCAGCACTGCGGACGCGTCTTCGGCACCAGCGACATCGACGAAGCCCGCAAGCTGATGGACGCAGACCTCGTGCAGTCCGTCGCCTCCAGGCTGTGGCTGATCGTGCTCTCGGAGAAGCAGGAGACACTGCTGCCTCTCAAAGACTGGGCGGCCATCGTGGCCGCCGAACTGATCCGCCGGGAGGGAACGTGGTGAACATCGTCCAGCAGTCGATTTCCCAGGCCCTGGACGAACCCGACGACCGGGCCATGTTCAGGCAGGTCAAAAACATCGTCGCCGGACACCTCCGCCGCATGGACCCACGTGCCACCGTCACCACGACCGAGTTCTTCAACCACACCCACGTTCCCGACATGGTCCTGGAGTGGCCCGACCGACCGCGATCCCCACGCCGGTTCATCTACCTGCGCACCACTTCCGACCTGTGCCGCCTCAGGGCAGATGGGGCGGATGGAAATTTAGTGTGGGGTCTGACCTGCCGTGCCCCAGATACTGAGAGTCCTGAGGTAGGTCTGGGTGCAGGTCCCTGAAGAGGGGTTTTGTAGTCTCATGCCAATATTCCTGAGGTTCTAGTGTCCCTGAACTGTGGTGCCTCAGATGTTGAGAATCTGCTCCAAATTCGATAAAGGGGCGCTATGTGGCGCACTTGTTGGGGGTCTTGAGCAGGCTAGTGGATGGGGTTGATGAGCTTCTGGGCGGCATCATGCCTCGCGGCCTGTCCGGGGGGAGGCGGAAAGTCAGAGGTCCGGTGGGTGAGGGGTGGTGCTGTCGTGGGCGGCGGTTCGGCGGACGGCGAGGTGGGGGTCGGTCGCGAGGGCTGCCCGTACAGGGGCTGGCAGGTCGCGGGCTCGGGTGGCGACGGCCATCCTGACGCGGGGGGGGGGAGGGATCCTGGGCCAGGCCTGCGAGGAGGGGGTCGGATGCATCGAGGTGCGCCGTACTGATGCTGCGGACGTGTTCGCAGCCGTGGAAGGCGAGGCCGGCGGCAAGCGGGGCGAATTCTTCTGCGGTCCGGCCGGCGGTGCTCAGACAGCGCGCGCCGAGGATGCGGTGAGTGCGGTCGTCGGATCTCAGCAGCGGCATGGCAGCGGCTACGACCTGAGAGAGGTATGCGCGGTCGGCGTCGGTGAGCGCACTGCGGGGTGTGCGGGAGGCGGCGAAGGCTTCGGCGGAGACCTGCAGGGCTGCTGCCGCCAGCTTCGACCTGCCGGCAGCGGTGTGAGCGTGGCCGGTAGTGGGCGGCGGCGTCTGGCTGAGAGCCAGGAGCCGTTGGGCGATGGCGGCTGCTGCGCTGGAGGGGATGCTTCCCAGCAGGGCGGGCAGCGCCAGGAGGCGTCGCTGACGGATCCCGGTGGAGGCATGGATGTCCCCGGCAAGGGCGGTCAGGTGCTCGGCGACCGTTTGGGCCAGTTCGCCGGGTGGCTGGGCAGCGGCAAAGGCGGCGTCGTCCGGTTCCTGGGGATGATCCGGGCTGGGGAGCGCGGCTTCGCCGGGCGGCGTAACGGTTCCAGGCGGGAGGACTTCCGCTGGTTCGGCGTTGAGCTGCTCAGGCGGGATGCTGATGAGAGGGGCGGCGTTGAGCAGCCCGAGGAGCATGGCGACCGTCGTTGCGGCGTGGTCGATAGGGATCATCCGTGGATCACGGGTGCCCAGGGGGGCGCGAAGGACGAAGGCGCAGGCGCGTCGCGCGGCCAACTGTGCTGCTCTGCTGGCAGGTTGCCAGGCGGCCAGTACGTCGGATGCCTGCTGGATGCCCTTGCGGGCTGATCGGGTGAGGGCTGGGACCAGGCCCGGGCGGCTGTCGGAGGGGAACTGGCGTAGTGCTGACCACAGTTCGTGCTGGTCGGGAAGCTGCATGAGAGCTTCGAGCGCTGATGCCAGATCTTCAGCGCGAACGGGAACAGCCCAGTAGGCGTTGAGCAGCAGGTAGGCGATGTCGCTGTCGTAGCGGGTCTGTCCGCTGAGGGCGGGCCCGCTGAGGGTGAGGATGACGTCGATGGATTCTTTGGGGATGCGGATACCGAACGCGGTGACGGCTTTGAGCGAGTCGAGTTCCGGGTGGGGCTGGCTGGGAGGTGCTGTCCACAGGTTCTGGGCGACGTGGAGCAGTTTGGCGATGATCCCGGGGACCTTCTCATCGGCGATGACTGCGTTCTGCGCGGCCAGTACTGCGCTTGCTGCCGAACTGCGCCGTCGCATGGGGGAGGCCAGCCACCGTTCCATGTCTACCGGTTCCGGCAGCGGCGTGGCGTGCTCGTCGGCCTTCTCCGGCATCCCGGCACACACGAAAGCCTCCACCGCCAGGGCGGGGTAGCCCTGGGCGAGGAGGATGTCCCCGAAAAGATCCATCGCCAGGCACTGCTCCTGCAAGGCTCCGCTCAGGCGTGCCTCCCACAGATAGCGGCGGACATCGGCTGTGGCGCCGATCGGCTCACCACGGTGGGCGGCTTCGTAGGCCAGGAGTGCCGGATCGGTCGGGGCGGCCAGCATCCGCTTGTTGTTGGGCAGCGCACGGGTGGTGATGTCCAGACCGGTCGGCAGGGTCTTTCCGCGGTGATCCCACAGGACCATGCGCAGGGACCGCAGAGCCCAGCGGGCGTCTCCATACAGTCCGTCTTCGCTGCTGGCCAGCACGGACTGCTGCCACAGCGTTTGGGCACGTTCCGGGGCGCCGTGGACTGCGAAAGCGTGAGCGCCGCGTGCGGCGATCAGTCCGCGCGCGTGCCGGTGGCGTCCGGCTGCCGCGTCCTGGAGCAAGGATCCGTAGACATCCTCGACCCGGGCTGGGGAGGAATCAGCGGTCAGGGACGCGTCGGCCAGCGCACATGCCAGACGGGCCCGGATGACGACATCTTTGGTACTCGGGCCGCTGGAGATCTGCCGCAGGCTGGCCAGCAGACCTGGCAGGTCGTCGTCGGTTTCCACCATGATGGAGCGGGGTGGGGCGAAGTCGTACAGGCCGTCCACGAGCGCTTGTTCCAGAACCAGGCAGCACAGCAGCGCGGCATCGGTGTCCTGGGCATCGGTGATCTCGCGCAGAGCGGGAACGGTCTCCGCCAGTTCGCTGCCGTTGTCGTACCAGGACAGAACATGGCGCACGACCACGTGCTTGGCCACCTGGACGGGCCCGGCAGCCTGAGCAGCCTCGGCCATATGACGGCCCAGATGCCGCTCGGAGGTGTCCCAACAGACTCGCCTCCCTCGGCGGCCAGAGCCGCACTTACGACGCCGACGGCAACCTCACCGCCAACGGCCAGACCCACTACACCTGGAACGACCGACAGCAACTCACCGGGATCAGCGGGCCGGGCACGGCCGCGTCGTTCGGCTACGACCCGCTGGGCACCCGCACCAGCAAAACCGTGGGCGGCGCCACCACCAAGTACCTCACCGACGGTTCCAACGCCCTGGCCGAACTCGACGGCGGCGGCACCCCCACCACCCAGGAGACCACCGGAGGCATCGACGACCTCCTGACCCGTACGCAGAGCGGAACCACCCAGGTCTACCTGACTGATGCCATGGGCAGCGTCGTCGGCCTCGGCAACCCCGACGGCACGGTCGCCACCACCTACGCCTACGACCCCTACGGCGGTACCACCTCTGCCGGTACGGCCAGCGACAACACGTACACCTTCACCGGCCGCGAGAACGACGGCACCGGCCTTGCGTACTACCGCGACCGCTACTACGACCCCACGGCCGGAACCTTCATCTCCGAAGACCCCACCGGCCAGACGGGCGGCACCAACCTCTACCAGTACGCCCTTGACTCACCCACCACCTACACCGACCCCACCGGCGACAACCCCCTACTGGCCTCCTGCGCCGTAGGCGGTCTCGTCAGCGGCGGCATGGACTACTTCGTCCAGCGCCTGTCCGGCCGCAAGGTCGACTGGGGCCAGGTCGGCACCTCAGCACTCATCGGCTGCCTCACCTCGATGCTCATCCCAGGAGACGAGGGCGGTCTTCCTCGTGGCTGCGCGGTCAACAGCTTCGCCGCGGGCACGGATGTGCTCATGGCCGACGGCAGGCGCAAATCTATCCAGGACGTACGTGTCGGCGACCACGTGGCCGCAACTGACCCGGCCACTGGCGACTACGAGAGCCGCCCGGTCACCGCCCTCATCCAGGGCACCGGCGACAAACAACTTACCGATGTCACCGTCGGCAGCCACACCGTCACCGCTACCGACGGGCACCCCTTCTGGGCCCCCGACGTCGGTGCCTGGATCGACGCCGGTCACCTCACCTCTGGCCAGTGGCTGCGCACCAGCGGTGGCACTTGGGTTCAGGTCACGGCGGTCCGCCACCGCATGCAGCACACGACGGTCTACAACCTCACCGTCGATGGACCGCACACCTACTACGTGCTCGCAGGATCCGCTGCGCTTTTAGTCCACAACTGCCCCTCGGGGCCGTCGTCAGTATTGCCAGACTTCACCACGGGCGCTATCCGGAACCCGGACGGCACATGGACGTTCCCCGAAGGCAGTCCGCTGTACCGCCCGGACGGGGAGAATCGGGTCGGCGAAGGCAGATTCAAAGGTCGCATCGACCTGGGCGACGGCAATCCGAAGACGCGCATCGGCAATGCAACCGAGGCATTTGCCAGAATCGTAGACAAACTTCCTGACATGCACCTTCCTGGGCACCTTCCCGGCGGTGGATGAGCGGGATCGGCGACCGAGTAGGTTGAAGGAGCGCGGACGTGAGCGTGAACGGGTTGAAACGCCTGGCTCAGGAGGGTGGCACCGCAGAAGAACTGTCCGTTCCGGCGCTTCGTCTGCTGAGCGCGGCGGCGACGGAAAGCGTGTCGTTCGACGATGACGTCCGGGTGATGGCAGTGCGTCTGGCTGGCGGCGCGGTCATCCATGGCGGCCGCGCCGCAGGACCCGAACGGATGCGGGGCGCGCGGGTCGTTGCCGCGCTGCTGCTCGCCCTGCGCGGTGACGGCGTCCATGTGATCGGCCCGGACGATGAGACGGCTCACGCGGAGGCCGCAGTTGCGGGGCCGCTTCTCGAAGCGCTGGGAGTCGGTGTCGGCGTCTTGAGGACGCAGTCGAGCACCGAGGAAAAGCAGGCGGCCTACGCCGCTGATATCACCTTCGGCGCCGTCACCCGCTTCGCACTCGACCTGCTCCATGACAGCAGGACCGTGGAACTGCGGACCCGCATCGGCAGGGACGTGCCCGCCGCGATCGTCTCGGACACCGGGCAGGTGATGATCGCCAACATCAATGGCCGGTTCACCCTGTCGGAAAAGGACAGGACGCCAAGCGGTCAACTCCGGCGTATCGCCGAGTTCGCAGCGGGGCTGCACGAGGGAGCGGACTTCACCGTCAACGGCGACACCGGCGTACCGCGGATCAGCCCGCACGGCCGGGCAGAACTGCACGACGCCTACGGAGTCACTGACCATACAGGCATGCAGGCGCTGCTGCTGGAAAAGCGTCTGGGAGAAGCAGTGCTCGCCCGCAGGTCCCAGCAAGGGCAGGACTACGACGTGGTCGGCGACGAGGTGGTACGTGTTCCGTCGGGAGCCCTGCCCGACGGCTACGGCTTCACCGGCGGTCTCCGCCAGGCGCTCGAAGTCAAGGAAAGCGTGCCGGTAAGCGACACCGACTGGCTCACCGCCACCACGACGGTTCCCGCCTACTTCGGCCGGTACCGCGTCGTCGGCGGAACCTCAGTGGCAGAGATCCTGTTCGCCACCGAACTGGAGGAGATCTTCGGTTTGGAGATATGGGACCGCCGCACTCCGCAGGAAGCGGACGTCGAGCGCGTCCACGCCACTGACATCGGCCGGTACCTGGAGATCAACCGGAACCTCGTCCGTTGGGACGCTCTGTCGGCCCGCAATCGAGCCGAATTCCACACCTTTCGGGAAAGCCTCTGGGAGCCGGCTGAACTCTCAACCGCCGTACGGCACCTGACAGGTGAAGCCGTCTCCGCGGAGGCTGACCAACTGCGAGCCAGCTTCCAGTCGGCGCTCGACCAAGCCCTCGTCTATTACAACGTCGCCGACGCCTACGGGCGAAGTGTCCACTGGCCTGATGCTCTCGCCGAACATGAGCAAGGCCTGACCACTATCCGTGACAGCCTCTGGGCAGACCTTCGCGGCGCCATGATCCGGCGTGAGGCTCCTACCAGGATCTAGGTGTATTGATCACGAGCGTTGTTGACACGTGCCGGTGCTTGATCATGGCGAAGACCTCCGGTGTGGTGGAGGTGTCTAGGCTCCACACCACGCACGGAGGTCTTCGTGTCCCACCGTAATGCCCGGCTGACCGTTCACGGCAGACGGATCCTTGTTGAGCGTGTCCGCTCGGGCCGCCCGGTCGCGCATGTCGCAGCGGAGATGGGGATCTCGCGGACCACGGCCCACAAGTGGGTCCGTCGCTGGCGGGCGGAGGGCGAGGCAGGTCTGCACGACCGCTCCAGCCGGCCGCACAGGACACCGCATCGCACCCCGCCCGCGGTGGAGGCCCGCGTGTGCCGGCTGCGCCAGGAGCGCAAGCCCGGCCCGGCCCGGATCGGCCCGGTCCTGGGCATGCCCGCCTCAACCGTGCACCGCGTCCTGACCCGCCACCAACTGAACCGCCTGGCGTTCATGGACCGGCCCACCGGCACCGTGATCCGACGCTACGAACGCGACCGGCCCGGCGAACTGATCCACGTCGACGTCAAGAAACTCGGGCGGATCCCCGACGGCGGCGGCTGGCGCACCCGCGGCCGCCAGGCCACCCGGACCGAAAAGCAAAGCGTCGGCTTCGACTACATCCACTCCGCCGTCGACGACCACCTACAGCGAAGCCCACCCCGACGAGAAAGCCGCCACCTGCGCAGACTTCCTCCGCCGCGCAGCAGCCTTCTTCGCCACCGCCGGCATCACCCGCATCGAACGCGTCCTGACCGACAACGCCTGGTCCTACCGCAAAAGCACCCTGTGGAAACAGGCACTGGCCGACCTCGGCGCCACCGGAAAACTCACCCGCGCCTACCGCCCGCAGACCAACGGCAAGGTCGAACGCTTCAACCGCACCCTGCTCGACGAATGGGCCTACCAACGGCCCTACACCAGCAACGAGCAGCGGACCGCAGCCCTGGCAGACTTCCTCCACACCTACAACCACCACCGCACCCACACCGCACTCGACGGCCAGCCACCCATCACCCGCGTCAACAACCCTGCGAGTCAATACACCTAGATCCTGTAGCGGATGGTCCGCTCCCGAGCAGGAAGAATGCCATGACCTCACCTCGCCCAGGGCATGCTGGTACATCCGATCGGACAGCGGCCACGAGCAGAAGCGTATTCGGACGCCGTGCCGTGGTGGGCGGGGCGCTGGCCGGGCTTGCTGCTGGTGGTGCCGCGCTGGCCGCGGCCGAGATTTCCGGTGACTCGGACAGAGGAGGTGCCTCCGGCTTGGGCGCACCGTATCTACTCGACCGCCTGGCAGAGCTTCCGCCGGACCGTGCGGTGTTCCTCGCACTTGACATAGGCGGCGGGCGGGCCAGTGCGGTGGCCGGGCTGCGGAGCCTGAGCCGTGCGGCCGGTGCGGCGGGCGGATCGCTGGAGATCGGACTGGCGCTGGGCGCGGCGTACTTCCGGGCCACCGGCCTGACCAGCCGTGCCCCGCGGCAACTGGCGGATATGCCGCCTTTCCCCGGTGACCTCCTACAGGAGGACCAGTGCGGCGGGGCCGTACTGATCCAGGTGGGTGCCCGCACCCCCTTGGAGGCGAGGACTGGGGCGCAGCGGCTCGTAGCCGCCGTGCCGCAATGGGCGGTGCGCTGGCGCGTTGATGCGTTCAGGGCCGAGAATCGCATGGAGTCAGGGCGGGCACTGACACGCAATCGCTTCGGCTACACCGAGGGGCTGGGTAACCCGGTCGGCGCCGACGAGGCGGCCGCGCGTGCTCTGGTCCGGCTCGGCGACGACGAGCCTGCCTGGGCACTGGGCGGAAGCTACCAGGTGGTGCGGCACATCCAGTTCGCCACACAGGAGTGGGTGAAGGACTCTCCGCACGAGCAGGACCGTATTATCGGGCGCCACCGCGACGGCCGGTGGCTGGACGGCACACGGGCCGGAGAGCCCCCCGACTTCAGCGCAGATCCCCACGGCAGGCTCACCCCGCTTGACTCCCACGTCCGGCTGGCCAACCCTCGCCCGCACCGCAACTCCGCACCAGCCCTGGTACGACGCAGCTATTCCTACGTCAGGCCGGCCGGTGACGGCGAGGCATCCGACGAAGGACTGGTCTTCACCTGCTACCAGCGCAGTCTCAGCGACGGGTTCCTCCCGGTCCAGCGGCGGCTGGCTCCCGGGGCCCTGAATGCCTACACACTGACCACGGGAGGGGGCTACTACTTCGTACCGCCCGCTGGCGAGACATGGCTCCGGCAACTCCTCGCCTGACGCGCGGGAGCGGCCCCTACGGACGGGACGTGAGACCCTGGCACCGTGTCCCCCGGCCAGTCGGCCGCCGGTTGTCGTCCGTGTGTCCGTCTATGTACGGGCCGCCCGCGCCTGTGAACGCACAGGGCAGGGGCAGCCGTCACCTGCGGGCCCGGCAGCGGAAGCCGTGCCGGGGTCGTGGTCCAGGTGGTGGGGGTATAGATGCTGTCCTGATTGGGGCAGGAGTCGGCGAGCCGGTGCAGGGTGTCGTGCTCGTCTGGTGCCCGGTCTTGCGCTGAGGCCGGTCGCGCTGGTGTAGACCGTCATGGTCTACACCAGGAACACACATCATCACCGGAGCTGGCCTGGTCCGTCGGATCGCATCGGCCTGTCTGGGCATGGGTACGACACCTCTTCCGACCTGGAAGGCGCGGGAGAGGCAGCCGCAGGCAGGAAAAGAGAGCGAGAGTGCTCAACTGTCTGCATCGGCAGGTTTTCCGGGTCAGGAAGCTGCTGGGGGCCGACGGTCGCGCTCGATGTGATGGGCAAGGGCGGGCCAGTCGGCTCCGCCAGAGCTCGAATGCCGCGGTCGCGTATGAGTCGTTCGATCAGAGCGTCACCTCACCAGTCGGCAGTTCGGCTTCCTCGCCGCAGTGGACGTCGAATGGAGCCGTGCGAAGCGCGTGGACGTCCGCGACTTCGTTCTGTGGCTCCGTACGTGCCACAACCCGGCGCGGGACCGGCGCCGCCCGGATGCCCCCGCGCCGGGGTCGCTGAACGCGCGCACCGGCAAGCCATACCTGAGGTCGGGCTATGCCCCCGCGACCATCAACCATGCGGTGTCGGTGCTGGCGGCGTTCTACGACCACCATCTGCAGACCGGGCAGGGGCCGCTGGTCTCCCCGGTGCCACCGCAGTCCCGTGACGGGCGCCGGCTGGAGGCGCATCACAACCCGCTGGCACCGTTCCGGCTGCACCGCCGGGGCGCCTACCGCCAGAAGCAGGCCGACCGCGAGCCCCGCGCTGTCCCCGACGATGTCGTCGAGGACCTCTTCACCTCGCTGGGCTGCCACCGCAACCGGGCACTGTTCTCCATGTTCTTGTCCAGCGGCGCGCGGGCCGCCGAGATACTGGGCATGACGATCGGAGACCTCCACCCGGGCGAGGGCCGGATCTATGTGCACACCAAGGGCCTGGGCGGGGCGAAGGAAGCCTGTCCGGCCTCCCCGGAAGCCTTCGCCTGGCTGACGCTCTACCTCGGCGAGCTTGCCCAGGACGGCCACCGCCCAGCCTCGGACGAGCCGGTGTGGTGGACCCTGCGCGGACCGACGCGCCCGCTGACCTATACCGCCCTGCGGGCGGTGCTGAACCGGATCAACGCCCGGATCGGGGCGAACATCACGCTGCACGACCTGCGACACACCCTGTGTCTGCGCCTGATCGAGGACCCGGCCATCACCCTGGGCGACGCCCAGCAGGTGATGCGCCACCGGCGGATCACCACGACCAGCACCTACCTGCGGCCCAGGATCGACGAGGTCATCGCCAAGGTCCACGAGCACTACACGCGCCCCAAGCCGCCGCCGCAGCCGCTGACCGGCTGGACCTATGACCCGGACGACCTCGCCGACGTGTTCGGGAACCGCTGATGACCCGACACGGCCGCGTCGCCCGAACCCCCATTAGCCCACGCGACCCCGCCCTCCTCACCACCGTGCTCCCCGAACCGAGGAGCACGACCGGCAGCAGCAAGCATGCGGCAGTGCCTCGTGACGAACTCGCCCTCCTGGCCGAGACCTTGCTGAGCGAGCCGACCGTCCGCAACCGGTGGCGCCAGCAGCTCTCACTGACGCGCATCTTCGACTGGCTGGAGGGATTCCCCGCCGACACCTGGCAGGACCGCTGGCTGCTGAGCGGTGTCACGACCAGACTGAGATGATGTGATCTTGGTGTTTAGAGTGTCTTCTGACCTGCGACGCTTCAAGTGTGTTCGGACGGCATGTAGGAGTTGTTGACCTGCTGGTTCTCTGTTCGGCGGGTCTCTGACCTGGTTCAATGCAACTTGTTCTGGACTGGAATCAAGTGCTCTAGGACGCGTATTCCAGCGAGTGAGGATGTGGATGCCCGGTGGAGATCTCCGAGGCCACCGGGTTGGTGTTGCTCGTATTGGACAGGGGATCGGATCAAGCCAGGCGCGAGGTTATGGAGGAGCTGCGGCGGCGATCCTCAGGCGCTGGTCCGCTGCGGCCCAGCTTGTTGCGGACGGCTTCCGTGACGGTGGCACAGTGGTCGCTGTCGGCGAGCCCCCACGTCGCGTGTATGCGCCCCGGTGCCCCGCGGGCGGCACGATGGCTTACAGGTCGCTGAGGAGGGTGGCCAGCTCGGCCACATGAAGCTTCTTGGGGGAGGCGTTCGTGCTGCGTGCCCAGTTCAGCAGGGCGCGCGATTCGGTGTCCCGGCCGTGTGCGGCGGTGTCCCGGCCTTGCGACTGGGCCAGTTGCTGGAGGTAGGCGGCGAACGCGCCGGCGCCGCCGGTGCCTGCGGTCGGCCCGGCGCCGTAGGCGTGGGCTTCCAGCATCGGCAGGACGGAGAGGACGCCGGTGGTGGTGCGGGCCCAGAACAGATCTCCGCGGTCGGTGATGACGCTGGCCACGACGTCGTCGGGACGCAGCGCCAGCGGCGCGTACGTCAGGTACGTCCAGCGGTCGCCGCCGATGCCGCGGTGGTGCCGGCCGACCACGGGCAGCCCGTACTCCGGGTCGGTCCAGGTGCGCAGGCAGTAGCACCGCTCGCCCTGTGCGGCTGGGCTGGCCGTGTCCTCGTCCACGCAGGGGTGATGCAGCTTGGGGATCTCCTGGCTGTCCACGAACGTGGTGTGCAGCGCGCTGGGCTGGCACCGCTGCAGGCGCTCGACCCACTCGTGCACGTAAGGGGTGGACGCCTCGATGGTCACCGTCGCGTTCCAGGCGGCGCCGGCCGCGCTGATCCGGGGCTCGGTGTAGAGGACGAAGTGGAGGTACCCCCTGCCGGGGTCGGTGAGGTTCAGCTCGGGCGGGGCGAAACCGGTCAACTGCGCGCTCCCTTAAGGGTCGTTGTTGCCGACGACGATGCCGGAGCGGGGGAGCTGTCTGCCAGATCGCCTTGAGCCACGATCATCCCGTTCCCACGGCCCGGCGGTCCCCTGATTCTGGGTCCGAGGTGTAGAAGGCGCTTCAGGGCCTGCTCCTGGCCACTCGGTTTGGCAGAAGGAGTTGGCGTTCGAGGTCGGCATGAGGCCGGCGAACAAGGGGGTGGGCACGCGGAGGGCCTGCAGGTGATGATGTGCCCGTCGGCTGCGGTAGGGCGGCCGTTCAATTGGGGGACCATGCCGTGCCTGATTTGCCTGCCCCGAGTTCGACGGGTGTCCGTATCGCCGGTGACCGGTACCAGTGGGTGGTTGCGTGGCAGGGCTGTGTGAACGCGTTGCGTGACGCGGCGCTGCGCGTGCCGAATCCGGTGGTGGCGGTCGGGGTTGAGGTGGACGGCGTGGGCAACGTGGATGACGTTGTCCTGTACCGCCAGGAGCCGCCGCACACCTACATGCAGGTCAAGTACGCCGCGGATAGTTCCTCGCCCGTCAACGAGGAGTATCTGCTCCGACCGAGCGACCTGGGCGGCCCGTCGATCCTGCGCAAGGTGGCGCAGGCGTGGCAGCGACTCGCCGGGGACGATACCCCAGTTGATCTTGTCCTGGTGAGCAACCGGTCCCCGGACGCCGGGGATCCGCTGATCTCGCTGCGGGATTCCCGTACTCAGCTGCTTGTGCCGAAGGCGGCGCAGCAGGGACCGCGGTCGAAGAGGGGGCAGGCACGCGGCCGTTGGGCCGAGGGCACCGGGCTGGACGAGGACACCTTGCTGGATCTGCTGAAGGTGCTGCGCTTCGACCTGGCTCGGGATGTGGTGCACCTTCACGAGCACCTGCAGATGCTGATGTTCGCTGCCGGGCTGCGGTTCGACGAGGAGGCCATGCACGCCGGCGCAGACTGGGTCGCGCGCCAGGTCGCCGACGGCCGGCGGCGGCTGTCCCTGACCGAGGTCAGGGACGCGGTCCGGTCTTTGCGCCTGGAGGCCGGAACGTCACGGGCGGTGTTGTCGGTGGCCACGCTGAAACCGGACCCGATGGCGGAGGACGCCGACTACACGGTGGACTGGACAGACCGCTTCGAGGGCGATTCGCCCTACATCAAGCGGCGCCCGCTCGCGCCGGCGACGTGGGTACAACTGCAGGCGGACATCGACGCGGCACCACTTCGGATGCCGCCGGGCACGACCTCCATCGCCCTCACCGGCAGTCTGCGTCTCGCACCCGCGTTCGCTGTCGGCGCGGCGTTCCGCATGGTCACCGGGGTAGACCTGGCCGTGGCCCAGCGCGGACAGGCGTGGTCCTCCGCCGCCCACTACGATGCCGTGCTGGCCCCGGATGTCCAGGAGCACGCTCTCGGCCTCGGACCGGACCTGGCGGTGGCCATCGCGGTCGCCATCGATCCCACCGAGGACATACTGGACTTCCTGTGCGAGCAGCAGGTACCCGTCTCCCGCCTGCTGGTGCTGCGCCCGCCCGGCGGCGCGAAGGACAACTCCATCCCCGATGCGGCCACGGCCAGCGCCCTGACGGTCGGCATCCGGAACCTGCTGCGCCGTGCCTGCCGCGAGCACCCCGCGATCCACCTCTTCCAGGCCGGACCGATGGGCCTGGCCGTGCTGCTGGGCAACCGGTGGAACCGCCTGCGCCCCACCACCGTGTACGAGGACATCAACGGACAGCAGGTGTACGAGAAGGCTTTCACCATCGAGGCATGAGGACCGGCACCATCGCTACGATCCCGCTGTGGCAGGCGCCGTCGTGCCCTGCGCTAGCGCAGGAGGTGCGTGCTGACGAAGGCCGCACCGAACCCCCACAGCCGACCGGCGCGCTGCTCCGGGGTACGGGACGGCACCGAGGGTGCCGGCTGTGGAGGTCGCCGTCACAACGGCGCCGTCGTCCGTCGGGACAGCAGCAGCGGTCTCAGCCGCCGTGCCACCTCAAGGGGCCTCAACGGGGGACGGCAGCGTTTGGGAGCGGCTTCCACCTGCGCACCAGGCACGTGGCCCCGGCGCACGTGATCGCTGCTGTGAACGATCACCTGATCCTGGTGCGGGAGCGTGTGTCAGTGGTGGGTCGTACTGTGGTGAAGGAGCAGTCACAAACACCTGTTCGCAGCCGCTGGGCTCCCACCCAAAGAGCCAAGCGCCGCGGAGTGCACCCGGGCTGGACGGCCGCCGAGGAGGCAACGCATGGGGCTGACGAACTACTCGACGCGCTCCTGACAACCCTCGGTCAGGCCGCCAGCTCTCTCCTGGCAGGCGTCCTGGCTCTGCCGGTGGTGTGAGCCAGGCTCAGCGTCACCCAACACAGTCACAACCAGGATCGGAGGGCCCGATGGCTCACCTCAAGCAGCAGTTCAAGGATGCGCTGAGCTCCATCGAGCCCGGCGACGACAAGGCCAATGCGCCACAGGCTCATCTCCTCGTCCGCGATGCCCTCGAAGCCGACCCGAAGCTCGCCGAGTACGGTGTCAGCCCGGTGCTGATCGGCTCCTACAAGCGCAACGTGTCGATCCGCAGGATCAAGGACGTCGACGTGTTCGTGCGCCTGCCGGATGTTCCCAGCGACGTCACGTCGGCGGCCATCCTCGACAGGTTCTTCACGGTCCTGCACACGGAGTTCGGCACCGACGCCGACGGGCACCGGCGCACCAAGCGGCAGGACCGGAGCCTGCAGGTCTCCTTCCCGGAGTACGACCTCTACGTGGATGCGGTGCCCGCCCGTCCCTACGGCGATGGGACGTGGGAGATCCCGCAGAAGGGCGACGGGAACGAGTGGGTGCGCACCAACCCCGATGGGCTGACGGAGCTGTCGAGCACGATGAACGCGGACCACGACGAGTACTACGTACCGACCGTCAAGCTGCTTCGCCAGACCCGTCGAGCCCTGCTCGGCAAGAAGAAGCCCGGCGGCTTCTTCATCGAGATGGCCGCCTACCAGGCGTTCGCTTCCGGCGCTGTCTCGGGTAGCGACCAGGCGGAGTACTACGTGTCCGCACTCCGTGAGGTCAGCACGATCGTCACCGACTTCGTGGACCACGGCATCGCAGTGACGGATCCGACGCTGCCCGGACACACCATTCACATCCGCGCGACCGACGACGAACTGGAAGCGGCACGCACGCGGTTCGCGGACGCGGCGGCGTCGGCGGAAGCGGCGCTCGAGGAGGAGGACGCCGGCAAGGCCGCGCTGGCGTTCCGGAAGCTGCTGGGGACGAACGGTGATGGAGACACGATCTTCCCGATGCCACCCGGCTTCAACGAGGACGGCACCAAGAAGGCATCGGTGATCTCGCCCGGCGCCCGCGTCGTACCGGCCGGCACGAGGACTTTTGGGTGAGCTCTGACGGGCTCGACGAGTATGTCGCCTACTCGCGGCAGCACTTCGAGGAAGGCCTCATCCGCGCCGGGTTCCGCGAGGGCGAAGAGGGATGGCAGGGTCCCGTTCCTCACGCGGAGGGCACGACCCGCGTGGTGATCACTCTGCCGTCCCGTTTTCCGTTTCGCCCGCCGAGGGTCGCACCCCTCGATCGCGATGCGGTGCCCTGGTCCTGGCACCGAGACCCGGACGGCGATCTGTGCTTGGTGGCCGAAGACGACCATGACGAGCTGTGGTGGACGCAGGCACCCGCGTTCCTCAAGCATGTCGCAGCGTGGTTCGAGCAGGCGGCCGCCGGATGGACAGATGATCGGCCTGATCTCGACCTCGACCGGTACTTCGAGTCGTCCGCGGACCGGCGTCTCTACCTCTACGACGACCTCGGCCAGTACCTCAACTGCTCTGTCCGCTTCAGTCCGTCCAGCAACAACACGATGCGGATCAAGCCCGGCACCCGCCCCAAGAAGGCCCTCAAGCACAGTAAGGACCGCTTCGGATACGTAGCCGACCTCGGTGATGTGGACGTGCCGCCGCGAACCTGGGCAGACATCAGCGCTCGGCTCGGCTCGAACGCGGAGCTGGACCGCGGAATTCGTCAGCAGTCGGTTGCGGTCGTCGTGCTGGTCTACCGACGCGGCACCCACGAGGGCGCGATCGTGCTGGACGTAGCGCCCACGAAAGACGGCAAGACTGTCGTCACACGTCTGCGGTCGGGCGCAGACACCGAGGCAGCCCGGTCTGTTCGCGCAGGCGTCTCCGCCCCTGCACTGCGCGAGTCCAAGGTCGCGGTGGTCGGCGTCGGCGCTTTGGGCTCGTTCATCGCCGACATGCTGGCGCGCTCCGGTGTCCGTCGCCTCACTCTCATCGACGGCGATGCCGTCATGCCGGGAAATCTCGTCCGCCACCTCGTCGGCCCCGACGCAGTCGGGCTGCCGAAGGCCGAAGCAGTCAAGCGGCACCTCGTCAGGCACAACGAGGCGCCGGCCGCAGGCATCGAGACCGTCAATAGCGCCCTCACCTCGGGCGCTGACGCGGTTGAGTATCTGCGGAGCCACGATCTCGTCGTGAACGCCACCGCCGACTTCTCTACCACCGCGCTCCTGCACGTATGCGCCCGGACCGTGGGCACACGGGTCCTGTCCGCGGCGCTTCAAAACGACGGCGAGACCTATCGCATCGACGTACTGCCACCGCTCGGCGACGCCGCGCCGCTGCCGCTTTCGACGACCGGAGCCGACACCGCGGCACCGCAACTGTTCGAAGCGGGCTGCGGGAGCCCGATCTCCCCGACGCCGCCGCACGCGGTGATCGAGGCAGCAGCGGCAACCGTCCGCCACGCCATCGGCCTCCTCGTGGACCGTCCCCTCCATCCCGCCGGGGAGACGCGCCACCTGCGCTCTGCACCACACGGGAGCCACCAGTGACCCGGCCGGCGCCACGGATCGAGCTGCGCCGGGAGGCATACGAGGTCATCGCGTCCGCGACAGCCCGGCAGCTGCCGCGGGAAACCGGCGGCATCCTCCTCGGATATCGGGAAGACGCCAACGTCGCTGTCACCCATGCTCTCGTGGTCGACGGACACGGAGCGTCCACCCACAGGTACGTGCGCGACGATGTCAGGGCGAACGCGCTCCTCGCGGAGTTCCTGCCCCAGAGAGCGGGCGACGACCCGACCGGCTACGTCGGCGAGTGGCACAGCCATCCCGAACCGTCCGGACCGAGCCCGACAGATGTTGCTGAGATGCGGGCAACGGCCCGGGAGCACGACGGCCCGATCGCACTCCTGGTTCACGCTCCCGGCGGGGCGCACCCCTTCTTCGGACTGGTCGCCCGGCGCCACCGATGGGGTCGTGTCACAGGTGAGGCAGCAACGGTCCTCCTGCCACTATCGAGATTCCAGGCGCTGGGGCCCCTGCCCGAGGGCGCGGTTCGGCGTGACGGCGCGGTGTTCATCTCCTACCGGCAGTCGGATGGATCCCTGCAGGCCGAGTCGATCGAGAATTTGCTCAGGGCCGCCGGTCTCGTCGTGTGGAGAGACCGTACCGACCTTCGCCCAGGAACGACGACCGATCGCCTTGAACAAGCCCTGACACAGGGGCTTTCGGCAGCCGTACTCGTCGTGACACCGGAGATCGTCCACAGCGACATCGTCCGAGAACGTGAGCTGCCTCGGCTGCTCCAGCTGGATGAGGACCCCGCCTTCAGCCTGTGCATTGCGAACAAGACCGCCAGAGCGGGAAGGGGTGCGCAGTGCGACTATGCCGCACCGGACCGACTCCTGAGACTCGCTCCCTCTCGGACCCTCGCCGACAAGAAGCAAAGCAACACGCTCCAGCCGTCCGGAGAGATCGAGATCGTGCGTGACCTGCTGATGCACCGAGTCGAACAACGCAAGCCCGCCATCAGCAGCGAGGACCGCGCTTTTACGATCCGAGTCCAGACCCGCCCCGCACCCTTCGCCATGGACGCGGGCGAGGACGACCTGCACATCCGAATCAGGGCCGCCAGCGACGGGCGCCTGCCGTCGCGAGAGGGACTTCAGCTCCTGCAGACCACGCTGCCCCTGACCAGCGACGCCGTCTATGCCACCGGCGCGCAAACGGTGCGCGTGTCCGGCGGAGCCCACTTGTCGGTGGCCCTGGCCCTGGGGGCCGCCTTGCCCGAGACCAAGACCGGCAACATTGAGGTGGTCGATGCCCGCGGCGCTCTGTGGACGTCCGCACAAGCTGGTGACGACCCGCTGACCAGCGAACTTCATACGCAACCAGGTGACCTCGGACAGGCACAGACCCCCGACAGCCATGACCGCGTCGCGATCTTCGTCAGCCTGACTCCCGATCCGGACCGGACCGCATTCGAGCAGCTCCTGCACGAGTCCAGTGGCGGCTTCGCCGCCGCGGCCATGGTCTCAATCGCCGGCGAAGCCCGAATCGACCCGCGCGAGGCTGCACGCCTGAGCGCCGCTGCCGCGCAACAGATCAAAGGGCTGGCCGCACGCAGCGGCCGTGCGGAGGTGCACCTCGCGTTCCACGGCCCCTACACGATGGCTCTGCTCGTAGGGCGACACCTCAATACGCTGCGCACCGTCGTCTACGAATGGGACAATGCGACCCCTGGCAGGCCCCGCTACACCCCAGCGCTCGTGCTTGAGCCAGGTGTCACCGGCGGACCGATCACCGAGGTCCTGCTCGGCCCATAGGCATGGTGTCGGGGCACACCTTTCCCCTGTGATGATGAGCAGGTTCTGGTCCGGTGGCGTCGATACTCCTCTTGGTCGTCAAGCGGTTTGGAGCCAGGCCCGGTTGGCGTGAGTGAGGGCGTGGGCGTGTTCCTCGTCCGAGGGTGCAGGTCACGGCCGTCCGGACGCCGAAGCTGTCTGCGGCTGCGGTGACAGTGATGCCACTGCCACTGCCACTGCCACTGCCGCAGGGGCCGGAGGCCGGCGGCATCGGGACATCGGCCGTGGTCGTCATTCAGCGGAACATCTTCCTGCGGCCCCGCCTCGGGTGCCCGTCACCGCCGCAGCGTCACCCCACGCTGCCCATGCGCGCACGCAGGCCGGCGGCAAACCGGCCCTGTCCCGTCGCACAAGCCACAACATGCCCCGGCGTTCGGCCGGCGGATGCTATTCCCTGTCATCGTCCGGGTCGTCGCGGCCGGCGATCATGTCGTTGAGGCCTTCCTCGGTGATTGCTTCGGTGCCGTCCTCGATGGACTGCTGGGCGGTCTGGCACAGGAGTTGGTCCAGGGTGTCCATGTAGCCGCCGGTCCGCTCGTGAAGCTGCTCGTCGAAGTCGAGGAGCCTTCCTGCGCCGGGGACGTGGTGGTGGAGACGGAGATTCTTGTCGTAGTCCATCAAGACGGTGCGCCAGGGGTCCTCGTGTCCCTTGTGGAAGGGGATGGGGCGGATCCGCATCACGGGCAGGGGGGTGCGGAACTGCTCGGACTGTTCGGGGCGTCGGCTGTTGCGGCGCTGGTGGAGGGCTTCTTTGACGATGTCGGCGGCGCTGTTTCCGCAGTAGATGATGGAGGTCGGCAGACGGGCCTGCAGGCAGTCGAAGTAGTCGAAGGCCGTCGTCACGTCGTTGCTGTGGATGCGGTCGATCCCATCGATGCAGATCAGGGAGGTGCCGCTCTCTTTCATCGCGTGGATGACCGGTTCGGTCATGTCGGTGCTGCGGTAGGTCCGCTTGTCGAGGTTGAGCGTGTGGTCCATGCCGAAGAAGTCGGCGAAGGGCAGCGACCAGTCCAGGTTGCATTCGTGGCGCGGCGGGACGTTGACATAGACGACGGGGGTCCATTCGTTGTCCGGGCGGCGTTCGACTTCCAGCAGTCCCTGGTAGGCGCGGGCGATCTGCGCCAGCAGGGTGGTCTTGCCGGCACACCCGTCGATGATCATGCTCGTGCGTTTCCCGGCGCGACGGAACCGGTTGGTGCGCAGCGTGCGGCGGGCATCCAGCAGGCCCCGGGTCACGTCGGGCGTGCTCACACAGGGCAGGTTCCCGTGGTACATCATCCGCGGGTCGGTGTCGGGGACGTCCGTGTCTTCGGTGTCTTTCGTGCGGGGAGGGGCGCAGTCCTGCAGGTTCGGGGGTTCGGGCTTGTTGCGCACGAAGTCCATGAGACCGTCGCGCGTGGAGAGCAGGTCGGGTTCCAGCAGCCGGTACACAGGGATCGGCGCTACACCGGGGGTGACCGGGCTGTTCACGGTGTGGGTGGTGGGCATCAGGTCTCCTGCGGGACGTGGCGGTCCGGCGGCGGATCCGCCGGGTCATGTGGCGGCGGTGCGGCGGCCAGGGTGCGGAAGATGTCTCCGGCCGAGCCGCCCAGCCGGGGCGTGGTGGCCGGGGCGGGTCGGCGGCGCGGCCGGTCTGCGGCAGGGGGCTGCTGCTCGGCCGGGGCGGCCGGGTCGGCTGGTTCAGGCACTGCAGGCGCCGGTGCACGGCGCCGGCCCGGGAAGAGGTCTTCGGCGGGGACGTTCAGTGACGGTGCGGCGGGCACTCGGGTGGGGTCGGCCGGGGTGATGCCCGCGTAGGGGTTGAACGGTGTCTCGGTGATGTGCACAGGCTGCGGGACGAACGCGGCCACCGGCACGGCGTCACGAACGGCGGTGGGGCCTTTGCGTGCGCGGTCCAGGAGTTCGTCGGTGGCGCGGGCGATCTCCTCTTCGCTGCCTTCCCGGCCGCGGCGGTCCGCGACGATGTCGGCGGCCTGTTCCCACAGGTACTGGGTCCAGTCGTCGTCGATCAGGTGCTGGTACTTGAAGTCGAAGGGCACCCACGGGCTGCGGGCCGGGTCCGTGGCGGCCGTGTGGTCGTACAACCACACCCGGCGGGGCACGTAGGGGTTGTAGTAGACCGACCAGCGGCGGCCCTGCCCCTTGATGCCGGTGTGGCGGTTCCTGAACTCGCCGATACGGCGGCTGACGTATGTGCGGTTGTCGATCCTGATGCCCTCGCGGGTGACGATCCGTTTCTCGCTGAGCAGCAGCTTGCGGTTCTCGTCGGGGGTGGCGGGCCGGGGCACAGCGCCTTCCGTTGCGACGGCGGCGGCGTACATCTGGTTCGGTGTCAGGACCAGGCCGGGCAGGAAGGGGGAGCGCAGCCCTTCGTGCGGGCGCTGCTGCCAGACAGTGGCCACCCACTCGTGCCACATCTCCTGCACTTTGTTGATCGGCCACAGCCGCTGCTGCCCGACGTTCTTCCCGCGCGTGGCCAGGCTGTCACCGGTGTAGCCGGCGACGAACTGGGAGAACCCCCGCTTGAGGGAGTCGTTGGTGCGCTCGATGACCGCCTTGTCCTCGGCGGTGCGTTCCCGGGCGGGCTCCACGCCGATGCCCAGCATGCTGCACGCGTCCTTGAAGTGCTGTGCCTTGAAGATCCTGGCGTTGTCGACGACCACCGTCTTCGGGCGCACCACCGGACGGGCGGCGGCGCCGGCCATGCGGGGATCGCTTTCGACCATGCGCTCGTAGGGCAGGTCGGAGTTTTCGGCCAGGGCCTGTGGCGACCAGCCGGGGCGCGCCGGCAAAGGGGCCAACGCCTGGGCGAGCAGCAGCGCCGCGTCCAGGGACCTGGTGCCGCGCCCGCCGCGGCGCCGGCTGCCCGGCCCATTCTTGCGGCCGGGCCGCTTGGGAACGACGATCCCGGCCGGGATGCTGCGGCTGAGCATGTCGATGGCGTAGGTCAACTCCAGCGACACCGGCCGGCCGTCGTCCCCGCGGGCCACCACATCCAGGCCGGTGGAGTCGATCTGGACGCGTTCGCCCAGCAGCGACACCATGACCGGCCGGTAGGGCGGCTCGGGCCCGGCGGTGTCCCTGCCCGCAGGTGCCGCCGAGGCGTTCGAGATCCCCAGGCGCGTGAGCAGGTCGTAGAAGGTGGACCGGGCGGGCATCAGCTTCCGGTACTCCTCCGGATAGGCCCGGCGCAGCGCGGTACGCACCTGGGTGCGCAGCCGCGAGAGCGTGCCGGCCGACAAGCCGTCCTGGGCCCGGTCCTGTTGGCGGATCACCTCCACCACCCGCTCGTCGACACGGCCGTAGGGGGTGGTGGTGCGCAGCCACCGCTCATCGACCAGACCGAGCAGCCCCTGTTTCTCCCAGGCCAGGCACTTGCGCTGCACCGTGGCGACCGAACCGGGCAGACCGGCCGCCTTCAACTCGGCCGCCTTGAGGGCATAGCGCGCGGTCCGGGTCGTCGTGGCCGGGTCATAGCCGGGGCGGGGGACGAACGCGCCCTGGGATCCGACCGGGCGGCCGGTCAGCACTTCGCTGACGTGTTCCTCCCAGCGCCGCATCTGCTGCAGATGGTGTTCCTCGAGTCGGTTCAGTACCGCCCAGTCCGGCCCCGGCTCAGGCTCGAGAGGCGTCCCGTCACCGGCCAGTACCGCGAAGTCCGCGGCGCAGACCAGGATCGAGGCCAGCGCCAGCGCGTCCTGGCCGCTCTCGTCCAGGGCCGCCAAGTGCACCATGGTGCCCTGCACCGCACCGACCAGGTAGCGCCCGGCCTTCCACCGCACGGTCATCCCCGGCCGCAGTCCGTCCGGTCCGCCGACAGGGACGGGCAGGGGATCGGCTACGGGCACGGGCAGGGTGTTCACCGCGTCTCCCGGGCGGCCCACACCATACTGTCCGGGGTCAACGGCCGCTCCCAGTCCGTGGCCAAAGCGCCCGTCCACAGCAGGTGCCAGCTGCGGGCTCTGCCCTGACCGGGGGGGAGACCCGCGGCGTCGGCCCCCTCACCCACCGGCCGCGGCGAAGCGAACACCTCCAGCAACACGTCCTTGGCCGCCTCGTCGCGGTACTCGTCGTGGCGGAACTGGGAGACGAGGTAGATGTTGCGGCGCAGCTGGCCTGCCGGGGCCTGCGCGGCCCGCACCTGCCAACCCGCTTCGTCGGCTGCCGCCCGCGCCAGCACCCACTCCCGCTCGTCCGGATCCCGCCCGGCGGGGCAGTGCAGGTAGAACAGCTGCTGCCCGCCCACCGTGCGGGCCAGGAACGCCGGCTCCACCACGACCATGCCGTCATCCTGAGCGCATTCCACCTGCAGTGACGCCGAGCCCAGATAGGCGATGTCCGGGTCGCGGTCGAGGAACATCGCCGCGTACGCGTGCTCCTTCGACCGGCACAGAATGTCCTTCTTGGTGGTCGACGACCACCACTGCGACACCTTGGACTTGCGGCCCTTGTAGGGGCGTTGCTCGTTGAGTACCGGCCAGCGCTCCACCGGCGCTCCCCGCAGCGCGGCGGCTGGCACCAGCCGCTCACGCCCCAGATCGTCGCGGTGACGGACCCGCACCTCCATCGGCTGTCCTTCCCGCCGTCTCGTGCCCGCGGCACCGGGTACCGGATGCAGCATCCCGGGCAGGCTCGTTGCCACGAAGCGGCAAGGCGCCGCGTCCACCCGAACGAGTGGAGATGGCTTGCGATCTCGCAAGGACGTATGCTCCCGCCGCGCCGGCCGCGGGCGTCGTGCCCACCGGTCCCAGCCGGCGCTGGCCGCGGCCCCTCTCGCCGTAACCCGGAGGGGACCATCACAAGAACAGCCGGTCCATCGAGCCCGGCAGCCGCACCCAGGGAAGACACGTCGCATCCTCCAGCGACGTCAGCGCAGAGGCCACCGGATGATGCCCGGTGGCCTTCCGCACCTCGTTCTCCACGTCTGTGCTCACCGAGTGGTCGCCGCGCACCGTAGTGAGGTAGTCGCGGGCGAGCGGACGGTGCTGGCCGTGCCAGGTCGCCAGCGGCCCGGCCAGCCCGTGGCCGTACCGGCGCCTGACCCGCGGCAGCCACTGCTTGTGCTCGGTTGTGGTCAGCACCCCGCTCAAGCGGCGCACCTCCAGCCACGCCAGATCCTCCGTCAGCCGGGCCAGCCAGCCGAACTGGGCCAAAGGCCGCACCCGCTGCTCACCCAGTTCCACCGCCAGGGCGCGCCACTGCTTCGCCTTCTCAGCCCTGTCCGGGGTGCCGCAGTGCGCCAGGAGGGAGTACGCGTCCGCCTGCACCCACCGTGCGGCCAGTGGCCCGAGGCGTTTGGTGACCCGGTTCAGACGCTGCTGGGCCTGGACGACCTCGCTCAGGGCACCGAGATCGATGTAAGGGTGCTGGGTGCTGCGCGAGTTGTCCGTCCACCGGTGGTGACGTAGGCACACGTGCCACGGGTCGGCAAGGATCAGCCACGCCGTAGAGCGGGTGCCGCGCTGTGCCGCGCACAGGGAGCAGGCCTGTACGACGTAGCCGGCCCGGGCGTCCCAGGGCCATTCCCAGTCCTCGGCCGCGTCGGCGGGCATGAGGAATTCGTCGCTGAGGCTCACCAGGCGCTTTTGCATCTCGGCCACGGTCCGCCCGGCCAGGTTGGCCAGCCGCTCGCGGGCGTAGCGGCTGACGTACATCTCGGTGTACTGAGGGTCCACCGGCATCGGGCCGTTGCCCAAGCTGGCCAGTACCGCTTCCACCGGGCGCAGGTTGCGGGCGGCGAGCCGGGTCACGTACGAACCGGTCGACTCTCCGTGCAGGAACCGCAGACCCAGGTGCATCCGGCGCTGCCCCAGCAGCGTGTCCCGCCCCGTCATCGCACCCTCCCGGCGCCGGGTTCAGCCGACCACCACCTCATCTAACCTCCGCGGTGTCCCGGCGGCCGCCACCAACGGCCAACCGGACACAACTGGCCCCCGCCCGAACCGGCACCGGCCATGAACGACGCCCACCGGATCGATCACGATCACCTCCGGTCAGCAGCTGCCCCGGTCTCGGCGCACCTGGCACGCTGCCGTCAGGGATAAGGAGCCGGCGGCCCCGGGGCAGCGGGCACCGGGTTTCGGCCGCGAGGGAGTCGCAGCGCCGCATGTCTGGCCGTACTCAGCTACGCCCGCACCAGGAGGAGGCCGTCGAAGCGGGGGTGAACGCCCTGCTGCACCGACGGTTGCCCGCCGCGACCATCGTCGCCGCCTGCGGCACCGGCAAGACCCTCATCGGCAAGCGCCTGGCCGAACACTTCGCTTCCCGCGGCCCCGTACTCGTCGTCGTGCCCACCCTCGACCTGCTGACGCAGACCGCGGCCCGTTGGCTCGCGGACGGCGGCTTCGACCAGCTCATCGGCGTGTGCTCACTGCCCGGGGTGTACGACCGCAGGCTTCGCGGGCATCTCCTGCTCACCTCCAGCCCCCAGACGCTGGTGCGCCGTATCGCCCGCGGCGGCCGCACCGCTGTCTTCGCCACCTACGACTCCCTGCCCACGCTGGCCCGGGCCCACCGCTCCCACCATCTGCCCAGGTGGGCCTTCGCCCTTGCCGACGAGGCCCACCGCACCAGCGGCAACTGGGACAAACGCTGGGGGCTCATCCACGACGACCGGGCCGTCCCCGCCGCACACCGGCTCTACACCACCGCCACCCCGCGTAACTGGCGCGCCTCCGTCCGGCAGTTGAAGGAGCGCTCCGGTCTCATCCGGCTCGCCTCCATGGACGACCCCACCGTCTTCGGCCCGACCGTCTATCACCTCGGCCTGGCCGAGGCCATCGAGCGGGGCATCCTCGCCGAGTACCAACTGGTCATCCCCGAAGTCCGCGACAGCGCGCTGCGCGGCATTCTCCACAACCCCCGGCCCACCTCGCACCTGGACGGTCTGCGGCTGGCGACCATGCAGGCGCTGCTGCTGACCGCCATGGCCGAACACGACGTCCGCACCGTCCTCACCTTCCACGGTCGTATCGCCGCCGCCCGCGGCTTCGCCGACTCCCTGCCCGAGACCGCCCACGTCCTCGCCGACCACACCGGCATCCGCAACCCCTGGGCGCGAGCCCTGTACACCGGCCAGCCTGCCTGGCAGCGCCACACGTACCTGCAGGAGTTCACACACTTCTCCCCCCTGATCCCCGGCACCGCAGCCGACCGCCACGACGGCGCGGTCCTGTCTAGCGTGCGGGTGCTGTGCGAAGGCGTCGACGCCCCCGACACCGACGGCATCTTCATAGCCGACCCCTGCCGCAGCCCGATCAAGATCGCGCAGACCATCGGACGGGCCCTGCGCAAACCCCCCGGTCAGGCCAAACGCGCCTCGATCTTCCTGCCCGTCTACGTCGCCCCGGGACAGGCCCTGGACGATGCCATGGAATCCTCCGCCTTCTCCGATTTCTGGGCGTTCTTCAACGGACTGGCTGTGTACGACAGCAGGCTTAGCGAGCGCTTCAGCAGCCGTAAGAAGCGGCGGCTGCAGCCCCTCCCGCCTCGTCCCGAACGTGCCGCGGAGGTACACCGCACTCTGAAGCTGCTCGCTCACCACCCCCCGAACAGTGCCTTCTGGGACAACGGCTGGCGCGCCGCCAATGCCTTCCACGTCCAGCGCGGACATCTGGACGTGCCCAGCGAACACGTCACCGCCGACGGCCTGGCCCTGGGCCAGTGGATCGGCCAACAACGCTCCCTGTACGCCGCAGGCGCCCTGCCGCTTCAACGCGTCGCCGCCCTGACCAGCCTGGGCATCTCCTGGCCCCACCCGCCCGAGAGCTTCGAGTACCGCCTCAACCGTGCCGCGGCCAGCGCCACCCGCCACGGCACTCTCGCGCTCGGCAAGCACGCCCACAGCGGGGACCGCCGGGTCGCTGCCTGGCTGGAGACCATGCGCCGCCGCGCCGACACCGGCCGGCTCGCCCCCGCACGCATCGCCTCCCTCACCGCGGTCGACCCCTTCTGGAATCCGCCCTGGAGCCTGCGCTGGCAGTATCTCTACGTCCAGATCCGCCGCCGCCTGACCGGCAGCGACTGGCGATGCACCTACCACCCCCACGCCGACCGTGATTCATCCTGGGACAGCTGGTTGGACCGCCAGATCAACGACCACCACCTGCTGGATTCCCAGCAGAAACACCTGCTGGACGCCCTCGCCCGCGCCTGCCCCGACGCCCACCCGCACGGCATGCTGCTGACCCGGCCCGCAGACCTGCGCGCCCGCGCCTTCAACCGCGGTCTACGCGCCGCTCGCCAGTACCACCAGCGCCACGGCCACCTCCACGTGCCCGCAGACCACGTGGAAGACGTCGGTGACGATCACGTCAAACTGGGTGCCTGGCTGGCGCGGCGCCACAGGGACGGCGCACAGATGACCCCGGACCAGCGAACTGCGCTGGAGGCCCTCGGTATCCGGCTGCCGCCCGCCTTCCTGCCCCCCGCACTCGGCAGCACCGCGGCGTGACACGCACAGCAGGTCAGACGGCCGTCTCCCGCGCCGTGGCATCGGCAGCCAAGTAGAACACCCGGCTGCCGCGCCTGCCACGCTGTGCTTTGCTCTGCTCCACGAGCTCTTCCAAAACGCGCCGCAAGGCCGGTTCCTTGATCCTCCGGTGCGGATGGGCCCGCCGCAGCACCACGGCAACATCATGAGAAGAAAGCAGCCCGCCCTGCCGCAGCAGCTCGCCGATGACCAGGTCCCGCAGCGCCGGCCCCCTCGTGGCCGGCTGCCGCCTGGGCAGCCTCTCGACGCAGGCGCCGTCCCTGCCTCTTTCATCATCGACGGCAGGGGCAGGGGCGGTGGTGTGCTCCGCAGCCGAAGGCAGTGGCGGCAGGCTTTGCAGTGCGACCGTGAGCCACGTCTCGTCACTGGCCAGACGGCGAAGCCGCGCTTGCAGCGCGGCAACCTCCCGCGAGATCCGCTCGCGTTCTTTCGCGGCACGTTCCAGATCCGCCGTCATCATGGCTTTGTACCTGGCCGGCAGCGACAGCAGGTCTGCGACAGGTTCCGACACAATTCCGCCTTCCACGACGTCGCACGGGCCGAAACCCGACGCTACCGGCCTGACCTGCGAGGGCTCCTCGGAAGCACAGGACGAACCGCCAACAGCCCGAAAGGATTCACTTTGCGGTCCCAACCTGACAGAGGAAGCAGTAATTGGCGTACGGGCCGAGACTTTAGGCGGTAGCCGCGGCATGTGAAGGGGAGGTTGGGGCGCCCGAGACGATGGGTCTCAGGCGCTGCAGTAGACGGTGAAGGTGCCTTTGGTCAGGGCTCGTACGTAGGAGTGGGCGCCGGCCAGCAGGCGCTGCTGTTCGCTGCTGCACGCGGCTGCTGAGAGTCCGGGCTGGGCGATGACGGTGTTGATGTGGGGCCGTAGGTGGGGTGCGCGTTCGCGGATGCGGTACAGCTCGTCGATGCTGCCGATCAGGTAGGGCGAGTTCCCGGGGTTGCGGGCGGCGTACTTGGCGGCGCGGCGGTCCAGGCGGTGCAGTAGTGCTTCGATGCCGTACTCGCGCCATTTCGCGCCGCGGGCGGCCTGGCCGCACACCTCGTACAAGTCTCCGACGCGGGCGCCGGGCGTTTCCTCGGAGGAGTACTTGCAGTGCACGAGAGTGATCGTGATGTCGACCTCGTCGGAGGTGATGCCGACGAGGTCGGCGGCTTCGCCGGGCCCGTCGTCGTCCAGTAGGACGTCGAAGTGCTGCTGTGCGCTCAAATGCAGGGACATGTGGTGCTGCACGGAGCGCGGCAGCCGGGTCGGGCCCATGGACTCCACCCGGATGTCTACCCCGTTCCAGCGCAGTGGCTGCAGCAGGGACAGGTCGAAGGGCGGGAGGTCGGTGCGCGGGGCGTGCAGGCGGTCGTTGGGGGTCAGTAGGCGGTCGCCGGCGAAGTACAGGTACGGCTTGTGCTTGTTGATCCATTCGCCAGCGGGGACGGTGGCACGCTGGTTGACCACTGCGGCGTCCTGGTCCAGGGGGGAGTAGACCAGGCCGCGGTCGGTGAACTCGGCGCTGTAGGGGATCTGCCAGGTGGGGGAGACCAGGGAGAACCGCAACGGTCCGTGCGGGGTGAAGTCGTCGACGCGGAAGCCGATGTCGGCGACGGGGTGGGAGTGGCCGTTGTAGGAGACCGGCGGGCCCTCGCTCAGGCCGGCGCGCCACTGCCAGGGCCATTCCAGGCCGAGCAGGGGGTACGGGGGGCGTTCGGTCTGCTCGACGGGGATGATGAAACCGGCCATCACGTTCTCCAGGTCGACGCTGGAGTCGAGGATCTTCCCGCCCTGCTCGTCGCACCACCGCATCCACGCCAACAGGCTCGGGGCGGTGCGCGGCGACCAGAAACGCCCCGACAGCGCCGCGCACACGGTGACTTTGGTGCCGTCGTCGAAGCCGGAGGCCATGATGTGGGTCTGGCTGCGGTTCTGCCGCGCCGCGGTGTCCAGTGCCTCGAAGACGTCACTGCCGACCAGCAGCGAGAACCGGTTGAAGTGGCCGCGGGCGTCCAGCAGGCCGATGTTGGTGGCCACCACCCGCTCCAGGCCGGCGAACACCCGGAAGGTCTCCAGCCCCTTGACGGGCCGGCTCCCACCGCCCAGAACCCTCGCAGCCAACTCCTTGTAGTCGCCCCTCTTATGGGAACCGTAGATGTACAGCAGCCGCCGCCGGTCGTCGAAGTACATGATGATCAGCTCATAGAGGATCTGCTCTAGGAACTGCGGGGCACCCCAGTCGACCAGGGTGCGGTGCTCCACCACGAACCAGGCCAGCCGACCGTCGGCGCCGGTGGCGATGCTCTGCCCGAGCACCCGCTCCTCGCCGTACCGGCCGAGGGCGGCCTGCGGATCCCATGTGCCGGTCGGGGCGCGGTGCGCCACCGCGCTCATCTTCGGCTCCAGGATGCTGACGGCCATGTCGGCCGGCACGCCGTGGAAGGAGGCGTCGAACTCGCTGAGTTCCTCACTGCGCACGGCACTGTGCTCGGTGATGTCGTGCAGCAGCAGGTTCCAGTCCGCGTCCTCCTTCAGCAGATCACGCAAGGGAGACAGCGCCACGGCCGGGTCGCGGGCCACGAATACCGACGCGGTGCCGATCCGGCCGCCCGCACCCGCCGAGGTGCGGGTGAACCGCCCGATGAACTGGACCATCGGGCTGAGGCTCTTGCGCACGTCGTGCACCGCAGCCACCTTCAACTCGGGCATGTCGAAGCCCTCGCCGAGCATATTCACGCACACCACGACCCGGCTGCTGCGCTCCCGCATACCCTCCAGCGCCGCCGATCGGGCCGCGGCCGACAGGCCGTCATACAGCGCCACCGGGCCGAGATCGTCGGCCACCTCCCGATACAGCTCGCAGACTTCCTGGGCCCGCTTGACGGTGTTCACGCGTGCCATCAGCAGGTGGTCGAACCCGGCTTCCAGGTCGGCGCGCAGCCGTGCCACAGCGAGTTCGGCGACCTTCCGGTCGTTGCCTTCCAGGGAGAGCACCGCCCGGTAGTCGATGCGGGTGAAGTAGTTCTCGGACTGAGCCTGGCGCAGCGGATAGCGGAAGATGGTCCGCCCGGGGATCTTCCTGCCGTCCTCCCGGAACGGCGTCGCGGTGAACAGCAGCACCCGCCGGTCCTCGAAGCGCTGGATCACACTCGTCCACGTGGAGGCCGGAGCATGGTGCGCCTCATCGACGACCAGATGGCTGAACTGCGAGAGCAGCGCTTCACGGGCCTCCGGCGTGCAGTGATGCAGGACGCTCGGCGTGGCCACCACCACGTTGCACGCCGCCGCGAACGCCTGCGCCTGCTCCGGATCGGTGAAACGGTGCGTTACCCGGCCCACGCACGGACGTAGCGCACCCGCGGCGACGATCTCCTGCTGCTGCAGGATGCCCAGCGACTCGAACTTGCCCGCGATCTGGTCGCGCAGCGCGACGCTGGGCACCAGCACCAGCAACCGCGTGAGGCGGCACGCCACCAGCACTGTCAGCATGGTCTCCGTCTTGCCCGTCCCGGTCGGCATGACCACCAGACCCGGCTCAGGCAACTGCGAGTACCAGTAACCGATCACCGCATGCAGGGCGCCTGCCTGCGGCGGCCTCAGACCGCCCTCACGCACCAGGTCGTGCAACTGCAGGGTGCCGGTATAGGAATCCAGTACGGTCTGCGGGGCGCTGGCCTGCCGCTGCCCGCCCCACCCCACCACGCCGTCCGGCCTGTCGGGCAGTAGCGCGGTCAGATCGTTGGTGCCGTCCGTGCCGTCCGTGCCGTCCGCGACAGCCCGCCAACGCCCGAAGACGCTGTGCACGACACGTCCCTCGGGGCTGTCGGCCACCTCCAGGGTGCCGGCCGGGACGAGCAACTGGCGCGCGGTGTTGCCCTGCCAGCGTTGCGGTATTGCCCACACCTGATCGGTACGCAGCCCCATTGCCTGTCCGCTCCTGCCCGCCCCTGCCTGCGGTGTGCCGCGCGGTGCCGGGGCGGGCGCCCGCGCGGGTCTGACACCCCTGGCCCGAGCGGCCGGGTCGGTAAAGGCGCTGCCGGCACCCGTCCAGGAGCTGATCCATGATCCCCATACATCAGCAGGTATGCAGATGAAATACCGAAAAAGATCAGACTGTCCTACGCCTCCGCCGGTTGTGCGACATCCGGGCGCCACCAGCCGCTGGCGGACGCGTGGTCCTTCGCCGCGAGAAGGCTCCCGGCGAAGGGCGACAACCGGCGGCCCTGCACCCCGGCTTCCGTACCAGGCGAACGCCGGAGGCTGCGGCAGCGAACCCGAATATGAGGGCTGCCGTTATGGCCGAACCACCACAAGCGCTTGGGTCACAGGAGGAAACCGGACTCGGGGCTGGCCTGCGCCCTGGCGGAACACAGCAAGGACGGGAGCTCCTCGGGGGCCACCGTGCGGGCCGTCATGAGCAGGCTGCCGCGGCATTCCTGCGAGCGGTGGCCTGCTGTCGGGGGTGCCGGCGTTGTGCTCACAGCGAGGGGCAGGCCCATGTGCACGTTCCGTCATGGGCTCCGCAGGACGGGCAGGCGGTTTCCCAGGCCAGTGACTGTTCCTCGTCTTCCTCCGCGGTACGGTCGGCGGCCGCTCGGTTCCGGCCGGGGGTGGGGGCATGCTGGGGAACGGCGGCGGTGTGGGGTGTGGTGATGGCGCATTGGCGGCACAGGTCGGCCAGCCGCCATGTGCCCGCGGTGGGAGTGCAGGTGATCGTGAGGAGCACTGGACCCGCGCAGCCGCGGTGCCGGCCATGCCAGGGACAGCCGCGGCGGCCGCACTGGCAGACCCTCAGGTGCGGGGGAGTGACGTCGCGGAGGGCGTGGAGGGCCAGATGATGGAGGGCGGCGGAACGCAGCGCCGGGCCCGCTGAGGAGATGGGTCCGCAGGTGCCGCACGCGGCACCGGACGCGCCGGAGCGGGTGGCGATGGCGACCGTCCAGATGCGCTGCGGAAGGGAAGCGGCCAGGCCGGGCTCCATCGGGTGCGTCCTCCTGTTTCTGGTGCCGCCGCGGTGGTCCGCGCCGGGCTGCGGCCGCCGGGACGGGTGGCGCCGGCGCGCCGACACCGTAGTGCAGACCTCTGCCTTCTCGTGGAGTTCCCCCGCGTGCGCACAAGTAGGGCAGACCCCTGCACTGACAGTGCAGGGGTCTGCACCTTCGGATGGACGGGTGACGATCTTCCCGCCCGATCCGGACTTCGACGCCCTCCGCATGGAGCTGGCGCGTTTGCGGGCGGACGCGTGCTGGACCTACGACCAGCTCGCCGAGCGGACCGGTCTGTCGCGGCGCACGCTGATCGAGATCGAGCAGGGTCGCACCGTCGGCACCCTCAACACCTGGCATGCCCTGGCCCACGCGCTGGGCGTGTCCTTCGATCATCTTCTGGGCAGCATGTGCGCCGGCCACGAACTGCCGGGCCCGCCCGCCGGCTAGAAACACCACCCGGCGCCCGGCGAAAAGACCGTGGGAAGTCTTGCGGGGGTGTAGCCGAAGCGGTGATCGCACGCGAATAGGTGTCCGAGCGTCAGAACGCCTGAGCGGAAGACCTCGTCCGGGTGGGGGACAGGAACGGCCCCGGTCCGCGTGGCGCGGCGTGTCGGCTGCGATGTTCACCGGCATGCACAACACGCCCGACCGTCATCCGCGCCGCCACTGGGACGGCAGCCGCACCTCGCCCTGTCTCCGCTGCGGTCTGCGGGCCACCCCCGACGCCCGCGCCCGGCTTCTGCGTTGCGGCCAGGTCGGCCGCTGCCGCGACTGCGGCCACACCGCGGAGCGGTACTGCCGGGCCGACCGGCGGCCAGTTCCGCTGCACCCGGGGAAGCACCCATCGCCGCGGTTCCCGAGAACAGCCGGTGGCACGTCAGCTCCGGGATCGCTTATCCGGCCGGCGATGGGGGCCTGGGCACGGCTGTCTACACCTGTCCGCCTTGCCGTACGGCGAGCAGTTGCGTTGGCACGCCCAGCGCTGCCCACCCCACGGCCTTGCCACCCTGGAGATGGCCTTGGCCGTCTGGACCCTTTCGACCCTCTCACTCGCCACGAACACCGTCACACCCGCGTGCCAGGCCCGCCCCGCCAACCCCTGACCCCTGAGGCGCACACGCAAATGGAAACCGCAGCACCCACCCCCACCCCCACCGACGAGCAGGAAGCCGCCGCCACCGCATTCCATGCAGGCGACCACCTGGCGATTCAGGCCGGCGCCGGCACGGGCAAGACCACCACTCTGGCCCTGCTCGCCGCGGGCACGGTCCGTCGCGGCCGCTACCTGGCCTACAACCGCGCCATCGCCTCCGACGCGGCGGCCCGCTTCCCCGCCACGGTCACCTGCACCACCGCCCACTCGCTGGCCTACCAAGCTCTTGGACACCGCTACCGACACCGGCTCAACGCCCCCCCGCCGACCTGCCTGGAGAAGCGGCCAGGACCTCGGCATCACCCGACCGGTCCGCATCGGCCCGCACGACATCACCCCCCGCGTGCTGTCCCACACCGTCCTGCGCACCGTAGCCCGCTTCTGCCACTCCGCCGACCCCGCCATCACCCACCGCCACGTACCACCCCTGCGCGGCCTGGACGACACCGGCTTGCGCCGTGAACTCGCCACTCACGTCATGCCCTACGCGAAGAAAGCGTGGGACGACCTGATGGACCTCGATGGCACCACGGTTCGCTTCGAGCACGACCACTACCTGAAACTGTGGGCCCTGACCGGCCCCCGCATCGGCTGCGACTTCCTGCTCCTGGACGAGGCCCAGGACACCAACCCCGTCGTCGAGCAGGTCTTCCTCAACCAGCGCGACCACGCCCAACTCGTCATGGTCGGCGACTCCGCCCAGGCCATCTACACCTGGCGCGGCGCCCGCGACGTGATGACCGGCTTCGACGGCACCCCACTGGCGCTGTCCCGCTCGTTCCGCTTCGGCCCGGTCCTCGCCCAGGAGGCCAACCGCTGGCTGTCAGCCGCCGGCGCCCCGATCCGCCTGACCGGTACCGACCAGGTTCCCACGACGATCGGACCGTGCCAGACGCCCGACGCGGTGCTGTGCCGCACCAACGTCGGCGCCATGAACGAGGTCATGCACCTGCTGCAGGCCGGCCTGCGGACCTCCCTGGTCGGCGGGGGAGGAGCCCTGCGCGCCCTGGCGCTGGCCGCCGGCGACCTGAAGGACGGCCGCCGCACCGCTCATCCCGAACTGGTGCTCTTCCCCACCTGGGGCGCAGTCCAGGATTACGCCGCCTATGATCCCGCAGGCGGCGACCTGCAGCCCCTGGTCGACCTCGTCGACAAGCACGGAGTCCACGAGATTCTGACCGCGGTCGACCGGCTGCACGACGAGACGGCCTGCCAGGTCACCGTCTCCACCGCTCATAAGGCCAAGGGGCGTGAATGGCCGCGCGTCCAGATCGCCTCCGACTTCCCCCCACCCAAGGACACCGACCAACTCGGCCCCGACGGCAACCCCATCCCGGAACCGGTCGACAGCGCCGAAGCCCGCCTGGCCTACGTGGCCGTCACCCGGGCCCAGCACCTCCTCGACCGCAGCGGCCTGTCCTGGATCGACCGCTACCCGGACGCAGTACCCGCAAAGTAGGTGAGCTGGCCGAGGTCTTCACTCAGCTCGAACTCTCCCGCCTCGTGCGGCAGGGGTCGGCGTGGCCTGCCCCTGCTCGCTGTTCGGCAGTCGACGAGTACTGGTGGGTGGGTGTGCTGACTTTCGACGTGCGTATCTACAAGCTCCATGCCTGGCCGGGCCGCCTGCGGCAGTTCCGTGTGCGGTGGCGTGTCGGCGGTACGGATCACAGTGAGAGTTATCAGTTCGAGGCGCAGGCTGATGGGCGGCGTGCCGAGCTGATGGCCGCGCTGCGGCTGGGCGAGCAGTTCGACACCGCTACGGGTTTGCCGGTCGGGGAGCTGCGGACGAGGAACAAGGTCACGTGGTTCGAGCATGCCGTGGAGTACGCGCAGGTGAAGTGGCCGCGCGTCTCGGCGAAGCACCGGGCGGGCATCGCCGACGCTCTCGCCACCGTGACAATGGCTCTCACGATGCCATCGACGCGGGGTCACACTCCGCCGGGTCTGCGGGGCGCGCTGTTGTCGTGGGCGTTCCGCATGACCCGGGGCGGAGATGGCGCGTGGGTGCCGCGCAGGGATGCAGAGGAACCTCCAGCGGACATGGCGGCCGGGTTGGCGTGGATCGCATGCCACTCGCTGCCGCTGGCCGATGCCGTCAGGCAGGAGAACCTCCGCAGAGCACTCGGCGCGATCTCGCGGAAGCTCGACGGCGGCGACGCCGCGGAGAACACCGTCCGGCGCAAGCGGATGGTCTTTAACAACGCCTTGGTCTACGCAGTCGCGTGCGACCGCCTCAAGGCCAATCCGCTGCCGAAGGTGGACTGGCAGCCACCGCTGACGGACATCGAGGTCGACTTCCGCTACGGGGGCTGGTGCAGGGGCGGGTGACAGGTTGGGTCACGCGGCCTGGTAGGCCGGTGTGGTCATGACGGTCTCGTATTCGATGGGGGTGAGCCGGC
>NZ_JBIBHM010000028.1:0-28246 GCF_042957025.1 Streptomyces sp. NPDC008139
CGGCGAGTACTTACTGGGTGGCGCCACTTCTTCCTCGTTTCCTTGTTCAGGACAACCCTATTGGGTGCCTGTCCGGAAACTTCGGGGCCCCTCACAGACCCAGATCGTCAAGGCCATCGCCTTGCTCGACTGGATCAAGGACCAGGGCGAAACTCTGGCCACCTGCCTGCAAGCACACATCGACCTCTGGCTCACCTCCGAAGACCACCAAGGCCCCTACACCGCCGCACCGTTCGTCACCTGGGCAGTCCGCAGCAAGTTCGCCTCCAACATCAACATCCCCTCCCGCCCCCGGCGCGTCTCCCACCTCCCGCTGGACGCTGACACACGCTGGAGCATTGCCCGTCGGCTCCTCAACGACGACTCGGTCGAGACGAAAGACCGCGGCGCCGGGCTGATGGTCCTGCTCTATGGCCAGACCCCCGCCCGAACCTGCCGACTGACCACCGCACACGTCATCCAGGACGACAAGGGCGTCGCCCTTCAACTCCACGAGATTCCATTGAGGCTGCCGCCGCCCCTGGACACCCTGGTCCTCCGACTCGTCGACATCGCCGACGATCACCAGCACACTGTGACGGCGAACGAGTCCAACACACCCTGGCTCTTCCCGACCCAGCAGCCGGGAAAGCACCTGACCAGCGGCCAGCTCCTCGCCCGACTCCGGAAGATCGGGCTTCCCTCCGAGTCCGGCCGTTGCGCGGCCCTGCTCGACATCTGCACCACGATGCCGGCGGGCGTCCTCGAACGCCTCCTCGGCATCAGCCCCGCCGCTGTCGACCGATGGGCAGCAGGAGCCGTCAGAGCCGCCTACGCAGCCGAGGTGGCCCGCAGATCAGACACTGGCGAGACTCTGGATCACCTTTGACGTCCTCAGATGGTGCTGTCCTTGACGCCTCCTCGCAGGCCCCACTCATCCAAGCCGGAGTAGATCAACGCAGTGCGGCCCCGCGGAAAGGAGAGGGCCTCGGCCTCACCTGTATAGACCGCGACCAGTGAGTCGGCTCCTCGCCACCAAGTGTCGGCGAGGCCCATCACTTCGCGCACCGGCTCGAACCCGTCCAGCGCGATGCCATCGACATCGTCGCCGGTGACCTTGCTGATCTGCTTCGCCCACATGGACGCGTGGTGCGTCAGCGCGAGCGACTCCACCCAGCCCTCGACGGTGGCATGGAGGGGCGCCCACTGACCTGCATGAATGCCGAACTCGCCAGACGGCCCGATCATGAACCCGTACGGGACTGCGGTCCGCTGCATCCCGGCCTCGAACCACCAACCTTCAGATTCAGAGCCTTCTGGGGAGTCCGCTTCGAGGTACCTCGGGCCGCCGTCGTACTGGGATGCCGGTGGTAGGACCAGACCGCCCCAGCGCTCCTCATAGGCAGCCATCCGGTCGATGACCGCGGCCGGGATTTCTCGCTCAAGCCACCACTGTCTGTGGTCCTCGACGTGCCTGACGTCGACTTTGACTCCGTGAGCTTGGACGAACGATCGAGCTCGCTGAGTCAGGCCGTCGGGCACAGCGTTGAAGAGGTTGAGATTCACCAGAAGGACGCTACCGAGTAGCCCAGGGACAGCAGGCTCCGGCCCCTTGCGCCTCCTGCGGCACCGTGTCCCTGCCGAGCTGGAGGCATGGGCCTCGTTGCTCTATTCCGCACGCTCGAATATCGGAACCTACCGACACTCGCCGACCGGGCCGGGAAGACCGGATACATCGACCACGCCACCGCGGTGCGCAAGCCCGGCGACGCGGCCCCGGAGCTCTCGGGTCCGGGGACGGCGCTGATGGAGCTGGACGAAGCCGCGCACCGCGCGATCGGCGTCGCCGCCGCGCTCGTTACCACCTGGCTCGCCACGCGAGCTGCCCGGTGACCGCCACCGGCCCCGGGGCGGATGCCGAGGACCCGCGGATCGGCCGTGCCCGCGCGTCGGTCGGCATCGCCTTGACGGCGCTGCAGCAGCTCGAGGACGGCCTGGCCGACCTGGCCGACCCGGAGACGCTGGCGGAGATCCTGCGCGAGCTGTTCCGCGAGGACGACCCGCAGGCCGGGGTGTTCGGCAGCCTCGCGCAGCTCCTGGCCGTCGCCGGCCGCGTCGCCGACCGCATCGAGGACGACCAGGAGCAGAACGAGGACCAGGACCGCGAGGTGTCCGGCCTGCTCGAAGAGGCGGCCGCGTTCGTCATCGACTCCGCCGGCCTGCGCCTGCACTACGCCACCCGCACCCTGCACCCCGCAGGAGAGCGGCCCTAGCTACGCCCCGGGACAGCCGCTGTGCTTGGCGGCTTCGACGGCTGTCCCAGGCTCCACTGCCTCACCTAAGAGGAGGGACGCCCAGTATGACCACCGCCGGCCTGCCCGGCACCACCCCGACATACCCGCCCGCCACCGCCCCGCCGCCCGGAGTGTGTGGCGTATTTGTGGCGCAGAGCGCATGACGAAGCGCCAGATAACACTCTGACCTGCGGAAACTCCGGAAGGAGCTCCGGCCTCCGGAGCCGTTGCTGTTTTTAGCGGCACTGTTTCCCTGCGCGTTGATGCCGTGGCGGCATCCGCGATCCCGAGCGTTCCGTTGAAAACGCTGCTCGCACTACCGGGCGATGTCCGTGCCGCCTGCGCTCGTACCGCCTGCCCCTGACCCTGTGCACATCGTCGTCCCAGCCCGCTGGTGACACGACCAACCCGGTCGCCCGCGCACGGATGAGGCCAGCCGTCACAGCCTCCGCCCGAGGGGCGTCGGGCGTCTCCACGAGGGCGATAACACGGAAAATGCCGTCAGGCAAAACGCATTTCCTGATGAAGATGGACAGTGAACCGCAGGCCGGCCAACGGGTGCTCCCCAGCGGGAGGGCATCCGTCTCAACGGCTGGACTCTGCGCGTTCTCCCGCCCGTTGCCGTGTCTCAGCCCTGAGCCGACGCCAAGGAAGTGCATGCCGCAAGACCCCGCCGTACCCGTGACAAACGCCGAGGCAGCCTGCCCCGCCGCCGAAGCCGACCCGCCCCGCCCGCAGGCCCCGCGGCTGCTGACCACCGAGGAGATCGCCCGGCTCCTCCGTGTCGACCCGTCCTCCGTGCGGCGCTGGCGCGCTGAGCGACCTCCGCAGGGACCGCCGTTCATCCGCCTGTCCGAGCGCGTCGTCCTCTACGACGCAGGCGACCTGCAGACCTGGCTGCACGAGCGGCGCACGACACCCGGCGCCCGGCGAAGGGCGGCCTGATTGCCCTACCGCCACCAACTCCCCATCGCCGTGACCCTGTCGGAGGACATCGAGCACCGTCCCGGCCGTAAGCTCCCCTACAAGGCTCGTGTCCGCTGGACCGACCCCCAGACAAAGCGCCGGCGATCGGTCGCCCAGATGCACCCGACACAAGACGCGGCGCAGGAGTGGATCGACTCTCTGCTCGCCTCCGCAGCCTGCGGCATCAACCCGGCCACCGCCACCCAGACCCTCGCCGAGTACGGCAGCACCCATATGACGCTGGCGTTGCGCGGACTGGAGCCCAAGACCACCGACCCCTACCTGGCGGGCTGGCGGCTGCGCGTCGTGCCCGCGCTCGGGCATCTGCCGGTGACCATGGTGACCAACGGCGCGGTCGACCGCACCACCTACGCCTGGATCGCCGACGGCGAGGGCCGCTCCACCGTCAAGAACACCCTCGCCGTCCTGGTACGCGTCATGGAACAGGCCGTCCGCGACGGACTGATCACCGCCAACCCCGCCCGCATCAAGGACTGGCAGCGCCAGTACCAGCTCGCCGAGGACGAACTCGACGACCCCCGCTCCCTGGCCCTGCGCGACTGGGCCGCCTTGCAGGAACTCTCGGTGGCCCTGGTCGCCCGCTCGGCCGACCAGCACCCAGGCTGAGGCGACGCCGTCACGTTCGCCGCGTGCACCGCCGCCCGTATCGGCGAGGTCTCCGGCGTCCGCGTGCAAGACATCGACCTCACCAACTGGATCTGGACCGTGCGCCGCCAGACCACCCCCTCCCCCGGCGGCCTCGCCGACAAGAACACCAAAGGCAAGACCGCCCGCCGCGTCCCCCTCATCCAGGAGGTCCGCCCGATGGTCGCCCAGCGCGTGCTCGCTGCAGGCGGCCGGCCCGACGCCCGCCTGTTCACCGGACCCCGCGGCGGACGCATCACCACCGCCGTCCTGCGCGACGCCACCCACTGGGACGACGTCGTGAACTCACTCGGCTACGAACACCTGCGCCGCCACGACCTGCGCCACACCGGACTGACCAGGATGGCGGACGCCGGAGTCCCCCTGCACGTCCTGCGGTTGATCGCCGGCCACGGCTCCCCGCAGACCACCCAGCGCTACCTCCACCCCGACCTGCGGCCCGTGATCCACGCCGGCCACAACCTCAGCACCCACCTCACCACGAAGCCCGGCCTACCCACCCCCGCCGAACCACGGGCGAACACTCCGGGGCTTGTAGGAAACCCACAACCAGGCCCCGCACAATGATCTTGAAACGGACCGAAAACGGCCTGACCTGCGGATTTTCCGCACTTGTGGTCCCCAATTGGTCCCCAGAACCCTGACGGCACGTCACATGGAAACCGTTGCCGACAACGGCGAAGGCCCGCTGACCTGGCTCTATGCCAGTCCAGCGGGCCCTTCGTGCACCGTCGGGACGACAGGATTTGAACCTGCGACCCCTTGACCCCCAGTCAAGTGCGCTACCAAGCTGCGCCACGTCCCGGTGCTTGGTCGGTCGGGGTGGTGGCCCCGGGTGACCGTGCACGAGAACGATACCGCACCTCGGGGGGTGTTTGTGCGCAGAGGGGGTGGGGGCCGGGGCGGGGGGAGTTGAGTAGGGGTACTCATGTGGGGCGGGGCGGGGCCGGGGGAAGGTCGGGGCATGACGAAACCGATACAGCAGGAGACGACGGCGGCGTATGCGGCGCAGGCGGCGATCTCGTTCGCGGTGGCGCTGGGGGCCATGGTGGTCGGGGTGGCGTATCTGCCGGTGGGGGGATGGGAGCGGGCGTTTCTGGGGCTGGGGCTGCTCTATGTGGTGACGGCGGCGTTCACGCTGGCGAAGGTGGTGCGCGACCGGCAGGAGGTCGGGCAGGTCGTGAGCCGGGTGGACCAGGCGCGGCTCGACAAGCTGCTCGCGGAGCACGACCCCTTCAAGATGGAGGGCATCTAGTCGGCGGCCCGCGCGTGACGCCTGCGGGTGACGGACTCCCGACGGTCGGGGGCCTCCACGGGGATCGCCCCGACTGGGGCCCTCAGGGCGTAACGGGGGCGTCGGACGCGTCAGACGGGGAGGACGCGTCAGACGGCGAGGACGCGGAAGCCGTATCGGGAGGCGTGTCGCCCAGCAGATAGCGGGCGCCGGGGCCCGCCGCCCCGGCCGCGTCGTCGACGTTGTAGAGACCGCAGCGCGTCAGGGAGAGACAGCCGCACCCGACGCAGCTGGTCAGCTTGGCCTTGAGGCGTCGCAACTCGGCGATCTGGTCGTCGATGCGCTGCTCCCAGGACCGGGCCACGCCGTTCCATTCGGCGGTGGTGGGGACGTGGTCGACGGGGAGCCGGGCGAGGGACGCGCCGACCTCGTCGAGGGAGAGCCCGATGCGCTGGGCGGCGCGGATGAAGGCGAGCCGGCGCAGCGTGGAGCGGCGGTAGCGGCGCTGTCCGCCCGAGGTGCGCTCGGAGTGGATCAGCCCGAGGTCCTCGTAATAGCGCAGCGCGGAGGCGGCGATGCCGCTGCGGGCCGAAAGCTCGCCGATGGGCAGCAGGTCACGGGTGGAGAGGGTCACATCGGCCCAGCATACGCTTGACTTCAAGTCGGCTTGAAGTTGCAAGGTCGTCCCATGACGATGACGCACCGCACGGGGCCGTCCGGCCACTCAGAACAGCCCGAGCGCTACGGGTACGACGACCTGCGCCACCTGATGTCACGGATGACCGGCGACGAGAAGCACGACACCGCCGCCACGTCCACCCTCGACGTCCTGTGGGTGCTGTACGACCGGGTACTGCGGGTCGGGCCCGAGAGCGCCGACGCCCCGGACCGGGACCGCTTCCTGCTGTCGAAGGGCCACGGCCCGATGGCGTACTACGCCGTTCTCGCCGCCAAGGGCTTCATCCCGTACGCGTGGCTGGCCGGTTTCGGGACGTACGACTCCCCGCTCGGCCACCACCCGGACCGCACGCTCGTACCGGGCGCGGAGATCGGTTCCGGGTCGCTCGGGCACGGGCTCGGTCTGGGGGTGGGCAGCGCGCTGGGGCTGCGGGCCCAGGGGCTGAACGAACCGGCGGTATGGGTGCTCGTGGGCGACGCCGAGATGGACGAGGGCAGCAATCACGAGGCCGTGCAGTACGCGGGGGCGGTCGGCCTCGACCGGCTCCATGTCGTCGCGGTCGACAACGCCTCGGCCACGTACGGCTGGCCCGGCGGGCTGGCCTCGCGGTTCGCCGCCGAGGGCTGGTCCGCGGTGACCGTGGACGGCCGGGACCATGCCGCGCTGTACGAGGCGTTCACCGCGCCGCATCCGGGACGGCCGCGCGCCGTGGTCGCCCGCGTCGAGCCGAAGTGACCGCCGGGTCCACGAGCGACGACGAGCGACGTCACCCGAGCGTCGACACCCGAGCGACATCGGCCGAGACCGCAACCGAGGCCGCGACCGAGGCCGAGGCCGAGGACAGGCCGAGACCGCGGCCGCGACCGCGACTGAGCGCAGGCGAAGAAACGACATGACTGGGGATTCCATGGACACCATGCGGGAGCGGTTCGCCGCCGTCACCACCGAACTGCTCGACTCCGATCCGCGGCTGGCCGTCGTCCTCGCCGTGATCTCTTCGGACCGCTTCAGCGACGCCGCCCGCGCCCACCCCGACCGGGTGATCGACGTCGGGATCAGGGAGCAGTTGCTGGTCGGGGCGACGGGCGGGCTGGCGCTCGCCGGGCTGCGGCCGATCGCGCACACCTTCGCGAGCTTCCTGACCGAGCGGGCCTTCGAGCAGGTCAAGCTCGACATCGGACACCAGGGCGTGGGCGCGGTCCTGGTCAGCGCGGGGGCCTCGTACGACATCGCCGCGGGCGGGCGTACGCATCAGGCGCCGGGCGACGTCGCGCTGCTCGACACGCTCGACGGCTGGACCGTCCACGTGCCGGGGCACCCCGACGAGGCCGACGCGCTGCTGCGGCACGCGGCGGCGGACGGCGACAGCCGCGTCTACGTACGGCTCAGCGATCACTCGAACGTGGCGCCGCGACCCGTCTCGCCCGGCCGCTTCCAGGTGTTGCGCGAAGGGCGCGCCGGGGTCGTCCTGGCCGTCGGGCCCATGCTGGACGCCGTCCTCGACGCGACGGCCGGGCGCGATGTGACGGTGCTGTACGCCTCGACCGTACGGCCGTTCGACGCGGCCACCGTACGGGAGGCGACCGCTCGGACCGATGCGGCCGACCTCGTCGTCGTGGAGCCCTACCTCGCCGGTACGTCGTCGGCGCACGCCGCCGAGGCGCTGGCCGACGTCCCGCACCGCGTGCTCGCGCTCGGCACCCGGCGCGCCGAACTGCGCCACTACGGCACCTGGCAGGAGCACGTGGCCGGACACGGCCTGGACGCGCAGTCGCTACGGGCCCGGATCGACGCGTTCCTGCGGGTCTGACCCGCGAAGGGGCGTGGGGAGGGCGGCAACGCCCGCACGCGGCCCGAGGCCGGAACCGTACGAGCGGGGCACGGGGGGGGTAAGGCCGGGGGCGCGGTCCGAGAGCCTGGAGCTGAGGACCGTCAAACCCGGGCGCGGTCGGAAAGGTCCGGCCTCGCCCCCCTACCGCCCGGACCGCGGTCCGAAAGCCTCGGCCCGTACGCGCCCGGCCTCGGTCTCGGGCTCCGGCTCGCGGCCTGAGCGGCCGAGCGCGCGGTCGGAGCGGCCGAGCGCGGTCGGAGCGGCCCGGCGCGCGGCCTGAGCGCCTCGGCGAGAACTCCTCAGACCCCGTGCCCGCCCTCCGGCGCCGGTACGGCCCCCTGCTGCGGCACGCCCGCCGGGGGCGTCGGCTGCGCGGCGGCGGGCCCGCCCTCGAACGCGCCAGGACCCGCCGGAGCAGCCGGACCGCCAGGAGACCCGACAGCGCCCGGACCACCCGGCGTGCCCGGCCCCGGCGCGGGCGGCACCGCCCCCTTGCCGCTGCTCCCCCCGGCGGCACCCCCGCCGGAGGCGCCCGGCTTCGGCGGCGCCGCCGACGAGCGCCCCACCTGCCGCCGCGCGTCCTCCGCGCTGTTCTGCGCGCCGAGCGAGCCGAAGTAGAAGCCCGAGACGGTGGCGAGGACGGTCATCAGCGAGGTGACGATGGTCTTGCGGAGGTCGCCGGAGTCGGCGCCCGACGACAGCATCGCGACGGCCAGCGCGAAGGCGACGAGCGCGAGGATGAGGACGGCGATGACGCTGCGGGTCAGACCGCGGACGCCGCGCGGCTCGCGGAGGTCGCGCAGCAGGTCGCGTACCTCGTGGTCGTGGGCCGCGTCCTCGAGCAGCCGGTCGGTGATCTGCTGGCGCCAGGCCGTGGCCCGCCGCACATCCATGATCAGCGGTATCACGGCGACCGCTGCGACGGCCACGACCACCACCGAGATGAGGAGGAGCGCGGAGCCGCCGTTGAGCCCGCTGATCGGCTCGGCCGCAGCGGCCGGCCCCCGGCCGGTCCCGGCATACGCCGTCGCGACATCAACGGTCGTGAAGTCCGTCATGGTGAAGCGCCCCCTCGTCCGCACCACGGGTCCGCCCCCGCGCCCCGGGCGGGCATGCTCCCAGCGCCGCCGTACGCCGGTCAAATCGGCCGGTACCGCCAACTCCCTTACGGCGGAAGGCAGTACGTCACCGCGGCGCCCGGCGCGGAGCCTCCCCGCTCCCCCGGACCGGATTCGTTGATCGCGACGACTAGCGGCGCGGGCCCTCGCCTCAGGAGAATCATCCGTGACCGACCAGGCCACCGGCATGTCCCAACGCCGTCGGGTGCCGCGGAGCCTGGCGGCCGTACAGCCCGATACCGCCCCATACCCGTACAGCCGCAAGCGATACAGCGGGCACACCACCAGCATCCTCATGAGGAGCAGCACGATGCGCGACGCGTCACAGTCCGGGGTAGTTCCGTACTACGAGGATGTGTCGCCCGGCACCGGCGCGCTCGCGCCGCGCGCGTGGTGGGCGGTGTCGGACGCGCGGCGGGTGAATCTCGGCGGCGCCTGGCGCTTCCGGCTGTCGGCGACGGCGGACGCGGAGGACGACTCCTTCGCCCAGCCGGGGTTCGACGCGACGCGCTGGGGCGCGGTGACGGTGCCGTCGCACTGGCCGCTCCAGGGGCACACCCATGAGCACGAGTACGGGCGCCCCGCGTACACCAACGTCCGTTTTCCGTTCCCGGTCGACCCGCCCCACGTGCCGACGGAGAATCCGACCGGTGACCATCTGCGCGCCTTCGACCTGCCGGACGACTGGCCGGGCGGCGCGGCGGTGGTGCGTTTCGACGGCGTCGACTCGTGCGCGCGGGTGTGGCTGAACGGGCAGGAGCTGGGGACCTTCAAAGGCAGCAGGCTGCCGGTGGAGTTCGAGGTCGGCGAACTGCTGCGCCCGCGCGGCAATGTGCTGGCGGTCCGGGTCCACCAGTGGTCGTCCGGCAGCTACTTGGAGGACCAGGACCAGTGGTGGCTGCCCGGCATCTTCCGCGATGTGACGCTGATCGAGCGGCCCGAGGGCGCGGTGACCGACTTCTTCGTGCACTGCGGCTACGACCACGCGAGCGGTACGGGCACGCTGCGGGTGGACTGCGAGCCGGGCGGGACGGTGACCGTACCGGAGTTGGGGCTCGACCTGGCGACCGGTGAGGAGGTGACGGTGCCGGTGGAGCCGTGGTCGGCGGAGGTACCGCGGCTGTACGACGCGGAGTTGGCGACCGAGGGCGAGCGGATACCGCTGCGGATCGGCTTCAGGACCGTCGCGGTGGAGGGCGGTGTGCTGAAGGTCAACGGGCGCCGGATCCTGCTGCGCGGGGTGAACCGGCACGAGTTCGACCCCGACCACGGCCGGGTGGTGGACGGCGAGACGATGCGCCGCGACCTGCTGCTGATGAAGCGTCACAACATCAACGCGGTCCGCACCAGCCACTATCCACCGCATCCGGCCTTCCTCGACCTGTGCGACGAGCTGGGCATGTGGGTGATGGACGAGTGCGATCTGGAGACGCACGGTTTCGAGGTGGTCGGCTGGCGCGGCAATCCGGTCGCCGACGAGCGATGGACGCCCGCGCTGCTGGACCGGGCCGCGCGGATGGTGGAGCGGGACAAGAATCATCCCTCGGTGGTGATGTGGTCGCTGGGCAACGAGTGCGGCACGGGCGCCGGGCTCTCCGCGATGGCGGACTGGATCAGGCACCGTGACCCGGCCCGGCCGATCCACTACGAGGGCGACCTCACCTGCGCCGACACCGACGTCTACTCCCGGATGTACGCCAACCACGCCGAGACCGAGCTGATCGGCCGCCGCGAGGAACCGCCGCTGGCGGACGCGCAGTTGGACAAGCACCGGCGCGAACTGCCCTTCATCCTCTGCGAGTACGCGCACGCGATGGGCAACGGGCCCGGCGGACTCAGCGAGTACCAGCGGCTGTTCGAGGCGTACGAGCGCTGCCAGGGCGGTTTCGTCTGGGAGTGGATCGACCACGGGCTGCGGCAGCGCACCGCGGACGGGACGTCGTACTTCGCCTACGGGGGCGACTTCGGCGAGGAGGTGCACGACGGGAATTTCGTCTGCGACGGGCTGGTCTTCCCCGACCGCACGCCGTCGCCGGGGCTGACCGAGTACAAGAAGGTCGTCGAGCCGGTCAGGATCGAGGGCGACGCGGAGCGCGGCACGGTCACGGTGACCAATCTGCACGACTTCACCGACCTGTCGTATCTGGCGTTCCGCTGGTCGTACGAGGTGGCGGGCGCGCGGAGCGACGCGGGTCGGTTCGAGGTGCCGTCGCTCGGCCCCGGGCAGAGCGCGGTGCTCGAACTGCCGCGGGCGGCGCGGACGGTGGGCCGCGGCGAGGGGTGGTGGACGGTGCGGGCGGTGCTCGCCGAGGACACCGCGTGGGCGCCGTCAGGTCACGAGGTGGCATGGACGCAGTTCGCGGCCCCCGCGCCGGCGGACGCGGCCACCGCGCGCGTCGGCGATCCGCACTCCCCGCGGCTCGCCGAGGGCGGTCTGATCGTGCTCGGCCCCGGCGTCTTCGACGCGGCCGACGGCACGCTGCGCTATCTGGAGGGCGCGGCGGTCACCGGACCCGTGCTGGACGTGTGGCGTGCCCCGACCGACAACGACCGCGGGGCGGACTGGAATCCCGAGGGGCAACTGGACCGGCTGTGGCGGGAGTTGGGCCTCGACCGGATGCGGCACCGGATCGTCTCCGTGGCCGTCGGCGGTGACGCGCTCACCGTCACCACCCGTGTCGCCCCGGCCTCCTCCGACCTGGCGCTGCGTACCGTCTACACCTGGACGGCCACCGGGGACCGGCTGCGCCTGGGTGTCGAGGTCACGCCCGAGGGCGACTGGACGCTGCCACTCCCCCGGCTCGGGGTACGGCTCGGGCTGTGCCAGACCCTGGACCGCGTCGAGTGGTACGGCGGCGGGCCCGGCGAGGCGTACCCCGACACGCGCGCCGCGTCCCGGATCGGCCGGTACACCGGCACCGTGGACGGGCTCCAGACGCCGTACGTACGCCCGCAGGAGAACGGCGCACGCGCGGACGTGCGGTGGGCGCGGCTGCGCCGCGCGGACGGCACCGGGCTGCATGTGGAGGGCGAGCCGCCGTTCTGGTTCACCGCCCGTCCGTGGAGCACCGGGGAACTCGACCGGGCCACGCACACCCACGAGTTGACGCGTTCCGAGGTGCTGTGGGTGCACCTCGACCACGCGCTGCACGGCATGGGCAGCGCGGCCTGCGGCCCCGACGTACTCCCCCGGCACCAACTGCGCGCGGCGCCCGCCGCCTTCGCGTTCACCTTCATGAGCCTGGCCGCCGCCGACCCCGAGGGGCCCGCCGACCTCCCGCTTCCGGAGACCGAGTGACCACCGCGATACGCCCGTTCAGGCCGGAGGACCTGCCCGCGCTGTACGACATCTGCCTGCGTGCGGCTGGCGCGGGCGGGGACGCGAGCGCGCGGTATCCGCAGCGGGACCACGAACTGCTGGGGGCGATCTTCGCGGCACCGTACGCCGTGCTGGAGCCGGAGGCGGCCTTCGTACTGGACGACGGGCACGGCCGGGCGGTCGGTCACGTGCTGGGCACCGGTGACACGGCGGCCTTCGTCGAGCGCTTCCGCGACGAGTGGCTGCCGACGGTCGCGGACCGCTTCCCCGAGCCGGCCGGGGAGCCGGGGACGCCGAGCGAGGCGATGGCCCGTGCTGCTGCACCACCCGGAACGGATGGCGCAGCAACCGGAGTTGGCCGCGTATCCGGCGCATCTGCACTTCGATGTGCTGCCGGACTTCCAACGCGGCGGCCACGGGCGGGCGTTGATGGAGGCGTTCCTCGGCGCCCCGGCCGCCAGGGGCGTACCGGCGGTGCATCTGGGGATGCTCACCGCCAACGCTCCCGCGCGGGCCTTCTACGACCGCCTCGGCTTCCACGAGATCGCGGTGCCGGACGCCGGGGGGGGGTTGACCTACTTGGGCCGCGCCACCTCGTAGTCGCCGCTGTCCGTACGACCGGCGTCCTCGGAATCGGAGCCGGAATCGGAGCCGGAAGCGGCCTCGGGCCCGGCCTCGGAGCCGGACTCGGCCGCCGCGTTCCCCGCGTCCCCGTCCACGCTTCCGGCGGCCTCGGGAGCCCCGGCGGTCTCCGGCCCGTCCGGTGCGTTGATCCGCTCGGTCCCCTCCGCGTGCTCCGGCCGCTCGGGCCAGCCGCCCGCGGGCGGCAGGGCGACGGCCCGCCACCACCAGTCCTCGGGCTGTTCGTCGGCGGGCTCGAAGGGCGCGCCGGGCCGCGGGGTGGCGATCTTCGCCCCGGTCTCGCGCGCGGCGGCGACGCTGCCCTCGGCGGGCACCGCCCAGGAGTGCATGGCCAGGTTGAAGGTGGCCCAGTGGATCGGCAGCATCGTGCCCGCGGGCGTGCCGCCCGACAGGTCGCTGTGCGCCAGCAGCCCCTCGGCCGGGGTCATGTGGATGTCGGGCCAGTACTCGCTGTAGGCGCCGATCTGGATCATCGTGGCGTCGAACGGGCCGTGCTGCGCGCCGATGTCCGCGAAGCCGGGGAAGTAGCCGGTGTCGCCGCTGTGGTAGATGCGGTGGGTGCCGTCGGTGACGGCCCAGGACGCCCACAGGGTCTGCTGGCGACCGCGCAGGCCGCGTCCGCAGAAGTGCCGGGCGGGGGTGGCGGTCAGGGTGAGCCCCGCGACCTCCGTGGACTCGTTCCAGTCCAGCTCGCGCAGCCGCTCGGGCGGTACGCCCCAGTGCTCCAGGTGCGCGCCGACGCCCAGCGGCACCGCGAAGACGGCGTCGCTGCGGACCAGCGCGACGATGGAGGGCATGTCCAGGTGGTCGTAGTGGTCGTGCGAGATGACGACCGCGTCCAGGCCGGTCAGCGACTCCAGCGGGACCGGCGCGGGGTGCACGCGCTTGGGGCCCGCGAAGGCGAAGGGCGAACAGCGCTCGCCCCACACCGGGTCGAACAGCACGCGCCTGCCGCCGATCTCGGCGAGCACCGTCGAGTGGCCCATCCAGGTCAGCCGCAGCCCGGAGACGGGCGGGCGCGCGATGTCGGCGAGCGTGGTGGGGTGCAGGGGCACCGGCCCCGCGGGCTTGCGCGGCTGCCTGGCCTCCTTGCGGAAACTGGCCGGAAGCGCCTTGAACATGCTGCCGCTGGGGACGCTGCGGGCGCCGACGGGGTTGACGAAGGCGCCGTCCGCGTAATTCGGTGAGGAAAGGATGCGTTCCAGCCGGGCGCCCGTGGGGTCCGCGCCGAACGACGGGGGGCGCATCTTCACGAGGCGGGACGGCTGTCGGCCGGCGCCGGTCACGGGTCCTCCAGAGCAGATGACGACGAGCGGCGGGGTCCCGCCACCACCCATTATGCGGCGGTCCGCCGCGCCCGCCGGGGCGCCGGGGCCCCGGGCCTGGCCGCCTTCACCGGTTCTCCCCCGTCCCTGGTGTCACATCTGCCGTCATATCCGCTTACGGTGGCCCGGCCGCCGCGACGGCCGTTTCGCGTCACTCCCCCGGTACGCCGCCGCCCCCGCCACCGGCCGAGGCCCCGCCGCTCTCCACGCCCCGCCGTCGGCCGGCGCCCCGCCGCCCGACACGTCCCCGTCCCCGTCCGATCCCCGTCACCCGAAGGCCAGCGACACGTGGTCGCGCACCGGCCGGAACCCCAGATGCCGGTACAGCGCGTTGCTGACCGGATTGGCGAGGTCGGCGAAGAGCACGACATCGCGGGCGCCCGCGTCGAGCGCGGCGCGCGAGACGGCCGCGGTGGCGCCGCCCGCGTAGCCGTGGCCCCGGTGCGCGGGCGGGGTGTAGACGGCGATCACCCGGACGGTGCCCGAGGGGTCCGCCGCGTCGGCGGCCCTCCCGGCCATCGCGACGGGCTCGCCGTCCCGCTCCCACAAGGTGCGTCCGCCGAGCGCGATGGCGTCGTCCATGGCCCGCTCGTCGTCCACGGGAGGTTCGCCGATGTCGACGGTGAAGGCGCGGTGCCAGCGCAGCAGCAGTTCGCGGTCGGCGGGACCCGCGACCCTGGCGCGGCCGGGCGGCGCGGGCCTGCGCGGGGTGAGGTCCCCGAGCCGGTAGAGCCGCATGGCGCGCTCGACCGTGACCTCGGCGCCGGTCCTCGCGGCCCAGGCCGCGCCGAACGCCTCGGCGCTCTCGCGCTCGCCGCGCACCCCGCCAGGGGCCTCACCGGGCCAGACCTCGGCCAGCTCACCGGCCGCGGACGGCGGACCGCCGGTCAGCAGCGGCGGATGCGGCGGCGTACGGAGGAAGGCCGCGGCGACCGCGGCGCCGGGTTCGGAGCGCCACCAGCCGAACAGCGGTGGCTGCCCGCCGTACGCGTCGAGCCCGCGGCGGCGCAGCGCGGCGGTGATGGTGATCGGCACCGAATTCTCCACCGGGCGCTCCCGCAGGAACGGGCCCGCCTCGGTCTCGAACGCGGTCAGGTCCGCGGTGATCGTCCAGCTCATCGGCCCATGGTGGCCCCGCGCCCGGGCCGCGCGCACGCCGTTTTCCGGCGTCGGCCGCGCGGGGCGGTCACGGCGTCAGCAGCCCCCGGCGCTCCAGCAGCGGCTCGGTGCGCGGCGGTCGGCCGCGGAAGGCGGCGAAGGCCGCCATCGGGTCGACGCTGCCGCCCCTGGAGAGCAGCGCGCGGCGGAAGGTGTCGCCGTTGGCGCGGCGCAGGCCGCCGTTGTCCTCGAACCAGGTGACGGTGTCGGCGTCCAGGACCTCGCTCCAGATGTAGGAGTAGTAGCCCGCGCTGTACTGGCTGGCGAAGACGTGCTGGAAGTACGTGGTCCGGTAGCGCGGCGGGATCGCGGGGAGGGCCAGTCCCGCCTTCTTGAGCGCCTCCGCCTCGAACGCCAGCGCGTCGCCGGGGTCGGTGCCCGCGGGCAGGGTGTGCCAGGCCCAGTCGAGCAGAGCGGCGGCGAGGTATTCGACGGTGGTGAAGCCTTGTCCGAACCGGGCGGCGTCCCGCATGCGTTGGACGACGTCGGCGGGCATTGGCTCGCCGGTCTCGTGGTGGACGGCGTAGCGCTCCAGGACCGAGGGCCACAGCGACCACATCTCGTTGACCTGGGAGGGGTATTCGACGAAGTCGCTCGGCACGCTGGTGCCGGAGAAGTACGGGTAGCGGACGGCGGAGAACAGGCCGTGCAGCGCGTGCCCGAACTCGTGGAAGAGCGTGTCGACCTGACTGAACGTCAGCAGTGCGGGCTCGCCCGCCGCGGGCTTGACGATGTTGTGGTTGTTGACCACCACCGGCCGCTTGCCCAGCAGTTCCGACTGGCTGACCAGGGAATTCATCCAGGCCCCGCCGCGCTTGGACGCGCGGGCGAAGAAGTCGCCGAGGAAGAGGCCGAGGGGGCTGCCGTCGGCGTCGAAGACCTCGAAGACCCGGACGTCGGGGTGGTAGCCGACGAGGTCGGGACGTTCGGTGACGGTGATGCCGTAGACCTCGTGGGCGGCGTGGAAGACCCCGTCGTGCAGCACCTTGTCGAGCGCGAAGTACGGGCGCAGCGCGGCCTCGTCGATGTCGTGGCGCTCCTTGCGGACCTTCTCCGCGTAGTACGCCCAGTCCCACGCCTCGACGGGTCCGCCCGCCAGTTCCGCGAGGGCGTCCGCCTCGCGCTCGGCGTTGGCCAGCGCGGGCGGCACCAGGCGGTCGAGCAGGTCGGTGACGGCCTGCGGGGTGCCCGCGGTGCGGTCGGCGACGACGTAGGCGGCGTGGCTGGGGTAGCCGAGCAGCGCGGCGCGTTCGGCCCGCAGGGTGGCGATGGTGACGGCGAGCGGGCCGTTGGTGTCCTGGGCGCGGTTCAGGGACGCGGTGAGCAGGCGGCGGCGCACGTCGCGGTCGTCCAGCGAGCCGAGTTCGAGCTGGTTCGAGAAGTTGCGCAGGCTCAGTACGTAGGAGCCGTCGTGGCCGAGCGCGGTGCCGTTCTCGGCGGCGGCGGCGATCGCGCCCGCGGACAGGCCGGAGAGCTGGGCGGGGTCGTCGAGGACGAGGGCGGCGGCCTTGCCGGCGGCGACGATGTTCTGGCCGAAGGCGGTGGAGGCGGCGGCGATCTCGGCGTTCAGCTCGCGCAGCCGTCGCTGGCCGTCCGCGTCGAGCTCCGCGCCGGAGCGCTGGAAGGCGGTGCGGTAGCGCTCCAGCAGGCGCAGCGACTCGGAGTCGAGGCCGAGGGAGTCGCGGGTGTCGTACAGCGACGTGATCCGGGCGTAGAGGCCGGGGTTGAGGCGGATGGCGTCGCTGTGCGCGGCGAGCAGCGGGCTGATCCGCGACTCGGTCTCCTGCACGGCGGGGGTGATGTGCGCGGACGCCTGGTTGAAGAAGGCGGCACTGACCCGGGCGAGCAGCGCGCCCGAACGCTCCAGCGCGACGAGGGTGTTCTCGAAGGTCGCGGGCTCCGGGTCGGCCGCGATGGCCTCGACCTCCGCGAGGTGCTCCGCCAGGCCCTGCTCGAAGGCGGGCAGGTAGTGCTCGTCCCTGATGTCGGCGAACGGCGGCAGCTCGTACGGCAGCGGACTCGGGCTGAGGAACGGATTCGTCGTCACCCCGTCGACCCTACGCGGCGCCCTGCCCGCCGTCAGGCCGTGGCGAGCGCTCGCGCGGATCGTGAAAAGCGCCCGCCCAGGTCACTGACCTGTGCGGGCGCCGGTGTGATGCCGGTACGGCGGTGGGACGACGATGTGCTGCCGGTACGGCGGTGGGACTGCGGTGCCGTGCGGCTAGGGTCCCGGTGTCAGCCGCCACTCTTGCGACGGAATTCCCGCTGTCCTCCGGCCTTGCCGTGCGCGCCATGGATCTTGGACTGGTTGTTGCCGCCCGAGGCGGATCCCTTGCGCGCGCTCTGCTTGCGCTCCAGTGCCTCGCGGAACTTCCGCTTCACCTCGTCCTCGTCCGGCGCCTGCGCCTCGGCGTCCGAATCGGTCTCCGGTTCCGCCGCGGCGTCCTGCGGTGCTGCTTCAGCGGCCACGGTGGCCTCCTGCTCTTGGTCGGTCATGCCACCAGAGTCGCATGCCGGACGGCGTCGGCCCACCCGATATCGCCGGGGCACACGGCGCGTGTACGGTTCCGTTCACCACTTCCGGGGAGGATCAGACTGATGACCTGGCTGTTGTACGGCGCCACCGGCTACACCGGCCGCTTGATCGCCCGCCGCGCCGCAGCACTGGGACAGCGCCCTGTGCTGGCCGGTCGCAACGCCGCGAAACTGGTGCCGCTGGCCGCCGAACTGGGCCTGGAGCACCGGGTGTTCGGTCTCGGCGACCCGGCCGCGATACGCCATGGACTGGACGGCGTGGAGACGGTGGCGCACTGCGCGGGCCCCTTCGCGCGCACCGCGCTGCCGATGGCGACCGCCTGTCTCGACTCCGGTACCCACTATGTGGACATCACCGGTGAGATCGATGTCTTCGAGTCGCTGCACGCGCTCGACGCGCGCGCGGAGAAGGCCGGGATCACCCTGCTGCCCGGCGCGGGCTTCGACGTGGTGCCGACCGACTGCGTCGCCGCGCTGCTCGCCGCCCGGCTGCCGGACGCGACCCAGCTCGACCTCGCCTTCCTGATCGGCGGCGGGGCGAGTCCCGGTACCGCGCGGACCGCGCTCGAAGGCATGGGCGTGGGCGGCAGGATCCGTACCGGCGGCGAGATCCGTACGGTGCCGGTCGGCTCCCGCCAGGTGCAGGCCGCCTTCCCTTCCGGCACCCGCAAGGTCGTGTCGATCCCGTGGGGCGATGTCAGCACCGCCTACTACTCGACGGGCATTCCCGACGTGACCACGTACACCTATGTGCCCGTGCCGACGCCCGCGCTCGCCGCGAGCAGGCTGCTGCGGGTCGGGCCGCTGCGCGGGGCGCTGGCGGGCGTGGTCGGCAAGCTGGTGCGCGGTCCCGGCGAGCGCGCCCTGAGCGGGAGCCGCAGCGAGGTGTGGGGCCGCGCCCGCGACGCGGCGGGCAACACGGTGACCGCGACCCTCACCGGCCCCGGCCCGTACGGCATGACGGCCGATTCCGTGCTGCGGATCATCGGGCGGCTGCCGGGGCTGCCGACCGGCTTCCAGACGCCGTCGCTGGCGCTGGGCGCGGACTACGCGGGCACGCTGGACGGGGTGACGGTCACGGTGGAGGCGCTGGGCTGAGTGCGGCGCCGGGCGCGGTGTCCTGACGCGGCGGGCGATCCCGCCCCGGAGGGGCGGGTCAGCCGCGGTTGCCGACCAGGAACAGCAGCCAGATGAAGAAGGCCAGCGCGTGGGCGACCACGACGTAGACCAGGACGCGCAGGACGACGCCGCGTTCCTTGCGCTTCTCCGTGCCGTTGGTGGTGCCGACCACCAACGAGCGGGGCGGGGGCACCTGCTCGGGGGTCGGGGCGGGTGCCGGGTTCTGGCCGCTCATCGCCGGGCTCCTCTGGTCTCGTCGCCCCGGGCGCGTGCGCGGGGCTGATCCGTACGGTCCTGGTGGGTGCCGCGCGTGGGGTCGGCGCGGCCGGTATCGGTGCGCGGGGCGTCGGCGGGCGCGCGGCCCGCGACGGCGTCCTGCGGGCTGACGCACAGGGCGGAGGTCTCGCTCTGCATGAGGGTGTGGACGAACAGCAGGTCCACTCCCCCGGCATCCGCCGCCTCCAGCCGGTGGGGCACCAGCGAGTCGAAGTGCGCGGAGTCCCCGGCGCCCAGGGTGTGACCGCGGTCGCCGAGGCTGAGCAGCAGCGTGCCCCCGGTCACGTACAGCCACTCCTCGCCGGGGTGGACGCGGACGAGCGCGCGCTGGGCGCCCGACGGTATGTGCACGCGCAGGGCCTGCATCGCGCGGCCGGTGCCGCCCGCCCGCCAGTACGTCCAGCCGCCCGCGGGCACGGCCGTCATGCGGTCGCCGCGTACGATGGGATCCGGCTCGGCCTCCGTCTCGCCCAGCAGGTCGGAGACGGTGGTGCCGTAGAGCCGGGCCAGGCCGAGCAGTACCGGCAGCGAGGGCTGGCGCAGGCCGGACTCCAGCCGGGACAGATGGGCCGCGGACAGCTCAAGCCGTCGGGCGGCGGTCTCCAGGGTGAGGCCGCTGGCGCGTCGCCGGTCCCGCAGGCGGGGCGCGAGGACGAGATGGTCCGTGGACAGCGCACCCGGGGGTGGCGCACTGTCCACGGAGTCGAGGATGTCCGTGCCGTGGGTGGCGTCCATGCCTTCCATGGAACAGCACGGCTTGCCTCTCAGGCAAACGAGTTACCTCAGAGGCAAAAACCCGCGGTAATCAGCGCTTGCGGCCGATGCCCCCGTAGACCCCGATCTTGCGCAGCTCCGCGGGCTTGAGCTCCGGGCCCTCCGGGTGCCAGAGCGGGACCTGCACCAGACCGGGCTCGATCAGGTCGTACCCGTCGAAGAAGGCGAGCACGTCGGCGTGGCTGCGGGCGGTGAGCGAGGCGGTGGCCTTCTTGTAGACCTCCATCACCTCGGGCGCCACGTCGGTGTGGAAGTCCGCGGTGGCGTGCGAGAGCACCAGGTAGCTGCCGGCCGGCAGCGCCTCGCGCAGCGTGCCGAGCATGCCCGCCGGGTCCTCGGCGTCGGTGACGAAGTGCAGCACCGACACCAGCAGCAGCGCGACCGGCTCGTCGAAGTCGATCAGCTCGCTGATGGTGGGGTGTTCCAGGATCGTGCGCGGATCGCGCATGTCCCCGAGGAAGAAGCCGGTGTTGCCGGTGCCGATCAGCCGCGCCCCGGCGTGGGTGGCCACGATCGGGTCGTTGTCGATGTAGGCGATCCGGACGTCGGGCGAGACCGAGTGCGCGATCTCGTGGGTGTTCGGCGAGGTGGGTATGCCGGTGCCGATGTCGATGATCTGCCGGATCCCGCCCTCCACCAGGTGGCGGACGGCTCTGCTCAGGAACGCGCGGTTGGCGCGGGCGCCCAGGACCACGTCCGGGGCGACGTCGAGGACACGCTGAGCGGCTTCCCGGTCCACCTCGTAGTTGTCCCAACCACCGAGGAAGTAGTCGTACATACGGGCCGGATGCGGTCTGCTGGTGTCTATCTCGTCGACGGGGAATCCCTGGTCGGTCACGCCGTCCTCCGCTTCCTTCGCTTCTGCTGTGCCGCTGTGCTCTGTGCTTTGTGCGTCATACGTGGTGCGTCATACGTGGTGCGTCCGGCGTCGTACGCGGCGCTTCGCGCGTGGGTGACACGCGGTCCTTCGTGCGTGGTGCTCATCCGAGGAGGAAATCCGCTTCGCCGGCTTTGGCGCCCTGGATGAAGGTGGTGATCTCGTAATTGGTGTAGATCAGCGCCGGACCGTCGGGGTCGGTCGACTGGCGCAGCGCCACCCGTCCGTCGTTCAGCCGTTTCGCTTCCACGCAGGAGCCGCCGTTGCCGCCGCTCCAGGGTTTGCGCCACCCGTCGGGACCGAGTTCGGTGGCGGGCATTCCGTTGTAGATGCCGTCCTGATGTCTGCCGTGGGCGGCGTCGTGCACGGTGTCGTAGATGTCGCCGTACCCGTATACGCCGTCGTTGCTGACGCGATCCATGGTTCAGATCTCCTTGCGCATGCCATCGAGGATGGCCTTGGTGCTCTGTGCCGGCGCGGCCTGCGCGCACATCCGGTCGAGTGCCTCCAGGAAGGTGGACACGTCGTCCCGCTCGTCGAAGTAGACGCCGCCCACCAGGCTCTCCGCGTAGGCGATGTCCGGGATCTCCTGGAGCTGGAACCGGAAGATGTGGAAGGGTCCGTACATGGCGGGGTGCGGGCCGGAGGCGAACGGGATGATCTGGAGGCGTACGTTCGGCAGCTCGGTCGCCTCGGCGAGGACGTCGATCTGCTCGCGCATCACCCGCCGGCCGCCGATGGGGCGGCGCAGCACGGTCTCGTCCATGACGACCCACAGCAGCGGGGCCTCGTCCCTGCGGACCAGCGCCTGGCGCTCGACGCGCAGTTCGACCAGGCGGTCTATCTCCTCGGCCGCCGCGTGCGGCATCCCCGCGCGCAGGACGGCGCGCGCGTACGCGGGGGTCTGGAGCAGGCCGGGCACGTAGTGCGGCTCGTAGGCGCGGATGACGGTGGCCTCGCCCTCCAGGCTGACGAAGGCGCTGAACCAGTCCGGCAGGACGTCGCGGAAACTGTGCCACCAGCCGGGCCGGTTGGCCTCGCGGGCCAGGGCCAGGAAGCCGCCGATCTCCTCGGGAGTGGTGATTCCGTAGGTGATCAGGAGCTTTTCGACATAGGGGATCTTCAGCCCGACTTCGGCCTTTTCCATCCGCCGGATCGTGGCATGGGTGACATCGAGGGCCTGTCCGGCCTGTTCGAAGCTGAGCCCGGCCCGCTCGCGGAGGTCCTGGAGTCGCTTGCCGAGCACCATGCGCAGGACGGTCGGAGCGCCGCCCGGCCGCGGGTCCATCACGTGGCTCAACCTCCAACTCCCTTGACTGTTAAGCAGTGTGGCATGTCGTCAGCGTCAGCGACAGCGTGTTCTGTTGAATTTGCAAATTACAGAACGGACCTTGCCATGTGTCCGGCACGAGCCCCATAGTTACGGAGTGGTTCCTTCACCCAACGCTCTCCGACGCGAGCGCCATGACACCGGTGGCGGCTGTGGCCGTCACGACGTCTTTCGGCTGCCCGCGCAGAGCGCTTCGGTGGCCGACGCCCGGGGCCGGATACGCGACCGGCTGAGCGAGTGGAACGTGTGCCCCGAACTGGTGGACGACGCGAGCCTGGTGGTGACCGAACTGTTCACCAACGCGGTGCGGCACACCGACAGCGAGAAGATCACCTGCGTCGTGCACCAGCGCGGCGCGGTGATACGGCTGGAAGTGACCGATCAGGGCCGGGGCTCCAGCAGGCCCGAACCGTGCGACGCGGGCGCGGACGAGGAGGGCGGTCGCGGACTGCTCCTGGTGAGCGTGCTGGCGACGGCCTGGGGATCGGAACCCGCGGAGGACGGAACAGGGCGCGTGGTGTGGGCCGAACTGGCCGTACACCCCGCGCCCTCTTGTTAGCTACAGCGGCAGCAGATCGGGCCGCTTCGGCTCGACGTCGTCGCCGGAGGACTCCCCGCGCAGCCGCCGTCCGATCCACGGCACCAGATACTCCCTGGCCCACTGGATGTTGTCCTTGCGCACCGCGGAGGCCGGCCGCTGGGACAGCGGCGGCCACGCCTGGTCGGGGTCGGCGGGCACGTCGAGGCCGAGCACCTGCGCGGCGCGCAGCGCGACCCTGGTGTGCCCCTCGGGCGACAGGTGGAGCCGGTCGTCGCTCCAGGCCCTGCGGTCCTGCACCGAGCGCAGTGACCACAGGTCGAGCACCGGACAGTCGTAGCGGTCGGCGATGGACCTGACATGCGCGGTGTACGTGGCGATCTTGCCGCGCAGGTGCCGCAGCACGGGTACGTCGCGGGTGTCGAAGCCCGTACAGACCAGCACCGTGCCGACGGCGCCGCTGAGATCGGCGACGGCGGCCTCGAAGCGCTCGGCGACGGCGTCGGGGTCACCGCCGGGGCGCAGGATGTCGTTGCCCCCGGCGCAGAAGGTCACCAGGTCGGGAGCGAGCTCCTTGGCGCGCGGCACCTGCTCGGCCACGATCTGGTCGAGCAGCCGGCCGCGGACCGCGAGATTGGCGTAGCGGAAGGTGTGTTCCTCGCGCCGGTCGGCGAGGAGTACGGCCAGGCGGTCGGCCCAGCCCACGTACATACCGTCAGGACCGGGGTCGCCGACGCCTTCGGTGAAGCTGTCCCCCACCGCGGTGTACGACCCGATCGCACCGTTGTCGTCTGTTTGCGAATCGTCAGCCACGTCGGACCATCTTTCTCCTCCGGGTGTGACTTACGCGACCGTAAGGAGGGGTTGACGCGACGTGATTCATCCCACCAGGCCAAAGGCGTCCGGAAGGAATACGCCACCGGGTGAGGGCGCACCGGACACATACCGTTCGGTACGTGGTGTTCCGCGCTGCCGTATCGTCGGCGGTGCCCCAGGTCGCGACGTATGAGAGGTAGGAGGATCACCGGTGACGCAGGAATTGCCGCAGACCGACCCGACCGGATCCGAGCCGATAGCCGAGGCGCTGTCAGAGCCCGAACTGACCGGTGTGCGCAATTTCCGGGATGTCGGGGGTCTGCCCACGACGGACGGGCGCCGGGTACGGCCGGGCGTGCTGTTCCGCAGCGGCCACCTCGCGCACGCCGACGCCGACGCCACCGCGTTCCTCACCGGACTCGGCCTGCACACGATCTTCGACTTCCGCAACCGGGACGACATCCGCGTCGAGGGCCCGGACGTCGACCTGCCGGGCACCGTCAATGTGAACCTCCCGCTCAGCGACCCGGCGAACAACAACAACGCCGGTTTCTGGCACACCGTCCGCAACGGCGACCTGGCCGCGCTGGAGGAGGTACTGGGCGAGGGCCGCGCCGCGGAGCGGATGGCGCAGTCCTACCGCACCCTGATCCGCGAGCGCACCGCGGAGCACGCCCGGATGCTCGAACTGCTCACCGAGCCCGCCGACCCGGCCGTCCCCGCGCTGCTGCACTGCGCCGCGGGCAAGGACCGCGCGGGTACATCGATCGCGATCATCCTGCTGGCGCTGGGCGTCGAGCGCGCCGCCATCGAGGCGGACTACCTGGAGAGCAACGCGCGGCACCGCCGCTACCGGGTGCGCCGCGGCGACGGCAGCACCGGCTCCGAGATCGACCCGGCGGTGATGGCGCTGCTCGACCCGCTCTTCGAGGCGCGGGCGGAGTACCTGCGGGCCGCCTTCGAGACCATCGACGAGGAGTGGGGCTCGGTCGACCGCTATCTGGAGGAGGGCCTGGGCCTGACGAAGGAGCGGCGCGAGCGGCTGCGGGACGTGCTGCTGACGGACTGAGAACCCTCGGGGGCCCGTACGCGCGGCGTACGGGCCCCGTCCGTGTCCCGGCGGTGCGCCTCAGCGGTTGGCGACCGCCTGCTTGACCAGTGTGCGGCCGAAGTCCCACATCAGACCGCCCCCGCCGTGCGCGTCGTCCATGACGGCGGTGAAGGCCGTCACGAAGCGGTCGACGTCCGCCTCGTTCACGACCAGCGGCGGGATCAGCTTGATCACCTCGACGTGGTCGCCGGAGACCTGGGTGAGGATGTGGTGCCGCTGGAGCAGCGGCACCACGACCATCTGCGCGAAGAGCCCCTTGCGGGCGGCCTGGAGCATCGTCCAACGGCTGCGCAGGCCGAGCGACTTGGGGCGGCCGAATTCGATGCCGACCATCAGGCCGCGACCGCGGACGTCCTTCAGGAATTCGTACCTGTCGGTGAGCGCGGCCAGCCGGGCGCGCAGCAGGTCGCCCATCAGCCGCGAGTTCTCGACCAGCCGCTCGTCCTCCACCACCGACAGCGTGGCCAGTCCCGCCGCCATCGCCTGGGCGTTGGACCCGAAGCTTGCGGAGTGCACCAGCACCCGGTCCATGGAGGAGTAGACCTTCTTGAAGATCCAGTCCTTGCCGAGCGTGGCGCCGACCGGCACGTATCCGCCGGAGAGCGTCTTGGCGACGGTCAGCAGGTCGGGCTCGACGCCCTCCTCCTGCTGGTAGGCGTAGAAGGTGCCGGTGCGGCCGATGCCGGTCTGCACCTCGTCGCAGATCAACAGCGCCTTGTGCTGGTGCAGCAACTCCTGGGCGGCGCGCAGGTATCCGGGCGGCGGAATGTAGACGCCGTGGCCCTGGATCGGCTCGATGATCATCGCCGCCACGTCGCCGCGCTTCAACTCCCGTGCGAGCGCTTCGAGATCGCCCACCTCGATCGGGGTGTCGGGCAGCAGCGGTGCGAAGCCGTCCTGGAATCCGGCCTCGCCGTTGACGGACAGCGACCCGGTGGTCAGTCCGTGGAAGGAGTGCTTACAGTACAGGACGCGCGTCTTGCCGGTGGCGTACCGGGCGAATTTCAGCGCGGTCTCGACGGCCTCGGTGCCGCTGTTGCCGAAGAACACCCGGTCCAGGTGCGGCGATTGGACGAGCAGCTTCTCGGCGAGCAGGCCGGGCAGCGGCTGGCAGTCGAAGCGGGTCAGGTCCGCGAGCCCCGCGTCGAGCACGTCGTGCAGCGCCTTGCGGACCACCGGGTGGTGCCGTCCGACGCCCATCACGCCGAATCCGGCGAGCATGTCCAGGTAGTCGTTGCCGTCGGCGTCCCAGAAATGCGCGCCCTCGGCCCGCTCGTAGACCTTGTCGAAGCCGATGGTGTGCAGCATCCGCGGAAGCTGGTGGTTGAGGTGCTTGGCGTGCAGGTCGTAGCGCTCGCCGCCGCGCTCGGCGAGCAGCGTCGCCAGGTCGAACCCCTTGGCCGGACCGGGCACTTCGCCGCCGGCCTGCGGGGCGGGCCCTTCGCCCACGCTGCTCTCAGACGATGTCATCGCTCACCTGCTCCTTGCGTACGTGAATGGGTACGGCCTCCCGCGCGGTGTCGTCCGCGGCCCCGGCCGGTTCCCCGACCGTCACCGTACGCGCGCCGCCGTTCCGGGTGTCGGTACGGGTGTCGATACGGGTCAGGGCCGCGCCGATCCGGCCCGCGATCTCGGCGGGGGTCAGTCCGATGTCGGCCAGCACCTCGGCGCGCTTGGCGTGCGCGAGGAACTGCTGCGGGATGCCGAAGTCGCGCAGCGGCACGTCCACGCCCGCGTCGCGCAGCGCCTGCGCGACGGTCGAACCGACGCCGCCCGCGCGGCCGTTGTCCTCCACGACGGCCACCATGCGGTGGCGCGCGGCCAGTTCGGGCAGCGCCTCGTCGACCGGCTTGACCCAGCGCGGGTCGACGACGGTGACGCCGATACCGCGGCCGGCCAGCAGTTCCGCGACCGACAGGCAGGTGGCGCCGAGCGCGCCGACCGAGACCAGCAGCACGTCGGACGTCTCGCCCTCGGACGGCCGGTGCAGCACGTCCATGCCGCCGACCCGGCCGACGGCGGGCAGCGGCTCGCCGACGGTCTCCTTCGGGAAGCGGATCACGGTGGGCGCGTCGTCCACGTCGAGGGCTTCGCGCAGTTGGGCCCGCAGTTGGTCGGCGTCGCGCGGCGCGGCGATCCGCAGCCCCGGCACGACCTGGAGGATCGACATGTCCCACATGCCGTTGTGCGAGGCGCCGTCGACCCCGGTCACCCCGGCCCGGTCCAGCACGAAGGTGACACCGCACTTGTGCAGCGCCACGTCCATCAGGACCTGGTCGAAGGCGCGGTTGAGGAAGGTCGCGTAGACCGCGACCACCGGGTGCAGTCCGCCGGTGGCCAGGCCCGCGGCCGAGGTAGCGGCGTGCTGTTCGGCGATGCCGACGTCGTAGACCCGGTGCGGATACGCCTTCGCGAAGGCTTCGAGTCCGACCGGTTGCAGCATGGCCGCGGTGATCGCCACGACGTCGGGCCGCTCGGCGCCGACCCGGACCATCTCCTTGCCGAAGACGGAGGTCCACGACGGGCCGCCGACCGGGGCGAGCGGGCGGCCGGTGAGCGGGTTGATCGCGCCGACGGTGTGGAAGCGGTCCGCCTGGTCCTGCTCGGCGGCCGGGTAGCCCCGGCCCTTCTCGGTGAGGCAGTGCACCAGCACCGGGCCGCTGAACCGCTTGGCGCGGCGCAGCGCGGTCTCGACCGCGGCGATGTCGTGGCCGTCGATCGGGCCGACGTACTTCAGGCCCAGGTCCTCGAACATGCCCTGCGGGGCGAAGGAGTCCTTGAAGCCCTTCTTCGCGCCGTGCAGCGACTCGTAGAGCGGCTGCCCGATGACCGGGGTCTGCTGGAGGACGCTCTTGCCCCAGGACAGGAAGCGTTCGTAGCCGTCGGTGGTGCGCAGCGTGGTGAGGTGGTTGGCCAGACCGCCGATGGTCGGGGCGTACGAGCGCTCGTTGTCGTTGACGACGATGATCAGCGGGCGGTCCCGGCCCGCGGCGATGTTGTTCAGCGCCTCCCAGGCCATGCCACCGGTGAGCGCGCCGTCGCCGATGACGGCGACCACATGGTCGTCGCCGCCCTTGACCTGGTTGGCCTTGGCCAGGCCGTCGGCCCAGCCGAGGACGGTGGAGGCGTGACTGTTCTCGATCACGTCGTGCTCGGACTCGGCGCGGCAGGGGTAGCCGGACAGGCCGCCCTTGCTGCGCAGTTTGGAGAAGTCCTGGCGGCCGGTGAGCAGTTTGTGGACGTAGGACTGGTGGCCGGTGTCCCACAGGATCCGGTCGGCGGGCGAGTCGAAGACGCGGTGGAGCGCGATCGTCAGCTCCACCACCCCCAGATTCGGTCCCAGGTGGCCGCCGGTCCTGGCCACGGCCTGGACCAGGAACTGCCGGATGTCGGCGGCCAGTTCGTCGAGCCGGCCTTCGGGCAGTGCCTTCAGGTCGCGCGGGCTTCGGATGTTCTCCAGCATCGACATAAGTGGACCTCGTTCCCCCTGCCGGGATTGCTATGTTCAGCCGACCGTTCCCGCGACGGCTTGGCCGCCGACGGTCACGGAGCGTTCACCCGATGTGGTCCCGTCGGCCTCCATCTGCTCGGCGAGTTTCATCGCCTCTTCGATCAGCGTCTCGACGATCTTCGACTCCGGCACGGTCTTGATGACCTCA
>NZ_JBIBHM010000029.1:0-27639 GCF_042957025.1 Streptomyces sp. NPDC008139
CCTCCGCGCGAAGTCCACGCCGAGTATGAGAAGTTGCGAATCGCCGCGTGAAATAAACGGTCAGAAGCCTGTCCGGAAAACGTGAGGCCCCTCAGACCATCCAGGACTGGTAATCCAGGAAGATCCTTGCGAGGCCGTCCGACCGCTCTCGGACCGTGAAGTAGTCGCGGAGGAGCCGGTGGAGCGTGATCACCGCTGCGGCGTCGGCCTGCTTGGTGAGCGGGTGAGTCCAGCCCCCCGGAGTGAGGTGGCGGACGAGAAGGGGCCAGGTCAGGTCGTGGCCTCGGCCGAGGCGGACCACGAGCCACTCCTGGAACCCTGTGAGCATGCTCCACGAGCTTCCGGCGTCCAGGCCGAGGAGAAAAGCGGTCATCGAGGAGAAGGAGCCGTCGAGGCCGTGCCGGGCGGGCTCGCGACGCACCGCGGTCAGCAGGGCCTGGTAGTGCTGGAGCACGTTCGCATGGAAGGTCTGCTGGGTGGCGGCGAGGTAGTTTCCCGCACTGCGTTCGGAGTTCCTGGTCAATGTGTCCGGGTTCCTCAGCGGGTGGCTGGACATGTAGCGGTGAACGGTGCCGTAGGACACGCTGGCGTCGTGTTCGTCCAGCAGCCTCTCCCAGACCAGCCCGACCGTGGGAAGTTGGCCAGCATGCGTGGCAGCGTATTCGTCGAGGATGACGTCGATGGCGGGACCGACGCGTCCTTTGGCCCGGCCCTGGATGGCCGCGCGCTCCTTGCGCGGCGGAGGAGTCGGTGAGGCGAGAGCCTGGCGGACCATGTATGGGCTCACGCGATGCCTCGCGGCCAACTTTCTGACGGACTGCTCTCCCGCTTGGACGTCCCGACGGATCGCTGCGAAGAGCGCCGGCTTGTCCGCGCTGGCTGTGACACGACGCTTGGGCTTGTCCGGGGTCGGCCTCGCACGTTTCTTTCGCACCAGATCGGCCAGCACCCGTTCCAGTACCTCTTGTCGACGGCCGGTAACTGCGGCGAGTCGGTCAGCGCGTGGTCGTTTCCCGCGCCCGTAGTCGGGCGGGCCGACCAGGCATCCGCGCAGGTAGCTGGGCTTGAGGTGGTTCGCCTGAGCCAGTCGGCGGATGAAGGAGTCGGTTCCCTCACCGAGTCGCAGTGAGACCTGGACGGGGAGCCGGACCAACTGTTCGGGCAGCGAATCGGTCACCGGGCGGCCGGCTTTCTCACGGTTTCCGCGGCGTGGTCCAGGGGGATCTCGTCGAGTGCTTCTTTGGTCACGCGTTCGGTCCCGCCCAGGATCGCGTCGATCGCGGCGCCCCGAATGGCGTGGGACAACGCTCCGATCATGCCGTCGGCCCGGTTGTGGAGGTAACGGTCCAGCTTCACCAGACTGCCCTGGGGGTGGTCGTGCAGGAGCAAGGTCTGTTCCATGGTCGCGACCAGGCCCTTCCACTCGTCGCCGTAGGGGAACGGGCGGGTGGGGACGAGGGTGAAGCGGCCAGCGATCTGGGCGCCCCGGGTGCCGGTGAGGAGTTCGCTGGTCTCCAGGCCGATACCCGCATAGACGAACGTCGCGGGGATGCGCTCGGAGAAGTACTTCAGGGTGTCAGAGACCTCACCGCCGGCCCGCGTGACCTGCGAGACGTTGTGAATCTCGTCGACCAGCACCATGCCGGTGCAGGAGTCCGTGCAGACCCCGACCACGGCCTCGATGATGTCCGTCATGTTCGACCGGGGACGGACCGGCAGGCCCAGGAACCGCGCGAACTCGGCGGCGACCATGCGGGCGGTCGCGGCTGGCGGGACGGTGATGTAGAGCACCGGGATGCGGCCGGCGACGTTCGGGTGACGGGCCTGGTCGAGGAGTTCATGGGCGAGCCCGAGCTGGGTGATGGCGCTGGTCTTGCCCGTGCCCGGCAGGCCGGAGACCATCAGGCCGCGGCGGGCGCTGATCGCGTGCCGGTTGAGCAGGACCAGCCGACGGCCGCAGACCACCGTCTTCTCGACGAACGAGGTGGCGACTACGAGCATCCGCGCGTGATGGTCGAGCCGGTCCTCGTCGTAGAGGGCCCGCTCTGCCGGGGACAGCCTGCACAGTTCATCGGAGGACAGCAGGAGCGGGGGTTCGGGCGGGCCGGCGGCGAACGTCCGCCATCCGTCGAGGGTGGTGAGTTGGCGGTTGGCCGCGGCATCGGCCTCGTGCAGGGCGGTTCGGCGGCCTGCCGGTTCAGGGATGGTCACGGACGTCTCCAGGGGTTGGCGAGCGGGTCGAAGAGGCCCAGCGGGATGACCTTGGCCAGCTCGGTGTCCGGCTCTTCGTCCGGCGTGGGCTCGGCGGCGGGTGCGTCCGGGATCGGTCGGTCGGGGGTGGTGGCCCGGGTCCGGGCGGCGACGCGGCGGGAACGCTTGGCCTCAGGGCCCTTCTCCGGTGCGGGGCCCGCATGGGCCCGCCGCAGCAGGGCAGCGGCGGCGTCCGCGATCTGTTCCTCGGTGCCGCCTGGGACCTGCTCGCAGGCGTGGTCCCAGGCCAGTTCCCCGAACGGGACGCCGACGCGGCGAAGGTGCTTCCAGAACACGGTGATCCACCGATCGCCCTGGCGGTCGCGTACCCAGATCCGGGAGATGTCGTAGGGGTCGTAGTGGATCTCCCACAGACCCTTCTTCTCTGCCACCCCGGAGTGCTGGCGACGCAATGGGCCCAACTCGACGTCGTCGTAGGTGCGGTGCTTGATCCGGATGCCGTAGGCGTTGATCGCCTGCCAGCGCTCGGGCAGCAGCTCGATGAAGTCCTCGCCGTTCAGCGGGACCGGGACGTAGCCGCAGGACTCCACCAGCGTGGCGTACTTCTCGTTCGGCGAGAACGCCCGCTTCGGTGCCTGCGGATCACGCAGCCCGTCATGCGGCCTGGTTTGCCAGACGGCGATGATCCATTCTTCGAGAAGGCCCTGCAGCTCGGGCAACGACCACAGCGGCCCGTCCTCCAGCTTCCGGCCCCGGCGGTCCGCGGTCGAACCGGTGTAGCCCGCGGCGAACTGAGCGAACAGCGTGGCCACCGAGCCCAGGGTCTTCTCGATCGTGCCCTTGTCCGTCGGGGTCGCCCTGTGGGCCGGCTGCAGGTTGATGCCCAAATACCGGCAGGACGCGCGGAAGTTGTTCGAGATGAACACCTTGCCGTGGTCGCAGACGATCGTCTCCGGAACGATCACCGGCCGTGCCGCCGCGTGCTCCAAGCGCTCGTCCATGCTCAGCAGCCGCCGGTGCGGCAGCACCGAACGGGACATCAGCAGGGCTTCCGACCAGCCCGATCGCATCACCTCCGGGGTGACACTGCGGGCCAGCAGCGCGGAGGCGTCGGCAGACTTCGTCGTCGGCCGCAGCACCGCCGCGGTGATCGACCTGGTCGCGATGTCGACCATCGCGGTCAGCTCGTTCTTCCTCCGCAATGCCGTCGTCCAGCCGCACCAGCACGTCCAGCGGGGTCGAGTCGATCTGCATGAGCTCGCCCGGCGCGCTGGCCGGCACTTCCCCGAACGGGCCGGGCGGCCGTGGGTTGACCGACCGGCGCGTGCGGGCCGAGCCCGTCGCATGAGTGCCGGTCGCCGGCTTGCTGTAGAGCCGGTAGAGGGTCGCCCGGGAAGGAACCTCGACATCGGCGGCCTTCTCCTGGCTGGCCAGGATCTCCTTGGCCCGCCAGACGATGAACCCGATCGTCTTCGACGAGTCCTCGGCTGTCTCGCCGATCGCCTGCCGCATCGCCTCCACCACTACCGCATCGACCATGCCGAAAGGCGGCATCTGTTTGGCGGACCGGCCGTCGGCCAGCCCGACCAGTCCGTCACGCTGATAACGCTGGCGCCGCTGCTTGATCCCGCTGGCTGTCACTGGGTGCCCGGCCGCCGTCACCTCGGCCGCCTTGGCTCGCTCACGCTCAGCCAGCGAGGTCCGTCGCGGATCGAACTCCGGGCGCGGCACCGCTCCTTCGAAAGCGTCCAACGGCAGGCCGTGCAGCACTTCGAGAATGTGCCCCTCCCACCAACGGGCCTGTTCGGCCGCCGTCTCGGGAAGCTCCGCGATCCGGGAGGTGGGCGGGACCTTCCGCCCCGTCCCGCTCACTGGGCACCCCCGGCGGCCAGGCTCACGACTGTGCGCGGTCCCATCAGCTCGACCGCCAGCCCGTTGACGGCCAGTTCCTGGAGCCAGAGCAGATGAAAGAGGGTGGGTAGTGTCGCGAGCCGGTCACCCGCGGCGTCGGCCCCTGGAAACATCGGGCCCGGCTCCTCGAAGACCTCCCGCAGCCGGTCGGCAACCCGGCGGTGCAGGCACCGCGGGTGCCTGTAGCGCGAGAGCTACCGCACATTCGCCAGCAGCACCGCCTCCGGCGTCCCGACCCGCTCGAACCCCCACCCGGCCTGAGCGCAGGCGAGCCGCGTCACCTCGAACGCTTCCGCGTCCTTCGGCTCGATCCGCTCATCCGCGCGGACGTCGATGACCACCGCCGAGCCATCCGCGCGGCGGGCGAAGTAGTCCGGGGCGTGCCGACGTTCTCGTTCGCCGTCGTGCCAGTACAGCCAGAACGGCTGCGAGGCGATCGCCGTCACCTTCGGGTCGAAGTCCAGGAGCAGGAGCCGATCCCGCTCCAACCAGGACTCGAAGCCGACGTGCTGCCCAGTCGTCGCGGCCCAGTACCAGCCCGCGAAGTGACGCTCACCGCGAGACCATCGAAAGGGCCGTACCGGTGCCACGTCCTCGAAACGGGTCGTCACACAGTCCAGCAGCGGACGCCGTCGTCGCTCGCGTACGAGGTCCACGTACGACAGGTCGACGCACGGTCCCGGAAGATCCACCCCAGCCGGTACAGCCACCCAGCACCCCCAGCCCGATCACCTACGCGCCTAGGTTCACTGAGACGGAGGGCCAAACGACTGGGTTCGCTGAGTAGACGACTCGATTGGATGAGAGCGGTCATCGGGCGAGCCCTTCGTATGGTTGGCCCACCCGGGGGTGTCGGGTGTGGCTTTCAAGGTTCTGCCGTCCGTGGCTTCCACTGATTGGCCGCCCGACGCCCCACGACGACTCGGCTGCCAATTAGGAATTGCGATTCGATCGCTCCGTAGGGAATCGACAGCGACGTCGTCCGTCGGGAGCACCAGCACCCCACCGCACGGAGGCACCACGTGGCCGCGATCTGGGCCGGCATCGACGCAGGCAAGACCCACCACCACTGCGTGGCGATCGACGAGGATGGCGGCCGGCTGCTGTCACGCCGCGTCGCCAACGACGAACCGGAGCTGCTCCAGCTACTGGCCGACGTCCTGGCCCTGGGCGACGACGTGACCTGGGGTATCGACCTTGCCGACGGCGGGGCCGCCCTGATCATCGCCCTCCTGCTCAACCACGGCCAACGAGCGTTCTACATCTCCGGGCGGGCCATTCACCGCGCTTCCGAGGGTTACTGCGGCGAGGGCAAGACCGATGCGAAGGACGCGGCCGTGATCGCCGACCAGGCTCGCATCCGCCGGGACCTGCAGCTGCTTGAGGTTAGTGACGAGATCGCCACCGACCTGAAGCTCCTCACTGTCCACCGCTCGGACCTGGTCGCCGACCGGACCCGCACCGTCAACCGGCTCCGCGCCCACCTCACCGGCATCTTCCCGGCACTGGACCGGGCACTTGACCTCACCAACGCCGGGCCGCTGACCCTGCTGACCGGCTATCAGACACCAGCCGCCCTGCGACGCCTCGGCGCCCGGCGGCTGGAGACCTGGCTGCGGAACCGCAAGGTTCGCAGTGCCGGCCAGATAGCCGAAGTGGCGCTGGAGGCTGCCGGAAGCCAGCACACCAGCGTCCCGGGTGAGAGGACGGCCGCCCGGATGGTCCACACCCTGGCCAGCCAGGTGATAGCGCTCAACCAGCAGATCGCCGAATTGGACAGGCACATCGCGGCCCGATTCCGCGAGCACGAACACGCTGAGATCCTCGCGAGCCTGCCGGGCCTGGGCCCCATCCTCGGGGCCGAGTTCCTGGCCGCCACCGGCGGCGACATGGAAGCCTTCGGAACCCCAGATCGCCTGGCCGGCTTCGGCGGCGTCGCGCCCGCCCCCCCCCGCGACTCGGGCAAGATCAGTGGCAATTTGCGTCGTCCGCAACGCTACAACCGACGCCTCCAACGCGTTTTCTACACCTCCGCACTGATCAGCATCCGCTGCTGCGAGGAATCACGGCGCTTCTACGACCGCAAACGCGCCGAAGGCAAACGCCACACCCAGGCCGTCCTCGCCCTGGCTCGCCGCCGCGTCAACGTCATCTGGGCACTCCTCCGCGACCAACGCTGCTATCAGCCGGCGCCTCCCGCGTGACTGCGAGCAGCCGTCAGCCAAGACCAGCCCACCGCGGCCCTTCGGACAGAGTGCACCATGGTGCAGTGATAAGCACTGGAGAGGATCCGCGCGAGCACGAGGACCGATGGGTCCCCAATCTCCGCGGCCTGAGCGTCGTCAGGATCCACATCGACTTCCGGCTGACGCTCGCACTCGACGCGGGCTGGGAAGTCGTGCTGGAAGGGCCCACTCGACTTTCGTCTGGGTCGGTCCATGCCGATCCCGGCGTGCTTCTCACCCCGGAATCCCAGGATGTGGCCGCAGCCCTCCCCCTTTTCGGCGCGACAGTGCTGTCCCTCGTCGCCTTCAAGACGGGCGGCCTGCGGATGGTCTTCGACGACGGCACTCACCTGACATGTCCGAGTGACCCGTCATTCGAAGCCTGGCAGCTCGAGGGACCACGAGGGTGGCGCTTCGTCTCACCACCCGGAGGCGACCTCGCAGTCTGGCCCGGCTCGGGGGAAGCGAGTCAATAGCACGATCTGCCTTGATGCCCGCCCGTGGGGGCTCAGCCACTTGACAACGACATTAGGAATCGGTGACACCGGACAGCGGCGACGGGCGGGCGACGGGGCGGGCGCGTCACGCGTCACGAGCGGGCGCGGTCACCGGAAGCGGAATCCGCCGAACACCGCCCGCCGGGCGTGGGGCGCGCCGCTACGCTCTCGCCATGCGCATCCGAATAGTCGACGCCTTCACCGACCGCCCGTTCACCGGCAATCCGGCGGGGGTGCTGCTGCTCGACTCGGAGGAGTTTCCGCCGGACCGGTGGCTTCAGCAGGTCGCGGCGGAGCTGAATCTGTCCGAGACCGCGTTCGCGCACCGGCTGGCCGACGCGCCGGAAGCGGACTGGGCGCTGCGCTGGTTCACCCCGGTCACGGAGGTGGGGCTGTGCGGGCACGCCACGCTGGCCACCGCCCATGTGCTGCGCACCAGCGGCGCGCACAAGGGCACGGTCTGGTTCCGTACCAGCGCGGGCGTGCTGTCGGCGGAGGCGGCCGGGGACGGCTCGATCACCTTGGACTTCCCGGCGGCCCCGCTCACGCCGGTGGCCGCGCCGACGGGTGTCGCGGCGGCGCTCGGCGCCAAGCCGCTGACCGTGCTGGACACCGGCCCCGACTGCGGTGACCTGCTGATCGAGGTCACCGACGAGAAGACCGTACGGGCACTGGCGCCCGACTTCGCGGCACTCGCCCGGCACTCGCGGCGCGGGGTGATCGCCACCGCGGCGGCCGAGGACGACTCGCGCGGATACGACTTCGTCTCGCGCGGCTTCTTCCCCGCTGTCGGCATCGACGAGGACCCGGTGACCGGCAGCGCGCACACCGCGCTGGCGCCGTTCTGGTCGCAGCGGCTCGGCCGCACGACGCTCACCGGCTTCCAGGCGTCCCCGCGCGGCGGGCTGGTCCGTACCCGGGTGCGCGGCGAGCGGGTGCTGCTGACCGGCGCCGCGGTCACCGTGGTGGACGGCGAGTTGCACGCGGTGCCGTAAGGCCGCGGTGCCGTCACAGCGCGGTGCCGTCACAGCGCGGTGCCGTCACAGCGCGGTGCCGAAAGGCCGCAAGCGCCGTCTGCACCGGCACAAGGGCTCCGCTCGCGCGTCACCCCGTGGGCAGCCACCCCACCTTCCCGGCCAGCAGCGCGTACCCGACGAAGGCCACCGTGTCGATGAGGGAGTGGGCCGCCACCAGCGGCCTCACCCGGCCCCACCGCCGGTACAGCAGCACGAAGACGACGCCCATCACCATGTTGCCGACGAAGCCGCCGACGCCCTGGTAGAGGTGGTACGAGCCGCGCAGCAGCGCGCTCGCGGCCAGCGCGGCGGCCGGGCTCCAGCCCAACTGGCCGAGCCTGCGCAGCAGATAGCCGACCACGATCACCTCTTCGAGCACCGCGTTCTGCACGGCGGAGGCGATCAGGACCGGGATCTTCCACCACACGTCGGGCAGCGACTCGGGCACGACGGTGAGGTTGAAGCCGGCCGCCCTGACCCCGAGGTAGAAGGCGAGCCCGGTGCCGCCGATGACGGCCGCGACGGCCGCGCCCCGGGCCAGGTCGAGCCGCGGCCGGGTGCGGTCGAAGCCGATCACGGGCATGCCGACCCGCTCCCTGGCCAGCAGGTGGGCAACGAGCGCCACCGGGGCGAGCGCGGTGGCGATGTAGAAGACCTGCCAGGCCAGATCCAGCCACGGTCGGCCCGGCGCCTGGGAGCCGACGAGGGTGGCCGCCTGGTCCTTGAGCGCGCCCGGCCTCGTCACGGAACCGATGAAGTCGATCAGCGCGGAAACGCCGCTCGCTCCCAGCGACAGCGCCAAGACGATCAGGGTCTCGCTGCGCAGCGTCCGCCGCTGCAACCCTGCCTCCACCTCGTATGACTCTGCGTGCACGCGGACCTCCATTTACGTCATCCCGCTTCAGCGCCGTCCGCGCATGGCTATGGTCTCCGGCAAAGATACGAAGGCCGGGGTCTACTGTTCGTAGCCACCCCAGGAGAGGCACGGAGCGATGGGTCGTCACCGCATATCCGATGGCCGGGAATCGACGGGTGGAGCGCCGCCTGCCAGGACCCGGCGCCGTGCCACCGCGGCGGCCACCGTGCTGGTGATCACGGCGGGCGCGGGCGCCTTCGCGGTGCTGCGCGGCGGACTGCTGCCGCTGAGCGGCGCGTGCCGCGGTGGCACGGTACGGATCGGCGCGGTCGCCTCGCCCGACATCGCGCCCGCGCTGACCGCCGTCGCCGACCGGGCGCGCCGCGAGCACGACACGACCGACGGCCGCTGTCTGGACGTCCGGGTGACCGCGCGGAACTCCGCCGACGTCGCCGCGGAACTGGTCGACAACACCAAGAAGCCGGACTTCGCGGTGTGGGTGCCGGACGACAGCCTGTGGGTGGCCCAGACGTCCGCCACCGGCAGCGCCAGGGCGTTGACGAAGCTGCGGTCGGTCGCCGAGTCCCCCGTGGTGGTCGGCGCGCTCCAGTCGCAGGCCACGACGCTGGGCTGGCCGTCCAAGACGTACACCTGGGCGGAGTTGGCCGGGGTGGCGGGCAGCAGGCCGGATCTGCGGTTCGGTACGGCCGATCCGGCGCTCAACTCCACGGGCATGCTGGCGCTGGCGATGATCAACGCATCGATCGCGCGGACCGGCGGGAGCGAGGGCACCGACTCCGACACCGAGTCGGCGGCTGCCGCGAAGGCCCTCGCGCAGCGCACCGAGCCGAGCGACGAGCAGGCGGTCGCGACGCTGCCGCGCGACACGACACCGGCGGAGCTGGCCGACCCCAAGCGGAGCCAGGCGCTGATCCTGTCCGAACAGGCGGCGTTCGCGCACAACGGCGGTTCCGCGCCGCCGCTGCGGCTGTTCTACCCCTCGGACGGCGCGGCGACCCTGGACTACCCGTACACGATGGTCGACGACCTGCATCTGAGCACCGATCAGGGCCGGGCCGCCAACCGCTTCCTGACCCTGCTGGGCAACGACGAGGGCGTGCGGACGATCGCGGACGCGGGTTTCCGTACGCCCGGCGGCGATCCGGTCACGGAGACCGTGCGGCGCGCGGGCGGCCAGTCGCCGCAGCCCCTGTCGGCCACGCCCGCGCCCTCACCCTCCGCGCCCGAGCTCCAAAAGCTCCGGCTGATGTGGCAGATCACCGTGCAGAGCGCGCGGATCACCACGGTCGTGGACGTGTCCGGGTCGATGGCGGACGTCGTCCCCGGTTCGGGCGGCAGGTCGCGCCTCGACATCACCAAGGAGTCGCTGCGGCAGGCGCTGTCGCAGTTCACCGCGAAGGACGAGATCGGGCTGTGGCGCTTCTCCACCCGGCTCAGCGGCTCGCGCGACTACCAGGAGATCGTCCGCACCGGGCCGCTCGGCGGCACCGTCGCCAAGGGCGTCACGCGCCGCCAGCAGCTCGACAGCGCGTTCCATGACCTCCAGCCGGTGCCGGGCGGCTCGACCGGCCTGTACGACACGGCGCTCGCGGTCTACCAAAGCGCCGTCTCCTCGTACGGGACCGGCAAATTCAACGCGGTGGTGATCCTCACCGACGGCGCCAACGAGGACCCGGGCAGCATCTCGCTCAACGCCCTGACGTCCAGGCTCAAGACGCTCGACGACCCGGCGCGGCCGGTGCCGCTGATCGCCATCGCGGTCGGCGCGAACGCCGACAAGGCGGCCTGCGACCGTATCGCGAAGGCCACCGGCGGGGCCGCGTATCAGGTCAACGACCCCTCGGAGATCCAGGCGGTCCTGCTGAAGGCCGTCGTGGCGGCGGCCACCAGCGCCGCCGCGAAGGCGCCCTGAGGCCGCTGTACGGGTCCGCGCCGCATTGGGCCCGCGCGCCACGGCTCACGCCACCGGCCAGGAGTGCACCGGCTCGCCGTCCAGCATGAGTTCGCGGTACCGCTGGGTCATCGCGGCGAGCGCGGGCCGCCGGTCGAGGCCGCGTTCCAGCATCCGGTGGAAGACCGCCGACTGCCATTCGGCGCCGTTGGTACGGCGGCGGCAGCGCTGTTCGATGATGCCGAGGTAGTGGTCGCGGTCGACGGCCTCGATGCCCCACGCGTCGAGCCCCGCCGCCGCCAGCGGCAGCAGTTCGTCGAGGATCAGGTCGGTGGCGGGGATCTCCGCGAGGCCGCCGTTGCGGCCGCGCGGCCACTGGAGGACCGCGCCGATGCCGTCACGGCAGGAGGCCTCGAAGTTGGCCGCGGCGGCGGCGAAGGGCAGCTTGTGCCAGACCGGGCGTGACGCCTCGGCCAGGGCGCGGACCAGACCGTAGTAGAAGGCGGTGTTGGCGACGACGTCGGCCACCGTGGGACCGGCGGGCATCACCCGGTTCTCCACGCGCAGGTGCGGGACGCCGTCGACCACCTGGTAGACGGGACGGTTCCAGCGGTAGATCGTGCCGTTGTGCAGGGTGAGTTCGCGCAACTGCGGCACTCCCCCGTCGTCCAGGACCCGCAGCGGGTCCTCCTCGTCGCAGATCGGCAGCAGCGAGGGGAAGTACCGTACGTTCTCCGCGAAGAGGTCGGCGGCGGAGTCGATCCAGCGCTCGCCGAACCACGTGATGGGCCGCACCCCTTGGGCCACCAGCTCCTCCGGACGGACGTCGGTGGCCTGGAGGAAGAGCGGCGCGCGGGTCTCGCGCCACAGCTCACGGCCGAAGAGGAACGGCGAGTTGGCGCCGACGGCCACCTGCGGTCCCGACACGACCTGCGCCGCGTTCCACACGTCGGCGAAGCGGCCGGGGGTGACCTGGAGGTGCATCTGGGTGGAGGTGCAGGCGGCCTCGGGCGCGATGGAGGCGGAGGTGTAGAGCAGCCGTTCGGCGCCCTCGATGTCGAGCGTGATGTCCTCACCGCGCATCGCCAGTATCCGCTCGTTGAGCAGCGTGTACCGGTCGGCGCGGGAGAGGTTGGCGGAGACCAGGTCCTGGGCCTCCAGAGTGGGCAGAATTCCCACCATCACGATGTGCGCGCCCACCTCGCGGGCCATCCGGTCGGCATACCCGAGACCGATCCGCAGTTCCTCGGCGAGGCGGTCCATGACCCGGCCGGAAAGCCGGTGCGGCGCGATGTTTACTTCAATATTGAACTGCGCGAGCTCCGTCTGGAAATCCCGGCTCGCGATGCGCTCAAGCACCTCTTCGTTCATCATGCGCGGCAGCCCGTCGGAATCCGCGAGATTCAATTCGATCTCCAGACCCATCAGATTGCGCGGCCGGTCGAATCGCTTCTCGTCCAACAGCCGCTCCAGCCCCACGAGACACTGCCGCAGCTTGCGCCGGTACAGCCTCCGGTCGGCCAGGTCGAACCCGTTGGCAACGACCTTCTCGCCCATCGACGCGTCCTTCCTCGTACGGATACTCACGGGAGGATGCCCACCCAAATGATCGATAACGCCACGGTGGCCCCGCGTCTGCCACTAGGCTGTGCACAACGGCTAACACAGTGGGTTCCTGTGGCACATACCACGGTCACGGCGCGGCGTAAAAACTTCGTGAATACGACCGGCGGGATCCAGCCGTCCGTAGCGGGCAGAAATATGCGGCGCACACCGCGCACCCTGCACGAATGCTTCGTGGGCCATCGCAGAAAAAGGCGATTTCTCGCCTTGCGCGTAATACTGGCTGCGACTAGACGAAACACGGAGCGAACACACGTCGTATAAACTCCGCGAACAAGGCAAAGCATCCGCCCTCGCCGGACGCGCCTGAGCCGATCCCCTTTCCGCCCTCATGCGCCGTCCGCACCCCCGCCCCCGCACCACCGTTTGTCTCCCAGTGAGAGGCGACACCATGCCGCTGCTTGTCCCCCCAGCACCTGCTCCCGCCCTGCGGAGCATCCTGGCCGCGCTCAGCTCTCCCACCGCGGTCCAGGAGGCCCGGACGCCCGCGCTGCGGAACGCCCAAGGGCCCCTCACCGCCGAACACCCGCTCCCTGTCCATGTGTTCGAACCGACGGACGTCCCCGGCGGCCTGCCTCGCGCACGATTGACCGGCTGGCGGTTCCACATCCTCGCCGGGGGCTGGCCGCAAGGCACCGTCGCCGCGGGCGAGACCGTGGCGACGGCTGACGGCTGGGTCTTCTCGCGCTTCTCCGAGGGGCCGTTCCTGGCCTCCACCGAGCGGGCGCTGCGCCAGGGGGACACGCTGCCCGCCACTTACCAACCGCATCTGCTCTCCGTGCCCAGCCTGTACATGCTGGCGCTGTGGCTGCACTGCGACCCGCGTGCCGACGCCTCGACGGCCCAGCCCACCCCGGCGGACGTGCTGGTGCCGCTGGCCCCCGCGCCGCCCGGCATCGCCCCGCACCGGCTGCACCGGCTGGCGGAGCTGATGCCGCTGCTCTCGGTACGGATGGCGCCGCCGCCGCTGCTGGGGTCGCCCGCCTGACGGCCTGTCGCCGCCTCTCCACGGTGCCCCCGCGAGCCACTGGGCCGCGGGGGCACCGTCGCGTCCCGCCCTCGCAACCGTCCGGCGGAGTGACGCGTCCTGTCCTCCAGGGATTGCCTGCGTGAAATCCCTGCGGATCGACGTCAGTAGAGCAACACTGGGATCGGCCGTACCGACGGGGGAACGGAAATGAACCAGTCAGGCAGCGCAATCATCCGCACCAGCCACCTCTCGCAGCGAAAGACACCATCCATGTGCCAGCACAAGCCCCAGTGCCCCACCGCAGAGTGCCCCGACCGTGAGGCCGCGCACACCCTGGCCCACCACCCGGAGCAGGGCTGGAGCCTGCTGTGCAACGGCGTGCTCCTCTTCGAGGACACCGGCGAGCTGCTGCCCGACGGGCAGATCATCGCGCCGCACCGCCCAATGGGCACCGAGCAGATCACCGCCGCGGCCTGACCGGTACGGGGCCGCCCGCACACGAGACCGCGCCGCACCGCGCACCGCTCCACACACAGAGCCGGTTCCACTGCTGACAGCGGAACCGGCTTCGCCATGTGCGGCCAGCCTCGCGCGGGACCGCCGGGCCCGTACCACCGGACCCGGTCGGCCCAACGCGCTCAGCTCTCGTACGCGTCCAGCGGCGGGCAGGAGCAGACCAGATTGCGGTCGCCGAAAGCGCCGTCGATCCGCCGCACCGGCGGCCAGTACTTGTCGGCCGCGACGACCCCGGCCGGGAAGACCGCCTCCTCGCGGCTGTACGGGTGCGCCCAGTCGCCGCCGAGCGCCGCCGCGGTGTGCGGGGCGTTGCGCAGCGGGTTGTCGTCGGCCGGCCAGTCGCCCGCGCCGACCCGGTCGATCTCGCCGCGGATCGCGATCATGGCGTCGCAGAAACGGTCCAGCTCCGCCAGGTCCTCGCTCTCGGTCGGCTCAATCATCAGCGTGCCCGCCACCGGGAAGGACATCGTCGGCGCGTGGAAGCCGTAGTCGATCAGCCGCTTGGCGATGTCGTCGACGCTGACGCCGGTCTCCTTGGCCAGCGGCCGCAGGTCGATGATGCACTCGTGCGCGACCAGCCCGCCGGGGCCGGTGTAGAGCACGGGGAAGTGCGGCTCCAGCCGCTTGGCGACGTAATTCGCGCCCAGTACCGCCATCTGGGTGGCCTGCTTGAGCCCTTCCGCGCCCATCAGCCGTACATACGTCCAGGAGATCGGCAGGATGCCCGCCGAGCCCCACGGCGCGCCCGAGACGGGGCCGACGCCGGTGGCCGGTCCCGCAGTGGGCTGGAGCGGGTGGTTCGGCAGGTACGGCGCCAGGTGCGCGCGGACCGCGACCGGGCCGACGCCGGGGCCGCCGCCCCCGTGCGGGATGCAGAAGGTCTTGTGCAGGTTCAGGTGCGAGACGTCCGCCCCGAACCGGCCGGGCCTGGCCAGACCGACCAGAGCGTTGAGATTCGCGCCGTCCACGTACACCTGGCCGCCCGCGTCGTGCACGGCCGCGCAGATGTCGGTGATGTTGTCCTCGAACACGCCGTGCGTGGACGGGTAGGTGACCATCAGCACGGCGAGCTGGTCGCGGTGCTGCTCGATCTTGGCGTGCAGATCGGTGACGTCCACGTCGCCGTTCTCGCCGGTCTTGACCACGACGACCTTCATGCCCGCCATCACGGCGCTCGCGGCGTTGGTGCCGTGCGCGGAGGACGGGATCAGGCAGACGGTACGGCCGGTGTCGCCGTTGGCGCGGTGGTAGGCGCGGACCGCGAGCAGCCCGGCCAGTTCGCCCTGGGAGCCCGCGTTGGGCTGGAGGCTGACCTTGTCGTAGCCGGTGACCTCGGCGAGCTGGTCCTCCAGGCCGTGGATCAGCGCCAGGTAGCCCTCGGCCTGCTCGACCGGCGCGAAGGGGTGCAGCGCGCCGAATTCGGGCCAGGTGACCGGCTCCATCTCGGTGGTCGCGTTGAGCTTCATCGTGCAGGAGCCCAGCGGGATCATCCCGCGGTCCAGCGCGTAGTCGCGGTCGGCCAGCCGCCGCAGATAGCGCAGCATCGCGGTCTCGCTGCGGTGCTGGTGGAAGACGGGATGGGTCAGATACGCGTCGGTGCGCAGCAGCCCGGCGGGCAGCGCGTCCTCGGTGGCCGCGTCCAGCGCGTCGAGGTCGGCGGCGCTCCCCTGGACGCCGAAGGCGTCGAGAACGGCCGCGACGCGGGCCCGGTCGGTGGTCTCGTCGCACGCGATACCGACCAGGTCGGCGTCGGTCAGCCGCAGATTGACCCCGGCCTGACGGGCGGCGGCCACGACCTCGGCGGCGCGGCCCGGCACCCGCGCGGTGAGCGTGTCGAAGTAGCCGTCGTGCACGATCTCGACGCCGCCCGCGCGCAGGCCCGCGGCGAGCACCGCGGCGTAGCGGTGGGTGCGGCCGGCGATCTGCGCGAGCCCGTCGGGGCCGTGGTAGACCGCGTACATCGCGGCCATCACGGCGAGCAGGACCTGCGCCGTACAGATGTTGCTGGTGGCCTTCTCGCGGCGGATGTGCTGCTCGCGGGTCTGGAGGGCCAGCCGGTAGGCACGGTTGCCGTCGGCGTCCACGGAGACGCCGACGAGGCGGCCGGGCAGGTTGCGGGCGTAGGAATCGCGTACGGCCATGTATCCGGCGTGCGGTCCGCCGAAGCCCATGGGGACGCCGAAACGCTGGGTGGTGCCCACCGCGATGTCCGCGCCCAGCTCGCCCGGCGAGGTGAGCAGCGTCAGCGCCAGCAGGTCGGCGGCGACGGTGACGACCGCGCCCAGCTCGTGCGCGCGCTCGATGACCGGGCGCGGGTCCCGTACGGCGCCCGAGGCGCCCGGGTACTGGAGCAGCACGCCGAAGACGCCACGCTCGGCGATCTCCGCCGGGATGCCCTCGGACAGGTCGGCGACGACGACCTCGACGCCGGTCGGTTCCGCGCGGGTCCGGATCACCGCGACGGTCTGCGGGAAGGTGTCGGCGTCGACCAGGAAGACGCCCTGCTTGACCTTGCCGACCCGACGGGACAGCGCCATCGCCTCGGCCGCCGCGGTGCTCTCGTCGAGCAGCGAGGCGCCGGAGGTGGGCAGCCCGGTGAGGTCGGCCACGACGGTCTGGAAGTTGAGCAGCGCCTCCAGGCGGCCCTGCGAGATCTCCGGCTGGTACGGCGTGTAGGCCGTGTACCAGGACGGGTTCTCCATCACATTGCGCAGGATGACGGGCGGGGTGAAGGTGCCGTAGTAGCCCAGCCCGATCATCGGGGCCAGCACCTGATTGCGGTCCGCCAGCGCCCGCAGCTCGGCCAGCGCCTCGGCCTCGGTGCGGGCCTCGGGCAGCGCCAGGGCCTGCGCGCTCCTGATGGTGTCGGGCACGGCCGCTTCGGTGAGTTCGTCCAGCGAGCCGTAGCCGACCTGGGCGAGCATCTTCGCCTGCGCCGCTGCGTCGGGTCCGATGTGGCGCCTGGCGAACGGCACGCCCGCTTCCAGCTCGGCGAGGGGAATGCGACGGGAAGTCATCTGCGGAGGCCTCCTGGTCTGCGACGACCTTCGGGGGGTGCCGCGACGCGCGGACACCCGTACGGCCTCCCCCTCTGTCATCAGAACCTGAGAGCTTCACCGCCCCCGTGGGAGCGGCTTTCACCGTCGGTGAGGGCCCGTGCCGGAAAACCGCTCCCGGTGCGTGCCCTGCTTTCCAGAGTGACCTCGTCCATGCGGTACGGATGCCTGAGAGATTCCGGGGAGGATTTGCTCCTTCGGCGCCTCCGACACTGTCTCGGAGGCTCTCCCGCACGGGGTCTGCGGCCGATCACCAGCCTACCAGCGAGGCGGCGGGGGGCGGCGGGGGCGGGGGGCGGTGATCACCGCCCGAGTCGACACCGGCCAGGATGTGCCTTTGGCTGTACCCAGACATCGCTCGCCATTGGTTGGAGGGACCGTGCAGACCGACATCGATCCGCGCAGCCTGATCGGCCGCCGCGTCTTCGACCATGACGGTACGAAGATCGGCACGGTGGACGAGGTGTACCTCGACGACGCGACCGGCAAACCGGAGTGGGCGGCCGTCAGGACCGGGCTGTTCACGCGCGACGCGTTCGTACCGCTGGAGCCCAGCGAAGTGGTGGACGACGAATTGCGGGTGCCGTACAAGAAGGCGCTGATCAGGGACGCGCCGGACTTCGGCGTGGGACGCCACCTGTCGCCGGAGCAGGAGTTGCAGCTCTACCACCACTACGGGATGGACGTGCCGACGTCCGGTTCGGAGCCGCCGCCCCCCGACCGGGACTTCGGGCGGCTCGCGGGCGAGGACTGAGCGACCTCCTCCCCCTGGCCCGGACCCCCTTCCTTCCCCTGGCTCGCACCCTCTTCCCTCCCCTGGCCCGCGCCCGCCGCTTCCCCCGGGTCGAGCGGCAGCGGATCGCGGTGCGCGAGCGCCGGGTCGTCCACGGCGAAGGTCCGCACCCGGCCGGGCACGGTGTCCGAGGGCACCTCGAAGCGCACGGTGACCCGTCCGACCCCGCTGCCCTGCACCCATCCGGAGCCGTACGTCTCGTGCTCCACGTCCTGGCCCGGCCACCAGAGCCTGGCCCGCTCCGGTGCGGGCGGCGGCGCCGAGGGCAGCTCCTCGGGCGCGTTCTCGTCCTCCTCGCCCTCCCCCGCCGCGTGCGCGAACAGGTCCTCCTGCGTGAAGTCGGCGAGCCCGGCGACGCCCACCCCGAGCAGCCGCACACCGCCGGTGGTGTCGACGGCCTCCATCAGCCGCCTGGCCGTCTCCCGTACGAGTCCCGGGTCGTCGGTCGGCGCCCGCAGCGTCTCGGAGCGGGTGAGGGTCGAGAAGTCGTATCTGCGGACCTTGACGACCACCGTCCGCCCGGAACGGCCCGCGCCGCGCAGCCGCTGCACGCAGCGCTCGGCGAGCCGGTCGATCTCGTACCGCACATGGGCGCGGTCGGTGAGGTCGGCGTCGAAGGTGTCCTCGACGGAGATGGACTTGACGTCGCGGTCGGCGACCACGGGGCGGTTGTCGAGGCCGGCGGCCATCGAGTGCAGGCCCGTGCCGTGCGCCTTGCCGAGCAGCCGGACCAGCTCCGGCTCCCCCGCGTGCACGATCTCGCCGACGGTGGTGATGCCCACGCGCCGCAGGTGCTCGGCGGTGGCGGGCCCGACACCGGGCAGGGTGCGTACCGGCATCGGTTCGAGCAGCGCGCGCTCGGTGCCGGGCTCGACGACGACCAGGCCGTCCGGCTTGGCCTGCTCGGAGGCGATCTTCGCCAGCAGCTTCGACCCGGCGAGCCCCACCGAGGCGGTGAGCCCGGTGCTGGCCCGGATCTCGGCGCGCAGCCGCCGGGCGACCGCCCGCGGGTCCGCGCCGTGCCCACCCGCCTCCAGGTCCACGAAGGCCTCGTCCAGGCTCAGCGGCTCTATCAGGGGTGACACCTCGTGCAGCAGCGCCATCACGGCCTCGCTGATCTGCCGGTAGATGCCGAAGCGCGGTACGAGATAGGCGGCGTTGGGGCTGAGGCGGCGGGCGTGCGCCATCGCCATCGCGGAGTGGACGCCGTGGACGCGCGCCTCATAGGACGCGGTCGATACGACGCCGCGGGGGCCGAGGCCGCCGACCACCACCGGCTTGCCCCGCAGGCTCGGCTTCGACGCCTGTTCGACCGCGGCGAAGAACGCGTCCATGTCCAGATGCAGGATCGTCGGCGCACTTCTCACAAGTACCGATCGTGCCGCACGACACCGACAATCGCCGTACACGTGTACGGCACGGCGTCGGTGAGCCGCTCAGACCGCCCGATTGCGCCGCTTCGCCAGCTCGTCGGACGGATTGTCGCCGACCAGGGTCTCGCCGGTGTCCACCCGCTCCCCGTGCATCTGGGACAGCGAACTCTCCACGTCCCGCCAGACCACGCCCACGGCGATGCCGAAGACCCCCTGGCCCCCCTGGAGCAGATCCACCACCTCGTCGGGCGAGGTGCACTCGTAGACCGTGGCACCGTCGCTCATCAGCGTCATCCTGGCCAGTTCCGTCGGCCCGACGGAGCGCAGGTGCCGTACCGCCGTCCGGATGTTCTGGAGCGAGACGCCGGTGTCCAGCAGCCGCTTCACTATCTTCAGGACGACGACGTCCCGGAAGCTGTAGAGCCGCTGCGTGCCGGAGCCGTAGGCGGGGCGGACGCTGGGCTCCACCAGGCCGGTACGGGCCCAGTAGTCGAGCTGGCGGTAGGTGATGCCGGTCGCGGCGCACGCGGTGGGCCCGCGGTAGCCGATCTGCTCGGGCGGTACGTCCTGTGCCGCCCCGCCGCTGCCCGCGTCAGCGGTGGCGCGCGCCAGTGCCCCCTGGGTCGGATACGGGCCGCCGGTCGCCAGACCGTCGCCGGTGCTTCTCACGCCGCCCTCCGTCCCTTCGCGTCCCGGGGCCGCGTGCACGTGCCATCGGGACTTTCCTCTCCGAAGGTAGGCAGTCGCCAGGGGTGCGTCAACGATCGCCACACTCGGCACGCCGAGTGATATTCACCCCACGAGTGGTTTGGCGTGTCCCCGTATCGGGAACGGCTCACTGGTTGCTCGTGCCGAAGTCCTCTGGCGAGATCTGGTCGAGGAACTCGCGGAACTTCTCCACCTCGTCCTCCTGCTCGTCCGGGATCGCGATCCCGGCGTCGTCGAGCACCCCGTCACTGCCGTAGATCGGCGTCCCGGTGCGCAGCGCGAGGGCTATGGCGTCGGACGGGCGGGCACTGACCTCCACGCCGCTGGCGAACACCAGCTCGGCGTAGAAGACGCCTTCGCGCAGGTCGGTGATACGGACCTCGGTCAGCGTCTGTCCGACCGCTTCGAGTACGTCCTTGAAGAGGTCATGCGTGAGCGGTCGCGCAGGCGTCATGCCCTGCTGCGCGAAAGCGATGGCCGTCGCCTCTCCCGGCCCGATCCAGATGGGCAGGTACCGGTCGCCTCCCACTTCACGCAGGAGCACGATCGGTTGATTGGAGGGCATTTCGACCCGGACACCCACAACGTCGAGCTCGTTCACACAGCAACCCTAGGACGTGCCTGCCGGGTTTGGGTAGTCGGGCACCCCCTGGGCCGGACTTCGGCGGCTTCGTGAAACCCGGCACAAAGTCGGCACGGGCCCGTGGGAGACCGGTGAAAAGCCCGTACCCGCCCCGAACCGGCGCCTTTACAAGGCGTGGGAAAAACCGAAAAACCGCTCAGAGGAGCTTGACCCGCAGCGAGGACTGCACCATCGCCGCGTGCAGCCGAACGGAGAGCGCGGCCAGCTCGCGCGCGGTGACCTCGGCGTGGGTGCGCGTCTGCGGATTGCGGTGCCGCCGCAGCGGCGCCACGACCTGCTCCACCAGACCCGCCTCCCGGTCCGCAGCGGCCTTCACCGCCCGCAAATGGCGCGGTTCGAGCCCGAAACGGCCGAGGTCGACGATGAGCCGCCCGATGTTCACCGTGTCGGCGTCGTATCCGCCGTCCCGGCCCGCCTCGACCAGGCCGTAGGACTCCCACTGGTCCAGTTCCTCGCCGTCGGCCCCGGTGGCGGCCAGCAGCTCCGTACGGCCGATCCGCAGCTCCGCGGGCGCCTGGGGCTCGATGGCGGCCTCCTGGGCCTCCCTGGACTCCGCGGGACCCGGCAGCGCCACGTGCTCGCCTCGGTCGAGCGCGTCCAGGTGCTCCCTGATCACCCGCAGCGGCAGGTAGTGGTCGCGCTGCACGCGCAGGATGTAGGCGAGCCGCTCGACGTCACGGGCCGCGAACTTGCGGTATCCGGACGGGGTGCGCTGCGGCTCCACCAGGCCCTCGGCCTCCAGGAAACGGATCTTGGAGATGGTGACCTCGGGGAACTCGTCCTGGAGCTGCCCCAGGACGGCGCCGATGCTCAACAGCGCGCTGTCGGCGGTGGCGGTGCCGTCTCCGGCACCGCCCTGCGTTCTCGGCATGAACACCTTCCCTGGGGTCCCCCGGACCGGGTCCGGGGGAAAAGAGCTAGATCCCCCGCTGGCTCGCGTAGAAGACCAACCTGTACTTGCCGATCTGAACCTCGTCACCGTTGGCCAGCGGCACCGCGTCGATGCGCTCCCGGTTGACGTACGTGCCGTTGAGGCTGCCGACGTCGGAGACGGTGAAGCCGCCGTCCGGGCCGCGGCGGAACTCCACATGGCGACGGGAGACCGTGACGTCGTCCAGGAAGATGTCGCTCTGCGGGTGGCGGCCGGCCGTGGTCAGCTCACCGTCCAGCAGGAAGCGGCTGCCCGAGTTCGGCCCCCGTCGCACGATCAGCAGCGCGGAGCCCATCGGCAGGGCGTCCACGGCCGACTGCGCCTCGGAGGAGAGCGACGGCGTCACATGCTGGCCGGTGACCTCCGCCTCGTACGCCTCAAGACCCGAGATGGAGATCGTGGAGGTGGTCTCGGACGCGCGTTCCTGCCCGGCCCCTGAACCGCGCAGCGGCGCACCGCAGTTGTTGCAGAAGCGGCTCGCCTCCGCGTTCGTGTGCCCGCACCTCGTACAAACCGGCAAGCCGAACCCTCCACCCGGGGTTGAGGTTGATGGTTCCCCGAAACCTATGCGGGGGGACGAGGCAGGGTCAACAGGCGCCACGCCGGGGCCACCGGAAAAGTCGCCGCCGCCTTGCTGGTCCTCGTGCCGGAACAGTGGGCGGTCGCCGGACTGGCTCTCCTCCCCGGTGTTCCGCGGAGCACGGTGGCGCGCCGTCGCCGGGTCACCCGACTGCCGCGCGCTCTTGCCGAAAAACTTCCCAAACAACTTCACGGGCGATTCCCCTTGAAAGAAACAGACCCGCCCGTGGGGCAGGACGAACCCTCGCTACACACAGTTTCCACCACACAGCACCCCACAGATGCCCCGACCCCCCGCCTCACTGGGATGACGACCGAGCGTAGTCAGGCTGCTTCGACGGCCGCAAGGCGGACACAACGATCTTCTGCGACCTGACGACATCGGCCGTGGCCTGCTCCTTCTCCAGCGTCTGCACGACCCCGCCCGGGATGTTCAGGGCGGGCTCCAGATCCTGCGGATTTCCGATCACCTTGAACTCGTACGGCTGGGACACTTTGTGGCCGTCGATGAGCACACCGTCCGTACCCTCCGTGAAGTACGTGTCGGCGACGACCCGGACATCGTTGATCTGGATCGCCTCCGCACCGGCTGCCCGGAGTTCCTGGAGGGTGTCCAGGAGCGAGTCGGCCTGGACACCGCCCTTGGGGTCGGTGATCCTCAGCGTGATACCCGGTCCCTGGGCGGCCACCGTGCCCGCCAGGATGCCGAGCTGCTGCGCCTTGGCCCGGGTCTGCTTGAGCGCCTCCGCGGCCTGGTTGGAGCTGGTCTCCAGCTCCGACCGCTGGCTCTCCAGACCCCGCTTCTCGTCCTCGAGCCGCTGGGTGCGGTTGTCCAGCTCGGTCAGGATGCGGACCAGGTCCTCCTTGCGCGCGCCGCGCAGTGCCCCGCCGCTGTCGCTCGTGGAGCTGACCTGGATCGCCAGCCCGAGACCGAGGACGAACAGCAGGACGGCCACGGTGAGCTGGGCGCGTGACAGCCGCGGCGGCCACAGCCCCGCGACCAGGCGCTGCCGCCCGGTGACCGGCGGCGCGGCGTGCTCCGGCTCATGGGCGTGCGCGGCGTGGGCGGGCTCGTGATCGTGCGCGGCGTGGGCCGGGCCGTGCTGCTGGCGGTCCTGCCCGTCGTCCGCGGGCTCGTTGTGCTCGTCGCTCATACCGTCGTCACGCCCGGAAGACGTGGCGGCGGATGGCCGCCGCGTTGGAGAAGATCCGGATGCCGAGGACGACCACGACGCCGGTGGAGAGCTGCGCGCCCACCCCGAGCTTGTCGCCGAGGAAGACGATCAGCGCCGCCACCACCACGTTGGACAGGAAGGAGACCACGAAAACCTTGTCGTCGAAGATCCCGTCCAGCATCGCCCGCAGGCCGCCGAAGACCGCGTCGAGAGCCGCGACGACGGCGATCGGCAGATACGGCTCGACCCCGGTCGGCACCACGGGACGGACCACGAGCCCGACCACGACTCCCACGACGAGGCCCAGTACGGCGATCACTTCGAACCCTTCCCTGTTGTGGCGGAGTCCGCCTTCTGCTGGCCGGGGACCGGCTTGGCATACCGCACGATCAGGCTGGGCGCGGCGGCCAGGTGCAGCTCGCCCTGGACGGAGATGCTCGCGCGGATGCCGTAGTTCTGCTCCAGGACGTGCAGGTACTGACCGTCCGCACTGTCCTGGAATGCCGCGCTCAACCGCTCCCCGTCCCCGATCGCCAGCACCGTGTACGGCGGCGCCAGCGGCTTGTTGTCGACCAGTATGGCGTCACCGGCGGCCCGGATGGCGGACAGTGCGGTGAGCCGTTGGCCGTTGACGGTGATCGCCTCGGCTCCCGAGGACCACAGCCCGTTCACCACGCGCTGCATGTCGCGGTCCCGGACCCTGCCTGTGTCGGAGAAGCCGCTGCTCTCCCGCGGGCCGCCTGTGCCGCCTTCTGACGCCTCCTTGGCGTCGTCCACGACCAGCTTTACGCCGGGACCGTCCACCGGAGTCGCGCCCGACAGCAGCTCGACCAGCGCGCTGCTGTCGCCGCCGTGGTCCTCCAGCGCGGCCCGCTGCTCGGCGGCCACGGTGTCGCGCAGGCTGTCCACACTGCTCTGGAGCTTGTCGGCACTGTCGGTCTCGGTCTTCACCTGGTCGATGAGCTTCTGCCGCTCCTTGGCTTCGGTGGGCGCGGCCACCCGCGTCTGGGCCGCGCCCACCGTGACCACGATGGCGGCGAGTACGAGACCCGCGGCCAGGCCCAGCTTTCCGCTGAGCCGCTTGGGCAGCCTGGAGGTGCCGACCTCGCCGCGGCGCGCGGCGGCCTCCGCGTACCCGTCGTCGAGACTGTGCTCCATGACGTTGGTGAGCAACGACATCGAGGCGTCAGGACGCCGCCGGGCAGCCCCGGGGACGGGGCTGCTCCGATCGGGTTGCTGCTGCGGCATGCCGCACATCGTCGCACGTCGGGGCCGCCACACTCGAATGGCCCCCTCGCGGCGCGCCGTTCGGCCGGAGGATCAGCGCCCGGCGCTCTCCACGACCTCCGCCCACTCGTCGAGCAGTGCCTGCGCGGACGTGTCGTCGGGCCCTTCGGCCCACAGATGCGTGACGGCCTCCGCCGGGTCGGGCAGCACCATCACCCAGCGGCCGTCCGCCTCGACCACGCGCACGCCGTCGGTGGTGTCCACCGAGCGGTCGCCCGCCGACTCCACCACGCGCCGCATCACGGAACCCTTGACGGCCCACGGTGTCGGCACGTCCCGCTTGATGACATGAGCGCGCGGGATACGGGCGTCGATCTGGCTGAGCGTGAGCTGCGTACGCGCCACCAGTCCGATCAGCCGCACGAAGGCGGCCGATCCGTCGAAGACGCTGCTGAACTCCGGAATGATGAAGCCGCCGCGCCCGTCGCCGCCGAAGATGGTGCCCTCGGCCCTGCCGACCCTGGTCAGGTCGTCGGGCGACGTCATCGTCCACTCGACCTGGGTGCCGTGGTAGGCGGCGACCTGCTCGCCGATCCGGGTCGTGGTCACGGGCAGCGCCACCCGGCCGCTGCGGCGCTCGGCCGCGACGAGGTCGAGCATGACGAGCAGCGCCCGGTCGTCCTCGATGATCCGGCCCCGCTCGTCGACGAGGGACAGCCGCTCACCTACCGGGTCGAACCGCACGCCGAAGGCGGCTCGCGCCGAGGCGACGATCTCACCGAGGCGTACGAGTCCGGCCCGCCGGCTCTCGGTGGTCTCGGTCGGACGGGCCTCGTCCAGACCGGGGTTGACGGTGAGCGCGTCCACGCCGAGCCGTCCGAGGAGGCTGGGCAGGACGAGCCCGGCACTGCCGTTGGCCGCGTCGACCACGACCTTCAGACCGGCGTCGGCGATCCCGGAGATGTCGACGGCCCGCAGCAGCGCGCCGGTGTAGGAGTCGAAGACCGTGGCGGGGAACCGCAGGTCTCCGATCTCGCCGGGGAACGCTCTGCGGTACTCCTGACGGGCGAAGACCCGGTCCAGCTTCCGCTGCCCGGCCGCGGACAGGTCCGCGCCCCGCTCGTCGAAGAACATGATGTCCAGCGAGTCCGGCCGTCCGGGTGACGTCCGGATCATGATGCCGCCCGCGCTGCCGCGGGCGGTCTGCTGCCGCGCCACGGGCATCGGCACGTTCTCCAGATCGCGCACGTCGATCGCGCTGGTCTGGAGCGCGGAGATCACCGCCCGCTTGAGCGCACGCGCACCACGTGAGTGGTCACGCGCGGTGGTGACCGTCGCGCCCTTCTTCAACGTGGTCGCGTACGCGCCCGCCAGCCGTACGGCCAACTCGGGGGTGATCTCGACGTTCAGAATGCCGGACACCCCGCGGGCACCGAACAGATGCGCCTGCCCGCGCGACTCCCAGATGACCGAGGTGTTGACGAAGGCGCCGGCCTCGATCGTCTTGAACGGATAGACGCGTACGTTGCCGGCGATGTTCGATTCCTCGCCGATCAGGCACTCGTCGCCGATGACCGCGCCGTCATCGATCCGCGCGGCCCGCATCACATCGGTGTTCTTGCCGATGACGCAGCCGCGCAGATTGGTCTGCGGGCCGATGTAGACATTGTCGTGGATGACGGCCTTGTGCAGGAAAGCGCCTGTTTTCACGACCACATTGGAGCCGATGACGCTGTGCTCGCGAATCTCGGCGCCCGCCTCGACCTTGGCGTAGTCGCCGATGAAGAGCGGGCCGCGCAGGATGGCGTCGTGATGCACCTCGGCGCCTTCCGCCACCCACACGCCGGGGGAGATCTCGAAGCCGTCGATATCGACGTCGACCTTGCCCTCGAGCACGTCGGCCTGGGCCTTCACGTAGCTCTCGTGCGTGCCGACGTCCTCCCAGTAACCCTCGGCGATGAAGCCGTAGACGGGCTTGCCTTCCTTCATGAGCTGCGGGAAGACATCGCCCGACCAGTCGACGGACACGTCGGCCTGGACGTAGTCGAAGACCTCGGGCTCCATCACGTAAATGCCGGTGTTCACCGTGTCGGAGAACACCTGGCCCCAGGTGGGCTTCTCCAGGAAGCGTTCCACCTTGCCTTCGTCGTCGACGATGGTGATGCCGAATTCGAGAGGATTGGGGACCCGGGTCAGACAGACCGTGACCATGGCTCCCTTCTCCTTGTGGAATTCGATCAGTTCGGTGAGATCGAAGTCCGTCAGGGCATCACCGGAGATCACGAGGAAGGAGTCGTCCTTCAACGCCTCTTCGGCGTTCTTGACGCTTCCGGCCGTCCCCAGCGGCTTCTCCTCGTTGGCGTAGGTGAGCTCCATTCCAAATTCTTCGCCGTCCCCGAAATAGTTCTTCACCAGGGAGGCAAGGAACTGGACAGTCACCACCGTCTCAGTGAGTCCATGCCGCTTGAGCAGTGTCAGAACATGCTGCATGATCGGGCGATTCACCACTGGCAGCAGAGGTTTGGGCATGCTCGAGGTCATTGGGCGAAGGCGAGTGCCTTCACCGCCGGCCATGACAACCGCCTTCATGTCGGAACGTCCTCCTCGTGACTCAGTCAGCCGTGGTGTCCGCCCGCACAAGTCGGCGGACCTGCACCACATAGAGGATCCCTGCCCACCAGTACAGGGTTGTACCCCAACCTGCGAACGCCCAGCCGAAAATAGACGCCAGTGTCGCAAGCCATCCGCTTCCGTCGCTCAGGAGGAGCAGCGGAAAGGCGTACATGAGGTTGAAGGTAGCCGCTTTCCCGATGAAGTTCACCTGGGGAGGTCCGTACCCATGCCTCCGGAGAATCAGCAGCATCACCGCCATCACGGCCTCACGGGCGAGCAGCAGGACCGTTACCCACAGTGGGAGGATGTCGCGCCATGTGAGACCTACCAGCGTGGACAGTACAAACAGCCGGTCGGCCGCGGGATCGAGGACCCGGCCGAGACTGCTGACCTGATTCCACCGCCGGGCCAGCTTGCCGTCCAGATAGTCACTGATGCCGCTCAGGGCGAGTACGAGCAGCGCCCAGCCGTCAGCCTTCGGGCCGCCGAACTCGGGCCACAGAATCAGCCACAGGAACACGGGTACGCCCACCAGGCGGGCCATACTCAGGATGTTGGGGATCGTGAAGATCCGATCCGTTTGCACCCTTGTCTCCTGGACCTCCACCGGGGCCCCTCCTGTATGTATGTCCTGACGTTTCCGGCCAGACTCTACCGCAGACGCAAAAGAGGCCCGGCGTCGGATCCTAAGATCCGAGGCCGGGCCTCTTCCATAAAGATTGTTCGGCGGTGTCCTACTCTCCCACAGGGTCCCCCCTGCAGTACCATCGGCGCTGAAAGGCTTAGCTTCCGGGTTCGGAATGT
>NZ_JBIBHM010000030.1:0-23714 GCF_042957025.1 Streptomyces sp. NPDC008139
ACGCACCGGCCTGTGATGCCCCATGACCTGGCCGGTGTCGCGCTCGGGGCGTCCCGCCCGTCCTCCGGCGGGGATGGCGGTGTCGGAGCCGCTGAGCCCGCCCGGCACATGTGACGACGGGGCAGCCGGTACGACGACGGGATCCGCGAGCCGGAAGCCGACCTCGCCCACGACTGACCCATCCGCCGTCGCCACCGCACGCCGGAAGAGGACAGGCAGCCTCATACCTTCGTTGCGCAGGTGACGAGTTCGTGCATCATCGGGCGTGACCTCTGCCGGCGCGGTTCGTCGGACCCGGCAACGTGGCCGATTCTGCCGCCGCCGCATCAGATATCCGACGTCCCGGTTGCGTGGTGCCGTGCCGCGGGGCGATCTTCACCCGCGCCTGGACGGCGGTGACCTGTGGAGCGGGAGGCGCTGCTGCCGCTTTTGGGTAGGAGTGCACCTGGGCGGCATGGAATATGTGATGCGGCGAGCACAGAAATACCAGCGCCCTGACCGCAATCTTTTATGTCTTTGACGGGACGGAAATCAAACGTCAGGGCGTACACTCTGGCGGCATGCTAGGGTTTCCCCAGTTGCAGTTGTGGTTCCCAAAAACTTCAAGTGCCTTCGTCGCTGCAAGCGGTGGAAGCACTTTCGTATTTCCGGTGCATTCCGGATGGGGCAACCTCGCGGCGACGCGGAGTCCGCACAGTGCGGACTCCGGGCACTGCCCCGAAGGAGATATGACATGGCTACTGGCACCGTGAAGTGGTTCAACGCGGAAAAGGGTTTCGGCTTCATCGAGCAGGACGGCGGCGGCGCTGACGTGTTCGCCCACTACTCGAACATTTCCGCCTCCGGCTTCCGCGAGCTGCAGGAAGGCCAGAAGGTTTCGTTCGATGTCACGCAGGGCCAGAAGGGCCCGCAGGCGGAGAACATCGTTTCCGCCTGACGCTGACGCGTCCGAGTAGGCCGGGTCCCGCACCTTGGGGTGCGGGACCCGGCCTACTGCTTTCCCCCGCGGCCTCCGACACGCTGTGGCAGCCCATACGCCTTTCTGGCCGCCGCTGCCCGCACGACAGTTCTTGCTCAGCTCCGGTCGGCGCGCTGCGGACATTCACTTTCACCGGTTCGTTCTTGTGTTCCTTGTGCGGCTCGCTTGCCGCCGAGGATTCCTCGACGCACCGCATCGAGGAAAGGTTCTCCGTGAACCGCACTGCTCGCTCCAACGACCGTTACTCCCGCACCCGCTCCTCAGGCTCAGGTTCCGGCTCCGGCTCCGACCGCGGTGGCTACCGCCGGCAGGCCCCGAGCCGCTCCGGCGGCTACGGGAGTCGGCGGCCCTCGGCCCCGCAGGGCGAGTTCGCCTTGCCCGTCACCGTCACTCCCGCCCTGCCGCCGGTTGAGACCTTCGCCGAGCTCGACCTGCCCGCATCGCTGCTGGCGTCGCTGGCCACACAGGGAATGGCCGTACCGTTCCCGATCCAGGCCGCGACGCTGCCCAACTCCCTCGCGGGACGCGATGTCCTGGGCCGCGGCCGGACCGGCTCCGGCAAGACCCTCGCCTTCGGCCTGGCCCTGCTGGCCCGCACCGCCGGTCAGCGCGCGGAGTCCAAGCAGCCGCTGGCCCTGGTCCTGGTGCCGACGCGAGAGCTGGCCCAGCAGGTCACCGACGCCCTGACCCCGTATGCCCGCGCGCTGCGGCTGCGGATGGCCACGGTCGTCGGCGGGATGTCCATCGGCCGGCAGATCGGCGCGCTGCGGGAGGGGGCCGAGGTCGTCGTGGCAACCCCCGGACGGCTCAAGGACCTCATCGACCGTGGCGCGTGCCGGCTGAACCAGGTCGGCGTCACCGTGCTGGACGAAGCGGACCAGATGGCCGACATGGGCTTCATGCCGCAGGTCACCGCGCTGCTCGACCAGGTGCGCCCTGACGGTCAGCGGATGCTGTTCTCCGCCACCTTGGACCGCAACATCGACCTGCTGGTGCGCCGGTACCTCAACGACCCGGTGGTCCACTCCGTCGATCCGTCCGCGGGCGCGGTCACCACGATGGAACACCACGTCCTGCATGTGCAGAACACGGACAAGCACGCCACGACGACCGAGATCGCAGCGCGCGAGGGCCGGGTGCTGATGTTCCTGGACACCAAGCACGCCGTGGACAAACTCACCGAGCACCTGCTCCGCAACGGCGTACGGGCGGCAGCGCTGCACGGTGGGAAGTCCCAGCCGCAGCGGACCCGTACGCTCGCGCAGTTCAAGACCGGGCATGTGACGGTGCTGGTGGCCACCAACGTGGCGGCCCGCGGCATTCACGTCGACGACCTCGACCTGGTCGTCAACGTCGATCCGCCTGCCGACCACAAGGACTACCTGCACCGCGGCGGCCGTACCGCCCGTGCCGGGGAATCAGGCCGGGTCGTCACCCTGGTCCTGCCCAACCAGCGTCGTGAGATGACCCGGCTGATGGCCACCGCCGGCATCACCCCGCAGACCACTCAGATCAGGTCGGGGGAAGCGGAACTGAACCGGATCACCGGGGCCCGCACCCCTTCCGGCGTGCCCGTCACCATCACCGCGCCGGTCGCCGACCGCCCCAGGCGCAGCACGTCCGCCTCCTCCGCGCGCACGCGTCGCAGTCGCCCCGCCCAGGCCCGGCGCTCCACCCGCCCGGCCCTGGCACCGGCGGGAACCTCACAACGCCGGCCGGCCCTCAGCCCGGCGGCCTGAACTCCTCCCGGACCGCGCTCTCCTGGCGAACAGACTCCCGCTTGCCCCCCTCATATCTGCGAGGTCCCATGCGCTGCATCATCGCCCACTTCCCCTTCGACCTGACCAAAAGCGGCGTACAGGCGTCGATGAAGGGCATCAAACCCGAAGCGATCACGGGTGAGTACGTGATCATCGGCCGACGCCACTACCCCGTCAAGCAGGTGGGAGAGGTGGTCACCCGACAGGACCGCCGCGACTTCAGCGCCGCCGAGATGACCCGCGCCCTTCTCAGCCTCGGCTACACCTGCCGCGACACCGCCACGCACGCCCCCGACGCCGCTCTCAGCCCGCTCAGGACAGCGCGGTCACCACTCGGTATTCCCGTGTCAGCCTGATCCACGGGGAGAACGCGCTCTTGCGGCACCGGAGTGCGGATAAAAAATTGCCACAGATATGCGAATTTCGCGCATCTGTTGCTGCACGCCGAGCGTGCAGGAAGGCACGAAATGGCTACAGGCACGGTGAAGTGGTTCAGTTTCGCCAGAGGATTTGGCTTCATCGAGCAGTCGGGCGGCGGTGACGACGTCTTCGCGCACTACTCGAACCTCGTCGACGACACTCTTCCTGGGCTTACCGAAGGCCAGAAGGTTCATTTCGACATCACACAGAACCCCCGAGGTCTGTACGCGCAGAACATCGCCTGCGACGCCGAGGCTCGTCACCCCCTGGGTGACGGGCCGTGCGCAGGGCAGTGACGGTTCGAGGACACGCCGCGAGGGTCTACGAGGCGGGCCGGTCCACCGCCGGCACCGGCACGGGTCTTTGCCCGGCTTTCGGGTGTGCGCCCGGCCGATGGGCGTGCCGCAAGTTCAGTGCGCGGGGTCGCCGCCGATGCTTTGTGTGTCCTGCCGGAGCGAGACCGGGCCTCATGGCCGTCCACGCACGTGAGCTGTGCCCGACGCGCTGGGACGCTTCGGCTCTGCTCGCGGCAGCCGACGCGACGTCGCCGTGGTGGCGCCGGCTCGCCGGGCGCGTCAGGTGAGGCTGCTGCCACGCAGCAGAAGCAGGGTGACGTCGACGGCGGCCAGGGCGAGGGTGGTCAGGAAGGGCAGACGGCTGCGGGAGCGGGTGCCGAGGGGGAGGGCGGTGGCCAGCGCCAAGGTCCCGGTGACGGCGAGCCCCGCCCACCCGGCGGTGTCCGGCGTGCCGGGCGGCCCGAGGACGAGCACGACGGAGGCCGCCAGCAGGGCGAGGGCCGCCACCGAGCGGGAGGCTTGCCGACCGAGGAGCTGGGGCAGGCCGCGGATGCCCGCGGCGAGGTCGGTTTCGATGTCGGGCAGGACGTTGGTGAAGTGGGCGCCCGCGCCGAGCAGGGCGCCGGCCGCTGTGAGCCAGAGCGGGGGCCAGGGGTGGCCGGGCAGGCCGAGCGCGACGAAGGCGGGGAGCAGACCGAACGCCAAGGCGTAGGGCAGCCACGAGAGGATTGTCGCTTTGACGCCGAGGTTGTAGGACCAGGCGGCGGCCACCCCGACCAGGTGGGCTGTTCCGGCGAGGAGTCCGCTGGCCAGGGAGAGCGGGACGCACAGCGCCAGGGCGCAGACGGCGGCGGCCCCCACGGTACGGGCCTGTACCGTGCCGGTCACCAGCGGTTTGTCGCCACGCTCCGCGGCCACGTCGCGTCGCAGGTCGATGCGGTCGTTGCTCCAGCCGACGCTGAGCTGCCCGGCGAGAACGGCCAGGGCCACGAGCAGGCACCCGTGCGCGTCGCGCCCCGATGCCGCGGCCAGAGCGGTGACCAGGGCGGTGACGGCGCCGGCGGGTGCGGGATGGGCGGCCAGCAGCAGCCCGAGCGCGGTCGCGGCGGCGGGCGCCTGGGGCGGTGTGCCGGGGATTTCGCTGACCGTCTTGCTGAGCACGTCATGATGCTACGTCCCGGACATGCCATTGATGACCGGTTTCTAATGATTCGTCAGCGTTTCCCTATGATGGCGCTATGACACGAATCGTCGCTGTTCATGGGGTGCTCCCCGAGCACCGCTACGAGCAGAGCGACATCACCGAGGCCCTCGCCGGGATGTGCCTGCCGGCGGGCGGCGACCGGAGCGTGCTGGAGCGTCTGCACGCGACTTCCAGCGTCCAGGGCCGCCATCTGGCGCTGCCACTGGAGAGATACGCCTCCCTGAGCGGCTTCGGCGCGGCCAACGACGCGTTCATCGAAGCCGCGCTCCTGCTCGGGGAGCAAGCCGTGCGCGGGGCGCTGGACGAGGCGGGGCTACGGCCGGAGGACATCGACCTTGTGGTGTCCACTTCGGTCACGGGCATCGCCGTGCCCTCGATCGAGGCCCGCCTGGCCGGGCTCCTGGGGCTGCGGCCGGACGTGAAGCGGGTCCCCAGTTTCGGGCTCGGCTGCGTCGGCGGCGCTGCGGGGATCGCACGCCTCCACGACTACCTCGAAGGCCACCCCGACCAGGTCGCCCTGCTGCTCTCGGTCGAACTCTGCTCGCTGACCCTGCAGCGGTCGGACGTCTCTCCGCAGAATCTGGTGGCGGGCGCACTCTTCGGGGACGGCGCCGCCGCGGTGCTGGCCGTGGGCCGCGACCGCGTGCACGCCGCACCGCGCCCCGCACCGACGGTGGTCGCGACCCGTAGCCGCCTCTACCCCGGCACGGAGCGGACGCTGGGCTGGGATGTCTGCGACAGCGGCTTCCGCATCGTGCTGGCCGCCGACCTGCCGGACCTGGTCCGCACTCACCTCGGAGAAGAGGTCCGCGCGTTCCTCGCCGCCCACGACCTGAAGACCGAGGACGTGACGGCCTGGGTCTGCCACCCCGGCGGCCCCAGAGTCCTCGACGCCGTACGCGAGGCACTGGCGCTCCCGGCCCGCGCGCTGGAACTGACCTGGCGTTCGCTGGCCGAGGTCGGCAACCTCTCCTCGGCCTCCGTCCTGCACGTGCTGCGCGACACGCTGGAGCTGCGACCGCCCCTGCCCGGTACTCCGGGCCTGTTGGCGGCGATGGGGCCGGGGTTCAGCACCGAACTCGTCCTCCTGCGCTGGTAGCCGCCGCATGTCCGCGCTGAACGCGTACACCGCTCTCGTGTTCCTGATCGCCCTCGAACGCCTCGCCGAACTGGTGACCGCGCGCCGTCACGCCGCATGGAGTGCCCGCCACGGCGCCGTGGAGCACGGACGCGGCCACTATCCGGTGATGGTCGGTCTGCACACCGCACTGCTCGCAGGGTGCCTGCTGGAGACGGGTCTGGGCCACCGCCCCTTCGTGCCCCCCCTCGGCTGGCCCATGCTCGCCCTGGCCGTCGCGGCTCAGGCCCTGCGCTGGTGGTGCATCACCACCCTCGGTCCGCGCTGGAACACCCGGGTCATCGTGGTCCCCGGACTGCCCCTGGTCACCGGCGGCCCCTACCGGTGGCTGCGGCACCCCAACTACGTCGCCGTGATCGTCGAGGGAGCCGCCCTCCCGCTGGTGCACTCCAACTGGATCACCGCCACCTGCTTCACCCTCCTCAATCTGCCCTTGCTCGCCACCCGCGTGCGCTGCGAGGACGCGGCCCTTGCCTCGGCCCCACCGCCCGCCGATATGCCCGTCTCGGCCGCCCCGTGATCGACCTGCTGGTCGTCGGCGGGGGCCCCGCCGGACTCGCCACCGCCATCCACGCCGCCCGGGCCGGCCTCGATGTCGCGGTCGCCGAACCGCGCCCGGGCCCTATCGACAAAGCCTGCGGCGAGGGACTCATGCCCGGCGCCGTACACGCTCTGGCCGACCTGGGCGTCACGATCTCCGGGCACCCGATCCAGGGCATCCGCTACCTCGACCGGCGCCACCGAGCCGAGGCGCTGTTCCGAGGAAGTCCGGGCCGGGGGCTGCGGCGTACCGAACTGCACGCCGCCCTGACCCGCCGCGCCACGGAACTCGGCGTACGGGTCCTCCCGCTCCGGGCGGGCGCGGTCCGGCAGGACCGCCTCGGAGTCTCCGCCGCCGGGATCACCGCCCGCTACCTGGCCGCCGCGGACGGCCTGCACTCGCCGATCAGGCGTCAGCTTGCCCTGGACCGGCCCGACCCGAGGCCGCCCAGGTACGGGCTGCGCCGCCACTTCACGGTGACGCCCTGGACGGACTGCGTCGAGGTGCACTGGTCGCCGCACGCCGAGGCATACGTCACCCCGCTCGCCACCGACCTGGTCGGCGTCGCGATCCTGACCGGCGAGCGCGGCTCGTTCGAGGACCACCTCGCACACTTCCCCGCCCTCGCGAGCCGTCTGTCCCGGGCCGCCACCACCGTCCGGGGAGCCGGACCCCTGCGGCAGCGCGTACACCGCCGTACGGCCGGACGGGTGCTGCTGGTCGGAGACGCGGCCGGCTACATCGACGCGGTGACCGGTGAGGGCGTGTCCCTGGCCCTGGCCTGCGCCGCCGAACTGGTGCGCTGCGTCCGCGCCGACCGTCCGCAGGCGTACGAGCAGGCGTGGCTCCGGGTCTCGCGACGCCACCGCGTGCTCACCGAGGCCCTGGTGTGGGCCCGGCACCGGCCGCGCCTGGCGTCCGGCATCGTCCCTGCGGCGGCCCGGCTCCCCGGCCTCTTCACCGTCCTCGTCAATCAGCTCACCTGACCATCCGCACACCGCCGGCCCGATCCCCGGCCCGCCGGTGCGGTCGGCGGCACGACCGCTCGATACCTTTCCGCCCGTGAGCGGAAAGGTACCGAGCGGTCGTGGATCGTGGACGGCACGCTCACACCAGTCCGTAACCGAAGGCTCGAAGAACCATCGGTTCTCGGCGAATGCGCAGGTCACCATTGATGCCGACACCGCCGGACACCGACGAGTCCGCGCCCGCGTCGAGCGCGCCCTCGCCCGCGGGAAGACCGACAAGTCCCTCCGGGGCTGTCGGCACCGTGCCACCGACTTCGGCGATCACGTGGGGGCCGTACAAGGTTGCCAGCACCCGGCATCGTGGTCCGTAGCTCCGTCCTGCCATCATGACCACGGCGCGGGAGCGGCGGCGTCGTGGTCCGCATGAGGCATCCGTGCCATGCGCCATCCACCGGCGCTGCGCCCCCTCGTTCCGATGTGCGCGAGCATGCCGGGCGCAAGACGCGCTCGCCTGAGACAGGAGCCGTAATGGCACTGAAGATACGCACACCGAAGACTGCCGCCGTGGCGCTCGCCGCCGCCGTGGCCGCGGTCTCGTTGGGCACCGCCCTTCCCTCGGCCGCCGCCGGGTACACCGCGTCGGCGGGACCGTGGAGCGCGGCCGTCGCTCTGACCGGAGCGGACGGCCAGCAGACTCTCATCGATGTCCAGGTGGCCGGTGACGGCGCCGCGTTCGCGCTGTGGCGGGACAAGGCCGCCGGGGCCACCGGTTGGGACTTCCGGACCGCCGTGCGGCCTGCCGGAACCGCGACGTGGAGTGCGCCGCACACCCTGGCGACCGGGCGTGCCGAGAATTCCGCGGCTGTCCTTGCCGTGAGCGCCGACGGACGGGCCGTGGTGTCCTGGCTGGACGGCAGTGGTGCGGACGGTTCGCTGGTCGCCCTGGCCGCGGGCTGGAACCCGGCCGCGGCAGCCTGGTCCGCCCCGGCCGCCCTCGCCGCCTGGGACGGCCTGGACATGTCCACGCCTCGCCTGGCCGCGGCGGCCGACGGCACCTTCACCGCCGTATGGGACCAGGGCGACGGGTACCGTAACTACGATGTGAGAACCGCCGCCCTCGCCCCCGGCGACCAGGCGTGGTCCGCACCCCAGACGCTGGCTTCCACCACGACCGGATCCATCTGGAGCATCGACCTCGCGGTGGCCCCCGGCGGCGCCGCCACCGCCGTCTGGGATGAACTCAACCGTTTCACCGGCGAGCACACGGTCTCCACCGCCACCCGCACCTCGGCCCGGTCCAGTTGGAGCAGTGCCTCCGTGCTGCCCGGCACCGACGCCGCGTCAAGCGACGTACAGGTGGCGATGGACGCCAAGAACGCCTCCACCGTACTGTGGCGCAACGGCGCCGACGACCTCGAATCCGCCACCCGCACCGCTCCTTCGGGTAGCTGGAGCGCAGCTCAGACCGCCGTTTCCGCCATCAACTACAGCGACGGAAGCGAACCGTTGGCGGCGCCCAACGGTGACATCACCTACGTGTGGACGGGCTGGAGCCCCACCGCCGGTGTCCCCGTTGTGCAGACCGTGACCCGCACCGCGAGCACCGGGACCTGGTCCGCGCCGAAGACGCTGTCCACCGGCTACGTCAACTGGCGGGTGGACGCCTCCATCGGCGCTGACGGAACCGTGCAGGTCGTGTGGCCGCAGGTGCCGAGCATCGACAACGGCAACGACAACTACCTCGAGTGGGCGGTGCGCGCCGACGGCGCCTGGAGCCAGGCCACCGCTCTGAACAGCACACCCGTCGTGGCCGTCCCCAACACCGACGCCCTCGCAGGCGAGGTGGCTGCCGGACCGGACGGCCGGGCCACGGTGCTGTGGCGCAAGGCCGAGTACGCCGGCAGCGGCGGCTACACCTCCCAGGTGTGGTCCGAGTCGCAAACCCTGTTGATGATCAAGCCACAGATCACCACCAACGCCGCGGTGAGCGGAACGGCCCGAACCGGCTCCACCCTCACCTGCTCCGCCGCCTGGAACGGCACCAACGCCAAGGCCACCTTGTCCTGGCTGCGCGACGGCGCGGTCATCTCCGGTGCCACCGCCAAGACCCGCGTCCTCACCTCTGCCGACTACGCCCACAAGGTGTCCTGCCGGGTCACGGTCAGCAACAGCGCGGGCTCCGTCGCTTCCACCTCACCTGCGCGGAAGGTCGAGGTCGGCCCCGCGCTGAAGACCACCACCACGCCGTCGATCTCCGGCTCCGTCAAGGTCGGTCACAAGCTGACGGCTGCCCGAGGCACCTGGTCGCCGTCCGCCACTTCCTACACGTACCAGTGGAAGCGCCACGGCAAGACCATCAAGGGTGCGACCAAGTCCACCTACGCCCTGGTGAAGGCCGACCGCGGCCAGAAGATCACGGTCACGATCACGGCCCACCGCAATGGCTGGACCAACGGCGCGGCCACTACCAAGCCCGTCACCGTGCGCTGACCCGACGCGGGCCGCCACCACCGGCCCGCGTCCGCCGGTCCGGAGCCCGGTCGACTCAGAGGGTGGTGATGGCCAGCCTTCAACTCGCCTGTGAAAAGCCGCCCTTACGAGTTGGTGCGCGCGGGGCTGCTCGCCCAGGCGTTTGGCGCGGCCACCGTGCTCGTGGCCGACGCGGTGACGTTCCTGGTATCCGCCATCTGCCTGAACCGCATCAGCGTGTTCGAGCCGGACCGTGCTCTGGATGACGAACGCGCCTCCCTCCGACGACAGATCAGCGAAGGTCTCCGCTTCGTGGACCAGGACCGGCACCTGCGGCCGATGGTCGCCTGGGGCGCCATGACCAGCATGGCGCTGATGGGTTACCAAGGGGTCCAGGTCGTCTTCCTGATCCGCACCGTCAAGCTGAACCCCGCCATGTCGGGCTGCTGCTGACGAGCGGCAGTACCGGCGGCATCGTAGGCGCGCTGGTGGCCACCAGGATCAGCCGACGGTTCGGCACCGCGCGCGGACTACTTCTCCTGCAGATCGCCACCGCGCCGTTCGCACTGCTCCTGCCCATGGCCACCGCGGGTCCGGGGCTGCTGCTGTTCGCGACGGGAGCCTTCCTCGTCGGAATCGGCGCTGGGCGGCATGACCGCCAGCGACCCTTCCCGGAAGTCCGGGCCCCCGCCGGGAAGAGACGCTGAGGTACGTGCATGGGGGACTCCGCTCACTGGCAGCGGCGTTGCCTCGCCGAGGACGGGATCGCGCGGATGCCGTATTACGGTGCCCGTAGGTTCCACGAAGGAGCCCGTGTCGTGAGCGATCGCCGCGGTGAGACGTTCTTGCGGCGGGCGGATGGAAGCGACGTAGCCGGCGCGGCGGAGATGGGGAGCGGATGACTCTGAAGGCGGGCCAGCGGGTGGTGCTGGCAGCGGACACCAGACTGAGCGATTCGGCGGAGGTGGCGGGGGTCGTGATCGGGTTCCTGTCTTTGGCCGCGGGCACAGGCGGGGCCGTCGAGCGGGTGGTCGCCCACCGGGATGAGAGCGACGAGGTGCGCGAGTACGAGCGCCTCAAGTCGCTGCTCGACGCCTTCGGAGGCGAGATGCCCACGGAGAGCAGGAGGCAGCTCGAAGAGAAGGTCTGCTCTCTGGAACCCGCGTGGACCGCCTTCCAGGAACAGGCGCCTCGCGTGAGCGTGCGGGTCCGCTTCGACAACGGGTTCATCCTCGACGGGGCCCACGAGGATCTCTTCGTCCCCGCCTGATGCGTCACCGATCCGGGCCATGCGCAGACCGTGCACGGGCGGGATTCGGAGGACGGGTTCCGCGACCGGCCCTGACGTTCTTCGCTGACGCGTGGTCGGACATCACCGTTCCCCGGCCGACGTCCCGGCCGCCCCAGTGGCGCTGGCCGGTACGTCGGGTCTTGAGGGGTTCGGGGGAGCCCCCCCCGCGAGGGGTCAGTCCCAGGCGTTCTGGTTGAGGAAGCGGGCGACGCCGCGCCAGGAGTTGGGGCCCATCACGCCGTCGATCGGGCCGGTGTAGCCCCACTGCGCGGCGAGCCGCTGCCAGGCGGCGTAGGTGTTGACGCCGGGCACCCCGTCGACGGGACCGGCGTAACCGAAGTGCGCCTTCAGGTACCGCTGGAGGGCCGCGTAGGTGTTGACGCCGGGCACGCCGTCGACCGGGCCGGTGTAACCCGAGGTGAGGGAAAGCCACTTCTGCGCGCGGCTCCAGAACACCGGTCCCGGGATGCCGTCCTGCTCCGTCGTGGTCTTCGGCAGACCTCCGCCTCCGCCGCCTCCTCCTCCACCCCCGCTGCCCGGAGCGACCAGATCGAACGCCGAGCCGCGAGCGAGATTGTGGTCCACGTTCCCGATGCCGCCGATGGAGCCCACGGAGGTGTACTGGTGGACCGCCCAGTCCGGGTACGCGCCCCCCAGTTCCGGTTCGCCTTGCCGCGTACCGTTGTTGGAGCCGTACGCGGCCACCCACAGCTTGGCCCCGGTGGCGATCGTCTGGCCCCAACTGCCGCCGCGCAGATTCGCGGCGCCGATGTAGAACCAGGGCACGCACGTACCGACCCTGGCCTGCACCTGCCGGAACCAGGCGGCGACCTGGCCGTCGTTCCACAGCCCGGTGGAGTCATCCAGCACTTCGTCGTCCAGGGCCAGTACGTCGCCCTGCCGGTAGTCGTGCAGGTGGTCGACGAAGTAGTTCGCCGCGTCCGTCGGCGCCTGGAAGTCGCCGGACAGCCAGTAGTGGCCGACCCGCAGTCCGGCCGCTCGCGCGCTGTCCACTTGAGCCGTGTAGTACGGGCTGACGTACGGTCCCTCGCTGAGCTGGCTGCCGCCGGTTTTGGCGATGGCGAACTGTTGGCCCTGGTTGCGGGCGAGCGCGAGGTCGATGCCGCCTTGGGTGGTCGCGACGTCGATTCCGTAGAGGTCGGCCGCGGCGGTCGCGCTTCGTGCGCCCAGTCCCAGACCTGCCGGGGCGAGCGTGCCTACGGCGAGGGCGCGTATCAGCGTTCTCCTGCGCATGTTTCCTCCGTGACGGTGGGGACGAGAGGGGCTGTCGAACTTTCGGTCCCTACCCACGATTGGGCCCGCGCAGTTCCTCGCGCCCCTGCGAAGCCGGGGCTCGGGCAGAGTTCTGGATTTCCGAACTAGCTTGGGAGCGAGGCGAGTTGGCGATTCATACGGTCACGGGGGAGGGCTGGGCGGAGCGGGCCGTGGAGCCCTCGGCGGCGGCCCGTGCGGCCACCGCCCCGGCCGGGCCGGTCAGCCCGTACGCCGCGACGCTCGCGCGCGGCAGCCAACGCGCTTTCGTCGGCGGCTCGTTGTGCCCGCGCTCCGCCGACGCGCCGGGCCCCGCCGCCAAGGAGACCGTCGACGCGCGTCACCGCCGCACGTCGGCGGCCGTGCTTTCGCGCTACGCGCCGTATCCACCGTCGATCCTGAGCACCGCGCCGGTGACGTAGGACGCCTGGGGGCTGGCGAGAAAGACGACGCCTGCGGCGATCTCCTCCGGCCTGCCGTACCGCCCCATCGCCGTTGTCGCGAGGAACGCGGGGGCGGCCGGACTGTCGGCGGGGTTCATCTCGGTGTCGACGAAACCGGACTGGATGACGTTGACCGTGACGCCCCGGTGGGCCAGGCGCTGCACAGCTACACCGACGACAGCCATGGCGAACTCCGGAAAGCCCTCGCCGAGGCTCCCCGGGCCGTGGACGCACTGCGCATGCTCCTCGAAGCACCGATCAACGCCCCCGCCGGTCCGGGGCGCGGCTGCCTGATGGCCAACAGCGCCTGCGAACTCGGTAACGCCGATCCGGAAGTCCTCGCCCACGCCCACCGCACGTACGAGACGTCCACCGCGCTGATCGGTGACTGCGTCGCCCGCGCCCAACGCGAGGGCGACCTGCCGGCCGGAGCGGACCCGATCGCACTGGCGCGGGCCCTCCTGGCCGCGCAACAAGGAATCGTGTTCATGGGCCGGACCGGGCTGGACACGGCCACACTCACCGCCACGGCACGAGCCCTCGCGGCTCAACTCCCGCCGGACCGCTCCGGCGACCAGGCTCAACTCCTGCCGGACCGCTCCGGCGACCAGAGCGTCTCTTCGCCCGGCTGTTCGGCCGGCCGTACGCGGCTCCCGCGGCAAGTGGCGACATCGGGGGCAGCGGCCTGTGCTGTTCGGGCACAGGCCGGCGTGGTCGATCCGTCAGGCGTTCATACCTCCGTCGACGGTGAGGACCAAGCCGGTCACGTATGAAGAGGCCGGGCTTGCCAGGAAGGCCACGAGGGCCGCCACCTCGTCGGTCGTGCCGTAGCGCCCAAGCGGCACAAGGCCGCGGATGTAATCGGCGTCGCCGCCGTTGTCGGGGCGGGCTCGGGTCGCTTCCGCGGGCAGAACGGGCGTCGGCGGTCGCGGGATATGAAGCGACGATCCGACGCCGCGCCAACTGGGCCGTCTGGTCAGGGAGTTGGCCGAGCCGTCGCGGCCGGGACGGGCGACGCCGCGGCCGGGGCGGACACGTCGGCCGGTCGGCGCAGCCGCCAGACCCTCGCCGGGGGCAGGTTGCCCCACACGGTCCGGCAGCCGGTGGCGTACTGGTCCTGGTATCCCGCGAGAACCTCTTCGACGGCACGGTGGCGGCGGGCTTCGCGGCGGGTGGCGGTCAGGGCGCGGGCGTAGCGGGTGCCGCGGTAGGCGAAGTACGTGAGCGTGCCGCCGGGCCGGAGGAGTTCGATGTACCGGTCCATGATCGTCGTGACGTGCGCCGGGGTGAAGTTGGTGAACGGCAGGCCGGAGACGATCACGTCGTAGCGCCGGTCGGTGTCGAGCTGTTCGACGAAGGCATGATGGACGCGAATCCGTTCGCTCCCGTCCGCCGGAAGCGGATGGGTGCTGACGAGGCGTCGCAGTTGGGAGGCGAAGCGGGAGTTGGCCTCGACGATGTCCAGGCTGCTGCCCGGGGAGAGGCGGGGGAGGAGCGTGCGGGTGACGGAGCCGGTGCCCGCGCCCGCCTCCAGGACGTTCAGGGGCCGCGCTCCGTATTCGCCCGCGGGATCAGTGAGCAGACGGGCCAGAGCCTTGCTGCTGGGAGCGATGGCGCCGGTGGTGCGCAGATCGCGGGCCGCTTCGAGCAGGAACATCCAGCTCTCCGCTTTGCGCCGCGCGGGGGCACGGTGGTGTGAGGTGGTCCAGTCGTCCATGTCCTCGACGCTAGAGACGCCTTCAGCCGCGCATATCCTCCCTTGTGCGGCCGTCCTCCCCTACCAAAGGCGGAGGTCGGCGTAGCCGAACGTCGGACGACAGGCATCCGGGCGCGTGCCACGCTCTGCGGGTGAACGGGGAACAGGGGCAGGGATGGGCGGTCTACGGCCGCTACGGCTTGGTGGCGTTGCTGGCTCTGGCGGCTTTCCGGAACGAGGCGTTGAGCGCCGAAGGCCGGTACGCGCCTGTCGGCGGTGCGGCGGCGGTGGTGTGCGGGCTGGCGCTGCTGCGCCGGACGCCCTGGTGGCTCGCTCCGGTGGTGACCACAGCGGCGGCGGGGGTGTGGGGGTGGCCGCTGCTTCCGCTGCTCCTGCTCGCCCTGTTCGACCTCGCCGCGCACCGGCACGTCGTGGCGGCTGTGACCTGTTCGGCTGTGGCGCTCCCGGTGAGCGCCGTGCTCCACCCGGCGGTTTCCCTGTGGCGCCCGCAGCAGTACGGCTCCACGGTGCTGGCGGTGGTGGGAGGGCTGTGGATGGGCAGTCGGCGACGCCTGGTGCGGGCGCTGAACACACAGGTGGAGCATCTGCGGACCGAGCGGGAACTGCGCGAGCAGGCCGTACGCATGGCCGAGCGTTCCGCCATCGCCGCCGAGATGCACGACGTACTCGCCCACCAGCTCAGCCTGATCGCCCTGCACACCGGCGTGCTCGCTGCCAGGAAGGACGTCCTGCCCGCCGCACTCGTCCACCGCCTCACCCTGTTGCGCACCGCCTCCACCCATGCCCTGACCGACCTGCGAGACGTGCTGGGCGCCTTGCGCACCACCGACGTCCACCACGGTGCCGAGCGGCCTGCGCCGGTCCTGCGTGATGTCGAGGAGATGATCGGGCAGGCGCGGACGGCCGGGCAGCACATCGACACCGTCATCGAGGGCAGGCCGGAACAGGCCCCGTCAGCCCACAGGCTGGCGGTCTTCCGCCTGGTCCAGGAAGCCCTGACCAACGCCCGCAAACACGCTGCCGACGCCCCCGTCCGGGTCCGTATCGACTACGGGCCGCCCGCCACCGTCGTCGAGGTCACCAACACTCCCGGCGGGCGCGGCGATGCGACGGCGCCCTCGGGGTTCGGCCTTGTCGGGCTGCGCGAGAGGGTCGAAGCACTCGGCGGACACCTGAATGCCGGGCCCGGCGGCAGCGGGTCCTGGCGGCTGGCCGCCCGGATCCCGCACCGCGCCGCCGCGCCGAACGGTCCCCGCGCATGATCCGCGTCATGGTCGTCGACGACGACGCCCTCGTCCGCCTCGGACTGACCGACCTCCTCGACGGCGACGCCGCCATCGAGGTCGTCGCCCAGGCCGCTGACGGGCTCCACGCCATCGAGCAGGCCACCGCCCACCGCATCGACATCGCCCTGGTCGACATCCGCATGCCCCGCATGGACGGCATCATCGCCACCAAGCGGTTGCGCGCCTTGCCCCACCCGCCCAAGGTCATCTCGCTGACCACCTTCGACCTCGACGAATACGTCTACAACGCGCTGGCCGCGGGTGCCGACGGCTTCCTGCTCAAGGACACCGACCCCGCCGAGATCCTGCGCGCCGTCCACCTCGTCGCCGCCGGCTCCGCCTTGCTCCATCCCGCCGCCGCTCGCCGTCTCATCGACTGCTACCACCGCACCAACCGCCCTCGGGCCGCCCAAGCCCGGACGCGGATCGACCCTCTGACCCCGCGGGAGAAGGACGTGCTGGCCCTGCTCGCCGAGGGGGCCACCAACGCCGACATCGCGAACGCGCTCGGCATGCGGGAGAGCACCGTCAAATCCCACGTCAGCCGCATCCTGACCACCTTGCGCGTCACCAACCGGGTGCAGGCCGCACTCCTGGCCCGCGACGCCGGCCTCGCGCCGTGAGCCGTGAGGTCCAGCGCGGCCGTCCGGGGGAGGGGCCGCCGGGCCTCGCGCACCGGGCGTCGTACTCCCTCGGCCCTCGGCCGCGTGCCCGCGAGGGGAGTCCCGGACGACTTCCGACCCCCCGGATCGCCGCAATATCGCGCCATTCGGGCAAATCGGTGAGCATTTCGAGGCATTAAAGCTGTTGAAGGGGTAGCCGCACATCGAGCCCGGGGGGCCACCAGCCCAAGAAGCGCGTAAGGAAGGAACCGCCATGGCGGTCAGCAATCTGAAGGACCGGAGCGTTCTGGCGATCGTGACGAACTACGGCGTCGAGCAGGATGAACTCGTCGTCCCCGTGGAACACCTGCGGGCGGCGGGCGCCAGAGTCGACGTGGCGGCCGTGTCCGACGAGCCGATCCGGACGCTCGTCGGCGACAAGGACCCCGGCAGAACCGTGCAGCCGACGCTGACCCTGGAAAAGGCGGACGTCACGGCATACGACCTGCTGCTCGTACCCGGCGGCACGCTGAACGCCGACAGCCTCCGGCAGGACGAAACGGCCGTGCGGGCCGTACGGGCCTTCGCGTCGGCCAAGCGCCCCGTCGCGGCGATCTGCCACGGCCCGTGGCTCGCGGTCGAGGCCGATCTCGTCCGCGGAAAGACGCTCACCTCCTACGCGTCCCTGCGCACCGACATCCGCAACGCCGGCGGCGCGTGGGTGGACAAGCCCGTGGTGAGCGACACCGCCGACGGCTGGACGCTGATCACCTCGCGCACGCCCGACGACTTGGACGACTTCCTCCGCGAGGTCGAGGCAGCTCTCGTCCCGACGTCCTGAGCCCGTCAATCCCTGGCGCGACCCACCCCGCCGACCGCGCGGGGACCACTCACCATGCCCGGCTCATGCCTGACAAGTGCCCGAGCCGAATCCACGGCCTTGTCGACCGACGAAAGCGAGAGAGCCATGCCCACGCGCAAGCTTCCGAAGTACACCGTCCCCGGCCTGACCAAGAAGCAGGGCGGCGAGCTCATCGGGATCCTCCAGATGCGGCTGCACGCCCTCAACGACCTCCATCTGACGCTGAAGCACGTGCACTGGAACGTCGTCGGGCCGCACTTCATCGCCGTCCACGAGATGCTCGACCCGCAGGTGGAGCAGGTCCGCGCGATGGCCGATGACGTCGCCGAGCGCATCGCCGCGCTCGGTGGTGTCGCTCTGGGCACTCCGGGCGCCCTGGTCAGTGAGCGGACCTGGAACGACTACAGCATCGGCCGCCAGGACGCCATCGCCCACCTCGGCGCCCTCAACCTGGTCTACAACGGTGTCGTCGAGGACGTCCGCAAGGCGATCGAGGCGGCCGGCGAGATCGACCCGGCCACCGAGGACCTGCTGATCGGACAGCTCCGCGACCTGGAGCAGTTCCAGTGGTTCGTCCGGGCGCATCTGGAGACCACCGGCGGCACCCTCGTCACCGACGGCGCCGCCACCGAGAAGGGCGCGGCCGGCAAGGCCAAGGGCTGACCACTCCTCACCGCCGGACAGCCCCAGAGCAGGAGACAACCCTCATGACATCCACCCACTTCCTGGCAAGCTCCGGGGCTTCCGGCAGCCTGCTCATCCTCCTGGCCGCGATCGTGGTGGCCGCGGTCCTCCTGGGCGGCTTCTGGTACGGCAGCCGCCGTATGCGCTCCCGCCGGACCGCCGCCCCGGCCGTACGTCCCGATCCCGCCGCACCGAACGGGCAGCCGGATCCCGCCGCCTCGGCCGGAGCGCAGCGCGGCCGGACGTGGCAGACCATCGATGACGACCCCGAGCAAGGCGCCCCTCACCGTCAGACGCGGTGACGGGCGGCCTTCCCGGCTCGTACCCGCGCCCGCCGTCGCAGCGTCGGAACGTAGGACGCCGAACCCCGCATCCGCCTCACGGCAGGTGCGGGGTTCGGCGTTGTCGGGAGTCACGGCACGGGGACTACGGGAGTACGCGGGCGGCCGCGGCGAGGCGCAACTCCTCGAGTACGGCGCTCTGGTGCTCGGCGCGCTCCAGCAAGGTGTCCAGGTGCTCGGGGTACAGCCGGGTGTCGGTCTCGGCCAGGGCGCGCAGGGTGCGCCAGCAGGCCGCCTTGCCCGCAACGCCCAGGCACATGGATTCCAGCTCCAGCAGGTCGCTGAGCGGGGATCGCGTGAAGAGGTGTCCGTTGGGCTTGAGGCGGCCGACCTTCTCCGCCACCCATCCGATGGCGACCTTCGAGCGGTCGGGGGACACGTCCAGATCGGTCATGATCTGGATCAGCGAGTCACGGTCCTGTTCGACCTGGCGGGCCAGCTCCGCCAGCTCCGGGCCGCCGTCCCGGTCCTTCTGGGTCTGTGCCGCCCGGCGGAAGAGTTCCAGTCCGCCGGTCGCCCCGGACAGGTGGTCGTTGAGATAGATCGCCAGCAGACCGGCTCCGCCGGAGGCGGATGCGGCGGCGGTGGCACCGCGCATCTCGTTGTCCACGGAGGCGCCCAGTTGGGTCCAGCTGTCCTCGAACTTGGTCAGCCCTTCGCGCTCCAGGGTGTCGGTGACATCCGCGAAGTCGACGCCGACCCGCGCCAGCGCCTCGAAGTGGGCGGTCGCCGCGGTGTACTCCTCGCCGGTCGGCGGGTGGGCCGGGAGGGCGCCGTGGTCGGCGAACGCTTCAAGGGTCGTGCCGGGCATGGTGTTGACGGTGCCCGCGATGACGAGTTCGCGGATGTACATGGTGTCGGGGTAGTCCGGGTTCTTGACCCCGGTGGACGCCCACAGGGGGCGCTGCGGGCGGGCTCCGGCGGCGGCGAGCGCCTGCCAGCGCGGTGCGGCGGTCATCTCCTCGTAGGCCCGGTACGCCAGCCGGGCGTTGGCGACGGCGGCGGCGCCCCTGAGCTCGCGGGCCTCGGGGGTGCCGAGCGCGTCGAGCCGGGCGTCCACCTCGGTGTCCACGCGCGAGACGAAGAACGAGGCGACCGAGTCGATGGCCGCCAGATCGCGACCCGCCTCACGGGCCTGTTCGAGGCCGCTCTGGTAGGCGTCCATCACCGCGCGGTAGCGGTCGAGGGAGAAGATCAGCGTGACGTTGACGCTGATGCCCTGGGCGACGGCGGCGGTGATCGCGGCAAGGCCCTCGCGGGTGGCCGGGATCTTCACCAGGAGATTCGGCCGATCCACGGCCTCCCACAGCGTGCGTGCCTGCTCGATCGTGGCGTCGGTGTCCCGCGCCAGCCGGGGGTCCACCTCGATCGAGACCCGCCCGTCTGTACCCCCGGTGCGCTCGTGCACCGGGGCGAAGAGGTCGCAGCCGGTACGGACGTCATCGGTGGTCAGGGCGAAGACGGCCTCGTCCACGCTCGCGCCCTCGGCGCCCAGGCGCCGCAACTGCTCGCTGTAGCGGTCCCCCTTGGACAGCGCGGAGGCGAAGATCGTGGGATTCGTCGTGACCCCCACCACGTGCCGGTCCGCGATCAGCCGCTTCAGCTCACCACCGGCGAGCAGCTCGCGGGACAGGTCGTCCAGCCAGACCGAGACTCCGGCCGCGGACAGTTCGGCGAGCGGATCGGATGCGACGGGAACAGACATTGCGGGACCTCCATAGGGGCGCTGCGCCGAACGACGCGCGGTGTACGCGGTGCGCGTACCGGCCCGACGTCCGGGGACGCGGGGTTCGTACGTGTACGAGGGGCAGGGAAAGCGCCGGGCGTCCGGAGCGCTCAGCGGACCAGCGGGTGCCGTGCCGGGGGGCCGGTCGGCTGGACCCCGACGGATTCCTCGGCCTACGGCATGACTGGGCACCTCAGAAGGAACCGGCCCCCCGTTCTGCGGCTGCCCAGCCAGCGAATTCAAAACCTCGAACGCCGCCGGGTCCGCGCCTGCCCGGTCGGATCACGTCCGGCGGCCGGCCGAGCCGGACCGCGGCGGGCGAGACCACCTGACGGAGGTGTGACTACGGGGTGTGCGGCGGTCGCCCTGGGGGGTTGCGGAGCTGGTGGGTGTGTTCGGTGACGGTGTGGACGCGGTCGGCGAGGTCGGGGTGGCCCGCTTGGAGGTGGGCGTGAGTGGCGGTGAGCGGGGTGATGAGCGCGGCGGCGTCATCGGCGGCCAGGGCGGTGTCGAGCTGGCCGAGGGCGGTGTCGGCGGTGGTCGGCAGGTCGGTGAGCTGGGTGATCTGGCCGGCGAGTCTGCGCAGGTCGGCGGCGTTGGTGCGGGCCCAGGCGTCGACGGTTCTGTCGGCGGCGCGGCGGTTGCGGGTGGCGTTGACCCTTTCCTCGCCGGTGGAGCCGGCCGGGCCGGGGCGCAGGCGCAGGTAGCGGCGCTCGGCGGCCTGGCGGCTGGAGACGCCGAGGGGCGCGGCGAGGTCGGCCCAGCTGGCACCGGCCGCGCGCGCGGTCTCGATCAGGCCGGTTTCCCAGCCGGCGAGTTGTTCGCGGATCTCGCGCAGGAGCAGGAGCGAGGCGAGTACGTGTCGGGGGTCGGCCGCAGGGGCCGAAGGCTGGTCGGGTGCCGGGCCGCAGGCGTCGCGGACGGCCGCGTCGATGGTTTCCAGCGCCGCCGCGGCGGCGGGGAAGGTGGCCGCGGCGAGCGGTGGCGACGGTGTCGGGGCGGGCTGGTCGGCTGTCACGGGGCCTCCTCCGGGCTGTCACCCAGGGGTGTCACCCTCAGGGTGACATCAATGTTTGTCATCGGATGGATGACATGCTACAACGGAGAGCAGGTGAACGACACCGGCGCCAAGCGCCCGACTTCCTGGAGGTGTTCCGCGATGCTGATGCGTACCGACCCTTTCCGTGAACTGGACCGACTCACCGAGCAGCTCCTGCGCTCCGGCACCTGGTCGAGGCCCGCCGCGATGCCGATGGACGCCTACCGCGACGGCGAGCAGTACGTGGTGTCCTTCGACATCCCCGGGGTCTCGCCGGACGCGATCGACATCGACGTCGAGCGCAACATGCTGACGGTGAAGGCCGAGCGCAGGCCCGCCCCGCACGACGAGGGCGTGCAGATGGATCTGTCCGAGCGGCCGCTGGGGGTCTTCTCCCGCCAGATCGTGCTGGCCGACTCCCTGGACACCGAGCAGATCCAGGCCGACTACGACGCCGGGGTGCTGACACTGCGCATCCCGATCGCCGAGCGTGCCAAGCCCCGCAAGATCGCCGTCGGCGCGGGTGACAACCGCCGGCAGATCGCCGGCTGAGCCCCCGCCGCCCGCGGTACCTCGGGCGAAGGACGCGAACCCGTCGGCGCCGTCCTTCGCCGCCGACCGACATCTCCTCCACCCACCCGGCGGCCGGCCCCGCTCACCGGGCCCGGCCGCCGCCCGAAACGGAAGGCCACCGCCGCAGCCATGCACGCCCAGTCCGAACAGCGCCGGACCGCGTCGGCGCTCACCTACGACCAGATGCTGGAAACCGTCCGTTACGACGGCGCCTACCCCACCCGCGAACGCGCCGAGCAGGCCGTCCACGCCGTACTCGCGGCCCTGGGAGGCCAGCTCGGCGACGACCTGCGCACCGCACTCGCCGCCCATCTGCCCCGTCGGGCCGCTGACATCCTCGCCGCCCAGGCGCCCACCGCGCAGCCCCGCACCGGCTGGAGCTTCGTCCAGGACATCGCGGCCCGCACCGGCGTCACCCCCGCCGTCGCCCGCTGGGACACCGGCGCCGTCCTGAGTACCGTCGCCGCCCTCCTGCCCGGCGACCTGCTCACCCGCACCATCAGCGAACTCCCCGCCGGCTACGCCCTGCTGTTCGGCCGCGCCGAACTCGCCCGAGCCGCCTGAACCCCCGTCGCGCCGTCCGGGCCGTGCCATTCGCAGAACAGGACGGTGGCGTCGTCTTCGAGGCGTCCGTGGTGGTAGTCCATGACGTTGCGCATCAGGCGGCGCAGGGTTTCGTCGACGGGAAGGTTGTCCGCGTGCTGGCGGGTGATGAAGTCGGTGAAACGCTCCACACCGAATTCCCGGCCGTCGCTGTCGCGGGCCTCGGTGATGCCGTCGGTGAACAGCAGCAGCCGGTCCCCGGGCTCCAACTGCTCGGTGCGCTGCTCGACCGGCAGGTTGAATCCGCTGCCCATCGGCCCGGCCGGAGGGCAGTACAGGGTGCTGGACCACCGGCCACCGCGGATCAGTACCGGCAGCAGGTGGCCCCGGTTGACCCAGCTGAACTTGCCGGTGTCCAGTTCCAGGTCCGCGAGGACGCCGGTGGCGTAGCGGGTGTGTCCGAACTGCCCGATCAGAGTGTCTTCGATGGCTCGGCTGGCGTCGGGAATGGTGGCGCCGGCGCGGCGGTGGCTGCGGCAGGTGGACATCGCCAGAGCGGCGGTCAGTCCGGCGGAGGTGTCGTGGCCCATGGCGTCGAAGATCGCCAGGTGCAGGGTGTCGTCCGCCAGCGCGTATTCGAAGGCGTCCCCGGCCACCTCGTAGGCCGGTTCCATGAAGGCGCTGACCGTGGCCCGCTGGTCGGAGAAGGTCCGTGGCGGCATCAGCGCCCATTGCAGTTCGGCGGGCACGCCCATCGGCCGGGTGCGGGTCAGCCGGGCGTGGGAGTCGCTGTTGGCCCGCTTGGAGACCAGCAGCAGTCCGGCCATCGACGCCAGCGCCAGCGCCACCTCACCGTCGGGCCTGTCCGTGTCGTCGGGGCCGGGCTCGACGTGCAGGACGCCCAGACGTTCCGTGCCGTCCCGCACCGGCATCCAGCACGCCCCGCCGGACGCCGGGGCGGTGACCTGTGTGATCTGGTAGGCGCGACCGGGCAAGGTGCCCTCGATCCGGTGCTCCTCGCCGCCTTCGCCGGCGTTCAGGCCGGTCCCGGTCACCTCGCGCAGTACCTCCTCCTGGAGATCCGCCACGAAGAGCCGGGCCCCGCCCGCACCGGCCTGCTTGGCCGCGGTGTCCAGCAGACGCGGCAACCGCTCGAACGGCGCCGTATGGCTGGCCTCCAGCAACCCGGCCAGTGCCCGCGCCAAGCCGTTCGCGGTCATGCCCACCGCTTCGGACCGGAACGCACCGTGCCGGCATCAGACTCTTCCGCCATGACTCAATCCCCTAAAAACGCGGGACCACGAGGTCCCGCACATCGACCAGCACATGCCACCGGGGACCACAGGGCACACGCCCGAAGGAACGACACCAGCGCGACCGCCCCACCCGGCCACTCCACGGCGGCCAGGACGACGGTCCCCACAACCCTCCCACCCAGGTCCGCCCCCAACAAGCGGCTCTCGCCGGGAACGGCGACGACACGGCTCGGGTCTCCGCCGGGAGCACGCAGAATGCCGGGTAATGGCACGTCGGAGCCGTTCAGGTAGCGAGTCGTTCAGG
>NZ_JBIBHM010000031.1:0-21214 GCF_042957025.1 Streptomyces sp. NPDC008139
GCGTCTCGTCCCTGCCCGGTGCGGCACTGCCACCGGTCCCGTTCGTCATCCCGAAGCCACCTACCCGTGTGCGATCACGAAGCGTCCTGGACGGGCGCCCGGACGTCCGCTGAACGGCGTCAGCGGCCGAGGGGTCCTGGTCCTAGCGGCCAAGGGCCTTGGCGAGCTGCGCCTTCGTCATGTTCGAACGGCCCTTGACGCCGCGCTGGCGGGCCTCGTTGTAGAGCTGGTCCCTTGTCGGGCCGCCCGAGCCGGAGTGCGAGCGGAGCCCACCGCGCCGGGACGACGACATGTCCTTGGTCGAGGTGCGGCTGGCTGTGCGGGACTCCCCGGAACGGGCGCGCTCCTTGTTGACCGTACGGGCCGCGATCTCCTCGGCCCGCTCTTCGGACTCGCCACGGTCCTTGGCGCTGTCCTTGATGTGCTCGTACTGCCGTTCACGCTTCGCGTTCGATCCACGGGGCATGGTGCCCACCTCCTTGTCCGTTGCGCCTACCCCCGCCCCGCGCCCTAACCGTCGCCCGGGCGCCCAATGCCTGATGACCTCCACTGATTCTCGCTACCGGCCGAGCGGCGGCGCCCGTCGACGCGGGCCGAATGGCTCAGCGTGCCCGGGCGGCCCACGCCGCCCGGGCCGTGCCTTCCGCCGGTTCCCGGAAAATCTCCTCGGCGCTGAGAAATTCCGCGTAAAGCCGAGCAGAACGGCCTGGTTCGCCAAACGCTCGGTGACGGCGGGCCGCCACCGCCGACCAGCACCCGCACGTGTCAACAACGCTCGTGATCAGCACACCCGGGGCGCGGCCCGTGTCGCCTCGGCCGCGTCGACGGGCTCGGGGGCTATCAGGTCGAGCAGTTCTCCGGTGCCGCCTCGGGCGAGGGCGCCGCGCTGCCTTTCGGCTCCCGCACCGTTGTCGAGCAACCGCCGCACCCCGGCCGTCACCCGACCGAGGTCGCCGAGTCCCTTGAGCGCGGGAGTGACGTGATCCAGGAGACCGCCGACCGCGTCCGCCGCGCGGACGGGCGTTTCGGTGCGCGGGTCGACGAGGTCAGCACTCAGTCCGTGCCGGGCGGCGTGCCAGCTCACGGCCTGGAGCACGCTTGCCGACGGGTCGACAGGACGCGTCGCGCGGCGGCCTTCGTCCAACGCCGTCACCACCATCGCGCGAGCGAGTCCGGCGAGGGTGACGGCGCTTTCGACGTCGAGTTGTACGTCGGGTGAGCGGATCTCCAGCGTCGGGTAGTCGTCGGAGAGCCTGGCGTGCCAGTAGAGCTGGTGCCGGTCGGCGATGACGCCCGTGCCGAGCAGGGCTGCCACCCGCTCCTCGTAGTGGGCGGCGCCGGAGAAGAACGGCGGCGAACCGCTCACCGGCCAGCGGCCGAAGACCACCGTGCGCCAACTGGCGAAGCCGGTGTCGTCGCCGTCCCAGAAGGGAGAATTGGCACCCATCGCGACCAGCGTCGGCAGCCAGGGGCGCAACCGGCCGAGTGCGGCGGCGCCGGCCTGGCGGTCGGGCACGGCGACGTGGATGTGCATCCCGCAGATCAACTGCTCGTCGACCAGGCGCGCGGCCTTCGCCCGCATCTCCTGGTACCGCTGCTCACCGGTGACGGGCACCGACGCCTCGGCCATGAAGGGCGAGCCGCCGGTCGCCGCGAGCCGACAGTCCACGTGGCGGGCCGCGGACCTCAACGACGTGCGGAACCGGGCCAGATGCGCGGCGACTCCGTCCAGACCGGAGCAGACCGGAGTCGCCACCTCCACCATGGACTGAAGGAGCTCGGTGTCGACCTCCTCGCCGTTCAGCTCGGACTCCCGCTCCGCCGCTCTTTGGAGCTCGCCCACGCGTGGCACCGGCAGTGCGGTTCGCCGATCCAGCAGGAGGAATTCTTCCTCCACCCCCAGAGTCACGCCCGTCGTGCGCACCGGTCGCCTCGATCCCTCCGGAGAGTCAGTGGCCGCCGCGGCCAGTGTCCGACGCCCCGCCGAAAAGGCGGCCCACGGCGCGGAACGGCAGGCTCACGACCGTGGCGGCAGCACTGCCGATCTTCCCGAACACATTTGCGATTGCCTTGAGCACGGTTCGTCCTCCCTCCGTGCGCGGTTGCGGTCGCCGTCAGCGCCTACCGGCCCGACCGGCACCCGCCACGGGGCCTCGAATCGGTGTCTACCCACAAATCAGTCAGGTATGAGGGCGCCGTCTCGCGCTCCCGGAGGCGCTGCGGGCCGTAGTCCGGGCAGGGTGAGGGCCGCCCACCCCGCCCTCGGCGGCCCACCCGGCACCGCGCGGTTGCCCGGTCCTCGGGCGGGCAGGCGAAGGGAATGACAACCGTCCATCGCGAACGAGAAGCCAAATTCGAAGGAGCCGGACGTTTCGACCCGCGAATCCTGCGACGGCTGACCGCCGTGGCCCACGTGCGGGAAGAGGAGCCCGAAGAACTCGACGCCGTCTACTACGACACCACCGATCTGCGGCTGCTGACCCATGGGGTTACGCTTCGCCGCCGCAGCGGCGGCCACGACGCCGGCTGGCACATCAAACTACCGGCGAACGGTTCCAGCCGCACCGAAGTCCACGCCCCCCTCAACGCCGGCAGAGCCGGGACGGTCCCCGGCGAACTGCTGCGCCGAACCGCGGCGTACGCCCGCGGCGCCGAACTGGCGCCGGTCGCACACATGCGCACGCACCGCCGCCGCTATCTGCTGCTGGACAAACGAAAGCGCTGCCTGGCCGAGGTCGCGCAGGACGCCGTAGCCGCCCAGACGCTGGACCCGCAGGGGCACGAAACGCCCGGCGAGCCGGGCGGGGGGCGGACTCGGATCACGCAATGGTCCGAAGTCGAGGTGGAACTGGTGGACGGCGGGCCGGACCTCCTGGACGCCGCCGCCCGATGCCTCGAATCCGCTGGTTGGCACCGCTCGCCCAGCGCCCACAAGCTCGACCACGCCCTTGCCGACGAACTGGCCGCGACCGGGGGAAGCGCCGGTCGCACCGAGAAGGCGGACGCCCTCCCCTCGGGCTCGGCGGGTGAGGCCGTCATGAACCGCCTTCGCCAACAGCTCGACGAGCTCCTCGCGGTCGACCCGGGAGTCCGCGCCGACCAGCATGAAGCCGTGCACCGGATGCGCTCGGCCGCCAGGCGGTCGCGCAATCTGTTGCGCGGCCAGCGCAGGCTGCTGGACAGGTCCCGCACCGACCCGGTCGCGGACGAACTGCGCTGGCTCATCCACCTCCTGGCCGCCGCCCGTGACCACGAGGTCATCGCGGAGCGGCTGGCCGCCCAGGCCGAGGCGCTCCGACAAAAGGACCCCGCCCTGCGCCCGGCCCTCAAAGGTCTGGCGAAGCGGGTACGGAAGCAGGAACGGGCCCGGCACGACGCCGCGTGGCGTACGGCATCCGAACAGCTCGACGGCGCCCGCTACTTCGCGCTGCTGGACGCGCTGGATGGCCTGCTCGCGGACCCGCCGCTGCGGGGCAGGGCAGGCAAATCCGCGGCCAAGCAGTTGCGGAAGACAGCAGAGCGTGACGGCCGGCGGCTCCGGAAGCGGCTCGTCGCCGCCGAGCACACACCCGAGGGAGCCGAGCGCGCGAAGGCGCTGCACTCCGTCCGCAAGGCCGCCCGGCGCGCCCGGCACACCGCCGAGACAGCGCGGCCCTACACAGGGAAGAGGGCCCGTGTGCTGCGAAAGCGCACCAAGGCCGTCCAGCAGCTACTGGGAGAGCACCAGGACGCCGTGGTGGCACGCAAGGAACTGCTCTTCCTGGCGGCCGAGGAGGCCCGCCGCCCCGGTGCGGACACGTTCGGCCATGGGCTCCTGTACGCCGCCCAAACCGACACAGCCCGCGCGGCCCGGGAACGGCTCCCCCGCGTCGGACGCAAGGCCGCCAAGCCACGCTTGACCCGACTGACCTGACCCACGGGGCGGGACGCGCAGGGCAGACGGTTCTCCCACGAGTGGGGCCACCTGTGTCAGCCGGGGTTGGCTCGGCCGTCATCCACCTCGACGCCGCGCCGACCGACCACAATGCCGCGCCGCGCCCCCTTCGCAGCCGAGTCGATCGCCGGACTGTCCGCCGTGGTGACCGGAGGCTCGCGGGGCCTCGGCCTGCTCATCGGGGCCGAGCTGGTCGCCCGCGGCTGCGACGTGACGCCGGCTGCACGGGACATCGGGGAACTCGGGCGGGCGCAGGCAACGAGTCCGGGCAGCCGGTGGCGACCCCGGTGGAAAGGTGCGCACCGCCGTCTGGGGCGTACGTGAGCGGGTGCGGGTCGAGGATTTGACGGCTTCTGTCGCCCAGGCGCACGGAAGCGTGGACATCGTCACTCCGTAGCACCCCACCCGGTAGACATTTCGGACGTGGAGCACCGGCGGTGGTCAGTCGAGCCGACCCGACCGCCGGACCGCCAGGTGGCCGATGGCAGGTGTGTCGCATGAGCGCCACCGGGTACCCGGTCGTCGCGTGAACGTGTGTCTGCCCGAGCGCTGCCGCTTCCCCGCGACAGCGCCGCTCCGTCGAGTGATCGGAAGTTTCTGTGAGCACCAAGAAGAAGAACCCAGTGACGGCCGTGGCCGACAAGATGGCCGAGAAGGTCCAGGAGGTCGTACATCCCGGCAACGAGATCCCCGGTGCCCCCGGTCCGGTGGCCCCGCTGGTCGATGAGCCGACCGAACCGGCCGGTCCGCTGCCGCCCAAGACCGACCAGCGCGGGCCGGAGTCGTACAGCCCCACCGGGCAGGAGACGGGCGCACCCGGGGACCGCGTCGCGCAGAGCGGTGAATTCTTGACCACCGCGCAGGGCGCGCGGCTGTACGACACGGACCACTCGCTGAAGGCCGGTCCGCGCGGCCCTGTGCTGCTCCAGGACCACCACCTGCGGGAGAAGATCACCCACTTCGACCACGAGCGGATCCCCGAGCGGGTCGTGCACGCCCGCGGCGCGGCGGCGCACGGAGTGTTCCAGGGCTACGGGACCGCCGCCGGGATCAGCAAGGCCGCGTTCCTGGGCAAGGACGTGCAGACGCCGGTGTTCGTCCGGTTCTCCACCGTCCTGGGCTCGCGCGGTTCCGCCGACACCGTGCGCGACACCCGTGGCTTCGCGACGAAGTTCTACACCACCCAGGGCGTCTTCGACCTGGTCGGCAACAACATCCCGGTGTTCTTCATCCAGGACGCGATCAAGTTCCCCGATGTCATTCACGCCGGGAAACCGCATCCGGACCGGGAGATCCCGCAGGCACAGAGCGCGCACGACACCTTCTGGGACTTCGTCACCCTGCACACCGAGGCCACCCACCACACGCTGTGGAACATGTCCGACAGGGGCATCCCGCGCTCCTACCGGATGATGGAGGGCTTCGGCGTCCACACCTTCCGGCTCGTCAACGCCGACGGCGCCACCACACTGGTGAAATTCCACTGGAAGCCGAAGCTCGGTGTTCACTCACTGGTGTGGGAGGAGGCACAGATCACCGCGGGCATGGACCCCGACTTCCACCGCCGGGATCTCGCCGACGCGATCGAGGCGGGCGCGTACCCCCAGTGGGAACTGGGCGTGCAGACCTTCCCCGACACCGAAGACCAGACGTTCGAGGGCATCGACCTGCTGGACCCGACGAAGATCGTCCCGGAGGAGCTGGCACCGGTCCAGCCGATCGGCCTGCTCACCTTGAACGCCAACCCGTCCAACTACTTCGCTGAAACGGAACAGGTCGCCTTCCATGTCGGACACCTCGTGCCCGGCATCGACGTCACCGACGACCCGCTGCTCCAGGGCCGGCTCTTCTCCTACCTCGACACCCAGATCAGCCGGCTGGGCGGCCCCAACTTCGGCCAGCTCCCGGTCAACCGCACCCACGCGCCCGTCAACGACATGCTCCGCGACGGCATGCACCAGACCGCCGTGCACTCCGGGGCGGCCCCCTACCGGCCCAACTCCCTCGACGGCGGCTGTCCGTTCCTCGCCGGCGCCGACGACGGCGCCTACATCGAGGTCCCGGCGCTGGTGCCCGCGGGCCGCAAAGTCCGCGAAGCACCGGCATCCTTCGACGACCACTTCAGCCAGGCCCGGCTGTTCTGGCTCAGCATGACCCCGACCGAACGCGAACACATCATCGGCGCCTACACCTTCGAACTGAACAAGTGCTACGAAACGGCCGTCAAGGAACGGGCCCTGACGGTACTCGCCAACATCGACACCCACCTCTGCGCCCGGGTCGCCACCGGCCTCGGCCTTCCCGCACCCGAGCCGACCGTCGCCCTGAACGACCCGCAGCCCAGCCCCGCGCTCTCCCAGCTCGGCGGCGCCTGGCCGACCGACGGCCGGATCGTCGGCATCGTCACCGCGGGCGACCAGGACCTGACCGGCGTCCGGTCGGTGCGCCAGGCAGTCCTGGACGCCGACATGGTCCCGCTGGTCATCGCCCCGACCGGCGGCGTGCTCGACCAGGACGGTGACCCGGTCACCGTCCAGCGGACCTTCGCCACCGCGCGGTCCACCGAGTTCGACGCCATCCTGCTTGCCGGCGCACCAGCCCCGGGCGCCGACGCCAGCGGCGCACGCGACGCCAAGGCCGACGACATCGCGGCGGCGGTCTCCGGAATCGACCCCCGGGTGCTGCTGCTGGTCAACGAGGCGTACCGGCACGGCAAGGCGCTGGGCGCCTGGGCGGACGGGGCCGATGTCCTCGCAACCGCAGGCATCTCCTCCGAAGCTCCCGGAGTGGTGACCGCCGACACAGGGGACGCGGCGCTGGAACGCCTCACCGAGCTGATGGGACACCACCGCGCCTGGGACCGCTTCAGCCCGGCCGTATGAGCTCGCGTGCGATGCGGCCCACACCCCCGGGGGGTGTGGGCCGCCCGCCCCTCAATGGCACGACGGCCCTTGCGTCGCCATTCGGTCCGATGGCGCTCGCCGACTGCGGGTTGCCGGATTACCGGGACGATCATGGGTTATACGGAGGGTACGACTTCGTCGGCTGCGTCCCCAAAGATTCCAAAGAACGGAGAAAGGCCCGTCATGCCGCCCCTGAACCTCGCCACCGGCCTGAATTCGTCGGGCCTGTTCATCCTTGCCGCGCTCGTCGTGGCCGCGGTGTTGCTCGGCGGTTTCTGGTACGGCAGCCGCCGTCTGCGGTCCCGTCGCTCCCCCGGCCCGCCGACGCACCTCGACCCCACCGCGACCGGCGAGGCGCAGCGCGGCCAGAGCTGGCAGACCATCGACGACGACCCCGAGCAGGGCGCCCCCAGCAAGAAACTTCACGACGAGGAGTGATGTTCTCCGCCGCATCGGTCAGCGTGACGTGGTGCGGCGAGCGATGCCGACAGGCCCCCACGCCCGGTCACAGCGGCACACGCGGTGCTCCGGCGCCGCGGGGCCCTGAGTCAGCCGCGCCGGAAGCGATCGCTAGGCTCAGGCGTCGGCACGCGGGACTGGCATCTCCACGCTGATCAGCTTGCCCGTGGCCGTGGCGGCGGTTTTGAATCCGCCGCACAGGGCAGTGACGATCTCCAGACCGTGGCGGCCGACCCGGTCGGGATTGGCGCCCATCACTGTCACCGGCGTGGTGGATGTGTCCCACACCTCGATCCGCAGCACGCCGCCGGTGACGTGGAGGCCGAGGCCGCAGGGTCCCTCGGTGTACTTCACCGCGTTGGTGACCAGTTCGCTGACCACGAGCAGCACATCGCCGACAGCTCTGGCCGCCACGGGCGCGCTCGCGCGTTCCAGCTCCGTGAACAAGACCGTGACAAGATCACGGGCGGCGGCGATGTCCGCCGACTCCCCGCGGTAGACCGCATTGACCCGCACCGCACCGCCCTTTCGCTTCCACTGCACGCGGCATTTCACGGTTCCCGTCACCGGATGCGTGGCCTCTGCACAGTACTCATCCGCTCTCGGTGATGAGTTCGCCGTGTCCCGGCACGGGGTCGGAAGAGCTGGGTTCCCGAGCCCCCCGCATGTCGGTACCGGGCAGCGCCGACCGGACCATGACCGGCTCGGTGTTCGACATATGCCGTATGTCGACGTCAGAGCCCGATTCCAGCCGCCGCAGCTCCCGCGGTGGTCCTCGACATCATTGGCGTCACGTTCGGCGACTCCACCTTCCTCAACCCGCTGATCCGCACACATCAGCAAGCCGACCTGCGGATCGTCGGACTGTGCGCGCCGCTTGACTGCCTGTTCGAGCTCGTCGGCGTCGGCGCCGTCCTGCGCCTCTTCCCTTCCGTCGAGGACGCGCGGGCTCTGCGCCAGCAGTGGGCGGGGCACGGCCCGACGATGCCTTGATCGGCATCACGACCCCCAACGCCCAGGGCGCCGCGGCGAGTCCGTCCGGACGACCGGCGGCGGGGCGTACCACTGCGTGGTGGTCAACCACGTGCGCACACACCTCGCCCACCGGCGCAGGGGCATCGGCGCCGTTCTCATGCGGGCCGCCGCCGACATCGCCCGTGACGCCATGGGCCTCGAACGGCTGAAGCTCACCGCACGGGGCGGGCTCGGCCTGGAGACCTTCTACCAGAAAGCCGGCTGGACCGAGGTCGGCCGGGGGCCCGGCGCGCTGCGTCTGGGGCCCGGTGACGACCGCGACGAGATCCTGATGAGCCTCCGTCTCGGGCCGCCGTCCGCTGACGGGACCGGGTGACGCCCCTGGTGCGTTCTCCTTCTCCGGGCTGAAGACGCCTGCGTCACTGATCCGCGGCCTGGGCGGGCACGGCGATGTCGAGCGGCTGAGCCGCGTAGGTGACGCGGATGACGCCGTCGGCGTGGCGGTCGGTGGTGGCCCGCACCCCGAAGACCTCGCGCAGAGTGTCGGGGGTGAGGACGTCCAGGACCGGGCCCGCGGCGACGACGGCGCCTTCGTGGAGGACGACGAGGTGGTCGCAGAGCCGGGCGGCCAGGTCGAGGTCGTGGAGGGCGGCCAGGGTGGTGGTCGCGGTGGTCCGGATGAGGTCGAGCAGTTCGAAGCGGGCGCGGATGTCCAGATGGTTGGTCAGCTCGTCCAGGACGAGGAGTTGAGGGCGCTGGGCGAGGGCGCGGGCGAGCAGGACGCGTTGGCGTTCGCCGCCGGACAAGGTGGCGTACTCGCGGTCGGCGAAGGGCCGCACCCCGCAGCGGTCCAGGGCGTCCTCGACAGCCCTGTGGTCGTCGGCGCCGTCGCGTCCGAGCAGGCCGTGGTGGGGTGAGCGGCCCAGGGCGACGATCTCGGTGACGGTCAGGCCGGTGGTGTTGCCGGTGGCGTCCTGGAGCACGGCGGCGGTGCGGCGGGCGGCGGTGCGGGCGGACAGTGCCCACACGTCGTCGCCGCCGACGCGGACCACTCCGCCGGCCGGGCGCAGCGAGCGGTAGACGGCGCGGAGCAGGGTGGATTTGCCGCTGCCGTTGGGGCCGACGAGTCCGACGATGTCGCCCTTGGCTGCTTCGAGGGTGACGTCGCGGAGGATCGGGCGGTGGTCCAGGGTGATGTGGAGTTGGTCCACGGTGAGTCTCATGCGGTGTCCAGGCCCTTGTTGTGGCGCAGCAGCCACAGGAAGAAGGGTGCGCCGAGCAGGGCGGTGAGGATGCCCAGCGGCAGTTCGTTGGGGCGGTCCAGGGTGCGGGAGAGCAGATCGACCAGGACGAGGTAGACCGCTCCGAGGAGGGCGGTCAGGGGCAGGAGCCTGCGGTGGTCGGCGCCGGTGGTGAGGCGGACGATGTGGGGGATCATCAGGCCGACGAAGCCGATGCCGCCGGCCACCGCGATGACGGTTCCGGTCAGCAGTGAGGACAGCACCAGCAGCACGGCCCGCAGCCGGTTGACGTCCACGCCGAGCGCGGTGGCCGACTCGTCGCCGGCCAGCAGGACGTTCAGGCGCCGGCCGAACAGTGCCAGGACGGCGGTGGTCCCGGCCACGACGGCGGTGATGGTGGGCAGCTGGCTCCACTGCGCGCCGGCGACGCTGCCGAGCATCCAGAACATCACCGTCCGCAACTCGTTGGGGGTTGCCCGCAGTTGCAGGAAGCTGGTCGCCGACAGCAGGACGTAGCCGACCGCGACTCCGGCCAGCACCAACCGGGTCGGGGCCAGCCGCCCGCGCCGCTGGCCGAGGGCGAAGACCAGGACACCGGCGGCGAGGGCGCCGAGGAACGCCGCCGCCGACACCCCGAGCCCGCCGACCGTGGCGCCGCCCGCGGTGATGACCAGGACCGCGCCGAGGGAGGCGCCGGAGGAGAAGCCGAGCACGGTCGGGTCGGCCAGCGGGTTGGACACCACGGTCTGCAAGACCGCCCCGGACACCGCCAGGCCGGCGCCGGCCAGGGCGGCCAGCACCACCCGGGGTGCGCGGAAATTCCACACGATCTGGTCCAGCGCCACGTCACCGGACGCGCCGCGGCCGGAGACATGGTGGACGATGATCCGCCACACGTCGCCCAGGGGGACGGTGACCGCGCCGATGCTGACCGCGACCATCATGACGGCGATCAGCACGACCGTGAGCCCGAGCAGGGCGACGGGGAAGCGCAGGCGCTTCAGAACCGGTCGGGGTGCAGCACCTTCGCGATCTTCGCGACGGCCAGGTCGTTGCTGGGTCCGAGGTACAGGGAGTCGGACAGCACGGTGTAGGTGTTGTTCTTGGCGGCCGGCCACTGGGGGAACTCCTTGAGAAGCTGCTTGGCGTAGGCCGCCGGGTCGGGGTCGTTGTAGCTGATGACGACGAGGGCGTCGACGTCGGTGGCGGCGACCTTCTCCTTGCTCAGGTCGGCGAAGGTGGTCTTGGTCGCCGATGCGAAGGCGTTGGCGCCGCCGGCCTTGCTGAGGATGTCGTTGATGATGCCGTTGGCGACGACCGAGCTGAAGTCGTTGCCGCCCATCGACATGTTGGAGAAGAGCACCATGACGTTCGGTCTCCTCTCACCCCGCACCTTCGCGGACACCTCGGCGATCGACTTCTCGGAGGCGGCGATCAGCTTCTCCGCCCGGTCGCTGACGTTGAAGACCTTGCCCATGTCGCGCAGCAACCTGTAGCTGTCGGAGACGGTCATCTTGGAGGGGTCGTCGTCGCAGCCCTGCGGGGAGATGTAGCTGTTCGCGTCAACTGTCCTGAGCTGCTGGCGGGTCGCGAAGCCGTTCTTCGAGTCGAAGCCGTACGAGGTGACGGACAGTACGAAGTCCGGTCGCAGGCCGATCATCGCTTCGCGGGGGATGTCGTAGGCGTCGTTGAGTTTGATGCCACCGGTGGGCAGGGCCTTGATGGCCTCGGCGCGGCCGGGGACCTCGGACATCCCGTAGGTCTGCTCGTTGGCGACGATCCGGTCGCCGAGGCCGAGCGCGAGCAGTGTGGAGACCTCCGCGACGGAGGCGCCGTTCATGACCACCACGCGGCTGGGGGCCTTGGTGAACGTCTCGGTCTGCCCGCAGTTGGTGAGGGTCACCGGATAGCCGGAGTGGGGTGCGGGTGACGATGCCTTGTCGCCGGCGGTGTCGTGGGAGGTCCCGCCGCATGCCGAAACGGTGACCAGACAGAGCGCGCCGGCCAGGGTCGCGGCGGCGGTTCGTCTCTTCGGCATGCGTAACTCCCGGGTGCAAAGTGAGGGTTTCTGATCCAGTAGTCGCAGGCCGGAGCGCCAAAGTTCCGGCCGATGGCGAGAACGTCCGCGGGCAGAGCGCCAGGGAGCCCTCGCCGCCCCGTCGTCGGTCCGCTCGCCTCACACCATGACGAGGAGCATCACGGCCATTCCCAGGGCCATCGCGCCGTGACACCCGGCGTCCACGGCTCGGCGAAGTGCGGCGGATTCCGCCCGGTTCGCCCCGGACGCCGAGGCGACGGCCGGTTCCGGGGTGAGTCGGGCGGTGTCGAAGGCCCTGGACAGCCACCACAGTCCCACCGCCACGAAGACGACCAGGAGCACGACGGCCACGGCGTGGAAGGCGCCGTGGAGTCGCATGGACATCCCTGCGCCGGGGCCGGACATCTTCATCCCCGGCATGTCGGCCATGGAACCCGCTCCGGCGGCGGAGTGGCCGCTGTTCATGCCACCGGGCATGGCGAGCACCATCCAGGCCATCGCGCCCATCATCAACGCGTGCAGGATCGTATGGGTCCGGGGATGCGGCTCCTCCCCCGCCGCCTGCCAGATCCAGCGGCCCCGGAACAGGGCCGCCGCGACGAACCAGGCTGCGGCGAGAGCGAAGAAGGCCGCCTGCGGGGTGCCCGGAACGTCCATGCCACGCGGCCAGACCATCACCGCCATGGCGGGACCCATCGCGGCGTGGAGCGCGTGCGTCGTCCGTTCGGCTGCCGCATGGGCCGGGTCCGGCCGCAGCGCCCGTGCCAGGCTGACCGCCGTCACCACGACGAAAAGGACGGTCAGGATCCAGCGCAGCCCATGTGCCGCGATCATCGGGCGCCTTCCTGAGCCGTGCGCCGCCGTGCCATCGCGCCGAGCACGAGGTCGGTGGCGAGGAAGACGAGCAGGGGGATGCCGAGCAGTGGCAGGTAGTAGCCGAGCACGGCGACGACGACAACCGCGGGAGCCAGGACCCGTCCGGGAAGTCGGCGCCATGGCCCTCGCTCGGGCGGGCGTCCCAGCGCCGGCCCGCTGGACCGGGTCGGCCTGCGCAGCCACCACATCCGGTAGGCGAGCAGGATCATCGTGATGAGGCTGATCGCCAACAGCGCGAGCACGATCTGGTTGGCGACGCCGAAGAGCAGGCCCATGTGGGCGTCGATGCCCCAGCGGGTGAGCTTGGCCAGCAGCGGATAGTCCGCGAACCGGAGCGTGGCGGTGACTTTCCCGGTGTACGGGTCCACGGCCACCGAGTCCTGGCGCTCGGGCCAGTGGCGGGTGTTCTCGCGGACGGTCCACGCCTGGTCCGGGCCGCTCGGCGGGGTGACATTCAGCAGGCCGCCGAGCCCCGCGCGGTGTGCGGAGTCCACCACGGTGTCGATGCCGACGGACCGGGGGTTCCTGTCCGAGGCCGGGCCGACGGCGGGCAGGGCCGTGGACAGCGACGGGCTGCCGCCCTTCAATTGGGCCCGGATGTCGCCGATGTTGGCGCCGGCATGGTTCGACCAGGTCAGTCCGGTGGCCGACAGTCCGAGCAGGCCGAGCGAGACCCCGAGACCCACCGCGGCGTGCCACGACAGTATCCTGCGGCGGCCGGTCGCGCTCTTCACGCGCGGCAGCACCGTCCGGCGCAGTCGCTCGCCCTTCCGGCGGCGCGCCCCCAGCCAGAGCGCGAGTCCGCCGAGCACTTCCACCCACAGCCAACTCGCCGACAGTTCGCTGTAGTTGCGGCCGAACTCGCCCAGGTGCAGGGTGCGGTGCAGAGTGTCGAGCCAGGCCCGTACCGGCAGCCACTGGCCGTACGTGGTCAGGACGCCGCGCACCTTGCCGGTGTACGGGTCCACGAACGCCGTCCTGCTGTACCCGTCGGCAACGCCGGGAGCGCTGAAGAGCACACGGGTGGTGTCCGTGGGTCCTGCGGGCGGGCTGACCGACTGGAGGGTTCCGCCCGGTACCGCCGCCTTGCCCGCGGCGACCTGCACGGCCAGGGGCACCACGTGGTCCGGGCTCTGGGCGGTCACCCGCAATTCGTGCCGGTACGCGATCTGCTCGATCTGCGGCGCGGCGGTGTAGATCAGTCCGGTCGTCGCCGAGACGAGCAGGAACGGGCCTATGAGCACGCCGACGTAGAAATGGAGGCGCAGCACCAGCGGACGGACGGACGCCCACCGCCCGGGCGCCGACGTCGGGCCGGAGAAGCCGAGCGCGGGCTGTGGGGCGTCGAGGCCGTCGGCCAAGTCGGCGTCTTCCTCGTTCCGTCTCCCCGCGTCCAGAGCGGTGTCGTCCACTGCCATGCCGTCTCCTGCCAAGTGGTGCCGAGAATGGGGCAGCGGAGCGCGCCCGCCTCTTCATTCGTCGGACAGACGGAGCGTCGAGTTCCGAGCATGTCCGTGTCGATTGGCGATGCCGGAGTCCTTGGCAGGACATGGCCCGTGGGCGGCGGCCCATGGGCCCGCTTGCGGCTCTGTCCTCCGAGGCCGGGTTCGCGTTCGGGAGCCTCCGCGTAGCGATCGCTGCCGGCGTAGTAGAGGGCGGTTTCAGGTCCGGTCGGTGAGGCGGGACGCGGGCAGACCTCGGGGTGCGGTCCGGGAAGAGGCCCGCGTAGGGCGGGAGTTGACCGGTCGGGGCGACTGGGGCTGCCAGGTGCGCAGGCGCAGGCTGTTGGCGACGACCAGGAGGGAGCTGGCGGACATCGCGACGGCGGCGAGCATCGGGTCGAGCCAGCCGGTGGCGGCGAGCGGGACGGTGACGAGGTTGTAGGCGAAGGCCCAGACGAGGTTGGCGCGGATAGTGGCCATGGTGCGGCGGGCCAGGCGTACGGCATCGGCGACGGCGTGGATGTCGGCGCGGACGAGGGTGACGTCGGCCGCGGCGGCGGCGGCGTCCGTGCCGGTGCCCATGGCGATGCCGAGGTCGGCCGAGGCGAGGGCGGCGGCGTCGTTGACGCCGTCGCCGAGGACGGCGACCCGGTGGCCCCGGGAGCGGAGTTCGGCCACGAGGGCGGCTTTGTCCGCCGGGGTCAGTCCCGCGTGGACGTCGGTGATGGTGAGGGCGTCGGCGACGGCGACGGCCGGTGCCTTGCGGTCGCCGGTGGCCAGCACAGGCCGTACGCCCAGACGGCGCAGGTGGTCCACAGCACGGTAGGCGTCGGAGCGGAGCGGGTCGCCGAGGGCGACGACCGCTTCGGGGACGCCGTCGACGGTGATCTGCACGCTGGTGTGGGCGGCGGCGTTGGCCGTACGGACCGCGTCGGCGAGGACACCGGTCAGGTCGCTGCGGGGTGTGCCGACCTCGACGCGGTGTCCTTCGACAAGGCCGGTGACACCGACTCCGGCGGTGGCACGGAAGTCCGCGACCTCGGGGAGGGCGTCGAGGGTGGGCAGTGCGCGGGCGTGCGCGATGATCGCCCTGCCGAGAGGGTGTTCCGACCCCTGCTCGACGGCGCCGGCCAGGCGCAGCACGGCATCGGCGCCGAGCCCGTCGGGGCGCGCGGTCAGCGCGGTGACGGACATGTGCCCGGTGGTGAGGGTGCCGGTCTTGTCCAGGACGACGGTGTCGATGACGCGCAGTGACTCCAGGGCGCGGGCACCGGAGACCAGGACGCCGAGACGGGCGCCTCGGCCGGTCGCGGCCAGCAGAGCGGTGGGTGTGGCGAGGCCGAGTGCGCAGGGGCAGGCCACGACAAGGACGGCGACGGCGGCGGTGACCGCCGCTTCGGGGGCGGCTGCGGCCCCGAGCCAGAAGCCCAGCACGGTGACGGCCATGGCCAGCACGGTCGGGACGAAGATCCCGGCCACGGTGTCGGCCAGTCGCTGGGCGCTCGCCTTCTCGGTCTGCGCGTCGGTCACCATCCGGCTGATCCAGGCGAGTTGGGTGTCGGCGCCGACCGCGGTGGCGCGCACGTGCAGCAGACCGCCGGCGTTGACCGCGCCGCCGACCGCAGGCGCGTCCGGGCCGACCTCGACGGGTTCGCTCTCACCCGTGACCAGCGACAGGTCGAGGGCGGAGGCGCCGTCCACGACGACGCCGTCGGTCGCCACCCTTTCGCCCGGCCGGACGGTGAAGACGTCGCCGACCCGCAGGCGGGCGAGCGGAACGAGCGTCTCCGTGCCGTCGTCGCCGCGCAGCGCGACCTCGGAGACGGTGAGCCGGGCGAGCGCCCGCAGCGCAGCGCCGGTGCCGCGCCGGGCCCGCTCCTCCAGCACACGACCGGCCAGCACCGCCAGTGGGACGCTGACCGCGCCCTCCAGGTAGATATGGGTGCCGTGGCCGAGCATCGGCAGCAGGGTGAACGGCATGCGGTAGTCGGCGGACCCGGCGCCGCCGAAGAACAGCGCGTAGCAGGACCACCCGAACGAGGCCGCCACGCCGAGTGAGACCAGGGTGTCCATGGTGGCCGTGGCGTGCCCAAGGCCGCGCAGTGCCCGTACGTGGAAGGGCCATGCTCCCCAGGTCGCCACCGGTACGGCGAGGGCGAAGCAGAACCACTGCCAGTTCTCGAACTGCCAGGACGGCACCATCGACAGCGCGAGCACCGGCAGCGCGAGGACGGCCACGGCCAGCAGCCGGATCAGCGCCCGCCGGTCGGCGGCGCCGGCGTCGGCGGAGGACTCGGGCTCGGGCTCGGCGGCGCGCGGGGACGCGCCGTATCCGGCCGCCTCGACCGCCGCGACCAACTCGGCCGGGGCGTACGAGGCGGGGTGGGTGATGTGCGCGGTGGAGGTGGCCAGATTGACGGTGGCGGTCACGCCGTCGAGCCGGGCCAGTCGCTTCTCCACCCGGCTCACGCAGGCGGCGCACGTCATGCCGGTCACGGTCAGGTCGGTCGTGGCGGTGGCCGTTGCCGTTGCCGTGGCGGTCGTTCGGGCGGCGCTCATCACATGCCGTCCATTCCGGTCATACCGCCGGAACCGTGCGTACCGTTCCCGTCGTGTGCGGGGACTCCGGTACGCGCCGGGTGCATCCGGGGGTTGACCGGTCCGATGCTGGATCCGGCGGAGTAGGCCACCGCGAACGCGGCCAGGAGCAGCAGCAGGAAAGCGGCGACGATCACCGGCGGCCTGGCAAGGACGCCGGCCGGGAATCCAGGCGGGGCAGAGGCGGACATGAGTGGCTCCAGAATTCCGTGGGGGCGCGAAGAGGGAGGCGGGGCGGCGGGCGGAAGGCGCGGGGTCAGCGGCCGAGCGGGACGACCGCGGCGCGGGCCCGACTGGTGCCGCTGCCCGCGAAGTGAAGGTCGAAGTCGACGGTCCGCCCGGCGGTCAGCCAGCTCGCCGACGGGAGCATGAGGTCGCTGCTCGACGGCGTCATCACGTACGTGCCGCCCGGCGGGAGATGGATCCCGTCCGCCTTGGTCATCCGGCCGGCGCCGTCCTTGACGACGGTCCGCGCGATCATGACCGGGCCCAGTTGCGGCGAGGTGACCGAGAGCAGTGTGTCCGCGGATTCACCGGTGTTGCGCAGCGTGAAGTAGGCCGAGGTGTGATCCGGGTTGGTCGGTGCCAGGACGCGCCCGTCGGCGATCTCGATCCTGGCCGGCGGGCTGCCGGCGGCGCCCGATGAGGCGTAGAGCAGCAGGCCGAACAGGGTCACCGCTACGGCGGCGACGGGGACGAGAGCGGTGCGCACCAGGGCGGACGGCCGTGGCGTACCTTCAGGAGCGCGCTTGGCTTCGGCGCCGGACGGGCCGGCGGTGTCGTGCTTCACACCAGGAGTAGTCGGGGCGCAGGGGCGTCGAGTTCCCGGGCGCAGGGCTTCCCCGGCTCCGGTTTCGGGCCCATGCCGGTACCTGCCGATGCCGCCGTCCTGACCTGGGCGGCGCGCTCGGGCGGCAGGCGGCTGGCGGCAGGCGGCAGGCGGCAGGCAGCTGTACGGCGGGCGGATCCTCGGCGGGTCAGAGCGTGGGACCGCCGTGGCCGCGCCGTCGCCTCCTGCCGGAGGTGCCGAAGGTGCGGGCGGCGCGGGCCCGGCCGCGCGACCGGCCGGTGACGGCCCGGTCGAGCAGCAGGAACAGCAGGGCGCTCAACCCGAGGCCGAGCACCGCGCCCGCGACGGCGCCGGGGGTGCCGCCGAGAACGGCGCCGAGCCAGCCGTAACCGGCGCTGAGCACCGCCGTGCCGGCGACGGAAGGCGGCAGGGCGGGACGTGGCACTCGCCGGGACGGTCCGGGCCGCTCCCATGGCCAGTCCGGCGCGTCAGCGCCCCGCCACCCGCTCGATCGGAGGCGGCTCATCCGAGGCCGCCCCCGCGTGTACGGACACGGCGGTACCGCCGCTCGTGCGGGGAGCGGCCCAACGCGCCCGAGCCGTACGGGTCGTACATCTCAGGCGATCGCGTCGAACTTGCCGGACTTGGCCTCGTCCACCAGGGACGAGAACTGGTCGGCGCTCATCCGCACCTGCCGACCGAAGTCGTCGGTGATGACCACGCGCTGCTCGACGGGGGCGGCGGGGTCGACGAAGAGCTGGGGGCAGCCGCAGTCGCATTTACCGCAGAAGGTGGCCAGGGGTTCCAGGGAGCTGAGGTCGGTCATGGTGTCCGTTCCTTCGGATCGGGGTTGCGTCCGGCGGCGCAGTGGACCGCCGGTCCATGACGGGATTACCCGGCGGCGTTCCGGTCACGCGGGAGCCGGACACCGTGTGGGAGCGTGCCCGGCGCGGGGTCCACGACGCTGTGCCCCGTGTGCTTCCGCCCGGCGCGACACACGGGAACTTGTGGTGCCGTTCATCCGACTTCTGAGGAAGAGGGCTGCTTGCCCGGCCGGACGGCGTGCGGGGCGGAAGGCCGCGTACAGCCCTCCGCCCCCGGTACGGCGATGCTCAACTCGCCGCCGGCATCACCTCCTCGGGCCCTTGCTCGGCCGCGCGGAGCATCGCGCCGATGTCGTCACGGGCCCGTGCCACGCGGGACCGTACGGTCCCGATCGGGCAGCCGGTCATCGCGGCGACATCGGCGTACGGCAGTCCGATGATCTGGGTGAGCACGAACGCCTCGCGGCGTCCGTGCTCCAGCGTGCTCAGCAAGTCGAGCAGGGCCACGCCCTCCTCGAAGCCGGGCGCGCCGTCGGGCAGCCTGCGCTCGGCCAGGTCCAGCCAGTCACCGCCGGACAGCCGCGGCCGGACCGCGTCGTACCGGTAGCGGTCGACGACCACCCGGCGGGCGATCGACAGCAGCCACGTACGGGCGCACGAGCGTCCCGCGAACCGCGGCAGGCTGACCAGCGCTCGCAGGTACGTCTCCTGGGTGAGGTCGTCCGCACCGGAGTGATCAGCGGTCAGATGGGCGACGAATCGGCGGACGTCGCCATGGGTCGCCCGGACGAACCGATCGGCGGCGTCCTCGTCACCGCCGCCCGCGGCGATGGCCCAGGCGGTCACCTGGGTGTCGTCGCGTACGGCGGAAAGGCGCTGCCGCACGGTCCCTCGGGCAGGAGTTGGCATCGTCATCGTGGGGTCCTCCACTTGCGCGGGACCGTGCGTACGGTCCCGCCGACGGGCGGCTCCGCGCGGGGACGCCGTGGCGGCGGACCGGCTCGCGGATCCCGTGCGGGAGCCTGGGAAGGAGTCCGGCGCGCACCACGGGAAACGACGTCCCGGGGCGCGCCGGCGCCGCGCCCGTCGGACGGCGGCACACGACAGCGGCCCACGGGCGGCGCGGGGCCGCGCGGGGCAGGGGCGTCGGAGAACCGGAGGCGTCTAGACGGGCGCCAGTCGGTGGAGCGCGTCGATGCGCGGCGGCCCGCGCCGCACCACGAAGTGCCGCAGCCAGACCTGGGCGGGGCGGCGGACGGGCGGCTCGCCCGCGAGAGGCGGGGCGGGCGGCCGCGCGGGAAGGACGACCGCCGTGCGAAGGCGGCGCGCCCGTCGTACGGGCCTGGTCAGGAAGGCCGCCAGCGCCCGGCCGAGGCGGTGCAGCGCCACCTCGCCGCGCCAGAGCCACAGACCGCTCAGCACGGCGACGGCGGCGTGGACGGCGAGCATGCCGGGCGACCACTCGTGCATCGCCATCGCGTGCCCGCCCGCTCCCGGCACCGACGGCACCGCGGCCGTCGTCCGCCCCGGATCGGCCATGACCATTCCGGACATGCCGTCCGGATACGTCGCCGCGTCACCGGCCTGCGGCGGGGGCAGCATCTGACCGAGCATGAACAGGCAGTGCAGCGCGCCCTGGACGACCACGGTCGCACCCGTCAGGGCGCGGACGCCGTGCTCCCGGCCGGTGAACCACCAGGCTCCTGCCGTGACGCAGCCGAAGGAGTACGCCAGCGTCCACATCGGCACGCCGGAGCCCGACGCGACCGCGTGCCCCATCCCGCTCACCACGACGCACACAGCGGCGAACATCACCGAGCGTGCGAGGCGAAGTCCGCGGACCGAGGGCATCCCGCCATCGTGCCAGCCGTGCACCGTCCTTCACCCGGCGGGGCACGCCCAAGTCACCCGAACCGGGACGCGGCCGAGCACTCCCGTACCCGCACCCCGCGCCTCACTCGCCGCCGATCCGGAGTCCGCTCCCGCCGCGCCGGTCAGGAGCGGCGCCAGACGGCGCCGCGCCGCTCGTACTCCATGACGGACTCCACATCGAGCGCGACGGACGCGCCGCTTCCCGCGGCCATCGGGGGCCGGAGGCGGCCCCGGCGCGGTACCTTATTGCACATTGAATGCAATAGCGATCAGCTTGCGAAAGGTGTTGCGGTGGGCTCTCCGGTTGCGGTCCATGCGCCGACCTGAGTGCATCGGTGGTGTCGGAACGCTGGGCGGCGATCGCGGTGGTCACCGACAGGACCGGGCCCGCCGCAGTGGACGGTGCCTGCATTGGACAAGAACAGGCGGGGGAACCTGCGGAGTTGCCCGCCCGCCAGGTGGCCGAGGGCGGCAGCGGGTTCGCGGAGTAGTCGTCGCCGCCCTTCGCTGACGCGCCGCCGGAACGCCGTTGAGCCCTGCGGCCTCGGTCGCGGTCCGGTCCGGTCCGCGACGGTGACCACGGCGGACGGAACATCGCTGGCGCCGCTCCTGGAGGTGACCGCGACGGGAAGGCCGCCCGCGCCCAGCCCCACTGAGTGCCTGGGTGGACCGTGCCGCCGGAACCTCGGACCGGCCCAGCCGCTTCGGAGCCGATGCCTGCGCCAAAGCACCCCCGTCCCGACCCGCAGGGCACATCGGAGGCGCGTGGCCTGAGCGGCTGAGGAAGGGGCCGGGGGCAGGGATACGATGCGGGGACATGGCGAGGAGCACGCACACCGTGTCCGGGGACTTCGATCTGACGATGGACGAACTGCGCGTCGTGGCGCGTTACGTGGTGGGGCACGCGGAGGAGGTCCTGCCGGTCTTCGAGCGGGCTGTTCCCGATGATCCGCGTCCGCGGGCGGCGATCGACGCGGCCCGGGCGTTCGTCAACGGCGCCAATCGGACGACATCGCAGCGGGTCGCAGCCTTCGACGCCCATCGGGCCGCCCGGTCCGCGCCCTCCGAAGCCGCGCGACTGGCCGCGCGGTCCGCCGGGGACGCCGCATCGGCCGCGTATTTGCACCCCCTCGCCCAGGCCGCCCAGGTCGGCCACATCCTGCGGGCCTGTGAGGGGCCCCGAAGTTTCCGGACAGGCACCCAATAGGGTTGTCCTGAACAAGGAAACGAGGAAGAAGTGGCGCCACCCAGTAAGTACTCGC
>NZ_JBIBHM010000032.1:0-20218 GCF_042957025.1 Streptomyces sp. NPDC008139
AACTCTTCCGGATAGGGCTTGGGCACAGCGACATCCTTCCCACCTGCCATACAGGGCAAGCCAGTTCAGATGTCACCCGATCGTGCGGCAGACCCGCAGGCCCCCGATACGGAGCCCTGGCTGGCGCAGGCGATGGCCTCGATGCTGATGGAGTGGATGAGCGCACGCCTGGTTCATCCACCAGGGGCAGTCCTCGCAGAGCGCTACTACCTGGAGAGCCTCGCGCACCTGGAACTGTGCTGCCTGTGGACTGCCGCAGCTGAGCCCGCTTGAAAGGCCAAGTGGGGGAGGGGCGGGCCCGGTTCATCGACCGCACCACCAGCAGACGCAAATGATCAGCTCGGGGACGCCCGCCAGGTTGTTCGGCGATGCCGGCTCGCGTCTGGCGGACCTGGCGGAAGGTCGTTCAGCGCCGTGCTGCTCGCCTCAGTTTTCCGGTGAGGCTGATTCGTTCTTGCGTCGCCGGCGCAGGGCACGTTGGGCTTGGGCGCGGGCGCATTCGCGGGTGCAGTACTTGATGCCGCTGGTGCGGTTTTGTCCGTACTCGGCGCGTCCGCGTTGGCGTACGAAGGGCCGGCGGCAGGTCTCGTTTGCGCACTCACGGATGGTGGCCTCTTCCGCAAGGTGATTGTACAGCTGCAGGAAGGCGACCGAGAGGATGGTGGGGTAGCGCTCGTTCAGGCTACCGATGCCGATACTGAACGGCTCCAGTGCGGCGTTCAACTCGCCCACCAGGTCGCTGATCCTTATCTCCAGGGCGAGCTCGCGCAGGTGGCCCAGGTCGCGTGGCCACACCTCGCTCCGATGCGTGTTCTGAGACTGCCAGAAGGCCAGTTGCTCTTCGCTGACGTCGGGCTTGATGAGCGCGTCGAGCCCGCCTTTGCGCCGCAGGGCCAGCCAGGTGGTGATGGCCGACTGGGCCTGCGTGACGTAGAGCGTGGCCAGTTCGCCGTGCAGGCAGAACGGCCCGTGCTGCGGGTGCTGGCGATCCCTGAGCTCCTTGAGACGATCGTATTCGTCGGGCCCCCAGCTGCCGGTGGCGATGCTCCCACCCAGGTGCCCGTAGGTGCGCATCAAAGCGGCCACGCCATCGAGATCGGCAGGATCAAGTTCCATGAACTCACGCAAGTAGAAGTCCTCCGGCAGCGGATTGGTCCCTTGGGCGCCTCGCATGTGCGGCTCCCAGACGATCCACTCGCCTTCGGCCCGTACCCCGGGCATGGGCTCCAACCCTGGTGCGGGAACGGGGGTTCCCGGCCAGAGCGTGGGACGAAAACGTGGGTCAACGTATGCCGTCATGTGGGGCATCATAGCTGTGAGGGAGTAGCACGAAAAGGGAGTTGTTCGTATCACGCACGCGGGAGCTCTGAGAGGGGCAGACGCCGGTGACGCAGTGGCAGGACCGCAAGAAGGTCGGCGAGATACACGAACAACGCGTAGCTGCAGAACTGCAGCAACGCGGGTGGACGGTCCAGCGCTGCGGGCAGGGCACCTTCCCGCCTGCGATCAGGGAGGCTCTGGCGCGCACTGACTCTGCGTTGCGGTACTTCCCCGACCTGATCGCCGCCCGCGGCAGTGAGCTGGTCACCATCGACGCCAAGGACCGCATGCCGAGCACCCAGTCAGATCGCTACGCGATCAGCACCGCTACGCTGAGAGCCGGTCTGCTCTTCACCGCCACCCACGCCCCAACGCCGCTGTACTACGTGTTCGGCGACTTGAACGTCCTGACCCCCTCTGAAGTCCACCACTACAGCACGCACGCCCGTCATCACCCCAGTGGGGCCTGGGTCCTGGTCGGCACGCGCCAGGCTCATCCCTTCGGGGAAGTCTTCGGTGCGAACACCGCCTTTGCTGCATGAGTGGCGCTGGACGGTGCCCATCGCCCCGGGCTGCTGCACTGTAAATGATCTTCGGGCTGAGCTGACTGCCGCCCGGGCATGCACGCGCAGGCAGCTACGGCTCAGCTCAGAGGTGTGTTCGTGCCGTTGTTTAATCCGGGATTGGGCGGAGGGGACGCCGATACGGCTCGTCGCCGTCGGGCACTACTTCTTGGAGCCGACGGTCAGGGCCTCTTGCTGAGGGCATCGTGGACCGACGCCATCACATAGGGCTCGCGCCGAAGAACAAGACCGAGCACGGCCGTGATGGTGACGGCGGTCCGCACTCCGTCCGCCACGGCCGGTGCTTGCGCCGGCGCCGGTATCCAGGGCAGTACGACGGCCGCGGCGAGGAGGACGGCTGGGGGCCACATCACCGTCGCGGCCCTGAGCGGCCGGGAGAGGGCGGTCACCGCGCCGCTGCGACCGGCCGCCCGTCCGACCTGGACGCGGCAGGCGACTGTCGAGTGGTCGCGCTCGATGCCGCCCTGCCTACCGGTGGCTACGCTGACCTCGCCTTCGCTGACGAGATGTGGCCGCCCTTGGCCTGCACAGGTGCGATGACGGAGAGTGCGAGCTGTGGCCTGCGCATGATGCTGCCGGGAGTGGTGAGATGCCCGTTGCGGCGCCCAACGTACTGGTTTCACCCAAGGTTTGACTATTTTCAGCCAATCAATGGGCATGTTGGCATACTTGCTCGATAACACATCTCTCCGATGTGCACGGACCGTTACGATATGCGCAGCGATTTTCTGATACGTAGTCAGCTGTTGCGGGAGGGCGGCGTTCACGCCACGATGTGCGGGCCGCCGGTCCCGGATGCTGCGGCGGTTGATGCTCGACCAGCGAGGCTGCTCAAGGACGCGCAGGGTGGGGTTATGCCGGGCCAGTTCGCACAGCTCGTCGTCGATGAGACTATTTTTCATCTGGTTCCGCAGCGAAGGCGGTCGGATCCGGTACAGCCTGATCTTCAGTTCAGCGAAACCGTCTGTCAGTTGACTGACGACGTCCGCACCAAGATCCAGGCCAGCTTCCGCAAGGTCCTCACGTCATACGGGCGCGAGATCGTGGAGGAAGCAGAGGTCAAGTCGGCGCTCCCCGACTGTGTGCATGCGTACCTGACCCAGCAGCGTGATCTGGTGGACGTCTCCGCCGACATCGCTCACCTGCTCTGGGATAGCCAGAAAGGGAGCAGCCCTGCGGGGCTGCTCCTTGTGGCCGCCGCACGCCTTGCCGGTCGGCGGGCACTGCTGATCGTCAAGCTGGAGCAGGAAGGCGGCCTGCGGGCACAGGACGTCGTTGTCAACGGGCTGCGCACCTTCGACATGCGCTACTTCGCGGACCTCCTGATGACCGAACACAACAAGGTCTACAAAGCGGCCCTGTTCTCGGTTGACGGGATCGCCGACATGGACCTCCTGGAGGGGTGGGCTGCCGACAAGCAGCTGTCCGGCAACATGGCGCGGTTCTGGCTCCAGGCATTCCTGGGTTGTCGGCAGAAGCAGGACCCCCAGCTCCTCACGCAGGGCTTCCATGACGCGGCCATCGACTGGGTCGACAACCACGTCAGCGACTCCGAGAGGAGCGTCCGCTACCTGATGGCTCTCATGGTCGAACTGCGCAGCAACGGCCGCACGCTCGACCCGACCGCCTTCGCCGCGCACCACCTGGACCTCCACGACCAGGACGGCTTTCTGGAGTACCTGGGAAGCCACAGCGTCCCGACTACCGTGTTCGACAAGGACGTCACACGCATAGCGACCCGCCTCAGCGAGCTGCGGCTGGGCTTCGAGAACGGCATCTTCATCGTCGCGCCCGTGAAGGCGGTTCGCGAAGCGGTCGACGTCGTCGACCACCCTGACGGCACCTCCACTGTCACAGTCCGGGGAAAGATCAACTCCACGCGAAGTCACGCCAGTCGCCGCAAGCAGGAAACCGCCCAGCCCTCCGACGATGATGCATCGGAAGCGGATCCAGCGCAGTGAGCGTCGTCAACGACGCCTTCCAGCGCTACGAGGTTGAGCGGCCCCGCATCGAGAAGGCCGCCGAGCTCACCGCGGCCTTCTTGCGACGCAAGACCGCGCGCTCCCGCATCACCTGCGAGGTGACCTCTCGTGCCAAAAGCCTCGGCAGCTTCATCACGAAGGCTTACCACAAGGACTACGCGGACCCCTGGGCGCAGATCACGGACAAGGCGGGGGTCCGCATCGTGGTCCAGCACAAGGGGCTTCTCAACCAAGCCCTCGATGTTGTCAAAGACAACCTGACGCTGGTCGGCGATCCCGAAGACTACCGTGATCAAGAGGACATAGACGGCAAATTCAGCCTTCAGTATCCCCGTCTCCATGTCCAGGTCATGGCGTGCGGCGACCAGGTCAGCAGCGACGGCGAACCCTACGCGTGCGAGATCCAAATCCGGACCGAGGCAACCGATGTCTGGGCCCGGATGTCCCACCGGCTGCTGTACAAGGCAGGCGCCACCGAGGTACCCCGGGATGTCAGTAGGCAGTTGTACCGTTTGATTGCCCTGGTGGAACTGTACGACCTCGAGGTCGAACGGGGGGTAGCCGCCTTGTCAGAGCACCCCGACTTCACGCGCAGCAATCGGCTCCTTGCCGAGACCGAGTTCCTCTACCGCACCTTCACAGACCACGAGTACCGGCGTGATCTGTCCGAAGACGTCATCGACGTTCTCATTGCCGCCGTCGAGCACGAGGACAATTATTACGACAAGCTGGCCCAGTTCGCGGAGAGGCACCGCCAGCACCTTCTGCAGGCCTACTGCGACTACGGTCCCGCTAGCCAGCATTTCCTGACACACGGCCGCTACGTGCTCGCAAGCCAGCCGGAGAGCCTGATCATATTCGAGCGCCTCAGCAACGCAAAAATGTTACTACGCGGCGTTTGGGACGATCAGTTGTCCCCGACCCTGCTCAACGACATGACGGAGATCTGGAGCGTCCACCTGTGACCCAGCCACCGCAGCCTGAACCCTCTGGTGCCGTTGCCGCCACCGCCATGTTCGTCGAGGTACTCGTCGTGGGAATCGGATTCCTCACCGGCCTGGGAATCCTTGCCACAGCCATTGCGGGTCCCCACGCCGGCCACCGGTTGGTGCCGCTGCTTGGTACCCCTCTCGCTGCCGGCGCAGCACTCGCCTTCGCCTACGCTCTGGGCATTCTCATCGATCGTGCCGCCGACCTGATCCTTGCCCCGCTCCGCCGGAAACTGCGCCGGCAATCCTTCACTACATCCGGTGCCTATGCTCAGGCACGTTTGAACCTTGCCGAGGTCCCTGCTCTGGCTGCCCGGGCCGACTATGCGCGCTCACGGCTGAGGATCTGCCGCGGCTGGATTCTCGACAGTGTTCTGCTGACCCTGGCCACCGACGTTGCGCTCGCCCGGTACCCCGTTCAGAACCGCCCTGCACTCCTCGTCACGACAACCCTCCTTGGAAGCGCGATCGCCGTCGGCTTCTATCTGTCATGGCACACCATCACCGCCACCGGCTACCGCAAGCTCGCCCTGCAGACCGCCCCGGCACCCGCCCTGCCTGCCCAGCCTGCAACGTCCGCATCCCCGAGCCCCTGACCGCACCGACGCCCCTGCAGATAAAACCCCGGTCATGCAGGCAATGACGGCCGGTACCGACATGGAGAACTGACAGAATCAGATCAGACCTCACAACCACTGGCCCGCCGCGCATCGCCCGGAGAGCACATGCAATTGCCCGCCGCCCGAGCGCCTGAGCCCCCATCCACGGGCCGGGACCTGCACGCACTGAAGCTCCACGTTGGCGCCCGCACCCGGTACAAGCCCGTGCTCTTCCCCCGCCAGACCGAGGGTGTGCAAAAGGCCGCGCGTCATCTGCGGAGGCCGGGAAGCCGGGCACTGCTGGTGTCGGCGACAGGTACGGGCAAGACCCTGATGTCAATCCGGATCGCGGACGCCTTGGACGCCAAGCTCTTGCTGTTCGTTGTCCCCACCCTGGACCTAGCTGCGCAGACCGCGTTGGCGTGGCGGGGGGATGGGCACCGCGAGCACATGCTGATCGTGTCTTCCATGGATGCCTCCGGCCATGACGCATTGGCTGCTGCGGCCGTGGGATCGACAGGAAACTTCCGGACGCTGGCCGGGCTTATGGCGGTGGTGGGGGAGGGGAGAGACCAGATTCCGGCGTTGACAGTGATCTGCACCTACGACTCGCTGGACAAGATCGAGAACACCAAGCATTCCCGCTTCGACGTGCCGCCGTTCGATCTGGCGATCATGGACGAGGCGCACCGGATCGCGGGGCGGGCGGACAAGAAATGGGCGGTGATCAACGACGCCACCCGTATCAAGGCTGATCGCCGCCTGTACATGACGGCCACCCCGCGGTTCTTCGCCGCCCCGGATCTGGCCGAGTCCGCGGACACCACCCGGCCCCGCCGCCGACCGTCCGCCGAAGAGAGCCTCGACGCGTCGGCGAACAGCATGGACAACGAGGCCGTCTACGGGAAGAAGGTCTTCGAGTACCCGCTGGCGCAGGCCATCGCCGACGGCCGCGCCGCGGACTACCGGATCGTGATTCCGACACTCACTGACGCTGAACTCCGCGCCCGCCTGAACCTGCCCACCCCCGGCATTACCAGCTCGGACATTGCTGGTGCCGGCGCAGCAGAGCCGGAAGCCGACGACGCGCTGCGGACCACCGCCCTGCACCTAGCCGTCCTCAAGGCCATGGCGGAGCACGAACTGCGCCGAGTGCTGGTGTACTTCAACCTTGTGGAGGACGCCAAACGCTTCGCCCGCGAGCTCGGCTACACCCTGCGCCACCTGCGCCGCACCGCGCCGGAGCTGTCCCCGGACGTGGACCCGCGGTTGTTCTTCGTCCACGGGGACCACACCCCGCAGCAGCGCGCCGACATCTTCACCGGCTTCGCCGACTCCCCATGCGCGATCCTGGCGAATGCCAAGCTGATCGCCGAAGGCATCGACATCCCCTCGGTCGACGCCGTCGTCTTCGCCGACCCCACCCGCAGCGTCCGCCGCTGCGTGCAGGCCCTCGGCCGCGCGCTGCGCGTTGACGTGAGTGGGAAGACCGCGAGCCTGATCATCCCCGTCTACGTGCCTCCCGGCGCCGACCCCACCAACATCCTGGGTACCGCCTACGAGCCGGTGTGGGCCATCAGCACCGCTCTGGCCAGCCACGACCACCGCATCGCCGAACGCCTCCCGGACAAGGCCAACCGCCTGCCGAAGGAGACCAGTAGCCTGATCCAGCACCGCTGGCACTTCGACTTCACCGTCCACCCGGAACGTATCGCCCGCGCCATGGACCTAGCTAGCTTCGATCCCCGCGAGACCACCTCGCGTCCCCGCCGTGAAGGACTCGCAGCCGCACAAGCCTGGTACGACCAACACGGTCACCTCGACGTCCCCACCGACTACACCGATCCCGCCGGATACAACCTCGGATCGTTCATCACCGGCATGCGCGACGCCGCGAAAGCCGGCCGCCTCGAAGCCGACTGGCTCGCTGAACTCGACGCCCTCGGCATGATCTGGGACAAGCACCAGGCAGCGTGGCGCGGCAACCTCACCCTCGTCGCCGACTACCACTACCGCCACGGGCACCTTGCGATCCCCGCCGCCGCCCCCGGAGGGGCGTTCCTCGCCGAGCAGCGTTCCCTGGCCGGCCGCGGCGAGCTGGACGCTGACCGTGCTGCCGACCTCAGCGCCGTCGATCCCGACTGGCAGCTCCCGTACGGGCCGGACTGGCACCGCAAATACCATCTGCTGCGAGCCCATCTGGCCGCCGGTAACGATCCCGCCTCCCTGACTGCCGAGACACACCTGGGTCCGGTCAAGATCGGCACCTGGCTTCGTCGCCAGTTCACGACCTGGGGCACCCTGGACCCCGGCCAGCAGCGTCTGCTTGCCGCCATCGGACTGACGCCCGAAGGCCACGGCCTGGCCGGGCGCGCCCGGCCAGTGCGCCGCACCTTCGCCCAGACCGTGCAGATCCTCGAGCTTTTCCTCCACCGCGAGCGGCGCGCTCCCACCGCACGCGAGGAGATCACCGTCGACGGTGAGACCGTCAAGATCGGGCCGTGGCTCGCCAAAACCCGCACCCGGCAGCGCACCGGCCAACTTCCCGCCGAGCAGGCGGCATTGGTGGCTTCATTGTTCGACGGTGACTGGACCGACGACACGACGCGGCCGGCGGCCGTGCCGGACTGACTGCCGACTAGGGTCCGGGCCGGTGCGCAGGGCCGTACGGCACTGCAGGGATCAGGGCAGCTTCTCGTCGTACTGGGCGAGCAACTCGCGCAGGGCAGCGGCCCGGGGGGTGTCTAGCCCCTGGAGACGGCTTTTCTGGTTGCGCTTCCACACTCCGAGTGCCTTGTCCTCCTGGTTGCTAAGGGTCAGGCTGGGCCGGATGTGACCGTGGGCCATGCCGAAGTCAGTGAGCTGCTGCAGCGTCGATCCCCACTGATCGCTGCGAGGATTCCACGACCAGCCCGCCAGGGCTTCCAGCTCTCTCTGCTGGGCAGCCGACAGCTTCTCGCGGCGGGTGCGCCAACTGTTCAGCCAGACCCCGATGGGATGACCTTCCCACTGCTCAAGTTGCTTGATGGAGGCCACCAGCCGGCCGCTGGCGGCGATGAACTGCAGCAGCACCTGAATCTTCGCCGCGTGACTGTCGTCGTAGGGGGTCCAGGACCAGCCGGGTATTGCGGCCATCGCGGTGAGCTGGTCTTCGGGCAAGTCGCGGCCTTGCGCGAGCAGGTCTTCCCGGCGGCCGCGGAGGTTGTTCGCCCACACGGTTGCCTCGCGGCTGGGCATGGACTTGTCGCGTTCGTAAGGATCCGTTGCCTGGGCGCGCTGGAGGTAGGCGCGGTGCCGGGACCAGAAACCGGCCTCGTGTGCGGTCTGGCTGGACCAGGCGGCAATGCTGGCAAGCCGCTCGGCTCGATCGGGGCGCAGCCGCCGTTGGCGCTGCAGGCCGCGTTGCTTGCGGCACCAGCGAGCCAGACTCCGCCCCTCGACGGTCACGTCATCGCCGGGGTAGGTGTCGCCAGCTTGTGCCGCGTAGGCCGTTAGAGCTTCGAACATCGAGTCCCAGGCGTCATTGTGGGCCGTGTACTCGATCCTCAGTGCCTGGGCGCCGATGCGATCCACAATCCAGGCGCGGGCCGTCTCGCTGGCCTGGGGAGCCCCCAGCGCCCGGTACCGTCCGGCTGCGGCTGCGGCTGCCTCGACAAGGCCGAGTCGGGTCAGGTGGTCCAGGACGTCGGCGGCCGCGTCCTCCGGTTCGGCGACGAAACCCACGACGACGTCGTACACCGGATCGAGGGCGGCCAGGGGGGCCTCGCGGATGCGCACCACGGTCCATCCGGCGGCGCGTAACCGCTCGGATTTCGCAGCGTCGGTTGCCCGGGACTTGTCGTCGGCGTGGTAATAGGAGCCGTCGAACTCGAGGACGAGCCGCACTCCGTCGGCTTCGACGATCATGTCGACGTGCTCGGTCCGGGTCGTGCGGATGGTTCCCCGGTCAGGGTCGATAGGCAGGACGGTGCTGAGCTCTGCCTTCAGACGCAGCTCCTGCGCGGAGGTCTTGACCAGGCGGCAGTCCGGGCAGCCGGTGCCGTACCGCTTGCGGAATCCTCCGGTCCGGTTGCCGACGACTGCCGGCCACGGTTTGTGCGTGTCGGGGAAGTCCAGACACCGCCACCAGACTTTCCGGCTGGAAGCCACTGTGAGCTCGTCTGCCGTGACGCCAGACAGTTCGACGTCCAAACTCTTTGCCAGGTCGGGCTTGACCGTCGACAGCCTGTTCTCACCTGTGATTGCCACGCGCAGGTGCTGCCTCTCCAACGGGGGCGGTCTTCTCGGCAGGCCGCGCTGTGGCCACCGTAGGCGCTGCCTGTGACAGCGGCGCGGCCCTGCCGAGGGTGTGCGGATGTTTCATGCCTCCTTCCAGGAAGTTGTCCTCGGTCAGCCGCCGCGTCACGCGGAGTCGTCCGTGAAGACCGCGGTCACTGCGACGTCTTCCAACCGGTCCAGGTAAGAGGACTCGGATGCGAACACGTAGGCGTGGCACTGGCCTATGCCGGCCGGCACGTCGACGATGCGGCGGTCCGTCACGCGGGTGGCCGGGGACTGGGGCGCGGTGAGGTCACCGAAGTCGGCATCAACGCCGGTGATGGCACGGTCGCTGTTGTTGGTGACGACGACCTGGAAGAAGCAGCCGTCCGGGTCCTCGGGCCCTTCCGGACCGATCACCAGCCTGCGCGGAGCGCCGCTCTCCAGCCGCGGCCGCCAGAGCCTCTCGTTCCGCGCGCAGGTTCACCAACTGCTCGCCGATGAAGGCCTGCTGGTCCTGGATCTGCCCGCGCTGGCTGAGCAGGGTGGCGAGGGCGAACGCGGCAGCGGCCGCGCCGAATACGGTGCCGATCCAGGTCGGGGCGTCGCCCCAGTCGATCGAGCTCAAGGGTCACATCTATGCAGGGAGAAGAGGTGTTGATCATGTGTTGTCGCCGGTGCCGGTGCCGGTGCCGGACGGCGGGACGACGGCGGCGGCACCGTCGACGACACGCTCCAGGGTGTGCTCCAAGGTGGGCAGGACCTCGTGGTAGAGGGTTTCGTGTTCGCAGCCGTCGCCGCCGTTCGTGACGATCTCAGCAGCCAGCGCGCGCAGCGCCGGCGGGCCGCTGGCGGCGAGCCGCTGGGCGAGCTTGAGGTTGCCTGCCTGCTTGTCGGGTTTCTGGCGGTACTTCGTTCCCTGCCGGTACAGGTCGACATCCATGCCGACGGGGGTGACGGGCCGGCCGATGCGCTCGGTGAGGTTGGCGATGATCTGGATGCCGTGGGCGTCCAGATCCTGCCAGGCGGCCACCGGCAACGGTGCCATGGCCTTAAGGAACGCGGTCAGGCCGTGCGTGGCGTAGCCGGCGCCCCCATACGCACAGCCACCGTTCCGGGATGCCGGGGAGCTTGCACACCTGCGCGAAGGCGTCCTCGTTCTCGATCAGGAACACCCCGACCGCCGAGCAGTCGATCATCCCGAGGCTGCGAAGGCCGCCTGCGGGCAGTCCCAGCCAGGGGCGGCACGCCGCGGCGTCGGCGATGACATCGGCGACGCGCCAGCGCAGGGGCCCGCGCATGCGCAGCGCGGTGTCGGTCTCCTCCACCGCCTGGTCGAAGGGACGGCCGACGAGGTTGGCGAATGCCTGTCGGCGCGCAGGCGTCCACGTGTACTTGGTGTCGCGCATGCTCTTGCCCGCCAAGACCTTGGCGGTCATCGGCTGCGGGTGGGACTGGGCGGCCCACCACACCGCGGCGGACCTGACGGCCACCTCGTACACCCGCCAGTCCTCGGTTCCGGTGGCGCTGCCTGCGGGGACTTGAAGGGTGCGGGCCGGGGCGGTGGCGGCCAGCAGCGCGTGCTCGCTTGCCAGATGGGGGATGCCGGTCATGGCCTGCAGCAGTTCGGCGTGCAACTGCAGCGGGTCGGGGTGGCCCCGAAGTTGGGCGAGCTTGTCCTCCCGCAAGGACGCCCAGGACGGGGTCAGCTGCCAGGAGTCGGGGGCGAACCCGGTGGTCTGGACCACCTTGCAGCGCAGGACGACGGCGCCGCAGCGGATCAGCGACACGGTGGTGCGCCACGCCTGCTCGGGGCCGAAGTCCGCCTCGATGGTGGCCCACCGCTTGCGGGTCCGGGTCGTCAGGACCTTGATCAGGTCGCGGTCCGCCAGGCCGGCCGGCGGGTCGTAGGCGGGGACGGGGTCGCAGGCGACGAGGTCGACGACGGCGGGGCTGACACGCCGTTTGCGGTCCAGGGGCACGCGGGTGAGGACCTCGTCGCCATCTTTTCGGGTGCGGGGCACGGTGACAGCGATGATCCCGGCGGGAAGTCCGCGCAGCGGCACTTCCCGCCGGCCGTGGGCTTCACCGACCAGCAGGGCGGGGCGGGGGAGAGGCACGGTGGGCTGCCCGGGGCATGTCAGGCATGGGAGCGTCCTGCGGTGATCCAGTCGGCGGTCAGTTCCACGCGCTGGCCGTCGGTGTCATGTCCCCAGGCGAGGGTGGGCTGGTTGTAAGCGTCGGAGGAGGAGGCGTGGACGAACCACAGCAGTTCGTCGCAGACGTCGGCGGCGTCCGCCAGCACGCTGTCCTGGCAGGTGCCCAGGATGGTCAGGTGCTGGCGGCGCGCCACAGTGTGCAATGCGGCGAGCATGTCCTTGCGGTTGACCTCGCCCAGGCTGTTGCCGAGTTCGTCCAGGATCAGCACCCGGCCCCTGGTCTCGGCGTCGGCGAGCACCGCGGCCAGGACCAGTTGTATGGCATGCACCTTCACCTGGGCGCCGTTGGCGTTCTCCCGGTAGTGCACGAAGGCGCCGCGCGGGGAGCGTTTCCAGCGGGGCGTCACCTGCCACTGCCAGGGCCTGGCGCCCTCGGACCGCACGCTGCGGAAGTCCAGGCGCGCGCCGTCACCGCGCCGCTGAAGGTCCAACGCATTGAAGGCATCGCTGATCTGCGTGAATAGGGCCTCGATGTGATGCTCAATCATGTCCTGGAGCGCCTGGAGGTTGTGCGCACTGTGCTCTGCGGTCTTGGTGAGACCGGTGAGGGCCTGCTCGCGCAACGAGCGGCCGGAGGCGATCCGGGCGGCTTCGACAGCATCCTTGTCAGCGTGGCCGTCCAGCCGGATCTGCAAGGGCGAGGCCACCTCGCCGAACATCGTGCGCGGCAGCGCGGACGCCTCCTCCTCCGCGAAAGCGTCCCGCAGGCGCTGCGCCACCAGCAGGTCCTCGTCGACACCGGTCACGGCGCCGGCTGGCAGGCCGTAATGCGCGTACGCCTCCCGCAGATGGTCCTCCGCTTTCCGCCGCAGCCGTCCCGGCCGGGGCAGTGGTGTGCCGTGGCCGGAGCTCTCCAGGAGTTCAGCCGCCTCCTCCTCGGAGGCGGCCCACAGCTGCTGCCACTGCGGGCAGGCGATCTCGTCACGGGCTTTGACCAGCGCCGTGTGCTCCTTGACCTGCTCCTTGTATGTCTTGGTGGCCGCGTCCCGGGTGAGCTTGGCGGTCGTCACCGCCTGGCCGTGGGACGCCAGGGCGCGCTGGGCCTGGTCCGACGCGTCGTGCAGCCTGTTCTCCTCGGCCCGGGCTGCGACGATATCGAGGTCGGCCGTATCGATGTCGTCCTTCAAGGTGGAGGCCTGCTCTTCCAGGACTGCCAGGTCCCGCGCGGCCACGGCCGCGCCGTGCTCGATCTCGGCGCCCTCGAACGCGGACTCAGCTCTCCTCAGATCCTCCGTTGCAGTGGACACTCCCTCCTGGCTCCGGCACCGGTCCGCGACGGCCTGGGCCACGCGGGCGTCCCGTCCGGCGATCGGAGCCTTAAAGCCGCCGACGACCGCCAGGCCCAGCCCGGCATCGTAGGCCGCCGGCGGGTTTTCCAGAGCCGGCATGCGCTCCTGCAACGTACTGAGGAACCCGGCCAGCGCCCTGCTGCTGCGCACTCCCTGAGGCAGGACACCCGCGGCACTTGCTCTCCCGTCGGCGGGGTCGTCGGCGATGACCTGGGCACCGGGCAGGTCGCGCAGAAACTCCCGCGCACGTTCGGCTTCCCCGCACGGCACCACCACAGCGTCGCGCCAAGGCCACAGGCGTGCTTCCCACTGCATGCGGGTCGGCTCCTCCAACTGCAGCTGGTCCATCAGCCCGGCGGCGCTGATGCCGTGGCCATTGAGGATCTCCAGCGCCTGCCCCGCGGCCCCACTCCGTCCCTGCCGGGCTGCCTCCTCCAACTGCCGGGCCAGGGACAGCGCACGATCTGCCTCGGCCCTGTACTGCCGCGCCGCATACAGTGCGTTCCGGGCAGCTTCCAGCGCACTGTGGGCACCGGCAATCGGCGTCCCCCGCCACATCTCGGCGCTTGCCCGCAGGGGAGCCATACTCTGGTGGACGATGTCTCGCCGAGTGGCCGCTGCCGTCCGCTTGATGGTGGCCTGTTCAGTGATCTGCTGGGCGTTCTCCCAGTCCTGGCGGGCGGCGGCCGCAGCCGAGGACAGCCCGGTGGCCGCTGTCAGCTCCCGCAGCCTGTCCTCGGCGTCGGCAACCAGCCCCTGAGCCTGAGCCACCTGCTGTTCTTTGCCCTCCAGGTCCGCCGCCAGCTTCCCGTCGGCCTGCACTGCCTGCAGGTAGCAGGCAGCCACATATCGCCGCCACGTACGGTGTCCTTCCTCCAGTGCGGTGCGCGCGGCGGCACGTGCCCGCACGCCCTCCAGTACCGTTTCCTCGTCCGCCAGCGCCACATCGTGCTCTCCGCGCGCCTTGGCCAGCTGCCCGGCATGTTCCAGGGCCTTGCCGCGGCGGGCAGCCTCCTGTTCCAGCAGATGGGACATCCCCGACAGGGCGATCAGAGCCTCCCCGATGTCGTGCGGCTCCATCGCCGTCATCTGCTGGCTCAGCAGCGAGGGCACCGCCGGACGCAACGGCGTGTCGAGGTAGGTCAGGCACCGCGGCGCGTTGCCGTAGAGGACATCGGCCATGCGGCGTGCGGACAGCCGGCGCGCACTGCCCAGTTCCTGCCACAGGGCGTCCGCCTGCACCGCACGCTCGGTATCGGTGGGGGCATCGGCCACGTGGATGCCCTCGGTCCAGTTGGCCTGGACGTACGGGGCGGCCGAGGCGATGCGCACCCACACCGTCAGCGCCCCCTCCCCAGGACCGTCCGCGGTGATGGCGCCGTCCGTCCCGGGCCTGTCGCGTGAGAAGACTCCGACCACGTAACCGTGCGAAGCGGCCGGAATCTGCTGGGCCCGGTCCACCCCGGCCGCATCGGGCTTGAACAAGATCCCGCCGGCGTACTGTCCGTGGTTGGACTCCAGCCGCCACTGGGGATCGGCCAGCAGTAGCGAGACCGCGATGAGGAACGAGGTCTTGCCCGAGCCGTTGGAGTCGTCCTGGGGGCCCATCCCGGACACGGCGACGAACGTCTCGGGCACCACCGGCACCGCGTGAGTGGTCAGCCGGGCGATGTCGAACGTCTGGACCGCGACCAGATGACGCTCACCGACGATGCCGCGGTGCTCGACGAGATCGGGCAGTGCCTCCTCTTCGTCTTCGCCCAGATCGTCGGCTCCGTCCTGGTGCCATGTGTCGTTCATCGGTCCTGCCTTTCCTGGGCGGCGGCGCGGGCCCGGCGCCGCCAGATCGACTCGGCCATGACCCCCCTCGGCTCGGCCAGCAGCACCAGCTGCTCGAACAGGTCCGCCTGGGCTGCCGGCGTCAGCCGCAGCAACTGGCTGCCCAGCACGAACCCCGAGCCGGTGGACCGCGAGCCGGTCGACCGCACCAGGTCGGCGGCGGCAAGACGGCTCAACGCGGCGTCCACGACCCCGTCGGGCACCGCGGACTCCTTCAGCCGCTCCCGGCTCACCGGCACCCCCTGGGTCCACAAGGCATGCGGCAGGACGCTGCCGCCGGCGCGCGGGACGGCAACGCTGAACAGCAGCACCAGCGTCAGTACGGCGCGGTCCTCAACGGGCAGGACACCCACACCCTCATCGGCCAGCCGCGCCCTGACCGTGTCGTCATAGCCGGACACGAACCCATCTCCCACACCGAGCAGCGCCCGGCCCGAAGCAGCCAGCACTTCCTCCACCACCCTGCGCAGCGGCACCTCCGCCAACGCCCGGAAACGCGCCGCCGGCACCGGCCGCAGCGCGGTCTCCACCGCACACACCGCCGCCCGCACCTCTGCACGGCGCTGCTCCGACAGCGCCTCCAGATACAGCACTTCCACGTCTACTCCTCCTCCACCCGACAGGGCAGCAAGTCATAGCCGCGCCGCAACTCCTCGACATCTCGCTCATTCCAGGCCGCCACCACCGGCCCCAGCCGCACCATGCCGTCCCCGGCATCGGCAGCCAGGTAGCCCCACGCGCGCAGGACCCGCAGCGCGCTGCGATACGCCGATGTCTGCCCGATCAGAGCCATGCCCTCGCGCAGCAGACCATCCCCGGGCGGAGCACAGGCGCCCAATACGTCCTCCTCGGCCACCGCGCCCCCCGGATACAGCGGCTGCTCCGGATCAGGCCAGCACAGGCGCACAGCAGCTCCCAGCGTCAGCAACTGCGACGGCGCCGCCTCCCGGTGCGTCAGCGGATCGCCGACCACACCACTGACCGGCTCCACGTCCAGCGCCCAGCGCACCATGACCCCAGGGCCACCGGCCCCCTCCACCTCGACGAGGCGCCGCTGCACATCTTCAGCAGCCCGCCGGAGCACCGACAGCTCACCCAGTGCACCGGCCGACGCCAGCGGCACGACCCGCACGGCCCGAGCCCGGGCCAGCAGATAGGCGTCCTCGTTCATGCCGGCCCCTCCTGCACCGCCGAAGAGCCGCCGCCCACGCCAGCACCCGATACGTCCTGCGGCAGCCGGTACAAGGTCAGCGCACTGGCATAAGTGACCGCCCCAACCGGATCGACATGGATCTCCTCGCCGGTCTCCACGAAGAACGGCACCGCCGGGTCCGCGGACGCCTGCAACAGGTCCACCACCGTGGCAATCGCCGCACGCCACGGCAGCGCCCCCAGCGTCCCTGTCAAATCAGCCTCCTGCCTGCCCCTGGCCAGCGATTCCAACGCCGCCGAACGCCGCCGATGCAACAACAGCGCCTTCTCCCGCGCTGCTTCCACCGGATCAGGACGCGGCGGCAGCGGCGCCGGCCGCGGCGGCCGACGACGGGGTGCTGGTGGCCGCCGCTCCCCGGCGGCCACCAGCACCTGCGCCACGGTGATCTCCACGCCAGCAGGATCGAAGACCGTGGCAGCAAACACCTGCCCGAGCGCCGCCACCGGTGCGCTCAAAGCCGCCGACAGGTACTGCTCCGGCATCAGCATGCTGAAGTCCCGCCGCGCACGCACCTGTTGCAGCAGCCGGTCGGAGAACTCATCCACGGCCGCCGAATAGCGCAGCGCCTCATCGATCAACCGTGTCCCCGACGCTCTCAGCCGCGGGAAACTGCTGCTGACGGCTTTGACCAACTGCCGGGCATGGTCCAGCAACACGGCCTTGGACTGATGCTGGTGGCGCTCACCCACCAGCTCCTCGATCGGCTTGGACCGCACAAGCCGCAACAGATGCGCGGTGGTGATGGACAGATCCCGCCGTACCCGCCGCAGCCGGCCGGCCAGCTGGTCCTCACTCAACAAGCCCTGCGCCAGACCGACCTGTGTCCGGTCCAGCAAGGTCATGATCTCCTCGACACCGCCAGCTTCCGCCAGCCGCTCGAAGACCAACAAGGCCGCACCGCTGGTCGGATTGAAGACGTAACGCCCCTCGTACGCCTTGCCACGGGCCCGCTCCAGCATCCCCAGCCCCGCAAAGACCCGGAACCGGGCATCAAAGGCCTCGCCCGAGGCCACCGGAGCACACGCTGCCGCAATCTCAGACCGGGTCAGCCCGCGTTCGGAGGCAAGATCACCGAACGCATCATGAATCGCCTCTGCCAGCAGCAACGACAAAGGATCATCCGAAACCGCACCCACCATCGACGCTACCGGCGCAACAAACGGCCGCACGAAATCCAACGGACCACGACGAACCTTAGCGGCACCACCATCGAACAGATCGCCCTGCTCGAAGCCGCTCTCCTGTCCAGACAACGTCCCCCACAACCGGCCAGGCGCCCCACCTTCGACCCAAGGGGCCGAACCTATCCGCCGCGGGCACTGCCTGCTACCACATCACCAATATCCGCGCATTCACTACGGACGGCACAAACCCTCCCTCCGCCACACGCTGCAGCACACAGTCGGCCAGAGCCCACACCAGAGATGATCTAGGCAGCCCGCCCGCACGACAGAAACCGGCACGACGACACCTGCGCCGCCTTCGCCGTCGCCCCTGACACCTACGAGTCGAGGAACGAGGCGCGCCCACTGACGGCCTTACGGCAAGCGCCGCTCTCCTTGCGGCACAACGGACGGGGCACCGTGGGAACCAACAGGGCCGGACAAGACCTGACCGCCGCTGACCCACGCTGCCCTGTCCCGGGAGCCACAACTCGACGGCGTCAGGGGAATCACCGATATTGTCAAAGAGCGCCACGACCCGCTGCTCCCACAGCGACGACCTGTCCGCCCGCGAGGGCAGTCGGCAGAGCACATCGATGTCCATGTCCACTGCGTTGAGTTCCGTGGCACAGGCGAACGATCCCTGCGACACCACTCCGTGGCATGGGAGTCCCACAGCTGCCGCCGCAAGAACTGGGCACGGCCCGCTCCAGCGCCCCGTGCCGGGGGCCTTTGCCCTTGATCGTGGACACCCTGATCATTGGATCGTGAAGATCCATAGGACAGTTCCCGTTGGGGACGTCGAAGTACTCGCCTGAGTTCCGGGCCGATGCCGTGGCGCTGTACCGGGCCAGTCCTGGGCGCACGTACGCCGCGGTGGCCAGGGACCTGGGGGTGAACCACGAGACGCTGCGCGTGTGGGTGCGTGAGGCCGAGCAGGCCGCCGTGTCCGGCGCCGCCGAGTCGAGCGCCTTGGAGAAGGAAAACAGGCAGCTCAAGGCTCGGGTGAAGGAGCTCGTACTGGAGCGGGAGATCCTGCACAGGGCAGCGAAGTATTTTGCGGGCGAGACGAACTGGTGAGCCGCTTCACGTTCGTTGCCGACCACCACAGCGCCTACGGCGTGAAGCGGCTGTGCAGGCTCCTGCACGTCTCCCGTTCCGGGTTCTACCGCTGGCGGGAGGCCGCCCCGGCCCGCGCCGAGCGCGAGCACGCCGACCAGGCGTTGTCGGCTCGCATCGCCGAGATCCACCAGGAGTCCGACAGCACCTACGGCAGTCCCAGGATCACCGCCGAGCTACGCGAGGAGGGCCGGCCGGTGAACTCCAAGCGGGTGGCCCGGCTGATGCGCTGCCACGGGATCGTCGGGGTGCACCTGCGCAAGAAGGTCCGCACCAGCGTGCCCGCACCCGACGCGGCCCCGGTGCCGGACCTGCTCCAACGTGACTTTACCGCCTCCGCGCCGAACCAGAAGTACGTGGGAGACATCACCTATCTCCCGGTCGGCGGGGGCCGGTTCCTCTACCTGGCAACGGTGCTGGACCTGCACTCCAAGCGCCTGGTGGGGTGGTCGATCTCCGACCACATGCGCACCGGACTGATAGCCGCCGCCCTGCGGGCCGCCGCCGGCACCCGCGGCGGAGACCTGCGCGGAGCGATCTTCCACAGCGACAACGGGGCCCAATACGTCTCCAAGGAATTCGCAGCCCTGTGTGGCGAGTTCGGCGTGGTCCGATCGGGGGGGGCCGTGGGCACGAGCGCGGACAACGCTGCCGCGGAGTCGTTCAACGCAAGCCTGAAGCGGGAGGCCCTCAAGGGCGCCAAACGCTGGCCCGGTGCCCGCGCCGCCCGCCTGGACGTCTTCCGCTGGGTCACCCGCTACAACACCCGGCGACGACACTCCGCCCTCGGCCAGCAGAGCCCGATCAGCTACGAACAACGATCAACTACGCTGACCCTCGCCGCATGACACCTGGTGTCCACGATCAAGGGCGAAGCCCCGCCCCGAAACCGAGACAGGCGCCCTTCCACCAGTGCCCCACAGATACGACCAGCGGGACATCACCAGAGACACGGCTTCCTCCGCTTCTGCAGCAGGCGCCTTCCGTGCCGGCCGGACGGTGCTCACTGCCCGACGCACATACTCAGGGCCGGCCGGCTCCAGCGACGCCGGAGCATCGACCATGAGCAGCACGTGCCAGGGCTTGTGGGCGATCTGCGCAAACGGGAGTCGAGCCGGACAGCGGCGTCGCCTGGCGGTGGACATCCGCGCGAATCTGCTCGGCCTCCCTGCGGGCATCGCCTAGGATCCGCTCAGCCTCATCCCGGGCGGTGGCAGCCAGCAGCCGGGCGCCATTTCCGAGGAACGGTGCTCCAGCACACATCAGGAAGCAGGACATGAGGGGACTGCCACTCCACAGCAGCGCCGCCGGATAGCTTCTCCCCGTCACTGTCGTCTGGCGGGCCGCGGGAGATGACGCACCGCGGCCCGCCATCGGCCGCCGGCCCCCGATCTCGGAAGGGGCAGGGGAGAGATCTCGGAATTCCCAAAGATTTCTCAAAAGGAAGCGGCCACGCCGGACGGACACTTCCCCACTGCAGCCAGCTGGCGGCCCGCGAAGCGGGCCGCATTTCGAGGACTTGGAGGCGGAGCCGAAAAGTCCCGAGAAAGCGAAGCGTCCCGGTCGCGCCGCAGGCGCGCACACTTCATGACCGCCCATCAACTGGCAAGCGAAGCGCGCCAGTCACGCCGAGCGAAGCGAGGCG
>NZ_JBIBHM010000033.1:0-19338 GCF_042957025.1 Streptomyces sp. NPDC008139
TGCTGCCCGGCAGTTCGTGTCTGCCGGGCCTTGCTGATCTCGGCTACGAGAGAAACCATAACCACGCCACCCGCGAATGTCTACTCCGGCCGACACAGATTTTGCGTGTCCCGACAGGGAGATAACCTCCGGCGGCGGCAGCACCACCCTCAGCGGCACCTCCATGGCCGCACCCCACGTCACCGGGCCGCCGCCCCCGACGCTCTCCGGGCCGCGCAGAGCGGCCGACCCTACCTCCGCCGCCGCCGAAGGAAAACCTGGTGTCCTTGGCCGCCATCCCCCGACGGCGACGCCGACCTGCGGGTTTACGTGACCGCGGCCCCAGGCAGTTCCCAGATTTCTGACGTCCCGCCACGCAGAAACCGCTGCCGACAAGCCGAAGGGCCCGCTGGCCTGGCTAGTTGCCAGGCCAGCGGGCCCTTCGTGCACCGTCGTGACGACAGGATTTGAACCTCCGACCCCTTGGCCCCCAGTCGCGTAGACCGAGGGGATGCGAAGTCCATGGCGGGGACGTATGCCTCCGGCGGGGCGGGGGATCCGGGCAACGGCGGTACGGTGAGCGTCGCTTCGGACTCGGTCGCCCGGCTGACGCTGCGCCGACGTCGATGCCGTTCGGGAGGCAGTTCGACTGGCAGGCGCAGGCGTGCCAGGGCACGACCTGCTCGGCTCTGACGGCGCTTCAGGACACTCACGTCTCGCCGATGCTGGCAGCCGGGGGCGACACGCCTGGCCCTTGATGTACCGCGTCACTCCAGGAAGCACTGACCGTCGGCGCCGACCCGCCGCACCTCGCCCTGGTCTTCCACCTGTCCCACACCGCCGCGAGCCGCGACGCGGCCATCGCCCAGAGCGGACAGAGTGGACCGACACGGCTGCTGTCGAGGAGCCGCCGTTAACCAGTGGCGTCCCCGTGGACGAAGCTCATAGCTTGTGCGCTCGTGACCGATGCTCCGGAGATGCGCCCGAATCCACGCGACCTCGGCCGGGTGTTCGACGAGGCGCCGGAGCTCTACGACCGGGTCCGGCCGGGATACCCCGACGAGTTGTTCGCGCACCTTGTCGCCGTCACCGGCACGGACGACAGCTCGTCGGTGCTGGAGGTGGGCTGCGGCACCGGTCAGGCGACGCGCTCGCTGGCAGCACTCGGATGCTCAGTGACCGCCGTCGAGCCGGGCGCGGACATGGCCGCGCTCGCTCGCCAACGGATCGCGTCCTTCCGCAACGTCGAAGTCGAGACGTCGACGTTCGAGGAGTGGGACGACCGCGGCCGACGCTTCGATGCTCTCGTGGCCGCGTCGTCGTGGCACTGGGTCGACCCGTCGATCGGCTGGCAACGGGCGCACGACGTACTCCGTCCCGGAGGCTGGATGGCGCTGCTCGGCCACGTCGTTGTCCGCCGGCCGGGAGAGCCAGAGGTGTACGCCGAGACCGCCGACCTCCACGAGCAGTTCTGCCCCGGCAACCCCGACTGGGGTCATCCTCCCCTGGAGGACGACGTGCGCACCACCGACGAGGGCTGGGGCCTGGTCGATGATCCCGGAGGACTGTTCGGCCCAACGATCGTGCGCTGGTACCCGACCGTTCAATGGTTCAACGGAGACGGCTTCGCCGATCACCTTCGCTCGTTGTCGCTGTACCGGAGGCTCGACCGCGATGTCCGTGAGCCCCTGCTCGACGCGGTAGCCGAGCGCGTCCGCACGCGGATGGGCGACCGAGCATCACGCCGCTATCTGAGCGTCCTCCGGGTCGGACAGCGCGCCGAGTGAGCCACCCGCGCCGTGCGCGCGCGTGCCCGCGGATCGGCCGTGGGGGCGGAGATTCCCCATCGTCACGGCTGGGCGCGCTCCATCGGGACGGACGACTTTCTGGCCCGCCGCGTTTCCGGCACCGAGCTGCGACTGGGAGAGTCCCGCAGGCTGTTCGCCGCCCGCGCTCAGCTCCACCGCGAAGGCCGGCTCTTCGCGGAGCGCACCCCCGGTATGCGGGCCGAAGACCGCGGCCATGCCGGGGAGAATGCCAGCGAGGACGCCGAGCTGGAACGGCACCGGACCCAGGGGCGCATTATCGCGAACAGCGGGAAGACGCACGCCCCCGCATCGCGCCCCGGAGCCGCGCTGCTACGAACAGGGCGACACCGAACCGTGGAACCGGCTCCTGCCCAGCGGACCGGAACCGCCTCTCGACCTCACCGAGCACCCCGGACTCCTCGAAGCGGCACCCCCCAGGCCCTAGGGTGTGTCCGGAAAGGATCACCGGGCGGGCAGTCGGCGGGGCAGGGGGAGGATGGGGGGATGACCATCAGCTCACGCGCCCATTCGTTCAACGCGGCGGCTGACCAGTACGCGGCAAGTCGGCCTTCGTATCCTGCCGCGCTCTTCGACTCCATCGAACAGTTCACGAGCCGTCCCCTGGTGGGTGCCCGCGTCGCTGATGTCGGTGCGGGCACCGGGATCGCCACGGCTCTGCTGCGTGAGCGTGGGGCTGATGTGATCGCTGTCGAGCCGGGCGACGCGATGGCGGCTCAGTTCCACACTGTGCTCCCGGAGGTACCGATCGTGAGAGGTGACGGCAACGCCCTTCCCCTCGCGGACGCCTCCCGCGACCTCATCACCTACGCGCAGTCCTGGCAGTGGACCGACACCACGCGCTCGGTCCCGGAGGCGCTGCGGGTCCTGTGTCCGGGCGGTGCACTGGCGATCTGGTGGAACACCACCGCCTTCCACGTGCCCTGGATCCGGGAGCAGCACCAGCGGATCGCACACCACTGCGGAGTGAAGCCGACTTCCCGGGTACGTCCCGCCGACAGCGACGCCATCCGGCTCGCGGGCCTGTCAGGACTCCGGGTCGCGCGCCGCCAGGTGCGGTGGAGCCGTGTGGTTTCCCTCGACATGCACCTTGCCAACATCAGCAGCCGGTCGGCGTTTCTTGTACTCGCCGAGGACGACAGGCGTGCCTTCCTCTCCGGGGAGCGCAGGCGGTTGCGCGAGTTGTTCCCCGACGATGTGGTCGAAGAGACCTACGTGGTTGACCTGCTGGTGGCCACTCGTCCGTGACCCGGATGGCCGCAGCCGCCCGAAGCGCGCCTCGATCGGGTTCGCCCACGACGCGTTCGTCGGCGTGAAGCACACCTCGACCGTGCTCTTCGCAGCCCAGCGGCGGATCCGCCAGTTCTCGCGCGCGGACAGGTTGTCCAGGATCACGTAGATCGGGGCGCCGTCCGGGCGGGCCGCGCGGATCGACTTCAGCGCGGCCCAGGTCGGGCCGATGACCTTGCGGCGCCGGGGCCGCTGCCGCACAGGGGTCAGTCCTTGACGGCGCCCGCGGTCACCCCGGCCGCGACGTAGCGCTGGGCGAGGACGAGGAGGGCGGCGGCGGGAACGGAGGCGATGACGGCCGTGGCCATGATGGCGTTCCACTCCTGGTTGTTGTTGCCGATGTACTTGTAGATGCCGAGGGTGATGGGCCGCATGCTGCCGCCGCCGTCGAGGGTGTTGGCGAACACGAAGTCCGACCATGCCCACAGGAAGCTGAACAGCGACACGGTGACGACAGCGTTGCGGCTCACCGGCAGCACCACGGAGGTGAAAGTGCGCCATACGCTCGCGCCGTCGACTTTGGCCGCGGAGATGAGTTCGTCGGGGATGCCGGACATGAAAGCGGTGAAGATCATGGTGCCGAAAGGGACGGCGATGGTGGAGTCGGCGACGATCAGCCCCCACCAGGTGTTCATGATGCCGAGGTCGAGGAAGATGCCGTAGAAGCCCATCGCCATGACGATGCCGGGGATCATCTGGGCGATCAGCAGCAACAGGCTGACCGTGCCGGCGCCGCGCGGCCGCAGCTTCGCCATCGTGTACCCGGCGGGCGCGGACAGGACGACGGTGAGCGCGACGGTGCCGAGGCCGATGAGCAGGCTGGTGCCGAGATAGGGCAACTGGTCGTCCAGGACGGCCTGGTAACCGCTGAAGGTGGGGTGCAGCGGGAACAGGTCGGGCGGGTCCTTGCGCATGTGGTTCTGCGGGGTGAGCGAGACGTTGATCATCCAGTAGACCGGGAACAGCATGATCGCGGTGAGCACCACACCGATGACGGTGTTGCGGCGGGAACGGGCCACGGGCGACCTCATGCCACCTGCCTCCTTTGCGCGCGGATGTAGAGCAGGCCGAAGGCCAGGGCGATGAGGATGAGGATGTTGCCGACCGCGGCGCCGGGGCCGAATTCCGGTAGCAGCGAGCCGAAGCCCAGCCGGTAGGACCAGGTGGCCAGGGTGGAGGAGGAATCCCCCGGGCCGCCTTTGGTCATGATCCAGATCAGGTCGAAGACCTTGAGCGTGTAGATCAGGCCGAGCAGCACGGTGATCGCGGAGACCGGACGTAGCAGCGGGAAGGTGATCCGCCGGAACTGCTGCCATCCGCCGGCCCCGTCCAGCGCCGCCGCCTCGTACAACTCGGCGGGGATGTTCTGCAGTCCGCTGTGGAGGATGACCAGATTGAACGGGATGCCGATCCACACGTTCGCGATGATCACCGAGGTGAGGGCCCAGGACGGTGAGGTCAGCCAGTCCACCTTGCCCATGCCGATGAACCGCAGGGCGTAATTGACCACGCCGGACTCGCTGTTGAGCATCCACGACCAGGTGGAGGCGGAGACGATCAGCGGCAGCAGCCAGGGAATGAGGAAGAGGGCCCTCAGGGTGGGGGCGAGCCGGAAACTCCGATTGAAGAACACCGCGAGGGCGAGCCCGATCAGGTACTGGAAGACGATCGACACCAGGGTGAAGACCATGGTGTTGCGCAGCGCGGTGCCGAAGGTGGGGTCGTGGAGGACCTGCTGAAAGTTGTCCCAGCCGGAGAAGGGCGCACCGCCCTGGACGAAGGACCGCACGGTGTAGTGGCGCACCGACAGGTCCACGTTGCGGTAGAGCGGGTAGGCGTAGAAGGCCCCGAGATAGGCCGCGACCGGGGTCAGGAACCCCCAGGCGGCGAGCTGTGCCGACCGTCGGCCGCCGCGATCGTGCCGACCGTGGCGGGCGCCGCTCACCGCGGCGGCCCGCGGCCCGTGGGGTGTCCCGGGCGGCGCGGGCGGCGGCTGCTTCAGGCCGTCGGCGTGGGCGGTGGTCATGCGTCCTCCTGGTTCGGTTCTGCGGTGGCGGATGCCGGGGTCACAGGGAGTTCCGGTCCGCCGCCGGCGCCAGGGAGGCGGGGCCCGGCGGCGGACCGGTCCGCTGCGCCGCCGGGACGGGCGGCGGCACAGCGGGGTACGAGCCCCCGACCGGACCCGGCGCCCCGGTCGGAGTGCCGTCCCGGAACATGGCCCGGGTCAGCTCTTGTGGTTCGCCACTGCCTTCTGCGCGGCCTCCAACGCGGACTTGGGGTCCTTGCTGCCGGACAGAGCGCCCTGCACCGCGGTCCACAACTGCTCGGAGATCACCGGGTACTGGGTGCCCAGGCCGTCGCTGGTGCGCCCGCGGGCGGCGCCGACCGCGTCGACCCAGGGCTGCAACTCGGGGTCCTTACTGACCTGGTGGCTCTGCACCGCGGAGGTGGGAGCGATGTAGGACAGGGTCGTGTCGGTGGCCAGCAGATTCGGATCGCTGGTCAGGCAGGAGACGATCCTCGCCGTGGTCTTGTAGCGATCGGTGTCCTTCTGCACCGGCACGGTCACGAACTCGCCGCCGGTGGGCGCGGGGGCGGCGCCGCCGGCGCGGGCGGGAATGCTGATCACCCCGTAGGGGAAGCCCGCCTTCTCGGCGTTGGCCAGTTGCCAGGTGCCGTTCTCACCGAAGGCATACTGCCCGGTGGCGAACTCCTGCCAGCTAGTGGTCTGGGTGTTGTTCAGCACGTCGTTCGGCGCCAGGCCGTCCGAAACCCAGGTCTTCCACAGCGACAGCGCCGCCTGACCGTCGGCGCTGTCCAGCCGGGTCAGATCGCCCTTGGCGCCCCAGAACCAGGGCAGGAACTGGAAGCTGCCCTCCTCGGTGCCGATCGCGGAGAAGGTGATCCCCTTCCTGCCCGCAGCCTTGACCTTTTTCAGCGCCGCGGTCAGCGAGTCCCAGTCCTTGACGGAGGCGGGGTCGACATGTGCGGCGTCGAGCACCTTCTTGTTGTAGTAGAGGGCGAGCGTGTTGGCGCCGATCGGAATCCCGTAGGCCGAACCCGCTATGACACCGGCGCCGATGATATTCGGCTGGATCGAGGTCGTCGGGATGCCGACATCACTCATCTTGTTGAGGATCTGAGCCTGCACGAGAGTGGAGACGACGGGATTGTCCACCAGCATCACGTCCGGCGCGTTGCCCTGTTGGGCGGCCAGCAGGGCCTTGTTGCCCAGGTCCGTGGTGTCGAAGGCGGTGCGCTTGACGGTGACGCCGGCCTTGGTGCCGCACGAGGCGATCAGCTTGGCCCAGGCCGAGGACCCGTCGAACTGCGGGTAGGGGTCCCAGAAGGTGTAGGTCCCCGAGGCCGATGAGGAGGAGCCGCCTCCCGAGCCGCCGCAGGCGACGACGCCGGCCAGGGCGGTACATGCCGCAACGGCGGCGGTGGCGATGCGTGTGAGTCTCATGACGATCCTTGCTCGATGCGTGATGGTGGCAAGAACGAACGGCTGAGCTGTGCTGACGGGCGAGTGGGTGTCGCTAACGGGTGGGCAGCCACACCCGCATCGCTCCGTCCTGCCGGTTGGCCCACGCGTAGTAGGGGACGGCGGTCAGGACGAGGTCGCTGTCGGACGGCGGTGTGTCCGGGACAGCGGTTCCGCCGGCTTCCGTGGTGGTGGCATGAGCCGTGGACGCAGCGCTGCGGCGGTACGGCCACCAGCCGTCGGCGGGCGGAGTCCGCCGGTACCCGGCGGCCGTCACGGTGACGACGCCGCCGAAGAGGTCGGCCCGGCGCTCCTCGGTGAGCGCCCGGGCGGGGTCGATCACGATGTCGTCCAGACCGCCGCCAGGGTGGTCGACACCTTCCAGGCAGTACACGAGCGGGCCGCGTTCGACGGCGACGCAGCCGCGTACCGCGTCCACCCGCGCGTCGGCCTCGACCAGTCGCGGGGCGATGTCCAGATCGAGCGTCACCTCGTCGCCCGCGGTCCACCTTCGCTCCAGGCGCAACCAGCCGCCCTCCGCGACAGCGGGCCCGGTTTCCCGGCCCGCCACCGAGACCGTGTAGCCGGAGCACCACTGTGGGATGCGCAGGGACAGGGTCCACGGCCGGTCGGTCGGCCCGTCGTCCACCCTGATGGTGACCCGGCCCCTCCACGGATAGTCGGTGTGAGCGCTAACAGAAATGGGCGTGGTGCCGACGTTTCCCGTATAGCGGCCGGTGGCGTACTGGTGGAGTTGCAGACCGTCGGCGTCGGTCGAGGCCACGTAGTGCTCAAGGCTGGCCAGTAGGCGCATCGCGTTGGGCGGACAGCACGCACAGCGGAACCACGCGGTCCTGCGCGCGGATTGGTCGCCGCCGACGTCCGTGTGGCCGTCGCGCACCTGGAGCGGGTTGACGTACAGCCACCGCTCGCCGTCCAGCGAGACACCAGCGAGGAAACCGTTGAAGAGAGTGCGCTCGATCAGATCGCTGTACTTCGACTCGCCGGTCAGCAGGGCCATCCGCCAACTCCACTGCACGGACGCGACAGCGGCGCAGGTCTCGCAGTAGGCGCGCTCGTTGGGAAGCTCGTACGGGTCGCCGAAGTCCTCCTGGTCGTGATGGGCGCCGAGTCCCCCGGTGATGTGGGTCTTGGTCGCCACCATGGCCGTCCAGAGCTGCTCGCACACGGCCAGCATCTGCGCGTCGCCGGTCTCGGCGGCCAGATCGGCGGCCGCGGCGAGCAAGTAGAGCTGGCGCACCGCGTGCCCCTCGACATTCCGCTGCTCACGCAGGGGCACTCGGTCCTGGCAGTACGCCTCGCCGCCGAGCAGACCGTGCCCGTGGCGGTCGACGAAGCGGCCGGCCAGGTCCAGATAGCGGCGTTTCCCGGTCTCCCGGTAGAGCTCGACGAGTGCCGTCTCCACTTCCGGGTGACCGTCGAAACCTTCGATGGGCCCGTCCGGCCCGAAGACCGTGTCCAGGTGGTCGGCGAAGCGCACCGCCACCTCCAGCAGCTCCTTGCCGCCGGTGGTCCGGTGGTGGGCGACCGCGGCCTGGATGAGGTGGCCGGCGCAGTACAGCTCGTGGCCCCAGCGCAGGTCCTCGTAGCGGCGGCCGTCCTTGGTGACCTGGAACCAGGTGTTCAGATACCCGTCGGGCTCCTGGGCGGCGGCGACCAGGGCGGTGATCCGGTCCACCTCGGCGGCGAGTTCGACGTCGTCCGGGGTTCCCGACGGCCCGAGCTGCCAGGACGCCGCTTCGAGCCACTTGTAGACATCGGAGTCCATGAACGGGTAGTCGCCCCGGAAGGCACCCTGCGCGGTGCCCGCCGCAAGCCGCAGATTGTGGAGATTCCCCGCCGACTCCAGCAGTCGGGGCCCTTGGGGGATGCCGACCCGGGCGTTGACCTCCTGGCGGCCGTGCCAGAAACCGCCGAGGATGTCCGCCGCCGCGGCCGGGACCAGGGCGGTCCGCGCCTCGGGGCCCAGCCGGACAGGTCCGGCCGGGGCGGGCGGTGTCGGATTGCTGTGGGACATGGATCTCCCCTGAAGGTACGGTCCGCTTGAAACGGGTCGTCGCCGGGCCGCCGCGGCCGACAAGCGAAGACGCGGTCGGTGTGATGACCCGGTCGGTGCCGAAATGCGTGTGAAAAGCTTTGAGCAAACCTTTTCGTGCCCGTAACCTAGAAGTCCCGTTCAGTACCAGTCAAGCCTCGTGCAGACCCAGAATTCCCTGCCATGTAACGCTTGGGATACGAGGCCAGCCCTGGCAGGATGGATACCACCTGTAGGTGAGCAAAGGATTGTCCGTGACGGAGATCGACCGGCGCCCGACGCTGGCACGCGTGACGCTGGCCGACGTGGCCGTACTCGCGGGCGTGAGCGTGGGAACAGCGTCCAAGGCCCTCAGTGGCAACGGAAGGATGCGCCCCGAAACCCGTGACCGCGTGCTGGACGCGGCGCAGCGCCTGAACTTCCGGCCCAACGAGCAGGCCCGCGCACTGCTGGCCGGGCGCACCTGGACGGTGGGCCTGATCACCACCGACGGCATCGGCCGTTTCAGTACCCCGGTCCTGCTCGGCGCGGAGGACGCGCTCGGGGCCGGCAAGATCTCCGTGCTGCTGTGCGACACCCGTGGCGACGCCATCCGCGAACGCCACTACGTACAGACCCTCATGGCCCGCAGGGTCGACGGCATCATCGTCACCGGCCGGCGCACCGACCCCAGGCCGCCACTGCAGGGTCTGCAGGACGTGCCGACGGTGTACGCGCTCGCGCCCTCGGAGGATCCGGCGGACATGTCGGTCGCCTCCGACGACGAGGGCGGCGCACGGCTCGCCACGGAGCATCTGATCGCCTCGGGTCGGCGGCACATCGCGCATGTGTCCGGTCCCGCCCACCACGCCGCGGCGCGCCACCGGGCGGATCTCACCCAGGAACTGCTGGGCCGTGCCGGTCTTGAACTCTCCGGCGGGCACGTGTACTTCGGCGACTGGAGCGAGGCGTGGGGGCGGCGCGCGGCACGGACCATGCTGCGCACGGCGCCGGACACGGACGCCTTCTTCTGCGGGAACGACCAGATCGCCCGCGGCGTCACCGACACGCTCCGCGAGGAGGGCCGCCGCGTCCCGGACGACATCGCTGTCATCGGCTACGACAACTGGGACGTCATGGCGCTGGCCGCCCGGCCGCCGCTGACCACGGTCGACATGAATCTGGGCGAGATCGGCCGCATCGCCGCCCTGCGGCTGCTGGGCGCCATCGAGGGCAGGACCGGCGGGGGCGTCGAGACCATTGCCTGCCGGCTGATCATCCGCGAATCGGCGTGACGGCCCGGCCGGTTGCCCAGGAAATCGGGGGCAACCGGCCGGGGATGATCCTCGGCTCCGGAGCCGAGTGTCGGGCGTCAGCGTGCGGTGAGGTTCCACAGATGGTCGGCGGTTCCGTTGTCGTGCCATTGCAGGACCTGGGCACCACTGCTGGTGCTCATGTTCAGCACGCCGAGCACCAAATGGCTGTTGCTGTTGACGATCTTGTAGTAACCGGTGCCGTCGGGCACCACACTCCACAGATGGTCCGCTGTTCCGTTGTCGCCCCAGATCAGCGCGGTGCCGCCGTCCGCGGTGCCGGCGTTGGTGATGCCGAGCAGCAGGCCGCCGGCCTGATTGCGGATCTTGTACAGGCCGGAGCCGGCCGACACCAGGGTCCAGGTCTGAGTGGACGAGGAGCTGACGGTGGCCTGGTCGACCAGGGTGCCCTGGGCGGTGCCCCCGTTCTGGGTGTCCAGCGCGAGTCCGCTGTTCTTGTTGGTGATCCGGTAGTTGCCGTCGAGGGTGGTGGATCCGCCGCCCGTCCCCGGCGTGATCACCACGTGGTATCCGTCGGTGGTGTTGGTGGACACCGGGACGGTGATGGAGCCGTTGCTCACCGTGTAGGTGGACTCGGAGAGCGTGATGGGCCCGGACACCGCGGTGGTGCGGCCGCGCGACGGGGTGTACTCGACCTTCACGTGCACGGTCGAGCCGAACGCCGACAGCGAGTTGAGGCCGTTGACCTGCACGGCCGAGTCGCCGGAACCGCCACCGAAGATGACGTCGACCTCGTTGCCCGCGCTGTTGCGTGAGGCTGCTCCGTCAATGCCGGTCTGCGCGGGAGCGGTGGTGGTGAGCATCGAGCCGCTCATGTCGGCGTACCACTTGTACAGCCAGTAGGCGCCGTTGGGGCTGCCGCCCTGTCCGGTCAGCAGGTCGCCCAGCGCGCCGGACTGGTTCCAGAAGGCCAGTTCGGCGTCGTGGACGCCCAGCCGCTCGAACTTCGCGATGTAGCCGACCAGGGCGCCGGGGATGCCCACCTCGGACGGGGCCGCGTACTCCTCGATGGCGATCGGACGCGGGGTGATGCCGAGGCTCCTCTCGATGTTGGTGACGGTGGTGATGTCACCGGCGATCTTGGAGGACCTGATCAGTTCGTGCCAGGCGATGATGTCCGGCACGGTGTTGGTGGCGACGGCGTGCTGCAGGAAGTTCTGCATGTCGCTGATGTTGTCCGAGAAGCTCGGCCCCTGGATCGGTGTCGTGGCGTCCTTGGACCGGATCTCGCGGTAGGTCGTGGTCCAGAAGTCCTCGAACGAGCCGTTCTGGGAGAGCCAGGTGCCGTCGGCCTCGTTCCACGGCGCGTACGCGGCGAGGTTGGTGATACCCGACGCCTTGGTCTGCGCGATCTGGTCGTCGACGACGCTCAGCCAGTTGCTCCAGTTGAACTGGTACGGCCAGCCCGCGTAGTAGTCCGACAGCCGGTTGACGACCTTCGCACCGGCCCGTGCCGCCTTCGGGGCCACGGTGAGGATGTCACCGGTTCCCTGCTGGTGGCCGCCCTGGGGTTTCTGGACGAAGGTGTTCGGCTTGATCGCCTGCACCAGGCTGTCGGACGGCGTGTTGGCGTTCGCGAGGCCGTAGAGCGAGCCGGTCGCGACGTGCGTGACCGGCCGCAGCACCTGGTTGGCGTTGACCACAAGGGTGGTGGACGGAGTGGGTGCGGCTTGGGCGGACGTGCCGACGAGCACGGCCGCGGCCGCGGTCAGTGCCGCGGCTCCCAGTCCGGCGGCGCGGCACAGTGGCCGTCCGGGCTGGAGATGCGCGAATCCACGCATGGCGAATAGCCCTCCTCAGAGTTGGGATGAACTGTGGGGCAGCCGATGACGCCCTGGCCGAACGGTGCCGTCCGTCCTACGGCACCCGTGTCGACCTGCGTACGGCGAGAGAACGTTGCTCAGTAGAGCAAACGATTTTCCGCGCACACCGTAGGAGTGTTCCCAGACCGGGTCAAGGGACCCTGCGCAAACTTTCGCTGTGCTGCGCGACGTCGGCGTCGTGACATCACGTTCACGCCGGACTCCTCTGCGAGAGCCTGCGAACCGGTTCGCAGGGCGTGCGATCGCAGCGGTGTGTTCGGCGCCGGGTGACGGTGTCGGAATCCGGTGAATGACCGGGTACAGCGGTCTTGACGGGCGATTGGGATCGCTCTACGTTCGCACTCGAACCGATTCGCATGATTGGTCCACCCGGGACAGTCCCCCGTCCTCGCGACGGGTGTTCGTGTCGGCGCCCTTTCCGTGGGGGCGGGCACGAAACAACAGGGGAGCAGATGCCATGAGCAGAGAAATCCGGCGGAGGATCGCTGTCGCATCGCTGGCCTCGGTGGTCGTGGCGTCAGCCGTCACCGCATGCGGGTCGTCCTCGGACGGTGCCTCAGGTGCGTCCGCGGACGGCGGCACGTATACCGTGTGGGACCCGTACCCGCAGTTCGACGCCGGCTCCGCGTGGGTGAAGCTGCTGGAGAGCTGCGGCAGCCGGGCCGGGGTGAGGGTCAAGCGGACAAGCTTCGACACCACCGACCTCACCAACAAGACCCTGCTCGCGGCGCAGCAGAGCAACTCCCCGGACGTACTGATCGTGGACAACCCGGTCGTGTCCACGCTCGCCGACGCCGGTGTCCTCACCAGCACCGACGAGAACAAGATCGACACTTCCGAGGCGGAGCCCAATCTGCTCGCGGCGGGCCAGAGCGGTGGCAAGACGTACGGCACGCCCATCGGGGCGAACACCCTGGCGCTGTACTACAACAAGGACGTACTCAAGGCTGCCGGTGTGGATCCCGCGTCGATCAAGGACTGGGCGACGCTCACCGCGACGCTGGCCAAGGTCAAGGCGACGGGCAACAAGGGCATCACGTTCTCGGCGATCGGCACCGAGGAGGGCAGTTTCCAGTTCCTGCCCTGGTTCTGGGGCTCCGGCGCGAAGCTGACCGACCTGGACTCGCCGCAGGCCGTCTCCGCGGTGTCGCTGTGGTCGGACTGGCTGAAGAAGGGCTACGCCCCGAATTCCGTCATCAACAACACCCAGACCACAAGCTGGCAGGAGTTCGCCACCGGGAAGTTCGCCTTCGCGGAAAACGGCACATGGCAGCTCGCCAACGCCAAGAAGACCGGTTTCGGGTACGGCACGACAGCGATTCCGGCCTCTTCGGCCGGCACGGCGCCCGCGCCGACCGGCGGGGAGTTCGTGACGGTGCCGGTACAGAAGAACGCCGGCCGTTACGCCGCGTCCGAAAAGATCGTCTCGTGCCTCACCAACTCGAAGAACCTCCTGGCCACCGACACGACCCTGTCGTACATCGGGCCGACCAAGACGGTCCAGGCCCAGCAGACCGCCCGGAGCGCGGAGCTGAAGGTATGGGTGCAGGCCGTGCAAGCGGCCAAGGGGCGGACCAGCGACGACCTCGGCACGAAGTACCCCAAGATCTCTGAGGAGTTGTGGGGTGCGATGCAGGCGGCTCTGACCGGCGCGAAGTCGCCGCAGGACGCGCTCTCCGCGGCGCAGTCCGCCGTCTCCCGGTAGTGCCCCGGCTGCGGCCCCGGCCACGACGCGCGGGGCCTGCTCACCTTGAAGGACAAGACCGCCGATGAACACCACCGCACACGCGCCGGCCGCCTCATCCGCTTCCGGCGAGGCCGCCCCGGCCGGCGCCACGCCGACACGCGGCGCGGGTATGCGAAGGCCGCGGCGCGGGAGTCACTCCTCGCAATGGGCCGCATGGGCCTTCCTCGCCCCGGTCGTGCTCTACCTGGGTCTCTTCTACGGCTATCCGCTGTACCGCAACGTCGATCTGTCGCTGCGCGCCTACACGGTGCGCTCGTTCGTCCAGGGTGGCGCCCCCTTCACGGGCCTGGAGAACTACCGGAAGGTCTTCGACGATCCGACCTTCACACCGGCCTTGGTGCACACGGTGCTCTTCACCGCCGTCTCCCTGATGTTCCAGTACGCGACAGGGCTGGCGCTCGCGGTGTTCTTCGCGCAGCACTTCCGGCTGTCGGCGACGTTGCGGGCCCTGTTCCTCGTGCCGTGGCTGTTGCCGCTGATCGTGTCGGCCTCGACCTGGTCGTGGATGTTCAACAGCGACTCCGGCATCGTCAACACCGCGCTCGGCTGGACCGGCATCGGATCGGTGAACTGGCTCACCTCGCCGTCGTGGTCGCTGACGTCGGTGATCATCGCCAACGTCTGGATCGGAATCCCCTTCAACCTGGTCGTCCTGTACAGCGGGCTGCAGGCGATCCCCGCGGCTCTGTACGAGGCGGCCGCGCTGGACGGCGCGAACGCCTGGCAGCGGTTCCGGCGGATCACCTTCCCGCTCCTGAAACCCGTCTCCGCGATCACCCTGCTGCTCGGTCTGGTCTACACGCTCAAGGTCTTCGACATCATCTGGATCATGACCAGGGGCGGGCCGACCGACTCGTCGACTACTTTCGCCACCTGGTCCTACCGACTGGGCTTCGGCAATCTGCTGCCGGAGTTCGGCCCCGGGGCCGCCGTCGGCAATGTTCTGGTGCTGATCGCCCTGGTCTTCGGGCTGGTCTACATCCGCACGCAGCGAAAGCAGGCCGAATCATGAGCGTCGCCGGTCATGCCGCTTCCCGGACCGCGGCCCACGCGCCGCGGCGGAGCACCTGGTGGAAGACGGCGCTGGGTCTGCTCTTCACCGTGGTGATGCTCTTCCCCGTGTACTGGATGGTCAACGTCTCGTTCACCCGTGACCAGGACATGCGCCTCGCTGCCGGCGGCCCTCATCCTCATCCTCGTCCTCGCCCAGCGCTATATCGCCGCCGGCGTCACCGCCGGCGCGGTCAAGGACTGAGCCGCTCGCTGCGATCAGACGTCCGCCCCGACACCGCCGCGCCCTCCCCCAAGGATCGAGTTTCCGCCGATGCCCGTCATCCCCAACGGCCCCGCCTTCAGCATTCAAGAGATACCGTTCAGCCATTACGGGTCCTGGTTCAACGTCTCGGCGGTCATCGCCCAGCACACCATGGACCGCGATCTGCATCTGGTCTCCCATCAGAACGGCATGCACCCCGTCCTGCGCTTCGTGCCGCTCCAGCCCGGCAGCGGTGACCGTGCGCGGACCGCTTGGGACGCCACCCCCGCGACACTGACCTGGCGCCACGACAACGGACGGATCAACCTCGCCTACGACACCGCCGACACCGTGCGGCTGCGGGGAGACCATCTCGATCTGATGATCGTCCCGGCGGTCTCGGAGCTGACACCTTTCAGCGGCACCTATTTCTACCGCGATCCCGTCGACAATTCGTACCAGTTCACGTCGTACGAGACCGGACGCCGCTACCGGATCACGACCCTGGCGGGCGCTGTGGCGGCCCCGGCGGGGCTGGAGGGCCTGGGCGGTGTCGCCCGTCGGCTCACCCTGTCCGGCTCGCACGGCTGGGAAGCGGCGATCGAGGAGATCGACAACGCCCGGTCGCCCCATGTCGCCTCCCATGACTTCGGCACCGTGGTGGACCGCGCCGACCGGGCGTTCCGGGACTTCACGGACGCCGTGGCCGGCCCGCCCGCCGACCGGGCCCCGGCCGCCGAACCGGCCGCCTACGTGCTGTGGTCCGCCACGGTCCGCCCCGCGGGGTTCCTGCGCCGGCCCGCGGTGCTGATGTCCAAGCACTGGATGGACAAGGTGTGGAGCTGGGACCACTGCTTCAACGCACTCGCGCTCGCCCCCGGGCTGCCCGACCTCGCCTGGCACCAGTTCCAACTGCCGTTCGACCACCAGGACGAGAGCGGAGCACTGCCCGATTCCGTCACCCACTCGGAAGTGCTCTACAACTTCGTCAAGCCGCCGATCCACGGCTGGGCCCTGCGCCGGCTGCGCGAGCGTCTGCCACGCTCACCGGAAACCGACGAGTTGCGCGAGACCTACCGGCGGCTCAAGCGATGGACGGACTACTGGCTGGTGTCACGCACCGCGCCGGGCCAGGCACTGCCGCACTACCAGCACGGCAACGACAGCGGCTGGGACAACGCCACCACCTTCGACGCCGCGCGCGTCCTGATCACGGCCGACCTCGCCTCCTTCCTCGTCCTCCAACTCGCCGAACTGGCGGAGCTGGCCAAGGAATTGGGCTACGCCGATGACGCGGACCGCCATCTGCGCGCCGCCGACCGGGTCCAGGACGCGATGCTCGACCGGCTCTGGGCCGCGGGCCGCTTCCGCGGTCTCTCACCACGGACGGGGCAGGTGTCCACCAGCCAAAGCCTGCTGGACCTGGTGCCGATCGTCCTGGGGAACCGGCTGCCGCGCGAGGTGAGCGACCGGCTCGCCGACCGCATCGCCTCCCACCTCACCCCGTACGGCCTCGCCACGGAGCACCCCGACTCGCCGCACTACGAATCCGACGGCTACTGGCGCGGTCCGATTTGGGCGCCGTCGACCATCCTGATCGAGGACGGACTGCGCCGCACCGGTCACAGCGGTCTCGCCGACGAGATCAGCAGCCGTTTCCGCGCGTTGTGCGAACGGTCCGGTTTCGCCGAGAACTTCGACGCCCTCACCGGTGAGGGGCTGCGGGACCGGGCGTACACCTGGACCGCCAGCAGTTACCTGCTGCTCGCCGACGACCTCCACCGGCGGGACTCGGGCGCCGCCCCCAGCGGTCACGCCGACATGTGAGGCGGCGGAGGTTCAGACATGGGATGTCCTGTTAGGGTGGCCCCGCCGGGAGCGGGGGAACGGGGCAGACCGATGTCGCTGACAGACATGGCCATCACACGGATCAGGGACCTCGTCCGGTCCGGCGAGCTGCCCCCGGGAGCGAAGCTGCCACCGGAGCAGCGACTGGCATCGCAACTGGGCATCTCGCGCAATCTGACGCGTGAGGCGGTCAAAACCCTCGTGGTCGCCCGCGTTCTGGAGATCAGACGGGGTGACGGCACCTATGTGACGAGCCTGGAGCCGGCGCTGCTGCTGCAGGGTCTGGGCTCGGCGGTGGAGCTGCTGCGCGGTGAGACCCTGCTGGAACTGACCGAGGTCCGCAGGCTGTTCGAGCCGGTCGCCACGGGGCTGGCCGCGAGCCGTATCTCTGCGGACTCCCTCGCCCAGGTCACGTACCACCTGGACGCGATGATCGAGGCCCGCGACGACGTGGAGCTTCTCAACGTGCATGACGCCGCCTTCCACCGTGCTGTTGTCGCGGCGGCGGGGAACAGCACTCTGACCACGCTGCTGGAGGGAATCTCCAGCCGCACGGTGCGTGCCCGGGTCTGGCGGGGCCTGGTCGACGGCGACGCCGGCGACCGTACGATCGCCGAGCACAGGGCGATCCACGCCGCGCTCGCCGCCGGGGATTCCGCCCTGGCCGAAGCCGCCGCGCTCCTCCACGTGCACACCACCGAGCAGTGGCTGCGTGACCACGTGGAGCACGACGCCCCGTAGCGGGGAGATGACGTGCGCTCACCTCGTCCTGTGGGCCGGCCTGTCCGGCCGGCCGGGACTTCAGGCAATGCCTGCACGGGTATGGACATCGGCCGGTATCCAGCCTGTAAATTCATCCCATGTCGCCGAGTGCGGCTCATGGTCCGCCCCTGAAGGGGGTGCTCCGGGAGCCGAGCGATCCTCCTTGCCGTCCAACAGGAGGGATCAACTCAACCGTCCGACGTTAGCGCTAACAAATGTACTCGCTCGCCCGCACGGACGCAGGTGTCGGCGTGAGCGAGCACCGCACTCCCTGTCTCCTCCCCCCACATCATCAAGGAACAGACAATGGAGTCTTCATCCGTTCCGCCCCGAACGACCGCGGCCCGTGGACAACGCTCCCCGACGACCGTCGTCCTGAGCGTGATGGCCCTGCTGGCCACGATGCTCGTGACCGCGCTGACCTGGTCGACGTCCGCCTCGGCGGTCGCCGCGCCCCTGGTGGGTTCGGCGTCCGGCCGATGTCTGGATGTCAAGGGCAACACCGACGCGACAGGTTCGACGCTGCAGCTCTGGGACTGCAACGGCCAGGCGAACCAGGCGTTCGAGTTCACCTCGGCGGGTGAGCTGAGGACAATGAACGGCACCCGCTGCGTGGACGCCTCCAACGCCGGGACATCGCCGGGAACCGCGGTCATCATCTGGACCTGCAACGGCCAGTCCAACCAGTCGTGGCGCCAGAACTCCGACGGTTCGATCACCGGGGTCCAGTCCGGTCTGTGCCTGGACGCCAACGGTGCGGGCACGGCCAACGGCACAGCCGTCGTCCTGTGGACGTGCAACGGCCAGAGCAACCAGAAGTGGAGCACGTCCACCACCACTCCGCCCCCGGCAGGCGGCTCCGGCCCGTGCGACATCTACGCCGCGGGCGGTACGCCCTGCGTGGCCGCGCACAGCACGGTACGCGCGCTGTACAGCTCCTATTCGGGCAGGCTGTACGAGGTCAGGCGCTCGTCCGACAGCTCGACCAGGGACATAGGGGTCCTCGCCGCCGGGGGTTTCGTCAACGCCGCGGCGCAGGACTCGTTCTGCTCGGGCACCTCTTGTGTCATCACGGCCGTGTACGACCAGTCCGGCCACGGCAACGACCTGTGGTACCAGGGATCGGCCCAGGTGCCGGGATCGAGCCAGAGCAGCCCCGCCAACGCCACCACCGAGTCGCTGACGGCGGGCGGCACCAAGGCGTACTCGCTGTACATCAACCCCGGCAACAGCTACTGGAGGGACGGCCACCTCACGGGCGTGCCCACGGGAGCCGCGCCGGAGGGCGCCTACATGGTGACCAGCGGCACCCACGTGAACGGCGGTTGCTGCTTCGACTACGGCAACAGCGAGACGACCAGGAAAGCGGACGCGGCCGGCGCCATGGACGCGATCAACTTCGGCAAGCAGTGCTGGTTCGGCGGCTGCTCGGGCAGCGGCCCGTGGGTGCAGGCCGATCTCGAATGGGGTCTGTACCCCGGGGGCAGCCAGTCCTGGAACACCAACCAGCGAGCCTTCACCAGCAAGTTCGTCACCGCGATGCTGAAGAACAACGGTGCGACGAGATTCGCGCTCAAGGGCGCGAACGCGCAGTCGGGTGGCCTCAGCACGCTGTGGGACGGGGCTCTGCCAAGCGGCTACAGCCCGATGAAGAAACAAGGGGCGATCGTGCTCGGCAGCGGCGGCGACTGCTGCAAGCCGGGCGGCGGCGCCAATCTCAGCGCGGGCACCTTCTACGAAGGAGCCATCGTGGCCGGCTATCCGTCCGACGCCACGGACAACGCGGTGCAATCCAACATCACCGCGGCGGGTTATCGCTGAGTTCTGTACCCAGGTGGGGTGAGTGGTGGGGGGGGGGGGCGCCCCGGGGCCACCCCAAAAACAACCACAAACACCAAAAAGCCCAACAGGCGGATTATAAATTGGCGAGACAACGCCCGCGCCCCCCGCCCGCG
>NZ_JBIBHM010000034.1:0-10993 GCF_042957025.1 Streptomyces sp. NPDC008139
TCCGCGCGAAGTCCACGCCGAGTATGAGAAGTTGCGAATCGCCGCGTGAAATAAACGGTCAGAAGCCTGTCCGGAAAACGTGAGGCCCCTCACTGGATGATGTCGGCCGCTTGGGCAGATATCGGCTTGCCGCGGGATCGTCGCCTCAGGCGTGCGATGCGGTCCCAACGAGCGAAGGCGGTGATCAGCCTGCGGTCCTCGGTGTCATCGATCGTGTCGAGCTTCCGGTCGATCCACTGCTCCAGCCGGGCCATGTATTCGTCGCGGACGGGCAGGATGCCGGCGGATGTCGGCGTACATATGAACGTCCCCACCCGCGTACGGATGAACGCGGCCAGTTCTTGATGCGTTGAGGGGGCTGCTTCGGCACGCTGCTGCTTGGTCGTTGTGGGGCGGTGGAGGTGATGGACAGTGGTCCTGGATTCGCACCGATGGTTGGAACTGCGTCGTTTCCGTGGCTTGTTGGAGTCCGGGTCGATGAGCCTGTCGGAGATCGCCAGGGAGACCGGGCTGGACCGGAAGACGGTTCGGAAGTACCTCTCGGCCCCAGGTCCATCCACCCCGCCTCGTCGGTCGCCGACGGGGCGGCCCGTGCCAGGGTGATCGACGAGTTCGCACCGCTGATCGACTCGATGCTCCGTGCGGAGATCCTGATAAAGGCTGCGGTCATCCACGAGCGGCTGGCAACGGAATATAGGTTCTCCGGCAATTACCAGCGGGTCAAGCTCTACGTTCAAGAAGCCCGCCCGAGGATCGCTGAGGATCTCGGCATCACCCCGAAGGAGTTGGCGGGGATGCACCGCCGCTTCGAGGTAATCCCCGGCGCCCAGGCCCAAGTCGACTGGGGCGGTGCGACACGAGGTCGCGCATATGAGTGAACTGGTGGCAGCGGCGATCCACGAAAAGGAACATGTGCCAGCCCCAGATGGGTGGACCAAAACGTTCACCGATCCAAGGCTCTGCTCCGCCATAGTCGACCGATTGACGTTCGGCGGCAACATCATCGAGACCGGCACCCACTCCTACCGTCTGGCCGTCACTCGGGCTCGGGCCGAACAGATGGCCGCAGCTCAAGCTGGCGGCTGACCCAGTCGCGCCGCCTCCAAGTCCAAGGTGAGCGCGTCGGGCAGCGCGAACAGCGTGTCCACGTCCGCATACTGCGCCAATGCCCGCAGGAGGTCACGGATATGGGCGTCGTCGCCGTCGCGCACCGCCGCCACTATGGCGGCGATCACGGGGTCCCCGACACAGCCGTCGAGCCGACTGGTCATACCGGGTCAACGAGCGGGGCCCGGAGCGGGCACGCGGGCCGCGCCGCGAGGGACGACCCGGTGGAGTGAAGTGTGCCAGTCGGCGGTTGCTGTCGCGGCCATCGCCTCGTTGCGCACGGTGTGACAGTGCCTCACTAAGCCGCGGATGCCCCGTCCGGGCGGCGCCGCAGGGCCGTGACCGGGGACGGCGGAGAATCGATTCTGCTCGCCGACGACACCCCGGTCTTCACCGCTCTGGCCGATCAGTGGCGCCGTGAAGTACGCATGCTGCCGGGGCAGCGCGACCGCGCGTGGTCCCTCCTGGCCGCGCTCCCCACCGATCGCGGTGCGGTGCCGGGCTTCCCCCCGGCGCCGCACCCAGCCCGGGCCTGATCAGCGGACCGCCGCATCCCCGGGACGGGCCGGATCGGACGGCTCTGGTTGGGCCCCGTCCGTTCCCGCCCCACGGGCCGGAACCCCGGCGACCGCGTGCAGGTCGGCGGCCTGGCGCCGCAACGACCGACGCGGTCTCCGCGACCAGCCGGTCGATCACACCGTCCGGGCTGTCATCCCCAGGTCGGCCGGGCAGCCGCCGGAGCCGTTCCTTGCGATCCGCCCCGTCCCGTAATAGTATTACGACCATAAGTTAAACGATCGTAATTCAATGACGTAGGGAGTCTGTGATGGCGACACATCGGCCGGTGGCACTCGTGACGGGGGCGTCATCGGGGATCGGCAACACAACCGCTCGCGCCTTCGTCGCAGCCGGGTTCGAGGTGATCGGAACCGGACGGAGCACCTCTGGACTCACCCGGCCCGACGGTGTGACCTTCCTCGACCTCGACGTGACCCGTGACGAATCCGTCACCGCCGCCGTCCAGGAAGTGATCGAACGGTTCGGACGGATCGACGTCCTGGTCAACAACGCCGGTCTGGGCTCGGCCGGCGCCGTCGAGGAGAACTCCGTCGCCCAGGCCCAGAGCCTCTTCAACCTCAACTTCTTCGGCCTGGTCCGCATGACGAAGGCCGTCCTGCCGCACATGCGCGCCCAGGGCCATGGACGCATCGTCAACCTCTCGTCCGTCCTCGGCGTCATCCCGCAGCCCTACATGGCCCTCTACGTCGCCGCGAAGCACGCCGTCGAGGGCTACTCCGAGTCCTTGGACCACGAGGTCCGCGAGCACGGCGTCCGCGTCCTGCTCGTCGAGCCCGGCTACACCCGGACCGCCTTCGATGCCAAGGCCGTGCAGCCCGACACCCCGTTGCCCCTGTATGCGCAGCGGCGGCGTGTCTTCGACGAAGTGGTCGCTGCGGCGATGAAGGGCGGCGACGACCCCGCCGTCGTCGCCAAGGAGATCGTGACGGCGGCCACCTCCGCGAAGCCGAAGCTGCGCTACACCGCCGGACCCCTCGCCTCGCGCATCACCACCGCGCGACGCCTCCTGCCCGCCGGGATCTTCGACAAGCAGATCCGCAGATTCAACCGGATGCCCGGCTGACCTCGCACCCGGCCCATCGACCTGCTGTGCGCGCGACAGGCGCGCTCAGCTCTGACCTGACAAGGAGCATCACCATGGGAATCAGTACGGAAGCCCAGCAGTTCGCGCAGTTCCTCGAAAGCGTGCGCGCGAAGGCGTCGACACCGGGCCTGGATCTGGCCATCGTCCGCGACATCGTCGACACCCATGCTTGTGCATCGACCGAGCCGCAAGGCGTCACCTACGCCGACGTGGACGCGGACGGCGTCCCCGCCCTGTGGGCCATCCCCGAGGGCGCCGACCCCGACAAGGCACTGCTCCACTTCCATTTCGGCGGATCAGTCGCCGCCTCGATCGCATCGGACCGCAAGGCCGCCGGCCACATCGCCAAGGCGGCCGGAGCCCGCTCACTTGTCGTGGGTTTCCGCCTGGCGCCCGAGCACCCCCACCCGGCGCAGATCGACGACGCGGAGACCGCCTACCGCTGGCTGCTCGCCCAGGGCTACCAGCCGCGGAACATCGCCAGCACCGGCCACTCCATCGGAGGCACCCTCGCGGTCGCGCTGCCGCTGCGCCTGCTCGCCAAGGGCGAGGCGGCCCCTGGGGCGATCATCAGTATCTCGCCATGGACCGACCTCACCATCAGCAACCCGAAGGTGGACGAGAACGAGGAACTCGACAAGATGCTCAGCCGGGACATCCTCGAACAGTTCCGAGCGGCTTGGCTGCAGGACCCCGGCGTGGACTTCACCGACCCCGCCATCAGCATCGTGAACGCCGACCTGACCGGTCTGCCGCCCACGGCCCTGCACTACGGCGAGTACGAGGCGCTGGCCGGCGAGGGCGCCGACTTCGGCCGCCGACTCGCCGACTACAAGATCCTCTCCGAGGTCCGCCCGCTGCCCGGGGGCCAGCACTCGTTCGTCCTGGGCGCGGGGCGCGTGCCAGAGGTGGACCGGGCGATCGAGCAGATGGGTCAGTGGCTTCGCCAGCACCTCGGCAGCTGACGTCGAAGCCGCACTGGCACGCGCACCGTCCGCCGAGAAGGCAACCAAGAAGATCACGCACAGGAGCCGCTGACATGAAGGCATTCGTCGTCGAGAAGTACGGCAAGGACGGCCTGCGCGCCGCAGACGTTCCCGAGCCCACCGTCGGGGACGGCGACGTCCTGGTCCAAGTGAGCGCCACCAGCATCAACCCGCTGGACAAGATGGTCCGCAACGGGGAGTTCAAACGACTCCTGAAGTACAAGCCTCCGTTCGTGCTCGGCCACGACGTCGCCGGCGTCGTGACGCAGGTCGGGTCCGCCGTGCGCGACTTGAGAGTCGGCGACGAGGTCTACGCACGTCCCCGCGACCTGCGGATCGGAGGCTTCGCCGAGTTCATTGCGATCGACCAGGACGACGTCGCGCCCAAGCCGCAGTCACTCACGCTCAGCGACGCGGCAGCAGTGCCGCTGGTGGCCCTAGCCGCCTGGCAGATCCTCGTCGACCGCGCCCACGTGACGCCGGGCCAGAAGGTACTCGTCCACGCCGGTGCCGGTGGCCTGGGATCGACAGTCATCCAGCTCGCCAAGCACCTCGGGGCCACCGTGGCGACGACCACGAACTCCCGCACCGAGAACTTGGTCAGGAGCCTCGGCGCCGACATCGTCGTCGACTACACCAAGGAGGACTTCTCGCAAGTGCTCTCCGGCTACGACCTGGTACTGGACTCCCTCGGCGGGGCGAACCTCGAGAAGTCACTGACCGTACTGAAGCCTGGCGGCCTGGCCATCAGTGTCGTCGGCCCGCCGGACGCCGCGTTCGCCAAGCAACTCGGCGCCCCAACCTTGCTGGGCCTGGTCATGAACGTGCTCAGTCGCAAGATCCGCAAGCAGGCCAAGACCCTGGGCGTGCGCTACCAGTTCCTCTTCATGCAGGCCAGCGGCACCCAGCTGCGCGAGCTCGCCGCCCTCTACGACAACGGACAGCTCCGCCCGGTCATCGACCGAACGTTCCCCTTCGACCAGACGCTCGAAGCGATGGCACACGTCGAGCAGGGCCGCACCACAGCCGGAAAGGTCGTGATCTCGATGGCGCCCGGCAACGACCGAACCGGGCCGGCCACAGAGAAGGCGTAGCGGTGATCCACGATGCCGCCCGCACCCCATTGGAGTGCGTTCGTAATCCAATATGATGGCGGAACCGGCGGGGCAGACGACCCTTCCGGCACACAAAGGAGCGGACGCGTGGCGCGTTACGGGAAAGAGCAGAAGCAGGCGACCAGGCAGCGGATCATCGAGACCGCCGGCCGCCGGTTCAAGCAGGACGGCATAGACGGCTCGGGCATCTCGACGCTCATGGCGGACGCCGGACTGACCAACGGCGCCTTCTACGCCCACTTCGCATCCAAAGAAGACCTCGTGGCCACCGCGGTCGCGGACCAGTTGGCCACGCAGTACGCGAACGTCATCGAGCAGGCGGCCCCCGGGACCGCCGGACTCGAGCAGATCGTACGGTGGTACCTGTCGCCCCAGCACCGCGACAGCCCCGACGACGGCTGCCCCTCCGCCGCACTCCTCGATGAGATCGGGCGCTGCACGGACGAGACCAAGCAGGCGTACACCGACGGCGTGCTCGCCGTCATCGACGGTATCGCCGCCCGCCTGGCACCCGCCGACCTGCGCTCGGTACGCACCAAGACTCTCAGCGTCTACGCCATGATGGTCGGCACACTGCAGCTCTCCCGCGCCCTGGCCGACCCGCGACTCTCCGACGAACTCCTCGACGAGGGCATCCGCAACGCCCTCACACTGCTCAGCGCACAGCAACCCCGCTGACACCTCGCAGCAACCCCGCCGAGCCGCTGCACACACTGTCCCGAGCCCCACAGGCGCAGGCGGCACACGGGACACTGGGCCGGGGCCGGGCCCGCCACCCGTTCGACCCCTTCGAGGACCCCGAACCGGGGCCACCGCCTGCTCTGCAACCCGCCGTGGCGGAGCAACGGCCGGTTGACGGCGCCGTGCCGTGGCGGTCAATCCGCACGAAGGCCGACCCGACTGGCTTCCACGCACGTTCAGCTCAACGAAGCGGCTGGAACGGAAAACGAGGGCGATGATCGCCTCACGGCTGCCCTTCGGCGCTGACCAGGCCCCCGGGCCGGCCCCGGGCATGCGCGGCGATCGCCTGTCGACCTGCACGCCCTGCGGCCGATGGCCCACATGCAGACCCTCCTGGCCCCACCGGCGCGGGCTCGAACCCCGGCCCGCGCCAGCACCGCGCACACTTCTTCGAACAGGGCTCGATGATCCACATCCGGAGCCTACCGAGAGCCGCCTCCACCAAGCCTCCGACGCCAGCAGGTGGAGTCGAATCTCAGTTACACAACGCGGGGCCCACGGCCGCAGGTGGAGTCAGAACTGAGGTTCTGGCTCACTTTCCGTGGAGTGTGCACGCTGAGTGATGGTTATCGGACAAGCGAGCCCGGTGGAAATTGCCCGGAATTGAGCCGTACCGAGTGCGGTGTGGCTGACAGTTCGGCCCGTGGAAGAAGTGGTGCTCCGGCTGGAGGAGTTGCTGTTCCCGTCGATCGCCGATGTCGCGGTGCTGTCGGTCGACGTGAACGACGAAGCGGTACACATAGTGGCCAGGAGCACGGTGACCGGGGCGGTCTGTCCCGACTGTGGGAGCTGGTCGCGGCGGATTCACAGCTCCTACCTTCGCTTTCCTGCTGATGTGCCCAGCGGGGGCCGGCGGGTCGCGCTCTGTTTACGCGTCCGCAGGTTCCTCTGCCCGGTCATCTCGTGCGGACGGCGGACCTTCGTGGAACAGCTGTCAGGGTTGACCCGTCGTTACGGGAGGCGGACCGAGCGGCTGCGGTCGACGTTGGCCTCGGTCGGGCTCGCGCTCGCCGGCCGGGCCGGCGCCCGGCTGGCCAGAGTCTTCGGAGTGCCCGTCAGCCGCAGCACGGTGCTACGGCTGGTCGAGGCATTGCCCGACCCTCAGGTTCCGGCCCCAAGGGTGGTCGGGGTCGATGAGTATGCGACCCGCAAGGGTCGCTACTACGGGACCATCCTGGTCGACGTTGGGGTCTGGTGCAGGGAAGGTGACATGTTTGGTCACGCGGCCTGGAGGGCCTGTGTGGTCATGACGGTCTCGTATTCGACGGGGGCCGTGACCTACGTCTTCTGTCCCATGCCCGGCAAGTGGTCGCTGGATGCGACCGGCCCCGGAGGCGCTGAGGACTACGAGGAGAAGGTCATCTGATCCAGGCGTGCCCATACTCCGGGGCGGGGTACCACCCCGCCCCGGAGCGGCCGTCCAGGTTTTCGACACTGCCACGCTCTCCGAAAAGGCGCCTCCGCGCAGGCCGCGACAACCTATACTGACCGGTGCCTTCGCCCGGCAATGTTCTCTTTTCTAGGAGATTTCGTGGCACTGCGAGAAGACATACTGGCGAACTTTCCCGTGTACGACTGCGACAGCTCGCTCGTTCCTGTCATCTCCCCGATGACCCTCTGCGGAGACGGTGGCAGCGAGGTCACGGGAATCGGGCTCACGCGAGGAACTCGGACCCGCACCGAGCCCTGGATTTCTGTTTTCTCGTTCTCTCCCCAATTCAAGCGGGGCGTCGAGTTCGCAGACTACGCGAACTGGGCATTGCTGCACCTCGCAGAAGACCTCTCCACCGATCTGCCCGAGGGGCCGGTACGCAAGTGGGTCATCCGCGACGTCTCGTACCTCACATCCATCGACCCCGACGGCCAACCTCACTCCGTCACCATCGACGCAATCGCAACCCCCGCGCGGCGCTGGAACGTCCCAGGAGAAGGCTGGGTGGTGGCAGCTCCCCACCCAGGCGGCGGAGTAGCTGTCAGTGCACACTGTGTCGATGAAGTACCCCAACTGATCCGTGCCGAAGGAGCCGTATGGAAGTCAGCTATCCAAGCGGAAGTGCGGGAATTCACGAACGGCGCGATCTAGGTTTGCGGGCGGCGCATCACTCGACGCCGTCGAGGAAGGCTCAGGATCCACCATGTGACAACGCGACAACAATCCCAAGCCGACCGCACGCGTACGGCTGCGGCTTGAGCGGGAACGGCAGGAAAAGCATGACCGGATACGACGGCAACCAATTGCCGGGGGAGGTGTCGTCACGGCGCTGATCGTTGCGGCAGGCGTAGCCGTGTACGCCACGACTCGGGACGACGCAGAGGCAACGGCAGAGACCCCGCTTCGAACCCGCCAACACCAGCGGGCGGGAAGGCACCAGCGTGGTACTGGGCCACGCCAAGGACAGGTTGGACCTCTACGAGGATCCACGCTGTCCCGTCTGCGCCCAGTTCGAGCAAAACGTAGGGTCGGAAGTTCTAAGGGGTACCGGGACGGCCGCTACCGCCTTTCGTTCAACTTCGGCGATTTCCTTGATGCCAGATTCGGGAGGCACGGATCACATAGGGCCCTCGAAGCACTCGGGGCCGCCCTCAACGTCAGCCAGGACGCATTCTTGGAATACCATGCTGAGCTTTACTCCAAAGAGAATCACCCCTCGGAGGAAAAAGACAGGTTCAACAGCACCAGCTACCTCCTCAAGATCGCGGAGAAGGTGCCGGCGCTGAAGGGCAACGCGAAGTTCGAGACGGCAGTGAAGGAGGACACCTTCGCCACGTGGGCCAATCGAATGGTCGAAAAGTTCAACGCGAGCAAAATCGCCGGCGCGCCCACCCTGAAGTACAACGGGCAAAATGTCGCCGGTTCGAGCAGCACCGCACCCATGACGCCCCAGGACTTCATCCAGGCGCTGAACGCCGCCAGCGGACCGTAAGAGTTTGTAGCACGATCTTGCGGGCGGCTGCAGGTCAGCCGTAACCAGTGCGACGATTGAGCCGGTCGTGAGGGCATGAGCGTCAAGCCGTGAGTCGTGGACGACGATTTGTGGGCGAGGGTCGAGCCGTTGCTGCCACCCTGGCCCGAGCGGTCGCCCGGACCCAACCCAGTCCCAGACCGGCTGTGCCTGCAGGGCATCCTGTTCGTGCTCTGCACCGGGATCCCACGGCAGCAGCTCCCGTTGGAGCTGGGCCTCGGCTCCGGGCAGACGTGCTGGAGGCGCCTGGGGCGATGGCAGGAAGCCTGAGTCTTCGACCGACTGCACCGGATACTGCTCGCGGAGTTGAACGCGGTCGGCGAACTGGACCGGAGTCGCGCCTGCGTGGACGCCTCCCACGTGCGCGGGGAAAAGGGGGGTGCCGCGCCGGTCCCGTCACCGGTCGACCGCCGCAAGACCGGCAGCGAGCACCACCTGATCACCGACGATGGCGGCATCCCGCTCAAGGCCATCACCACTGCGGCCAACGTCAACGATGTCACCCAGACCCTCGCCCTGGTCGACGGCATCCCGCCGGTCGCCGGCCGAGTCGGCCACCCCCGCAAGCGCCCCGACGCCGTACTCGGCGACAAGGGATACGACAGCAACCCCCACCGCCAAGAGATGCGTCGGCGCGGGATCCTGCCGGTCATCTCCCGCAAGGGCCAGCCCGATATCCAGGGCCTGGGCAGGATCCGCTACGTAGCGGAGCAGACCTTCGCCCTGCTCCACCAGTTCAAGCGTCTCGCCGTTCGATGGGAACGCCGCTTGGACCTGCACGACGCCTTCGTCTCGGTCGGGTGCTCGCTGATCTGCTGGAGGAGGCTCACGAGGCCGCGCAACTCATGGGCCCGGCGTTCATGCCCGTGGCCGGTCGGGCATTCTCACACCGCCACCAGGCAGTGATCTGATGAAGTAGCTGCCCCGCAGACCGATGACCCAGCCGAAGGCACCGGTGCGGACCCGCGCGTCGCCGAGGCCGCGCTCCTGCTGGAGGAGAGCCGTGTCGAGGGCGCCCATCTGATCAGGCGGCCCACTGACCGCACGTACCTGCGCACCAGTGCCGGGACCCTGGTCATGCCCGACATCGCCAACCCCGCCGCCCAGGGCGTCGAGCGTGCTGCCAGTGTGCTCACTCAACTGCTGTCCGCACGCGGCGGTACCAGCGGCGGTGAACGACGGGTTCGACGCACAGCACGGCGGCACTGGCTATCGTCCCGATCAGCAGGGCGGTCCTCCCACCACCGTTGAGAATCGCCCCCGCGCACGCGGCGGCGAGTGCGAGTGGGCGCAGCAGGGTCAGCGGGCCGAGGCCGACGACCACCGCGAGTGTGCTGGCCCGGAACGGCAGGACGAAGTACGCGGCGAGCGAGAGGAACACGATGGCGGCGTAGCCGGTGAGCGGGAGCAGGTAGCCGCGGCCCCCGGCGGTCAGGTTGTCGTACGAGCGGTTTCGGTCCGCCGCAGTCATGAGGACGAGGGTGGCGGTCAGCGCGGGAGCCAGCAGAAGGACGCTCCCGACGGCCAGCCCGCGTAGGGCTGCTCGGGCGTTGGCCCGGCGTTTGCGGATCCGGGCATCACGGCCCGCGTAGGCCCGGAAGCCGCTGAACGCCGCGTCCATCAGGCCAAGGAGCGCCAGCGGTATGGCGGGCGTCATCGAGGTGCCTGGGCGAGGTACTCCGGGCCGACCAGGTGACGGGCGGCCCGACCGAGGGCCAGCCGGAACGGCGCCTCCAACGGCGGGCGCACCCCGATGACCGGACGCACCGTCGTGCAGAACGGATTCGCCAAGCGTTGCGGCTCGTACAGCAGGGGCCGGATGCCAGGTACGTCGGCGGCGCGCAGGAGCGTCTCGTCGCTGTGTGCGCGCTGTGCGGACACGACGCCGTCGTGGCGGCCCAGCGGGTGGCGCATCCGGGCCCGGTGGAAGATCCAGGCGCCGATGGGCGCAAGGCGGGTCGCGGCGATGTCGAAGTGGCAGAAGGCAGCCGCAGGAGAGGCGGCCTGGGTCTGGAAGAACCTGTCCAGAGCCGGACCACGGAAATGATGCAGCACACCGGTCGAGACGTAGACGGTCGCCGCTTGCCGCAGCGCGAACGCGTCCGCGTGAACGAACCGGCAGTTGAGCACCTCCGCACGCGCCAGGCGGCCCGCTTCGCCGACCAGGGCGGCATCGAGGTCGACCCCGACCAGTTCCACGTCCGCGCCGAGCGCGTCGGTGGCCGCCAGCCAGCGCACCAGATAGCCCAGGCCACATCCGATGTCGACCAGGCGGTACGGGCCGGGCCACCCGGAAGTCGCCCGGATCGCGGTAAAGAGCGGGCTGAGGGGCCTCACGTTTTCCGGACAGGCTTCTGACCGTTTATTTCACGCGGCGATTCGCAACTTCTCATACTCGGCGTGGACTTCGCGCGGAGG
>NZ_JBIBHM010000036.1:0-1394 GCF_042957025.1 Streptomyces sp. NPDC008139
AGGGTGAGACCTGATGCCGAGCCGATTGTGGTGAAGTGGATGATCCTATGCTGTCGAGAAAAGCCTCTAGCGAGTTTCATGGCGGCCCGTACCCTAAACCGACTCAGGTGGTCAGGTAGAGAATACCGAGGCGTTCGGGTGAACTATGGTTAAGGAACTCGGCAAAATGCCCCCGTAACTTCGGGAGAAGGGGGGCCATGTCTGGTGATGGGATTTACTCCTTGAGCTGGGTGTGGCCGCAGAGACCAGCGAGAAGCGACTGTTTACTAAAAACACAGGTCCGTGCGAAGCCGTAAGGCGATGTATACGGACTGACGCCTGCCCGGTGCTGGAACGTTAAGGGGACCGGTTAGTCCTGTTTCGACAGGGCGAAGCTGAGAACTTAAGCGCCAGTAAACGGCGGTGGTAACTATAACCATCCTAAGGTAGCGAAATTCCTTGTCGGGTAAGTTCCGACCTGCACGAATGGCGTAACGACTTCTCGACTGTCTCAACCATAGGCCCGGTGAAATTGCACTACGAGTAAAGATGCTCGTTTCGCGCAGCAGGACGGAAAGACCCCGGGACCTTTACTATAGCTTGATATTGGTGTTCGGTTCGGCTTGTGTAGGATAGGTGGGAGACTGTGAGCCGGTAGCGCCAGCTATCGGGGAGTCGTCGTTGAAATACCACTCTGGTCGTGCTGGATGTCTAACCTCGGTCCGTGATCCGGATCAGGGACAGTGTCTGGTGGGTAGTTTAACTGGGGCGGTTGCCTCCTAAAGGGTAACGGAGGCGCCCAAAGGTTCCCTCAGCCTGGTTGGCAATCAGGTGTTGAGTGTAAGTGCACAAGGGAGCTTGACTGTGAGACTGACGGGTCGAGCAGGTACGAAAGTAGGGACTAGTGATCCGGCGGTGGCTTGTGGAAGCGCCGTCGCTCAACGGATAAAAGGTACCCCGGGGATAACAGGCTGATCTTCCCCAAGAGTCCATATCGACGGGATGGTTTGGCACCTCGATGTCGGCTCGTCGCATCCTGGGGCTGGAGTCGGTCCCAAGGGTTGGGCTGTTCGCCCATTAAAGCGGTACGCGAGCTGGGTTTAGAACGTCGTGAGACAGTTCGGTCCCTATCCGCTGTGCGCGTAGGAGTCTTGAGAAGGGCTGTCCCTAGTACGAGAGGACCGGGACGGACGAACCTCTGGTGTGCCAGTTGTCCTGCCAAGGGCATGGCTGGTTGGCTACGTTCGGGAGGGATAACCGCTGAAAGCATCTAAGCGGGAAGCCTGCTTCGAGATGAGGACTCCCACCCCCTTTGAGGGGTTAAGGCTCCCAGTAGACGACTGGGTTGATAGGCCAGATGTGGAAGCCCTGTGAGGGGTGGAGCTGACTGGTACTAATAGGCCGAGGGCTTGTCC
>NZ_JBIBHM010000037.1:0-1053 GCF_042957025.1 Streptomyces sp. NPDC008139
TGGTCCCGTCGGCCTCCATCTGCTCGGCGAGTTTCATCGCCTCTTCGATCAGCGTCTCGACGATCTTCGACTCCGGCACGGTCTTGATGACCTCACCCTTGACGAAGATCTGACCCTTGCCATTGCCCGACGCCACACCCAGATCAGCCTCACGGGCCTCACCCGGACCGTTCACGACACAGCCCATCACCGCGACCCGCAGCGGGACCTCCATACCGTCAAGACCCGCCGACACCTGATCCGCCAGCTTGTACACATCCACCTGAGCACGCCCGCACGACGGACACGACACGATCTCCAGCCGCCGCTGCCGCAGATTCAACGACTCCAGAATCTGGATACCGACCTTGACCTCCTCCGCCGGAGGAGCCGACAACGACACCCGGATCGTGTCCCCGATCCCCTCCGACAACAGCGCACCGAACGCCACAGCGGACTTGATCGTGCCCTGGAACGCCGGACCCGCCTCCGTCACACCCAAATGCAGCGGATAGTCCGACTGGGCCGCCAGCAACCGGTACGCGTTGACCATCACCACCGGATCGTTGTGCTTCACCGAGATCTTGATGTCCCGGAAACCGTGCTCCTCGAACAGCGACGCCTCCCACAGCGCGGACTCCACCAGCGCCTCAGGCGTCGCCTTCCCGTACTTCCTCAGCAGCCGCGCGTCCAGCGACCCCGCGTTCACACCGATCCGGATCGGCGTCCCCGCCTCCGAAGCCGCCCGCGCGATCTCCTTCACCTTGTCGTCGAACTGCTTGATGTTCCCCGGATTCACCCGAACCGCCGCACACCCGGCATCGATCGCCGCGAACACGTACTTCGGCTGAAAATGAATGTCCGCGATCACCGGAATCTGCGACTTCTTCGCGATCGTCGCGAGCGCGTCGGCATCATCCTGCGTCGGACACGCCACCCGCACGATCTGACAGCCCGAAGCCGTCAACTCCGCGATCTGCTGAAGAGTGGCACCGATGTCAGAGGTACGGGTCGTCGTCATCGACTGGACGGAAACAGGCGCGTCCCCGCCCACCGGGACCGACCCGACCTGGA